>CAZWIM010000003.1:11392-18737 GCA_964634265.1 uncultured Chitinophaga sp. | reverse complement strand
AATCAGGGGGCTGCATATTTTCCGGACAAAGGCCAAATGCATGAATTGCCATAGCGGTTCATTGTTCACTGACAACTTATTTCATAACATTGGTTTTTCCGGCAATGACGATGGTTATTATAAGGTAACCCATAAGGACGAGGACATGGGCAAATTCAAAACACCTTCGCTGCGGGATGTAATGAAAACAGGCCCCTGGATGCATGATGGCAAAGAAACCGATATGGCGGCCATCATTGAAAAATTCAATGCCGGCAATGCAGCGCAGGGCGCCAGTAAACTATTAAAGCCCTTGCAGTTAACCAAAAGGGAAAAAGCTGACCTGCTGGCCTTTCTGCAGGCCATATCAGCCCCTCCCGCTGACTTTAAAAAACCTGTTTTACCCGAATAGGCAACTATTTGCGGTGAAAAGCTATCTTTGATTTCCTTTTCAAACAACCAAAATAAAAATAACATGAAGAAATTGTTCTTAACGCTGATCGTTGCCGGATTTGGCTTTATCGCCAATGCTCAACCACCCGAAGGAGATGCAAAAGTGGGTGAATGGTATGGCGAAAAAATAAATAATACGGAAGGTGCCCTTAACATCAATGATGTGGTGGCCAAACTGGATGGCGGCTCTGAGTTTGACAACGTAAAGATCAAAGCAAAAATTACCGAAGTATGCCCGAAGAAAGGTTGCTGGCTGAAGCTTGAACTGGCTGACGGCAAAACAGCTATGGTGAAAATGAAAGATTATGGTTTCTTCCTGCCGCTGGCTGCCAAAGGAAAGACAGTGGTGATCGAAGGCGAAGCAAAAATGAAAACAACTTCTGTTGCTGAGCTGAAGCATTACGCTGAAGATGCCAAAAAATCAAAAGAAGAGATTGATGCGATAAAAGAACCCCAGAAAGAAGTGAAAATAACTGCAAATGGGATCACTATCGTTGAATAAGCATTACACTACTTATAATATTAAAAGGCTGTCTTCACCGACAGCCTTTTTTGTTTTCGTTTTGCGTAAACCGATTTTCCTTTTACGTAAGAACAGGCACTCCTGCAGGGCTGACCTTTGCGCCACTAAAAAACAGGTATGCGAAGAACATTTTTATTTATTACAGCAATTACTGCTTTGAGTACCATCTGTACCGCCCAACAAAACCAGCCCTCAGCAATTTTTCACGATGATTCCACAAAACCACAACATAAATACCTGCCCGATGTAACCGTAGTAGGCCGCAACAGCAAGAGTGATTACCAGCAAATGCCGGAAGTAGTCGGCACTTCTATTTACGCCGGAAAGAAAAATGCACTCATCGTTCTGGACAATGTACAGGGTAATGTAGTGACTAACAGTATGCGTCAGGTACTGGCGAAGGTACCCGGCATTCATGTATGGGAAAGTGATCCCAGCGGTATACAAATAGGTATTGCTGCAAGGGGATTAAGCCCCAACCGCAGCTGGGAATTCAATATCCGCCAGAACGGGTACGATATTGCCGCCGATCCTTTTGGTTACCCCGAAGCGTATTATAACCCGCAGCTGCAGGCCGTGCAAAGAATTGAAGTGGTAAGAGGACAGGGCTCCTTGCAATACGGGCCGCAGTTCGGCGGACTGGTGAATTATATCCTGAGAAACGGAAGTGAGATCAGCAAAAAGTTTGAATTCGAAACACAACAAACTTTTGGCAGCAATGCCCTCTTCAACAGTTACAATGCGATTGGCGGCAAAACCGGCAAATGGCATTACTATTCCTTCTTCGATCACCGCAACGGCGATGGCTGGAGACAAAACAGCCGCTACTTCACCAATGCCGGTTTCGGAACAGCTACTTATTACTTTAATCCGAAACTTTCACTCACCGCAGAAGTCATGTTCTCGCATATCCGCAGTCAGCAGCCCGGTGGGCTGACGGATGCACAGATCAAAAGCAATGCGCAACAAAGTTTCCGCAGCCGTAACTGGTTTGATATAAAATGGACCACTCCTGCCCTTATCTTAAATTACCAGCTTAACGAAAGCACTAAATGGAATACCAAACTCTTCGCCACGATTGGCGACAGAAGCAGTGTGGGCTTCCTGCAATCCATAACTGTAAAAGATAGTATCAACAGTGCTACCGGTGAATACAATAACAGAACCGTACAGGTGGACAATTACCGCAACTATGGCTTGGAGAGCCGCATCATCACCGATTATAAGTTGGGCAGGATGCAAAATACCTTGTCAGGCGGCATTCGCTTGTACACCGGTACCACTCATCGTATGGCCGATGGAAAAGGAACTACCGGTTCTTCTTATGATGTTAGCATTATCGGTAATTATCCAAGAGACATCAATTTTGATTCAAAAAATGCAGCCGCCTTTGCAGAAAATATTTTCCGCTTCAACGATAAATTCTATATCATACCCGGTGTTCGTATTGAATGGTTAGAAGGCGCTGCCTCCGGCCGCAACGGATATACTTCAGGAGGTGCTGAGATATTATTACAAAACATCACCCGCAGCAGAAGTTTTGTGCTGGCCGGTATCGGTACAGAATATCATATTACAAGAACAACAGAAATCTACGGCAGCATAGCACAGGCATACCGTCCTATTCAGTTTGCCAACCTGCAGGCTCCGCCGACAACAGATGTAGTGGACAACGATCTGAAAGATGCCAAAGGTTTTAATGCAGACCTCGGTTACCGCGGCAAAGTGAAAAACTTCCTGCAGTTTGACATCAGTGCTTATTACCTGCAATACAATAACCGGGTGGGTACCGTAACTGTTGCCGGCACACCATCCTATCGTCTGATCACCAATGTAGGCAGCAGCACCAGCAAAGGTTTTGAAGGTTATGCAGAGTTCAACCCGTGGAGGGCTTTCACTAAAAATACCAACGCAGATATTATTATATTCGGTTCATATTCCTACACCGATGCCCGTTACAGCAGCGATCATAAAGACGCCGCCACCAAAGGAAAGAAAGTGGAGAATGCACCGCAAAATATTTTCCGTGGAGGTATCACCGCCGGTTACAAAGCATTTTTGCTGACCACACAACTGAGTTATGTAGGAGAAACATTCAGCGATGCCAATAATACCCTGGCTGCAACAGCCAACGGCAACAACGGATTGATTCCTTCTTATACTGTAACAGATATTACAGCGACTTATAAATTTTCCAAAGGAGTAAACATCAAAGCCGGTATCAACAACCTTACCGATGCCCGCTACTTTACCCGCCGTGCAGGTGGTTATCCCGGCCCCGGTGCATTACCGGCTGACGGAAGAACATTCTTCATCAGTCTCGGCGCTAAACTTTAGTAAACTCCTGGTAAATAAAAACTATGTGATAACCTATGTATCTATGTACCTATGTGGTAAATTATTTTAAACCACACAGGCACATAGGCAAAACATAGTTATTCTGATAAATTTTTCTTTCTTATCAAAAGCCTTTCTTTAAACAAGAGAGGCTTTTTTTTATTTTTTCTCATTGAAGAAAAAAAATTATCACATGACTTATGTCAGTCACTGCACTGATTCATTAACGATACGCTGTCATTTTTTTGTCAAAGAATTTTAATGCACTGTTTCGTGACAGTGATGTGATAATTCTCAATTAATGCTGACAAAACTTTGCGTCATCATTTTATTATTATGAGAAACAAAATTCTACTGTTATCAACTGCCATAAGTTGTATCACCATTTCACTCAATGCACAAAAGCTGCGCATTCCCCCTCCGGAAGACACTACCAAAGCCAAAGACCTCGAAGAAGTCGTCATCACCGGGCAATACAAACCACAATCCGTTAAGAATTCCGTTTACCAGGTTAAAGTAATCGGTAAAGAAAGAATCCTGAAGCAAGGCGCTACAAGATTGCAGGATGTACTGCGAAACGAACTCAATATGCGTTTTTCACAAGACCTTGCCACGGGTGGTTCTGCCATCAACATGCTGGGCCTAAGCGGCCAGAATGTAAAGATCCTGATCGATGGCCTGCCTGTTATCGGCCGCCAGGGAGTGAACAATGAATTTGACATCAGCCAGATTGATGTGAACTCTATCGAACGCATTGAAATAGTAGAAGGCCCCATGTCTGTTATCTATGGTGCCGATGCACTGGCCGGTGTTATCAATATCATCACGAAAAAATCAAGTAACTATAATCTTTCCGTTACAGCAAGACTGCATGAAGAAACAGTGGGCAATGAATACGGCATTAAACAAGGTATTCACAACCAGCAGGCGGGCCTCACCTGGAAACGCAATAACTGGGAAGCCGGCGGATCATTTGCACATAACTATTTCGGTGGCTGGCAGGATACTGCTGTTGACAGAGAATTAGTATGGCATAAAAAAGACCAGCTGATCGCCAACGGTTTCATCGGTTATACCAAAGGCAAACTCAGTCTTCGTTACCGCATTGACGGGTTAGATGAAGTGATCACCAACCCCGGTAACTTCTCTCCCTTCCCTGACCAGATATCCGGCGACACACTGGCCTACGACCAGGAATATCTTTCACAACGGGTGATGCACCAGTTACAGGGTTCTTATTTCGTTAACAGCAAACTCAACTTCCAGGTACAAACATCTTATACCGATTACAGCCGCCAGGTATTCTCCACCACCGTCAATAAAAAGAATGGTGATGTACGATTAGACCCCGGAGAAGGCAAACAATCTGTTGTTGATTTCAGGGGATTCACTTTCCGTGGTACTGCATTATATAGATTATCTGATAAAGTAAGCTTTCAGCCCGGTGTGGATATCAACCTCGACCGTGGCGAAGGTGAAAGATTACAAAGCGGTTCCAATGCCGTAGATGATTATGCTTTCTTCATCACTTCAGAGATCACTCCGAACAGTAAGATCAGCATCCGTCCCGGTTTACGATTTATCAAAAACTCCGTGTACGATGCGCCTCCCTTTATTCCTTCTATCAATGCAAAGCTGTCTTTGACCAATGATATTGATTTTCGTATTTCATATGCACGGGGCTTCCGTTCTCCTTCCCTGCGGGAACTCTACTTCAGTTTCTTCGATGCCAATCACCAGGTGGTGGGCAACCCTGACCTGAAAGCAGAAACCTCTCACAGCTTTACCGGCTCTGTCAATATGAAAAAGAAAAGAGACAACGGCGCTTTGTATCATTTGCAGCTGGGTGGCTTTTACAATGATGTAAAGAACCTGATTGATTATGTATTCACCCAAAGCTCCGATACAGCCAAACTCTACAATGTGCTTAACAGCAAAACATCCGGTGTAAACCTCACAGCAGGTTATGGCTATAAGAACTGGAACTTCAATGCCGGTTTTGCTTATACTGGTTTTTACAATAATCAGTATGATGCAGACAAAAGCCTGCCCCAACTGGTATGGTCTGCCGAAGCCAATGCAACAGCCAGTTATCATTTCACAAAGATGGGTCTCGACCTGAACCTGTTTTATAAACTGGTGGGCAAACGTCCCCGCTATGTTACCAATGGCCCTGATATCATTTTGTCAGAACAGGATGCCTATCACATGGCCGACTTCAGCATCAGCAAAAAATTTTTCCGGGTGCTCAGCCTCAATGCAGGTGTTCGCAACCTCTTCGATGTTAGCCGTATCAACAGCAGCTTCGTACAAGGTGGTATACATACCGGCGGCGGACTGAATGTAGGCACAGGCCGTTCTTATTTTGCCACATTAGTTTTCAACTGGAACAAAAAATAATTCAACAACAATCTGTCACACACTAATTATAATACGATGAAACAAAAACTAACCAAAGCACTTCTAAGTATAGCAGCAGCTGCGCTGATTATCACCGGCTGCCGCAAAAGAGATGCCGTAGAGGCCGACAACTTTGTAGTGTTTGAAAGTACCGCACAGGGAATGACAGCTGCTGAAGCTTCCATTAATGTCCGTCTCAAACTTTCCCGCAATACCGACAGGGATATTGCTGTTACCATCAACCTCGGCGAACAAGGTGTGGTATACGGTACAGATTATACCACCACTCCTGCCGCCACTGCCGGCAAGCTTACCGTTACGGTTCCTTCCGGTAACAATGAAGCCAGCTTCACAGTTACCAAAGTAAACGGGGTGTTGTTTGATGGCGATGAAAAAATCAGTTTTGATCTCTACAGTTCGGCCGCACCGGTATTCATCGGCGCCACCAAACAGTTTACCCTCAGCTTTGGTGAGATCGTAGCGAATAATCCTGCCCTCACCGTCAACGGTGGTGGTGTGTTATTCCCCAACAAAGTATTTATTGACCTCAGCGCCAACCGGCAGACAGCTGTTAACCGCAGCACCTGGGACCTTGGCTTCTACACCGGCGCTGATGATTTCCGGGTTATCCTCAACTCTTCTGCTGCTATGATGGCGAAGCAGCTTAATAAAAATGATCTGAACACCGTAACCGCTGCTGATACTGTTGGCTTCTCCACCGAAGTGGCCTTTAACCAGTTTGCCCCCAGCACTGTTTCACTGCCGTATATTGATTATCCCAATGGCGACCTTACCCGTACTGCTATTGCATCCATCAGCGCCAATGCGGCGGATAATAAAGTATATATCGTTAACCGTGGCCTTGCTCCCGGTAGTCCTGCACCGGCAAGGGGCTGGAAGAAGATCCGCATCATCCGCAATACCAGCGGTGGCTACACCCTGCAGCATGCAGATATTGCGGCCACCAGTTTCAGCAGTATAGAGATCGCTAAAGACGATGCGTATTTCTTCAAATACATTTCCTTTGAAAACGGCATTGTACCCGTAGAACCACAAAAGAAGAAATGGGATCTTGCCTGGACTTATTTCTCCAATGTCAGCAATTTCGGCAGTGGCGAAGTGCCCTATCTTTTCCAGGACATGATGCTGCAGAACCGGAATGTGCAGGTGGTAAGAGTATTATCAAGTACCAAAGCCTTTGCTGATTTTGCAGCGGCTGATATTGCTACCCTTACTTTCAATACATCACAGATCAGTATTGGTGCCGACTGGCGTTCCGGCGGTGGCCCCGGTGTATCACCTTCGGTAAGAACCGACCGTTACTATATTGTAAAGGATGGTGATAATAATTATTACAAGCTGCGCTTTACGGCCCTTACCACTAATGGTGAAAGAGGTTACCCGGCTTTTGAAGCGGTGTGGCTGAAGAAAGATTAATGTTTTTTATTGTGTGGTTTTGAACCGTTCATGCTTGGTGTAAGTAATGAACGGTTTTTTTGTTGGCCACGAATGGCACGAATGACACGAATGAATTAAGAACGAATTGAATTCACCTGTGGTGAATGGGTTGGCCACGGATTACACGGATTAACACAGATTATTCCGCAGGCGGAATATGGAGTGGCCGCAGATGGCCGCAAATGAACGCAGATG
>CAZWIM010000003.1:0-11292 GCA_964634265.1 uncultured Chitinophaga sp. | reverse complement strand
GAGATGTTGGGGTTACGGAGTGATGTCATACCGGGCTTGACCCGGTATCTTTTTCTTATTATTTGTTCTTTTGGCTTGAACCAAAAGAACCAAAAATTCAAGGACAAACAAATTGCTCCGCCTGTTTGTCCGGCCAACGCACCTGTGTAAGTTGGAGCGGCGGAGTTTTGGTTGAGCATAGTAAATGAGTGAAGCAATAGGGCAAGACTCCGCTTCGTGTTATGCTTAGACCTTGGAGGCGCTGTGTTCCGCCTTGAAAGTGTTTAAAGAAATATGAGTATTAAAGTACGGCGGAACAAGGCGCTGGAATTGTTCTTCAATTTCCTTGTGAAAAGTCGGATTAAAACGGATTGCCCCGGAGGGGCAGAATATTGGTAGAAAAATAGTTTATATACACCGGCTTCGCTCCGTAGGAGCGATATATGCTTTATGGTTGGCCACAGATGAACACAAATGAACACAGAATTTTCCGTAAGCGGAATATATGTTGACCACAGATGAACACAAATGAACGCAGATTTTTCCGCTGGCGGAATATGGATTGGCTGACGATGGAAAGATTGGAATAAGAAAGCCGCCTGGTGGCGGCTTTTTTTATTTAGGTGGGTATCTGAGTGATCGTAACATCTAGTTCTGTTTCTTCTCCGAGAGTGATTTCTACATTCTCTTCGGTTTTTGTTACATAACCTGCTTTGGTAAAGGTGATGTTGTACTCGCCGGGGACTGGAATTTTAATGGTGTATTCGCCGCTGCCGTTTGTAGTGGCTGTATAAGACTGATCTACTACCTGTACTGCTACACCGGATACGGGATTGTTTGTCCACTGATCCCGAACGATACCGGCCACCTGTGTGGCAGATGTGGCGGGGTCGAGAATGATGCGGTTGTTTTTGTAGGTTTCGTAGAAAACGGCGTTGGCAGTTTTGAATGATATGGCTGTTTTGTCCATTTGTTCTTTAAGGATAGTATCTGCTTCTGCATAGAGATTCTTAAGTGTGGAAGCATAGGTTTTTTTCAGGGCTGTTGCATTTCTTGGTTTGGGAACCGCTTCTGCATAGTCTTCAATGAGATCATCGAGTGATGATAACATACCTGCAGTGACTCCAAAGGGCGCCAATGCTGCGAGATTGTCATTGGCAGCTGCATGTATGTTCTGGCATACCTGCGGAAGGTTATCGTCCTTTATCAAGCGCAAATCTGATTTGGAGAAATCCACTGCTTCTTTTAATGTGTTGTTATTGACTGATGCGGCATAGGCATATACCAATGCTGCAATGTCGGCGGCCTGTTCGCAGAGAGTGGTGCGTAAGACCCCTTTGTCTGTAGCGATACCGCTGGTGATTTCTTCTTCGAGCTGGGAAGTGCTGACAATAGAAGAAACTTTTGCCTTAAAGGATGTAAGGGCTGTTTGAAAGGCGGGTACTGTGGCTACGATAACTGCATTCTCGTCGCAGTAAGCAATGACTGCATGGTACATGTTGAGGCGGGCCTCTAATCTAGCATTCATGTTTTTTGAATTTTCAGGTTAAAAAATGGTTTTTGTTTTTGAGAAAGTTTATAACCGGATGAAGGTTTGAAATTTGAAATTTCTGCTACTGAAAAGGAGGTTGCAGTTGTGGATTTCGACGTTGTAGTTGGCGATTTCGACGCTGTACAATGTCATTTCGGCGTTGTAAATTGTCATTTCGGCATTGTAAATGTTCATTTCGATGCTGCACAAACCGATTTCGACGTTGTAAATGGCCGTTTCGATACTGTAAAAGTTCATTTCGACGATGTAAAAATGAATTTCGACGTTGTAAAAGTCTATTTCGATACTGTAAATATCGATTTCGATGCCTGCAATGGCCCCTTTTTCAATGCATTATGCGATTTATAGCCTGTAAAAGAGCTTTTTCAAAGTAAGGGCAAAATAAAAGTGAAGTCAATAACCAAAAAGTAGTATTGGTAAGGGTTAGTACTTAGGAAATTTGTTAAAATTTGGGGGGAGGACGGGAGGCGGGATACGGGGTACGAGATGCGGGTTGGCCACGGATGAACGCAAATGAACACAGATTATGATTCGTGAGGACACGAACCAAGGCTAAGACTTTGGTGCAAGCTTTATGCTGTTAGATTGTCTGCTAATAATTCCGCTTGTTTTAATACTGTTTCAATTGCTTTTTGCTGTTTGTCTGGCGGATAACCGTATTTGTTGAGTGTCCGCCTTACAAGCACCATGAGTTTGGCTCTTGCACTTTCTCTGATTGTCCAGTCAATAGTTGCGTTAGCTCTTACTTTGTCCGCTATTTCTCTTGCAATTTCTTTTAATGTGTCGTCACCTAAAACCTGAACTGCACTGTCGTTTACTTCAAGTGCATTGTAAAAAGCAACTTCATCATTATTCAGTCCGAGTTTTTCGCCTTCTTTGTCAGCTTCTTTGATTTGTTTAGCAATGTTGATGAGTTCCTGAATAATTTCAGCTGTAGTCAACAAGTTGTTTTGGTAGCGTTTTATTGCTCCTTCCAGCATTTCCAACAATTTCTTGCTCTTTACCAAATTTGTTCTGGCTCTTACTTTCAGTTCATTGTTCAGAATCTTTTTCAACAATTCAATAGCTAAATTTTTGTGCTGCATTCCCTGAACTTCCAAAAGGAACTCGTCTGATAAAATTTCCAGTCCTGAAATTTCGGGCTTAGCAATTCCTGCTGCATCAAAAATGTCAATTACTTTATCGCTGCTCAACGCTTCATCAACAATTTGTTTGATAGCCGTTTCAATTTCTACATCTGTTCTGCCTCCCCCTGTTGGAGCATCAAACTTTGCCAGCCGTGCTTTCATAGCCTGGAAAAAAGCTACTTCGGGTAGGTGTGGCTGAACTTCTTCTTTGGTTATGCAAAGTGAAAGTGCCTGACTTAATAAACTTACCTCCCTGATAAACCTTTCCTTGCCGTCCTGCAAACCCAAAATGTGTTCTTCTGCCTGCAAGATGATAGAAAGTTTTTCCTGTGCCTCTACCACAAAAAATCTACGATAATTGAATTTGAAGCTGCCTTCGTAATATGCTTCGGGTTCTTCCACTAAAATGTCATTTCGGGTTGTGCTGTCCTCATTGAACATTTGCTGCACTACTTCCAATTTCTCTTTAAAAATCTCAAATGCTTTCTCAATGTTCTCAGCAGGGTCGCCTTTACCACCTGCTTCGCCATAGAATGAAAGGGCCTTTTTCAAGTCTGTTCCAATTCCCAAATAATCTACAATCAAACCGCCAGGCTTGTCTTTGAAAACACGGTTTACCCTTGCAATGGCTTGCATCAGGTTGTGTCCTCTCATGGGCTTGTCCACATACATAGTATTCAAGCATGGAGCATCAAAACCTGTCAGCCACATATCCCGAACAATTACCAATTTCAATTCATCAGCAGGGTCTTTCATTCTTTCTGATAAATCTCTGCGTTGTTGTTTGGTGGTATGATGTTTTGATATTTCAGGTCCGTCAGCACTGTTGGTTGTCATCACCACTTTTATCGCTCCCTTGGTCAAATCGGCATTGTGCCAATCGGGACGAAGTGCAATAATTTCTTTGTATAGGTCGGCCGCAATTCTGCGGCTCATAGCTACAATCATAGCTTTGCCTTCAAATACAGTTTGTCTCTTTTCAAAATGGGTGACGATGTCTTTTGCGAGATTTTTAACCCTTGCATGATGACCTACAATGGCTTCCAATTTAGTCCACTTGGCTTTGGCTTTTTGTTTTTCTGTGAGTTCCTCGTCCTGTTCTAGTTCTTTATCAAATTCCTCAATCAATCGTCTGCCTTCTTCGTCCAGATTCACTTTAGCCAGACGACTTTCATAAAAAATCTTCACTGTTGCTCCATCATCAACTGCATCTTTAATGTCATATCGGTCAATGTAATTTCCAAAAATCTTTGGTGTGTTTATATCTGTTCCTTCAATGGGTGTTCCTGTGAAACCAATGTAAGTTGCGTTGGGTAAAGCATCTCTCATGTATTTAGCAAATCCATATACAATGCGTTTTCCAATTACCTCTTTGGTTTCTTTGTCTTTTTTATCAATCAATTTTGCTTCAAAACCGTATTGTGTCCGGTGAGCTTCGTCAGCAATTACTACCACATTTTTACGGTCTGAAAGTTGGTCGTAAACAGAATTTTCATTTTCAGGTAAAAACTTCTGAATGGTTGTAAATACAATGCCCCCGCTGGCCACTTTCAACAGTTCTTTCAAATGTTCTCTGTTTTCTGCCTGGATGGGTTCTTGTCTTAACAACTGCACCGATGAAGCAAAAGTGTCAAACAATTGGTCGTCCAAATCATTACGATCTGTAATCACTACAACGGTCGGGTTTCTCATTCCCGGTGAAGTGATGAGTTTTCCTGAATAGAAAACCATACTCAAGCTCTTACCTGAACCTTGTGTGTGCCAAACCACACCACCTCGTTTGTCTCCGTTTTCGCTTGAAGCCTTCAATGTAGATTGAACGGCTTTGTTTACTGCGTAATATTGATGATAAGCTGCTAATTTTTTTACAGTTTGAATTTGTATTAATCCAGTTTTTGCATCTTCCTTTTTTGATTTTTCAAACACAATGAAGTTGCGAACCAAATCCAACAATGTTGCTGGTTGCAACATTCCTTTCAGCAAGGTTTCCAATTGTGGTTTGAATCTTGATGCTTCTTTTATTCCGTCTGCGGTTTTCCATGTCATGTATCGGCTCAAATCTGCCGAAATGCTTCCTGCCTTACATTCCAAACCATCTGATAAAATGCAGATTGCGTTGTAAGTAAACAAACTCGGAATGATGGCTTTGTAGGTTTGTATTTGCTGATATGCACTTTTAATATCTGCATTTTCACTTGCTGCGTTTTTCAATTCAATCACCACCAAAGGCAAACCGTTTACAAACAGTAATACATCTGGGCGTTTGTTTTGATTGTTTTCAATAATAGTATATTGATTCACCACCAAAAATTGATTGTTGGCAGGATGTTCAAAATCAATTAATGCAACTTCGTGACTTCTTTCGTAACCGCTTTCCTGATACGGGATTTTTACTTTCTCTACCAGCAAGCGGTGAAACTCTTCATTGTTATGCAGCAAATCAGGCGAAGCAATACGCAATACTTTTTGAACGGCTGCTTCCTGCGCATCTAACGGAATAGTTGGGTTTATTTTGGCAATAGCTGTCCGTAATCGATTAAGCAAAACAATCTGACTGAAACTTTCCCTTTCACAAAAAAGCCCTTCGGGTGAAATCTCCTTACCGTTGGCATATTCCCATCCCTGCGATTGTAAAATTTCAATAGCTGACTGCTCAATAATATTTTCTGTGATGTGTTTCAATCAGTTATGTTATTTTTTTAGACTTCCTTTCTTATATCAACATTTTGTGTATAAATTTGCGGCATCTCAATGACCATGCGTCAAAGGAGTTACGAAGTCGTTAGGTGTCCCCTGACGATTTCAGCGTTTTAAGCCATGCTTCATACTCTTTTTGCTTTTTTCTCTTTTCATGTGGATACTGAGGTACAAATGCTGTCCATAGCAGTTTGTAATCTTCCCTTACATCAAGGATAACCATATAATCGGGCTCGTCTAGCAGTTCAAGCCAAATACAAATCCTATTACGAGTGCCACCTTTTCCCGTTCTCACCTGAGGCCAAATCTTCAGGCTCCAGGTGTCACATTTTTCAATCGTTGGATTTGCCCAAGGCATTCGTTCACACCTCCGCAAATCGGGCAAACGATTTTGCTCATCCTCACCTTGATGAGTCATGTGGTAAAACGTATATGCTTTTTCTTGGTATATGGGATGCCATTTGAGGCGAAGTTCTTCATCTCTAAATTTAGTTTTCTTTGATACAAAATCCCGTTTAAATACCTTGTAAACCGCCTCAATATATGACGGATAATCACCACCAAAATCTTCGAGCAGCAACAAGTCGGGTAATTCTACTGTATTACTATCCATTCGTTACTGTTCTTGGTTTCCAAATAAAAATGTTCAACTTATCCTCCTTGTACAGGGTAGATTTCAGCAGGCTATATCCAGATCGCTCTTTGATTCTGTCAATCAACTTAACTTTTGCCGCATTCTCCTGTAAGCCCCGATGCAGATACCCTATTGCACCGGTTAACAGATCTGTTATCTGCAATAACTCAACTTCATGTGACTGTACCTGCTGTATCTTCTTAATAATCTGATCGTGATAATCGTAATGGTTGTTGCGAAGCACACTGTGCAATTCTTCTACTTTTTTCTGGCTACGAGTGTCCTTAATATCAACATATATATTGTAAGCACAGTCAGGCGAAAGAATAACCTTGAGCAAATCAAAATACATTTTATAATAAAAGGTATCATGATCCTGATTAAAGGCTTTATGGTCTAGTACTGTTTTATCCGGCACAACCAAGGCCCTGAAATGCAAGTCATCATCATCAAAAAAATAATCTACCAGATTAAGGTAAAAATCTGCTTTTGCAGGTGATACTTTGTTCCACTTGATTTCAAAATCTGGTTTGATACCATGCTCCACTTTAATTTCACGGATTCGTTTAAATGCCTCATGCCTTTTACTAATCGGACACCAAACTGCACCGAAAACCATTGCCTTACCTGTATTGTGCATCAGGTGACAGCTTTCATCGCAGTATATGTTGTATTCTATTCTCATTTTTCCATTTTTTTTACCCCAATCTCCCCACTCATCAACTTCGGCAGCAAAGTATCCCGTAGCTGTGTGAGGGTCCGGATTTGCTTTTGATTATTGGTTTGTTTCTTTTGAAAAGCGATTACTTGCTCTTCAAAAAGCAATCGTTTTTCTTTCGATGGGATTCTAACTTGAATACCACCAATCGCTTCTTTTGATAGCATACTTACCGTAGTTCCATTTGATGCATTAGCTAATGCCTCTCTATAATCACGATGTCTTAAAAGATAGTATAAATAGAGTTTTGAAACTCTATCATTTTTTAAGGTTGCTGAGTATAGGTGATGAGTTGACACAGAATGCTCAAACTCTTCAGGCACAAATACTGGCCATCCGATTATTCTATTGTCTTGGGTTATATCTGTATTAATTATTAATAGATCACCAGGTCTTAACAATTGCTTGCCTTTTGCGTCACCCTTGTAATATTTAATGCCTTCGTATTTATAGCTTCCATTAATATCTATCGAGTTTAGGCTATGCATTGGCAATCCCTCCCCTTTTTCTCCTAATGATGAACCGCTATAACTTATTCCTCTTTGTAGTTCGATAATATTATCCAAAACATCCACCTCCCAATTCTCCTCCGCCTCCTCTACAAACCACTGCCTAAAAAGCATTTCGGCTAATTGCTCTAAGGTTTTGTTTTGGCGGTGCAACAGGTCTATTTTATCGTCTAAGCTGCTTAATACTTCGGCTATGGCGGTTTGTTCGGGGAGTGGGGGGAGTTCAACTGTTATTTGTTCAAAAGTCTGTTTTGTTATTGTGTCAAATACCGCACCGTATGAATTAGAAATGAACTGTGGAATATTATCCTTTAAAAGATAGTAGAGAAAATTATTTGAAGTAAGATCATCTTTTGCATTTATACCATAGTTGGATTGATTAAATGCCATATCATTTCCGAGCATGGAAATAACACCAACCGTTCCTCTTGCTGAAATAATTATTTGTCCCTTCTTCAATATTTTGGTGCTACTTTCTTTTAGCCCCTTTTCAGTAATTTTTTTCTCTGCATCAAAACAGTATTTTCTTCCGGTATTGAAATCTGTAACTGAAAGCCAAGGAATATTTCCATTCCAATATTCAGCAACCGATGTTTTTGGAGTGCCGCCTCCGATTAATTCGCACAATTCAGATAATTTATATTCTTTCCACTCACTCATTATTATGCTTTAATTTTTTAAGGTCAAACTAGCCGAGTAAATTTTTCTTACCAAAATTTGGCTTTTATCATCTCCCACCCACAAATCTCCTTTTCTTTGGTATTCAAAAATTCTGCACACGGGTTCTTTGGTTAAAGCCTGGGTTACTACAAAAAGACGATATGTTTTTGCTTTCTTGCTAAATGCCTTGAATTCATTTGGCGTTAACTGTACGTTTACGTCTTTACCACTAAGTCCCTTTACTTCAACCCTCAATTTTACACTTCCGGCATTTACTTCAAGATCCCAACCTACATTATCCCTTTCAACAGATTTTACATTATAACTACCATGTCTGATTTGAAAATATTTTTTTGCAAGTTCTATAGCCTTAGATTCAACTTTTAACCTGATTTCCTTATCATTTTGAAATGGCCTTCTCTTAGTAAAACGGCCTTTGTTTATCGTTTCTGGTTTCCCTTTTCGGGCTATATATTCTTCAATCCTGTGAAGGTCTTTCTTCTTTTTTTCGTGTAATGAAATATAACATAGAGAGTTCCGGCCAAATACATTAGGAATTTTAAGTACCCTTTCTGTATACGGTACGGGATGCACATCGTTATGTTTAGCAACAGAATGATAGATATGGCCTTTGCTATTTTTTTGCAGCCTTCTGTATAATCTTGCATTTTTATGCCAGCCTACTACTCTTATTAAACCTTCAGAAGGATGCCTGGCACAAAATACAATTGTTATGCCTTCAATAAATTCATCTTCACTTTTTGCCCCAAGATTATTGATATTGATCTGATTGTTAAAAGGGATATATGCATATACTTTCCCATCTACATTTTTGAAGTTATATATTTCTCCGCCATTTTTATTCTCTTTTATATATTTTGCCCCCGATATAGGTATGTCAATATTTGCTCTTCCCTGGTAGTATTTCATCCAGGCTATTTTTACTAAGACTATTTTTTTCATACCGAAATCTTGTAAAGATTACTTGTAATACGTTTATTCAAAGCTTCTTCCTCTGATATCTGTTTTTCCAATTCTGCTTTCAACGTGGCAAAGCGTACAGCAAAATTGAAATCGTCTTCTTCCTCTGCGAGTCCTACATAGCGGCCGGGTGTAAGTGCATAGTTCAAAGTTTTTACTTCTTCTAGTGTGGCAGTTTTGCAAAAGCCCTGCACATCATTGTATTCTGCTTCACCTGTTCGCCAGTTGTGGTAGGTTTGAGCAATTAGCTGTATGTCCTCAGCACTTAGTTCCCGGGTTCTGCGGTTAATGAGGTAGCCCCTATTTCGGGCATCAATAAATAAAATTTCACCTTTGCGTTGCTGCTTGTTCTTTTTCATAAACCACAGGCAGGCGGGTATCTGTGTATTCAAAAACAATTTGGTGGGCAGGTTTACGATGCAGTCAATCAAATCAGCATCTACCAATGCTTTGCGTATCACATCTTCGCCACTGCTGTTGCTGGTTAATGAACCTTTTGATAAAACAAATCCTGCTTGTCCGTTTGGTGCAAGGTGATAAAGGAAGTGTTGTATCCATGCGTAGTTGGCGTTTCCGCTTGGCGGTGTGCCATACGTCCATCGTGCATCTTTCTGTAAAAGTTCACCACTCCAATCACTGTCGTTAAACGGTGGGTTGGCTATAATAAAATCGGCTTTCAGGTCTTTGTGTGCATCATTTAAAAAACTGCCTTCGTTGTTCCATTTCACATTGCTGCTGTCAATACCTCTGATGGCAAGGTTCATTTTTGCCAGTCGCCATGTTGTTTGATTGCTTTCCTGTCCATAAATAGAAATATGGTCGGCAGGGTTTAATGATAATTTTTTGCCGTTGTACTTTTTGTAATAGTCCTGGTGGTGCTTAATAAATTTTTCACTCTGCACAAACATACCACCGCTACCGCAGCAAGGGTCAAATACTCTGCCCTCGTAAGGCTCCAACATTTCAACCAATAGTTTTACCACACTTTCAGGCGTATAGAACTGTCCGCCTTTCTTGCCTTCGGCTAAGGCAAACTCACCCAAAAAGTATTCAAACACTCTGCCCAACAAGTCTTTGCTTTGGGCTTCTTTTGTTCCTAAAGTAGCGGTGCTCACCAAGTCAACCAGTCCGCCAACTGTTGCCTTGTCTAATTTTTCCTGTGCAAACACTTTAGGCAAAACACCTTTTAAAGAAGGATTGTCTTTTTCAATGGCGTCCATGGCATCGTCAATATCTCTACCAATAGTTGGCAGTTTGGCTCTGCCCTGCAGCCATGTCCATCGGGCAGAAGGCGGCACATAAAACACTTTCTCAGCTACATATTCATTTTTGTCTTCGGGGTCGGCTCCTTCAAAGTCGCCTTTGCCTTCTTTGAGCTTGCTGTACAATTCTTCAAAAGCATCAGAGATGTATTTAAGGAAAATCAATCCTAACGCTACATGCTTGTATTCGGCTGCGTCCATGTTTTTACGGAGCTTGTCAGCCGCTTTCCAGAGTTTTTTCTCGAGGGGTTCTTCGGTAACTTCTTTTATTTTTTTAGCCATTAGCTGGTCTTACTATTTATAAATTTTACAATCTGCTAATTTAAGTTTTATATCCTCAATGTCTATAAATCAAGATCACAAAAAAGTTTACTTGTGCAGGGCAGTGATCAGAAGGATAACAATGTTTTGTGTGATAACTATTTGTGTGGCAAAATTGACCAGGCGGATTTTTTCCTTTTAGACACATCTTAAACTGGCTATGCACTATTGCTTAAAAGCTGCCGGATGGAAGCGGATACCCCCGTGAGGGTTTGTGTGCGGGGCATTGTGCCGGAGTAGCAGCGGACAGCCGGGACTGCAGCTGAGTAATGATATGGACGATGAGAGCCCAAAATAAAAAAGCTTGCCGCCCTGCCCTCTAAAAAAAATTTGATAGTTTAAAAATCATCCTACATTTGTCACCGCCTCAGTAGTTGAAAAGACAGCTTTACTGTCCGTTCTTATTTTAAGTTTTTGCCTCAGCCTCTAAAAGTTCATTGATTAGTGTTAGTGCCAGGGATTCGTCTCTGTCAACCACAGGTTTGGTAATTGCATTTTTAACGTAACAGTTTTAAAACCGGCATTTATGAAACTATCAGAATTTATTGCGTTGTCCGAGGAAGAAAAAAGAGAAGTTGTTTTGCAAAAGGGTGTAGCCATTGCAAAACGGGTTTTACCGGATTACATGGTATTTCTTTTCCAGCTCTCTTGTTTTTATGTAGAAACTTTTTGTTGCCACCAGTCTAAAGAAATTATGGAGTACAGGGTGCTTTACAGTACAAAGCATTTAACCCCGTACCTGGAAACAATTTCAATAGATGAGTTATTGAAAGCCTGATACTGCGGGGAAAGGCATCGGGTAGCATTGGCTGGCATATACCGCTCCTGCGGAGCGAACCCCGTCATGCATAC
>CAZWIM010000002.1:229745-265288 GCA_964634265.1 uncultured Chitinophaga sp. | reverse complement strand
CTTAATGAAGCTACTCATTAAGCAAGCCAGTATCGTTGATCCCCTCTCTCCTTTCAACGGACAAACAGCAGATATCTTTATTGAGAACGGAATTATCACCCAGATCGGTCAAAAACTTTCTGTAAAAGCCGACCAGGAATTCAGTATTGAAGGTCTTTGTGTCTCTCCCGGCTGGGTTGACCTCTTTGCCAACTTTGCCGACCCCGGCTATGAGTACAAAGAGACATTGGAAACAGGTGCCGCCGCAGCTGCTGCAGGTGGTTATACCGATGTGTTTCTTATTCCCAATACCAACCCGGTTGTTCATAATAAAGCTACGGTTGAATATATCGTTCAAAAAAGCCAGCAACTGCCGGTAAGTGTGCATCCGCTGGGTGCCGTTACCCGCAATACGGAAGGAAAAGAACTGGCCGAAATGTATGACATGAAAAACAGCGGTGCCATAGCATTCAGTGACGGGTTGAACAGTGTGCAATCGGCCGGACTGCTGGTAAAGGCTTTGCAATATGTAAAAGCATTTGGCGGTACCATCATCCAGTTGCCCGATGATAAAAGCATCAACCCGCATGGATTGATGAATGAGGGCATTGTATCCACTCAATTAGGTTTACCAGGCAAACCGGCCATGGCCGAAGAACTGATGGTGGCAAGAGATATCAAACTAACCCGTTATGCAGAATCCAAACTGCATTTCACGGCTGTCAGCACCAAAAAATCACTGGAATATATTAGACGAGGAAAAGAAAGCGGTGCATTAATAAGTTGTTCTGTCACTCCTTATCATCTTTTCTTTTGTGATGAAAACATGACGGGTTACAATACCAACCTGAAAGTAAATCCACCCTTGCGTACAAAAGAAGAAAGAGAAGCGCTGAAACAAGCGATACTGAACGGAACAGTGGATTGCCTTGCTTCTCATCACCTGCCGCATGAATTTGACAGCAAGGTGATCGAATTTGAATATGCCAAATGGGGAATGATTGGATTGGAAACTGCTTATGCGGCATTGAACACAGCTGTTCCCGGCATTACTCCGGAGAAATGTGTGGAGCTGCTGGCTGTCAATCCCAGGAAAATTTTCGGTCTTGATGCTGCTACTGTCAATACCGGCAACACAGCTTCACTTACCCTATTCAATCCCGGCCAGCAATGGACAGTGGAAGAAAAGGATATCAAATCAAAATCTTCCAATTCACCTTTTATTGGTAAACAACTGACCGGCAAAGCCGCAGCTATCATTACAAAAGGAAAAATTATCCTTACCTGATTACAGACTATGAGATTATCACCAGCATTGAAGGGAGGCATTACAGCGGCAGCTATGATTGCCATTGCACTGATCACTTATTATTCAGGCATGCCGGCAGATTCCAATTTTCAGTATTTGGTTTATGTGCTGTATGCAGGAGGTATTATCTGGACAATCCTTGCGTACAAAAATTCTGAGAAATACACCGGCAGGTTCTGGGACAATTTTAACCAGGGCTTCCGTTGTTTCATCATCGTTACACTGATCATGGTACTGTTCACGGCTATATTCAGCAAAATGCATCCTGAGTTTGCGGAAGAATCAGCCAAACTGTATAAAGAAGAACTGGTAAAATCTAATTCCAAAACACCGGCAGAAATAGAAGACGTAGTGAAGAAGTACAAAAACGGCTATACCATGATGCTGGTTTACAGTTCAATTTTCGGATATTTGATCATTGGTGCCATTATAACGGCTGTTACCGCAGCCTTAACTACCCGCAGAAGCTAATAATTATGGATCTGTCCATCGTCATACCATTATTAAATGAAGAAGAGTCATTGCCTGAGCTGTCTGCATGGATAGAAAAGGTAATGAAAGAAAACAACTACAGCTATGAGGTTATTTTTGTGGATGATGGCAGCAGCGATAATTCATGGGATGTTATTGAAAACCTGAGAAAACAAAACACAAATATCAAAGGCATCAAGTTTCAGCGCAACTATGGCAAATCTGCCGCATTGAATGAGGCATTCCGTGCAGCTGAAGGAGATGTGGTCATTACCATGGATGCCGACCTGCAGGACAGTCCGGATGAAATACCTGAACTCCGCCGTATGATCATGGAAGATGGTTATGATATGGTAAGCGGCTGGAAGAAAAAACGCTACGACAACACACTGACCAAGAATATCCCTTCGAAATTTTTTAATGCCGTAACAAGAAGTGTATCGGGTATCAAACTGCATGATTTCAATTGCGGTTTAAAAGCTTATCGCAACAGAACAGTAAAAGGCATTGAAGTGTATGGTGAAATGCACCGCTATATTCCTGTACTGGCCAAATGGGCTGGCTTTAAAAAGATCGGTGAAAAAGTAGTAGAACACAGGGCAAGGAAATTTGGCGTATCAAAGTTTGGCTGGAACCGTTTTGTGAATGGTTTTTTGGATTTACTCTCTATCACATTTGTAGGCAAGTTTTCAAAAAGACCGATGCATTTCTTCGGACTTTGGGGCACATTATTTTTCCTGCTCGGATTAGGCATTGCTGTTTACCTGGTTGTTTCAAAATTCATTGACAGCAGTTTTGCGTTAACGAATAAACCCGGCTTTTACCTTGCCTTAACTGCGATCATCATCGGTATGCAGTTATTCCTTGCAGGTTTTGTCGGTGAACTGATCTCCCGTAATTCACCTGCAAGAAACTCTTATCTCGTAGAAAAGAAAACAGGACTGTAATGGCAAAGGTCGTCATCATAGGACCTGCACATCCGTTGCGGGGAGGTTTGGCAACTTTCAATCAACGCCTTGCGAAACAGTTCAATGATGAAGGACATGATTGTTCCCTGTATTCCTTCTCCCTTCAATATCCGTCTTTTCTTTTCCCGGGAAAGACACAATACACAGATGAACCTGCACCTGAAAATCTCAACATTCATACGGTAATAAATTCAGTCAACCCGTTTAACTGGATAAAGATCGGTAACCGTTTAAAAAAGGAACGGCCTGATTTTATTATTGTACGTTTCTGGCTGCCCTTCATGGGCCCGGCATTAGGAACTATTTTACGCAGGGTAAGAAAAAACAGTTATACAAAGATCATCTGTATTGCAGATAATGTTATACCGCATGAAAAAAGACCGGGTGATAAACCTTTCACCAAATACTTCCTTAAAAGCTGCGATGCTTATATCACCATGAGTGAGAAAGTGATGGCAGATCTTCGTCTTTTTGAAAAAGAAAAGCCAGCCAAACTGGTATCACATCCTTTGTACGACAACTTTGGAGAAATAATTTCCAAACAGGAAGCAAGAAAACATCTTGGTTTGCCGGAAAATGAAAAGATCGTTTTATTCTTCGGCTTCATCCGAAAATATAAAGGACTGGACTTGCTCCTGGAAGCTATTTCAGTAATGAAGAATACTAAACATCAAACTCCAAACCCTAAACTCCTCATAGCCGGCGAATTCTATGAAGACGAAAAACCGTACAAAGAGCAAATAGAAAAACTCGGCATACAAGAACAACTCATTCTGCGAACCGATTTTATTCCCGATAGTGAAGTGAAATATTATCTCTGTGCCGCCGATGCGGTCATACAGCCTTACCGCAATGCCACGCAAAGCGGTGTCACTCCCCTCGCTTATCATTTTGAAAAACCGATGGTGGTTACAAATGTCGGTGGCCTGCCTTCATTGGTGCCACATGAAAAAGTGGGGCTGGTGGTGGAGCCCGAACCTCAAGCTATTGCAGAAGGCATTCTGCGTTTCTACCAATTAGGAGAAGACTTTTTTATTCCGCATCTTCGCAATGAAAAACAAAAATATAGCTGGGGAAAGCTTACCGAAGCAATCACCGGTTTGGCTGAATCAATTGAACGCTGATTTTTAAGATAATTAAGGTCAGCGCAGATAATGAGAATCGTAATAATCTGCGTTCCCAATATGATATACAGAAGCAAAGCTCCTTTACGTATAGGCCTCGCCGGAGGCGGCACCGATGTAAGTCCCTACAGCGATCTCTACGGTGGCGCTATATTGAATGCCACCCTTTCTCTTTATGCTAAAGCGACGATTGAACCACTTGCAGAAAACAAGATCATACTTGAAGCTATTGACAGGAATGAAGTACAGCAATTTGACTGGAATATTTCTCTGCCCATTGACGGCAAACTGGACCTTTTAAAAGGAGTATATAACAGGATACAAAAAGATTATCCAATCAAAGAACAGGGGTTTCGCCTGTCAACCTTTGTTGATGCGCCGGCAGGTTCCGGTTTAGGCACTTCATCTACCTTGGTTGTTGCTATTCTTGGTGCTTTTGCAGAAATGCTGAAACTGCCAATGGGTGAATATGACATGGCTCATTACGCCTATGAAATCGAACGGATTGATCTGAAACTCGCCGGGGGAAAGCAGGATCAATATGCAGCCACATTCGGTGGAGTCAACTTCATGGAATTTTATGGCGATGATAAAGTGATTGTAAATCCGCTGCGGGTTAAGCAGCAACATTTGTTTGAACTGGAGAACAACCTGTTGTTGTATTACACATCCACCAGCCGTGAATCGGCTGAGATCATTAAAAAGCAAAGCAAAAACGTTACAGAGAAAAAAGAAAAGTCCATTGAAGCCATGCATCACCTGAAAGAGCAGGCCCGCATGATGAAAGAAGCCCTGCTGAAAGGAAAGCTGAATGAAATCGGCGAAATCCTGGATTACGGTTTTCAGCAAAAAAGGCAAATGGCAGAAGGTATCAGTAACCCGCTGATGGAAGAAATCTATGACGCAGCTAAAAAATCCGGTGCTACCGGCGGAAAAATATCCGGTGCAGGTGGCGGCGGCTTTATGATCTTTTATTGCCCGGTAAACACAAAATACAAAGTGATAAAAAGTTTAGAGAACTTTGGCGGACAGGTTCGTAACTACCAGTTTGTAGAGCATGGATTGAAAACATGGACAGTTTAGTTACTGGTTAAAAAGTTAATTGGTTAATATGGAAAAAATCAGGCAAATAATTCAGGCTTCAATAGAAACTAAAGAAAAGATTTTAAGTGATGCTACTCTGATAGGTACAATCGGAAAAGTAGTTGATCTGATTACAGCAGCTTTTAAAAATGGGAACAGGGTGTATTTCTGCGGCAATGGCGGAAGTGCTGCTGATGCACAGCACCTGGCAGCTGAATTCTCCGGCCGTTTTTATACCGACCGTAAAGCATTGCCAGCTGAAGCCCTTCACTGTAATACTTCCTATCTTACTGCTGTAGCCAATGACTACGGATATGATGTGGTCTACTCCAGGATGATTGACGGCATCGGCGAAAAAGGTGATGTGCTTATTGGCTTGTCAACTTCTGGTAATTCAGAAAACATCATCAAAGCATTTGAAGTGGCAAAAACAAAAGACATTGTCACCATTGCCTTTACGGGTGAAACAGGCGGAAAGATGAAGGAACTGGCTGATCACCTTATCAATGTACCTTCCAAAGACACACCCCGTATTCAGGAAAGTCATATCACTATCGGTCACATTATTTGCCAGTTGGTAGAAGAAAACTTATTTCCCCGACCCTAAAGGGGAGAAATTACAGCTCCTATGAACAGCGAAAATTCCAAATCTTCAGCATATTCTAAAGCCCCCTTCAGAGGGTTGGGGGGAATTAAAGAGGCAATTATACTCGCAGGCGGTTTAGGAACAAGGCTCCGTGATACTGTTCCAGACTTGCCCAAGTGCATGGCTCCTGTTGCAGGAAGACCATTTCTTTTCTACGTTATTAATTATTTAAGAAGCCAGGGAATCGAAAAATTCATTTTTTCGCTTGGCCATATGCATGAAATCATTGAAGAATACCTTACCGGAAATTTTTCTACACTCAATTATCAATGCTCTATTGAAAAGGAACCGCTCGGAACCGGCGGCGCTATATTACTGGCCTGTTCAAAAGCTACCGAAAAACAGGTGGTAGTAACTAATGGCGACACATTATACAAGGCAAACCTGCATGAGCCTGCCATTTTTCATACCCACCATATGGCAGAATGCACCCTGTTATTAAAACCAATGTCTGATTTTGACCGCTATGGTGTAGTAGAAACAAATAATGAGAAACTGGTGACCAGCTTTAAGGAAAAGCAATACTACAAAGAAGGCAATATCAACGGAGGTCTCTACCTGCTGGATGCAGGAAGATTTTTAGATGAAGAGTTTCCCAATAAGTTTTCGTTTGAAAAAGACTACCTCGAAAAGTTTTACAACAAACGAAGAATATATGGATTAACCGATGAATCTTATTTCATAGACATCGGCATACCGGAAGATTTCAACAGGGCACAAAGAGAACTGGCCAAACCGCCTATTGATTTATCAATGGTTGATAAAACATGGACATTATTCCTCGACCGGGATGGTGTTATTAATCATGAAAAAAAGGAAGATTACATCCTGAACTGGGATGAATTCAGTTTTTATGACGGCGTTAAAGAATCCTTTCACCATTTAGCTGAAAAATTTGGCCGGATCATTATCGTCACCAACCAGCGGGGAGTTGGCAAAGGCCTGATGACCGAGACTGACCTGCGGGACATTCACCTGAATATGCAAAACAAAATTGAAAGTGCAGGTGGCCGCATTGACCATATTTACTATTGCACCAGCCTGGATAATAAGCACCCTGACCGAAAGCCTAATCCGGGTATGGCATTTCATGCCCGGTCATTCTTCCCGGAAATTGACCTGGATAAAGCGATCATTGTGGGCAATAAGCTTAGTGATATGCAGTTTGGCCGGAATGCTGGCATTTATACTGTATTTGCTGCCACTACTAACCCTGAAACACACTTCCCCCACCCCGATATTGATCTTCGGTTCAATTCATTAGCCGACTTTACAAGAGCTTTGTGATCCTTCACAAAATTTTACAACCCTTTCGGCGTTAAGAACATCTCTATCAGGCTTTAACTTCGCAATCAATTAAAAAACATATCCCGTGAAGCAATTGGCTGGCATATTTCTCTTCCTGATCGCTTTTTCTGCCTCGGCACAAAAGATATCACCTGCTGACCTGAAAAAACTCAGGGCAAAAGAAGATACATTGAGAGAATATGCAGAATATCTTGTCACCGACAGCCTGACGGAAGACCGGATGATTGCCGACAGTGCATTTACCAAAGTACTGGTCAGGGCCCTGCAGGTAAAAAACTCCTTCTATTATCCGTTTGATTCTGTTTTCGGCATTTCAAAACTATATGCTCCCGATACTTCCTTCCGTATCATTACCTGGAATCTTGTTTTTGACGATTATTATTCCCGGCAACGGGGCGCCATTCAAATGCGTACCGCAGATGGCTCCTTAAAATTATTCCCGTTAAGAGATGTGTCAGAGTTCACTACTAAACCAGAGGACTCTGTCCGCAGCCGTAGTAACTGGATCGGTGCTATGTATTACAACATGGTGCAAACCCAGCACAAGGGCAAAAACTATTACACTTTGTTTGGCTTTGATTACAACAGTGCTCAAAGCAATATGAAATGGATTGAAGTACTCACTTTTAATGAAAAAAAAGAACCTGTATTTGGCGGGCCGCTGTTCAGTTATGAAGAAGACAGTATTCCCAAACCACCTAAATACCGTTACAGTATCGAGTTTAAAAAGGGAGCCCGGGTATTGGTTAATTATATTGAGGAACTGGGCATGATACTCGTTGATCATCTTATTTCAGAAACAGACCAGCCGGAACTGCCCTGGACATTTGTACCCGATGGTGACCAGGAAGGCTATAAATGGGAAAACGGCAAATGGATACATATTGACAAGGTCTTCACTTTTAAATTGCAGGATGGCCAGGCTCCCGTTGATGATCCGCTACTGGACTCCAAAGGAAACAGGAATGAACAGAAACTGCAGGAAAAATCAGATAAAAACAAGTCAAAAGAACAACGACAGGTTAATTACGACAATTAGCCTTCTCTTTATCTTTCCCCATGCATTGGTTATCTTTATGGCCGATGGCTGATTTCATTCATAAGATAAAACCTCCATCCGGGTTTTCGTTGGGACTGAGAGAGTTATGGCAATACCGTGAGTTGTTTTATTTCTTCACCTGGAGGGATATAAAAGTAAAATACAAGCAAACATATTTAGGTGTTGCCTGGGCTTTATTGCAACCGCTTGGCCTGATGCTGATCTTTACTTTCCTGTTTTCCAAAACATGGAAAATTGATACTGGTACAGTTGCCTATCCTATTTTTGTCCTGGCAGGGCTCATTTGCTGGAACCTGTTTAGCAGTTCTGTATCACATGCCGGTGAAAGCATGATACAAAATGCCAATATCATCAATAAAATTTACTTTCCCCGGTTAATAATCCCGGGTTCTTCCATACTTACAGCACTTTTTGATTTCCTGATGGGTTTCATCATATTTCTTGTTTTCTGTTTGCTATATAAGCAACCGGTTCACTGGTCTGCACTTTATCTTTTTCCAGCGGGAATTCTTATTGCCATAACCACAGCGTTTGGGTTGGGCACCTTCCTCGCAGCCCTGAATGTCAAGTTCCGGGACTTCCGGTATACAATGCCATTCTTGTTGCAGGTACTTTTTTTTGCCTCCCAGGTATTTTATCCGTTGCAATCCATACAACAAACATGGCTGAAATACTTGCTGGCCATTAACCCAATGAATACAGCTATTGAAATTTTCAGGTTACCGCTTACAGGTAATAACTTAAATATGGAACTACTGGCAATCGGACTTGCATCAACGCTATTGATATTTCTGACCGGACTATTTTATTTTAGAAAAACAGAAGCCTATTTCGCAGATCTTGCCTGATGAAACCAGCCATTCAAATACGAAACCTGGGCAAACAATATAAGCTGTCTACTTCAGAACCATATATTGCGTTGAGAGATGTGATCACCAACGGATTCAGGAATATTTTTTCCAGTAATAAAAAGACTTCTGAGAAATTCTGGGCATTGAAAGATATTGATTTGGATATTATGCCCGGTGAAAGAGTAGGAATCATTGGACGCAACGGTGCAGGCAAAAGCACTTTGCTTAAAGTTATAAGCCGCATCACCCCTCCCACCACCGGAGAAATTATCATTAATGGTCGGGTAGGCAGTTTGCTGGAAGTAGGTACTGGTTTTCATCCCGAACTAACCGGAAGAGAGAATATTTATCTCAACGGATCGATATTAGGTTTGAAGAAAGCTGAAATAAACAAACACCTTGATGAAATAATTGATTTCAGTGGTGTAGAAAAATTCATAGATACGCCGTTAAAAAGATACAGCAGTGGTATGCAAATGCGGCTGGCCTTTTCAGTAGCCGCCCACTTGCAATCTGAGATTTTACTGGTGGATGAAGTGCTTGCTGTCGGAGATATGGAATTTCAGAAGAAATGTATTGGCAAAATGGAGGAAGTAAGTAAAAGTGAAGGGAGAACGATATTGTTTGTGAGTCATAATATGGATAGTATCCGTAAGTTTTGTAATACCACACTTCTGCTAGAAAGTGGTAAGCTTATCAGCAAAGGAAAGACTGAAAATGTGATAAACCTATATATAAAGAATCACCTGGAGACAAAAGCAGAACAGACGTGGCCCGAAGGTATTTTATCTTATGATGGAAACATCAGGCTTTATAAAGTTTGGCTTCACAAAGAAACTACTGATATAAATTCTCTTTTTGACACTACGGAACCTATTGGGATATCTGCAGAATATGAAGTATTTAAAGATGGATTACAATTTACACATGGGATAAATGTTTACAACCAGAAGAATATTAATATATTTAATTCCCATGATATTACGACAGCGGGCAAGGAAGAAAAAGTAAAAAAAGGGAAATATAAAAGTACTGTATGGGTCCTCGGCAACCTTCTACCCGAAGGAATATTCAGTATCAGCTATGCCATCTTTAATCCAAATCCACTTGATATATTTATTCATGAGCACAATGTGGTAAGCTTTGAAGTATTTACCAATTTTGAAAAACTAACAGCGAGGGGAAATTATGCAGAGGATTTTCCGGGAATAGTTAGACCTGTATTAAAATGGGAACTAGAAACAGCAAATGATTGAAAAAATGTTCCGTATAGGTAAGAAAGTAAACTTTTCATTAAAAGACATTGATAAAGGTCATCACAAGGTGACTTACAGAGGTGTGCCTGCCATTAAATGTCCATTTGATTATGTTATATACCAAATGATTGTTTTTAAAGTTCAACCTGACCTTATTATAGAAATAGGTACTAATGCAGGAGGGTCCTCTTTATATCTTGCAGACTTGCTGGAATTAAACAAAAAAGGTGAATTACATACCATTGATCTTCCTGAAAACAAGGAGCACCATTCACTTCTTTCGCATTCAAGAATTAAGCTATTTAAAAATGGATTTGAAAATTATCCCACTGCTGAACTATCCAAATTCAAAACCATATTGGTAATCGAAGATGGATCACATATGTATGAGGATTCATTAGCAGCATTAAATAAATTTGCCCCATTTGTATCATCAGGTTCATATTATATCGTTGAGGATGGGATAATTAACAATTTGGGAAGAAAAAAAGAGTATGATGGAGGACCTATAAGGGCTATTAAAGAATTTATCTCAACAAATAATGAGTTTTCAGTAGACAAAAAATGGTGTAATTTTTTTGGCATAAATGTAACTTTTAATATATATGGCTACTTACTTCGAAAATAATCATTGTAAAAACAAAAGAAATTCTGGGGAAAGATTATACCCAACAATGCTAGACGAAACAGCACTTGAGCATCTCCACAGGTATGCAATTGCAACAGAATTCATTACCGAAAAAAAAATACTAGACATAGCATGCGGAGAAGGATACGGCACCTTACTACTTTCTTTAAAAGCTAAACATATTACTGGTGCAGATATTAATGAAGAGACAATTAAAAAAGCTGTTATAAAATACAAGAGGGATAACCTAAATTTTATACATTCAGAAATAATAAATCTTCCTTTTCCTGAACAAAGTTTTGATACCATTACATGTTTTGAAACAATTGAGCATACTATTAATCATCAAGAAGTTATAAAAGAATTGAAAAGAGTATTAAAGAATGATGGAGTACTTATTATTTCAACCCCTGATAAAAAAAATTACTCAGAAAAAAACAATTATTCTAATCCGTTTCACCTTATTGAGCTATATGAGAATGACTTTAAAGAACTCATCCAGACGAATTTTAATTATTCAACATTCTACAAACAGAGTAAAGCACTGGCTAGTATTATTACCAGTGATACCGAATCGCCACTAACGCATAGTTATACAGGAAATTTTAATTGGATAGAAAAAAAAGAGATAATCGAACCACTATATTGGATAGCTATTGCTTCAGATTCTCCGGTTCCTGAAAGGGGAATTAGCAGCCTTTTTTATAACAATAAAATGACAGAAAAATACATGGAATATCTTCGTTTCAGAATGAAAGAGACAATTTCGTATAAGCTAGGGCATTTTCTACTTTGGCCTTTCAAAAAAATAAAAAAAATATTTTTTAGTGGGCAATGATTTACTTTTCGGTAATAATACCCAACTATAACCATGCCTTGTATCTGCGTGAAAGGATAGATTCGGTTTTACAGCAAACTTATCCACATTATGAGATAATTCTAATGGACGATGCTTCCAATGACAATAGTAGGGAAATATTAGAGCAATACAGAAATAACCAAAAGGTTTCTCATATTATTTACAATGAAATAAATAGTGGATTTCAAACAATGCAATGGCAAAAAGGCATTGAAATTGCTTCGCATAATTATATCTGGATTGCAGAAAGTGACGACATAGCGGAGCCAGACTTTTTGGAAGTTGCTGCCTCTTATTTAGATCAACTGGACAAAGCGATTGTTTTTTATTCTGATTCATATTACATGATTAAAAAAGACAAAAAAAAGGGATTGAAAACATTCTCTTCAATAAAGAATCATTTTTTTAAAACCTTACATTGGTCAACTCCTTATAAGAAAAAAGGAATTTGCGAGATTGATAATTTTTTAAAATATGCATGTACTATTAACAATGTGAGTTGCTGCATATTTCCCCGAAAGCAATCTGCAGAAATATTGCGATCATTTCCACATATGAAATTCATTAGCGATTGGCTTTTTTATCTCCTTCTTTCCCGCACATGTGACATAATTTATACGTCTCGTTGTCTTAATTGGTGTAGACATCATTATTCAAGCCACTTCACAATTAAAGGAAATGAAATACAAAAAAAGAAAGAATATTTCGATATTCTTTCTTATCTATGTAGTGAGAAATATGTAACTAATAAAAAAGAATTAATTAAGTTTTTTACGGAACAATATATAGCTTTTGGGATTTGGGAAGAACGAAATTTTATTATTCCATTACTTAGGCATTTTGCAAGAAATCCACACATTTTATTCCGGATTATAATTCATATGATTTTAATTAAAATAACTCGCAAAAAAATTGACTACATTTTTTGAGTGTGAAGAAAAAGAAAATTTTAATAGCATGTTCTCGCCTAGACCTCCCCGGAGGAATTGAACGGGCAGTAATTAATACGGCCAATCTATTTGCCTCTAAAAGCCATCTTGTCACCCTCATAATACTCGATGAAACGGTAGAATCGTTTTACCCTATAGACCCGGCAATAATAATAATACAACAACCGCTGTCCTTTGGGATAACCGCTAAAGGGAATATCATATCCCGTAAAATCAGGCTATTGGCAGATGTGCTGAAGCTACGAAGGTTACTAAGGAGTCTAAATGCAGATATTGTTATCGCCTCTGAATATCCTTTTGTTGTGGCAGCAATATTAGCAGGTGCAAAGAAATCCTCGAAAGTTGTTTCCTGGGAGCATCACCACTATTATGAACTACAAAGAAATGTTTTCTGGAATAAAGTATTCAAACTTACATATCCACGGCTGGATGCAATTGTCTGTTTAAATGACGACGAAAACAAGCTTTTTGACTCCATTAACCATCAAACCATTGTAATCCCAAATTTTATTGAACCTTCACCACCTTCCTTACTAACCAATAAAATAATCCTGACCGTAGGTAGGCTAACGGCTATAAAAGGAACAGATCTGTTATTGCAAACCGCCAAACAAGTTTTAAATAAATATCCTGACTGGCAATGGAAACTGATAGGTGACGGTGATATGAAAGAAAGGGTATTGCAATTTATTGAAAAAGAAAACCTTTGTAACAAACTCATACTTGAGTTGCCTGTAGATCACAACTTACAAAATGAATATAAAAATGCTTCTATTTATATAATGACGTCCCGGAATGAATGTTTCCCAATGACATTACTCGAAGCCCAGTCTGCAGGTCTTCCATGCATTGCGTTTGATTGTGAATCAGGGCCAAGGCATATTATAAAAAACAATGAAACTGGTTTGCTTGTTGAGAAGGAGAATTATTTGCAATTAGCCAATGCTATTTACTCTTTAATCGAAAATGATATAACTAGAATAGAGATGGGCAAAATGGCAAGGCAAAATATTCAGAGATTTTCTGCAGAAAAAATTTATCAATTATGGGCAGAAAATATTCTTATTTAATAACCAGCCTGCCTGTATAATCAATACGGTTCAAAAAAACTGGTCCATTCTTACTAAAATATTCATCCGTAGCTTTCCTTGCCCCTTGCCAGGCCCCATAATCATCTATTATTAATAAACCTCTCTTTTGAAGCAAGGGATATAAGTACGCCAGTTCATGTTTTGTAGAATCATACCAATCGGTATCCAACCGTAATATGGCAATTTTACTCGGGATGGTGGCAGGTATTGTATCTTCTACTTTTCCCTTTATTAGCCGGAAGTTATCTGTCGGGTAACCTGTTAATTGAAGATTTTGTTCTACTTCTTCCCTCTCACCAAGACACCAATTGTTTTTTTCTTCTGTTATTTTATTCTGTTCCCATTCAGCTTTCTCCGCATCTCCATCATTTTCTCCTGGCTGTGCCATACCACTGAATGTGTCGTACAACCAGATCTTTCTGTCTGTCACTCCATTCTCCATCAATGTATAAGCCATCAGCATACAACTACCACCCTTCCAAACCCCGCATTCGACAAAATCACCCTCAATATTATTTTCAATAACATACGAAACAGACTTATATAAAGCATAACATCTTTCAACACCAACCAGTGAATAGTCTTTTATATTATGATAAATGCGCTGAAAAACTTCATCACTTTCAATATCACTAGTATCATATTGATAATTAGCCATTTTTTGCAGTTGTTTTAGCCTGGATAACCTAACCAGTTTCAACCCCAAAAAACTAAGTGGATAATTTATAATATCTGAAAAAAGCATATGAATTCAAATCTAAATTAAAAAAAGCATCAACCGATGCCTCATTCCCTATTCATAATTTTATTTTTAATCATCCAACTTCAATACAGCCAGAAAAGCTTCCTGTGGCACTTCGACATTTCCGATCTGGCGCATACGCTTCTTACCTTCCTTTTGTTTCTCCAGCAGTTTACGTTTACGGCTGATATCACCACCATAACACTTGGCTGTTACATCTTTTCGCATTGCCGAAATATTTTCTCTCGCCACCACTTTTGCACCAATGGCTGCTTGTATCGCTATCTGGAATTGTTGTCTTGGCAATAACTCTTTCAGCTTCTCACACAGCTTTCGGCCAAAATCCTGGGCACGGCTGCGATGTATCAACGCAGATAAGGCATCTACCTTGTCACCATTCAGCAGTATATCCATTTTCACAATATCACTGTCGCGGTAGCCAATAGGGTGATAGTCAAAGGAAGCATACCCTCTTGTTTGTGATTTTAATTTATCGTAAAAATCAAAAACTATCTCAGTCAAAGGCATTTCAAAAATCAGTTCCACCCTGGTCTGGGTGAGGTAGCTTTGATTCATTAAGATTCCTCTTTTACCCAGGCACAAGGTCATTATGTTACCGATATAATCTGGTTTGGTAATGATCTGCGCTTTGATAAATGGCTCCTCTATCCTGTCTGTTTTTACCGGATCAGGGAATTCAGTGGGATTATTTACAATGACCTTCTCCCCTTTTGTGGTGTAAGCAATAAAACTTACATTGGGTACGGTGGTGATAACCGTCTGGTTAAATTCTCTCTCTAATCGTTCCTGGATGATCTCCATGTGGAGCATTCCCAGAAAGCCACAGCGGAAACCAAATCCAAGTGCCTGTGATGTTTCCAGTTCATACGTAAGCGACGCATCATTCAGCTGCAGTTTATCCATGCAATCCCTCAGTTCTTCAAACTCATCTGTATTTACGGGAAAGATACCGGCAAACACCATCGGCTTTACCTCTTCAAAACCCCGTATCTGCTCGGGATTTGGATTACTGGCAAGAGTGATAGTATCACCTACTTTCACCTCTTTCGCATTTTTAATTCCGGTAATGATATAGCCTACGTCGCCCGTCTTTACTTCCTGCTTCTCTGTCATTTTCAGCTTTAAGATTCCGACCTCATCAGCCTCGTATTCCTGCCCGGTTGAAACAAACTTTACTTTATCCCCTTTTTTGATCGAACCATTCAGAATGCGGTAATAAACAATAATGCCCCTGAATGAATTAAAAACCGAATCAAATATCAGGGCTTGTAACGGCACATCCGGATTTCCCTTTGGTGCGGGAATCCGGCTAACAATCGCATCAAGAATTTTATCTACACCCAACCCAGTACGGCCACTGGCATGCAGTATATCTTCTTTTTTACAACCAATAAGGTCAATAATCTGGTCTTCCACTTCTTCGATCATTGCCCCGTCCATATCAATCTTATTGATCACCGGAATGATCTCCAGGTCATTATCAATTGCCAGGTATAAGTTACTGATCGTTTGTGCCTGAATACCCTGGGTAGCATCAACTAATAATAAAGCCCCTTCGCAAGCGGCAAGGGCCCTGCTTACTTCATAACTAAAATCCACATGCCCGGGAGTATCAATCAGGTTCAGGATGTATTCCTGCCCGTCTGTATGCTTATAATTGATCTGGATAGCATGACTTTTAATCGTAATACCCTTTTCCCGTTCCAGGTCCATATCATCCAGCACCTGGTCCATCATATCCCTGTCGCTTATAGTATTTGTCTGCTGCAACAGTCGGTCTGCCAGGGTGGATTTACCGTGGTCAATATGTGCGATAATGCAAAAATTCCGGATATTCTTCATGTACGTTCTTGCCTCAATTTTAGGATGGGCGAAGGTACGGAAAACAGCCGGTTTTAAAGGGATTGTTTAGCAGGCATGACTCCCTCTAAAAAGGAAAATACCGGCCTTTAAATCAATTATTATGATATTTTCATCCCCAAAATTTTTTAATGGCCAAAGACTACATTACCGACCGGGTTTATGAAAAAATAGATTTTACTTTAAACGACCTGTCTGAAGCAGACTTTGAGGGTTGCCGCTTCGTTCACTGTAATTTTGCTGGTTCTGATCTATCCGGCTATAATTTCACCGAATGTGAATTTGAAGATTGTAACCTGAGTTCTGCCAAAATCATACAGGCTACTTTTAATGATGTCCGGTTCATAGATTGCAAGATGATGGGCCTTCATTTTGAAAATGCAAACGAATTTCTCTTTACTGTAAGCTTTGAGAATTGTAGCCTAAGCCTTAGTTCATTCTACAGGCGAAAAATGAAAAAGACTGTCTTTAATCGTTGCAGTCTTCATGAGGCAGATTTCACTGAAACTGATCTTACCGAAGTTAGTTTTAATGAATGTGATCTGCAACTGGCAAAATTTGAACACACTGTTTTAGAGAAAGCTGACCTGCGGACTTCATATAATTACTCCATTGATCCTGCACTCAACAAAGTAAGAAAAGCCAAGTTTTCGTTACCGGGTGTTTTGCGATTGCTGGACAAATATGATATCGATATTGACTGACAAATCCATTAACATTAAATAACATCAAAGGAAAATCCCTTAACATTTTCTTTAGCTCATTGGGGTTTCTTGGCACCGGCTTTGAATTATACAGGCTAACCGGGTCTTTAAAACAATTCGTACCGCAAATCACCCGGCCTTTGCAGTACAGGAAAATTAAATTCATAAGCCATGAAAAAGATGTTTACACTCTTAACAGGACTATTCCTTACCATTGCCCTGATGGCCGCTGACCGAAGGCCTGTGGTCACCATCAACAGCAACAACAATTTCAAAATAGTCATTGATGGTAAAAGCTACTTTGGCGACAACATCACCATCCGTCTTTCTGAACTCTACGGAAACCAGCACAGCATCAAAGTTTATGAAATGCGCCGAGGTTACTTTGGAAGAACTGAAAGGCTGATCAGCAAGTCCTTCTTTCAAACCGGCCGTAAGGATGTAATGATCCGTATTGACCGCTTTGGTAATATCAGCATCCGTGAGAAGAAAAACAACGGCCGTTTTGACCGTGATGATGACTGGGACAGGTTCGATGACCGTGACAGAAACAGGCCGAGATTCTGACAATCCGCTACACACTATAAACCGTTCCGCCTGTGCGGAGCGGTTTTTATGCCCAATTCATTCAATAACTTAATTTCAACTCACCATAATTAAGGAATTATGATTCGCCGGGCAAAACAAACTGACATTCCCAATCTGGTGCCGCTGATCAATAGTGCTTACCGTGGGGAGGCCTCCAAAAAAGGCTGGACAACGGAGGCCAATCTTGTTAGTGGCGATATTCGTACTGATATAAAGCAAATGGAAGAACTGATGAATGCACCAGGAGCTGCATTTCTTGTCTGTAAAAATGAAACAGGTACACCGGAAGGATCAGTATTCCTTCAAAAGAAAGAAAATAAACTATATCTCGGTATGCTGAGTGTTTTGCCTGAATTACAGGCAAAAGGAATTGGAAAAAAATTAATGCATGCGGCAGAGGACTATGCCCGCCAGGAACTTTGTATCAGTATCTATATGCGTGTCATTTCTGTAAGGCATGAACTGATAGCCTGGTATGAAAAATTGGGTTATAAGAACTCTGGCAAAACTGAACCTTTTGAAAGTAATAAATTTGGAACTGCCACCAGGCCATTAGAATTTATTATTATGGAAAAATGATATGAATAAGGATTTACAAGCAATCAGTGAACAACAAAAGGAAACATGGAACCGGTTTGCAGCAGGCTGGAAAAAATGGGATCCGGTTACGATGGAATTCCTGCAACCGATGAAAGAAGCCATCATTAGTTACCTGCAACCAAAAGATGGTCAAAAAATACTGGATATCGCCGCGGGCACAGGCGAACCGGCTTTAAGTATAGCCGCTGTAATAACAAATGGCATCGTTACCATTACTGATATTTCAGCAGAAATGTTGGAAATAGCCAGGGAAAAAGCAAAGGCTAAAAAAATAACCAATATTGAAACAGTACTTTGTGATGCATCTGAACTTCCCTTTGAAGACAGCAGTTTTGATGCAGTCAGCTGCCGGTTTGGCTTTATGTTTTTTCCGGATATGCAATTAGCTGCAAATGAAATTTGGCGGGTACTAAAACCGGGCGGTCGTTTTGCGACAACTGTATGGAATTTTCCAGAAAAGAATTTTTGGGTAACCGCCATTATGGGAAGCATCATGCGGTTAATGGAAATACCTTCCCCTCCCCCAGATGTACCCGGTATGTTCCGATGCTGCAAACCTGGCAGAATGAGAGACATATTTGAGAAAGGTGGCTTCAGGAACATTGAAGAAAAAGAGATTCTTTCCACTCTCAAAGCAAAATCAGTAGATGAGTATTGGGAAATGATGACAGAAATTGGCGCTTCTGTTGCTACTGCACTGAGCCAGGCAAATGAAACTATGCGGTTAAAGATCAAAGAAGAAGTCTTCCGTATCATCAAAGAAAAATACCCGGAAACAATTTCTCTGGAAGCCAGCGCTATAGCTGTTACCGCAGTAAAACAGGGGTAAAATATTGGCCTGATTAATCTAACAAATTAAAAAATTGTACCTTAACAAAAAGCTGCTGTATGAATACTCATTCACCGGATGAATTGATACAAGTTGCCACATCCCTGCAGAAAAGAGGTTATAACCAGGAAGAAATTACGCTGAAGCTACGTCAGCAGGGCGCACCGGAAAATCTTTTACAGGAAATTGCCGGGGAACTGAAGAAGATAAAGCTGCTCCGAAAAAGAAATACCGGTTTTGCCTGTTGCAGTATTGGTGTAGTATTGCTGGTTGTTGGTTGTATGCTTACCTTATTTCTATACGACAGCGGAGCCAGTATAAAATTTGCCATGTATGGATTAACCACCATTGGTGTTATTTTTTCCATGAAAGGGCTGGTTGATATTATGGGATGGTGAATAAATTTTCCATTAAGCCATAAGCCGTTTTTTCTGGATAACCGATTTGATTCAATTGAAAAGACCTTTAATTAATACTAAACTATTATAAACCGCTCTTTCCTGTCACCCATCACCAGCCAGTAAGTTCCATCCGGCATACCTTTTACACTCAGCGAAAAATTTCTTGTAGAATCAGTTATCTTACCCTTCCTGATAGTTATTCCGTTTTCATTGGTAATACAATATGAATCCGGGCTGAAAGGCTGTCCTGAAAAATGGATGTTTATTGAGGCATTAACAGGTACGGGATTGGGCGATACAAAAAACGGGTTTTGATCTTTCATTACTAATCTTATTCTTAACCGGGCTGGTGAGACCTGAATGTGTTGGAGATGGCAATATATTTTTACAAAAAAAATGCCACTTGATAAGTGGCAGATAAAATTCTTTCAAATTGTGAATATTTTCTTTCTACAAATGCCTCAGCGATAGTTAGTCAAGACTCTGGCGTCTCTTTCTGTTTCCCGGACATTCTCTTACGTTCCTGCTCCAGCTTAATATTATAACGTATGGCATCCCAATATTCCTTACCGTATTCCACCAATATTTCGCTGCCTGCAGGAATGTCTTTCGTAGCCTGAATATAGACCTTCAATCCATCTTCAACATATTCAGCATTGTTGGCTAATCCCTTTACCCGTTGTATTCCCCTGGCATCATTGGCGTAGCGGGCCAGCGCAGAAGGATAACGGCTGGCATCAATAACATGATTTCTCTTAACGTAATAAATATAGCCGTTGTTCCCATCGTTGTGGTCAACATCTTTCCAGGTTGTTATTTTCCCTTTGTATTCAACGATTTTTGTTCCCTTCGGAATGAATTCGGTAGTGAATAATCCTTTTCCGGCAGCAGGAAGCAGTGATTCCTTAACTTCTAGTTTCTTTTCAAGTAAGGCCATGAAAGAGTTGGTTTTAAGAGTCGCAAAGATAACGGACAGCACTATATCATTGACTCTACGCTATAATCTTGTATCATGACTGGAAATATTTTTATTTTTGCCTCGATGTTTACAGATCAACCCGATACCAGCCTTGATTACCGTGAAGAAATAGACACTCTCACAGCGACGGAAGATCCCTGCCAGCTTATTGTCTGGAATGATGAAGTGAATACGTTTGAATGGGTAATAGAAACCCTGATGGAAGTTTGCGGACATACCTATGAGCAGGCTGAACAATGTTCTTACATCATTCATTTCAAAGGCAAATATGCCGTTAAGCAGGGCGTCTATGAAGAATTAAAGACTATGTGTGATGCAATCACTGAAAGAGGTATCAATGCTACTGTGGAAATTGTAGCCGCTTAACAAAACCCTTTCCATAGCTCCTGCGTTTTTTGTTATATTGCCGGTATGAAAAAAATACTGGTAATATCCTTTGCACTTCTTTCTTTGGTTTCTTCTGCCCAACCTGTGAGTCTTTCTAAAAATATCCGAAAGACTATGGACAGGATAGATACCAATACCATCCGTTCGCATATTGCATACCTGGCGGATGATAAACTCAAAGGCCGCCTGCCCGGCACAGAAGGTTATCAAATGGCAGTGGATTATGTTGTGGACCAATACAAAAAAATTGGCCTTGCGCCAGGTGGCGACAATGGCAGCTACCTGCAAAATCTAATTATCCGGCGATCTGTACTGGTTAATTCATCTGCCAGCGCTATACTTACCGATTTTTCAGGTAATGCTGACACCCTTGAGTTTTTAAAGCACTTTACGCCCATTCCACACCCAATAAAAACAGGTACAGGAGCAGCAGGACAACTTGCCTTTGCCGGCTATGGTATAGAAATCCCCGGCGGATACAGCGATTATAAAAACATTGACGCAAATGGAAAAATACTGATTATAGTTAGCGGCGCACCAGACAGGATGCATTCAACCCTTTCAGCACATTTTTCCAACCTGGGTAATAAAATAAATACTGCTTACAAAAAAGGGGCTATCGGGGTTGTTCTCATAAATCTGAATCCCCGGCCGGGTGCTAATAGTAGCCCAACAATCCAGACGAATGTGTCGATGAACCCCGAAAAAACAGAAGCTTATGGTCGTGGCTTCACGGGGAATCTTGCCGTTGCTGTTTACAGCAACAGGGCAATGCTCAGCCGTCTTTTTTTGCAAAGCGGAAAAAAACTGGAAACAATATTGACAGATATCAAGCAAGGAATCCCTTCTTCCTTTGTGTTATCCCTGAGACTTTCTGTGTTTTACGAAACAAAGCATACCGATTTTGCCAGCCAGAATGTGGTTGCCCTCATTCCCGGAACTGACGAGACATTAAAAAATGAATATGTGGTGCATTCTGCCCATTTAGATCATGTTGGCATTGGCCGGGTGGTAAACGGCGATTCAATTTACAACGGCGCCCATGATAATGCATCCGGGGTGGCATCATTACTGGAAATTGCCCGCATTTATAAAAATTCTGGTGCAAAACCTAAACGTTCCATTCTTATCGTAATGGTGACAGGTGAAGAAATGGGACTTATCGGTTCATCTTATTTCGCTGCCAACCCGACCGTACCAAAAGGATCAATTGTGGCAAATGTAAATACAGATATGCCCACAGTCATTGCTCCCCTACTCTCGATTGTTCCGCTCGGTGCTGAGCACAGCACTTTGATGAAGCATGTACAATTTGCAGCAAGCCAATTGGGCTTGGAAGTGGAAAATGACCCTGAACCTAACGAAAACCGTTTTGTACGTAGCGACCAATACAGCTTTGTAATGAATGGCATCCCTGCCCTTCACATTAAATATGGAACGAAAACAAACGTACCCGGTTTCGACCTGGTAGAATTTGTAAAAAAGTGGCGGGCAAAATATTATCACCAGTCAGCGGATGGCATGAATGGTATTTTTGATTTTGCTGCAGCCAAAGTATATGTACAGCTGAATTTCCTGGTGAGTTACTCCATTGCACAAACAACAGCAAGACCAGTCTGGAATGAAGGAGATCCTTTTGGAAGTACGTCAAATTAATATTGCTTCATAGCTAATATAAACAATTTGTCAAGGAATTTGTAAGAATAATGTAATAAACCAGAGGGTGTACATACTTTTTTAATTTTTTACGGTCAAATAACGATATGAAGGCAAATATCTTTTTCTTATCAGCAGCATTTTTTATCACAACTACGGGTTGTGCCAATGATAATATTAACGGCAGAAAATATGGGGATGGCGACACCAGCAAATTGCCCCCTGTTGAAACTAAAAAAGCGAATACTAATTATAAACCTGCCTTTGCGGGTCAAACAAGAATTGGCGCTGTAAAAACTGCTACGCCTTATCAAGTGGATAAAATAGCCGAAAAATTGGGAAGGCCATGGGCCGTGGTACCTATGCATGATGGCCGTTTACTCATCACAGAAAAAAGCGGCTACATGATGATACTGGATGCCAATGGAAAGCTGGTTAAAAAGATAACTGGATTCCCTTCTGTAGATGACAGAGGCCAGGGAGGTATGCTCGATGTAGCTTTTGATCCCGAATTCAAAAAAAATAAAATGATCTATTGGTCATTTTCTGAAAAAAATGGTGAAGGAAACCTGATGGCTGTTGCAAAGGGCCAGTTAAATGAAGCTGCAGGAAAGATCGATAACCCCACAGTAATCTTCCGGGCTACACCGGCATTAAAAAGCACTCTTCATTTTGGTTCAAGATTGGTTTTTGATAAAGACGGAAACCTCTTTGTCAGTACCGGCGAAAGATCCATATTAGAAGGAAGAGTACAGGCGCAAGATCTGGCATCAGGACTTGGGAAAATTTTCAAGATTACTAAAGACGGTAAGCCAGCACCCGGTAATCCCTATATCAATAAACCAAATGCAATGCCTGAAATCTACGCTTATGGTATACGTAATGCACAAAGCCTCGATATTCACCCTACAACAGGCGAATTATGGGAAGCAGAATTCGGACCCCGTGGTGGTGATGAACTAAACATCATTAAACCGGGCAAAAATTACGGTTGGCCTGTAATTACCTATGGAATTGAATACGGCGGTAAAGAGATCGGTAATGCTATTCAGCAAAAAAACTGGATGGAACAACCTGTTTACTACTGGGATCCCGTACTCTCACCCAGCGGAATGGCCTTTTACAATGGAACATCAATTCCGGAATGGAAATATAATCTTTTCATTGGCGGACTAAGCAGTGCCCATATATGCAGATTGGTTATCGTTAATAACAAAGTGGTGGGTGAAGAGAGATTACTGGCAGATAAATATGAACGATTCCGGGATGTGGCATATTACAATGGTATGCTCTATACCGTTACAGATGGAGGAAATTTGTACAGGGTAAGCAAAAAACAATAATTCGATACGCCTATTGTTAAAATAAACAGGTGCTTCTTTAGATACCTGAATAGCTAAAAAAAGCTATCTTCAGTACATGAAAGCCCGAACTTTCATATTTATCTCATTCTTGATTTTATGCGTGCAGGTTTCCGCACAGGTAACTCCCGGTCCAAAAGAGAAACAACCATCATGGGACACAACTAATGTCCCAAGAGAAACTATCAGTAAACATTATCATTCCCTGATCAGCGATTGCAACGAAATGATAAAAAAACTGGAAAAATACATTCAGATCATTCAGCAGGATATAGAAAAACAAGAAAAGCAGTTGAAAGAACTTTCAGATGAAATGAATAAAGAGGTGAAGGCTGCACAGACTATGTCTAAATCCGAAATGGAAAAAAAGATAACATCTATTAAAGTCAAGTTAGAGAGTCTTAACAATGCCCTTAAAATAAAACTTGAACAGGTTGAAGCACAGCAAAAAAGAATAAAAGAACTGGAAAAAGAGAAACAAGAACTATTACGAAGATTTTGACGAAGATGGAATAAAAGTATTGCCTCAATAGAATTTCCAAATTTTATATACAAGCGGAATAAATATCAATGAAAAAAAATTGCATACTATTATTGCTGCTTCTATTTGTTGCTTTTATTAATGCGTCGGCACAATCAGCCTACACTTTTACCTATAATTTCAATAAACCGGAGAACAATATTACTTATCATGCTTTTTTAGTAAGGAATAATGATGGCAGTGGCCTGGTTCGTATAAGATATTCACTACCCGGTAATGAGGATGATATTCTTACCGAAGCTTTTATTGACGAATTTAACCCGCCCGGTAAAAATGATGAACCGGACACCAGTTTGCTGATCATTAAAGCGGTTAACCTGAGTTACATCCAGGGCAATAACAAAGTAAAATTTGAAGCCCCATCTTTTGTATTCCGTTATAATTCACAAAATAACTTCTTTGAACCGGCTGGAGTTTCAAATGAAAGCAACTATGCAATTTCTCCGTCAGTGTCTTTTCAATGGGCTTTTCACGAAGGTGCTGCATTAAATAAAGATATCGTTTCACTTTTTTTCAGCGACGATGATGATTTTTACATCAATCTTTTCCGGCCGGTAACCCGCAGCCTGTCTCCCGCTGAAAAAAATATTAAACTGCATTTGATGATAGTAGCAGACACCAATGATGCAACAATTGGAAAAGCTGTGTCTATTGATATTAACCGGGTAACTGAACTATTCTCTTCTATTTGCATCTACCTGGGTATTAAACTCAATACTACTATTCTAGCAGGAAAAAATTTTGGTAAAGCGAATACTGCATCTACACTTACCCGGCTAAAGCCGGCCCCAAACGATATTGTGGTATTTTATTATTCAGGTCATGGATTTCGTGTGCCTGAAAAACCCAGGGCATTCCCCAACATGAAACTGAAAAATGTAAAAACACCAAGAACAGCCTACAGAGACAGCCTGACATGGGCAAAAGCCAGCCGTACTGCTAATATCAGCCAATCTCTGAATATTGCGGATGTTTTTCAAACCATTACAAGGAAAGGCGCAAGGATGAACCTTGTGATCAGCGACTGCTGCAACGATGACATTTTCTCTGTAAATTTTAAAAGCACCAAGCCTTCAGGCACAAAAAATTCAAATATCAAATGGAGTGAGCAAAACCTGAGGGCTTTATTCCTTGATGCGACACCTATTTCAATTCTTGCTACGGCTTGCACAGAAACCGAAACATCAGCAAGCCAGGCTGATTTTGGCAGCTTCTATACATATTTTTTTAAGTCATCGCTGGAATCACATTGCAGCATTCTTAAAAACAATGTATCATGGGACTCTGTAATAAAACAGGCAAACACACAAACCACTATCAAAGCAAGCAACACCTATTGCTCCAGGCCAAGAATTCCTGCAAATCTCTGCAAACAAAACCCTGTCTATAGAATTTTGATCGGGAAAAATCCAAAACTAAGCCTTTAGCCTTTGGGTTTTATACCAGCTGTGAGCTGGCTCCATTTCGGTAATGAACGAAACTTATTCCAGCTCTCATCGAATTTGAGTACCCAGTAGTAATCAAATCCTTTGTTGATGGCAAGTGTCAGCCATTTCCACGCCTCTGCTTGCTTGTTCTGCATGGCATAAATACGGGCAATTGTATAGATAGTTCCGGCGTCATTCGGATTTAATGTGCTGAATGCAGTATAGAAAGGCAGCGCTTTTTGAAACTGGCCAGTTAACAGTTGAAGTCTCCCGTTAAGATCATTCAGTTGCTGAATTTTCAATTGATCAGCCTTTGCCGACTGTTGCAATAATTTCAGTGCATCTGCATACCTGCCAGCATGAATGCAATAACGGGCCAGTTGAACCTGGTTATCATAATTTATTTCACCCCGTTTATTCAACGAATCAAGTTGCTCCATGGCATTGGTAAAATTGTATGTAATATCGTTTACCAGCACAAACTTCATCCTAGCATTGGCATCAGCCGGATGCAGGTCAATCACTTTCTTATAACAGGCAATGGCTTTTTCAGGCAAACCCTGCCCGGTATACAAATCTCCCAGTTTGTTATTGACCTCAGCGGCCATATCGCCATCAGCTATCAATGAATCAGCTTTTAAAAGAAAACGGATACCCTCCGTTCTCGGAAAATCAACACTGCCATAAAGTAAATAAGGTTCATTAATAGCAGGCATCATTCTTTCACGAAACACCTGGCCGCGGTAGATTTCATTATCTCTGTATTTTTCTTCTTTATTATCAGGAGGCATGAATTTACGGTCATTCTTATAGTTCTGCGGGTTGGCCATGGCCATTTCATGCATCAGCGAACCTGCTTTCAGGTACCATTCTCCTGATGTGGGGTATTTCCCTATTGCTCTTTCATAAAAAGCAAAGAGTTCATTTTGTACTACTTCCTTATCAGGATAAGAACGAACTGATATTTCTGCATCATAGAACCTGCCACGGTTTTCCAATATCTTCCATAATTTTTTATAAGCTCCAGGTTCATTAGGATCTTCCTTGATAATGGCTCTTAGCTGCTGTTCGGCCTCATCAAAGTGATTCCACTTTTCATACGTATCTGCCAGGAAAAATCTTGTGGTTGGAAGTGTTACCCAAGCAATAGAAAACCGCATAAAAACACATTCTCCATCTCCTTCTTTTTTCGCATACTGCGGAAAAAGTTTTTTTAATGAATCACTATATTGATAAAATTTTTCTTGTGTCAGATGGCTTTTAATGGCATAATTGAAGCAAACATCCGCTTCCTGCCAGCGCTTTTGTTCGTATAACAATTTGCCCAGGTAATGAGATGCCAATGGATGTTCAGGGTTCAGTCGGGTGATTTGTTTAAGCTTCCATTCCGCTTTATTATACTGCTGACTTTCGATATACTTCAACGCAATATAAAAGTTGCCGATTATATCATCGGGCTTTACAGTGGTTGTATCAAATTTACATGGTAACGGCGGAGGTGAAACATCCATGTCAAATTGATCAATTACGCCATCCGCATCACTATCTATAAAATTAAACCCCCTTTTCCTGATATCTGCTTCCAGGAAAAAACTGTCCGCCTGCGCATAACGGGTGGTATTCATATATACATAGCCCAATCTTTCAAAAGGCAGAAAATGTCTTGAATTTAGAAGGATGCTCTTACGGAAAAATTCTTCGGCCAGTAAAAAGTTGTTGTATTTCTCATATAAAACACCGGTGTTAAGGTAAGCACCCTGGTACCCCGGCTGCAATTGCCGGGCTTTGGCAGCAGCAGCAAAACCACTTTCCTTTTTATTCATCTGGGCATATAAGCCCGCCAGGTTAGCCCAAGGCATCGCCCAACTGGGTGCAATTTGTGTAGCACTGAGGAAAAACTTTTCTGCTTCCGCAAAATTCTTTTTTTGCTTATACAAAATACCCAGTTCGTTATTGATGTAAGCCGCATTCTTTTCAATCTTGTATGCCTTTTGTTGTTCCTGTAAAGCAACGGCCATCAGGCTGTCAGTGTTAGGGAGTATAGGCATTTTAAGCCGGGTTGCCACACCGGAAAAGTAGTGATACTTAAGCTCGAGACACTCAGGTAAATATGCATCAGATCCAGTAGCTGAAGAACTGTAACTAAAAAATCCTGAACGAGGTTTGGATATTTTTAAGGCAACGTCGAACATAGCTGCAAAAACCTCATAATCGTTGTCGGCCTTGCTGTAATACCTTCTTTTCTCCAGTTCGGCTTCATCACCTTCCAGGTAAAGATTAATCATACGCTGGCCCCTGTCGGAAAGCAGTTCAATTAGTTTTTCTTTGAATCTTTTGAGGGCATCCGGATTAGTATATAAAGAGTTTATAAGTCTGTTTACCTGTAACGAATCATATTTACCTGTTTTAACCCCATCTTTTATAACCTGCCTGATAAATTCAAAAGGAATTTCTGCTGCATCGATTTGGCGTAAATAATAAAAATCCACCTGCTTCTCCACATTCCATTTATCTACCAGGCCGAAGAAGTAGCCCTGCGGGGAAGTACCCAACGGTTTTAGTCTGCTACCCTGGTTTTCAACCACCGGTGCCGGAGAAACAGAAAGCCGTAAAGAATCTAAGCGTTGTTTATCTACCCTTGCCAGCGGAGTAGGCAATGTTCCGCTGACTACCGGCGTCTGTTTATTTTCTTTCTGGCTTAAAACTTTATCGGTTTGAAAGGCTTGAGTAAGGTAATTTTTAACTTCTTCCAGCGTAATTATTTTATCATTGGAAAAATCAGCCAGCCCTTCCAGGCCTTTCACCAGGTAATAGGAAAAGACACCACGTCCCCCGCCCCATTTTTCATCTTCATTGGACAATTCATTGGGACCACAGGAGGTGATGCGGATTTCTTTACCGCTGGCGATTCGTAACTGATCGCCTGTTAGTTGATTTCCCCTGATATTTTTACCGGCAAGGTCGCCCGAATGACAGGCATCAGTTATCAGCAGTACCCTTGCTCCTATTGTAACCGAAAGTGTATTGGCAAACCGGTTAATATCTTCGATACGTACCGCATTATGAAGATAATTGGTGCGGGGGGAATTCACAGGCAGCAGGTAGCCCAGGTTATCAACCGTTTTATTTTCTATATCACCATGTCCTGAAAAATAGAAGTAAATAAGGTCATCTTTTTGAGCTGTCTCCAGCAGCCAGTACCAGGCATTGTAAATAGAAGTGTAAGTGGCATCCGCATTCAACAGCATTCTGATATTATTTGCCGGAACTGAACCACCTGCTTTTGAAAGAAGGAATTTTTCAAATTCTTCCGCATCCCTGTGAGCAAAATTCAATTTAGGTATACCATCACTTTCATAATCAGAAATACCCACAATTACGGCATACGTTTTCCTTTCATTTGCTAAATTATTATCTGACTGAGTCCAGACTTTTAACGGGTAAAAAGAAAACAGGACAACAATAAGCAGCAGTTGGCGCATTGGCTAATAATATCAGTCAGTTAATTTAACGATATTATTTTAGAAGTAAAGAAAAATTACAGATTCAAAATCCTTTTATCTCTTCGGTAGAAATCAAAATGTGCATTTATCTCTTTGTCGTACTTTGAACGAACTCCACTTATCACCTGCACCCAGCGGGCCAAGATCTGCAATATTCCATACATTATTGCCATTTGCCTTATAGCCCCACTTCTGGCCTCCATAGTTATTATTAGCCCAGGCAGTAATACAGGTTTTTGCACCAAGTTTTACGGAAGATATCCTGTCGTTCCAGTTATAGGAAGAAACGTTACCAAATGGATCTTCCATATTATACCTTGTAAGATCAGCAATTGGCAAATCAAGATCCATTGGCCAACGCCAGCTATATCCGTCAAAATTGCTATGTTCAAAAAAGATAACCTCATCCTCATACGGTTCTGGTGGCAAGTTGTCAGGATAAGCAACACTTTTAATATGACTTGCTTTGTCGTTAAAATTATACGGGGTCAGCTTTGGAATTTTACGAAGGGCGCCATTACCTCTTAAGATCAGGCAGTAACCGCCGGAATTAGGATGTTCATACATAATAGCACAGGCATTCTTGCCAATTATTACAGATGAAATTTTATCATGCCAGTTCTTATTTGATGTTCCTACAAAAAACCGCCCCAGGTCAGCATATTCCCCGCTGGAACTGATACAGATATATGCACCACCATAATTTTCATGTTCATAAAAACAAACCTGGTTATCATTAGGGGTAAAACTCTGTGCATTCACGGCCGTGGATATGCTGCTAAGTAAACCAGCAATAACAATTATTGCCGGCAAGCCGGATAATCTCTTTTTCATATAACAACTTATTTGTTGCACTAAAGTTACCACCGTGCAATAGCCGATAACAATGACAGAGGTCAGACTATTTAAAATCAGCTTAAAGAATTACAAAGGCAGGCGAAGAATCAGGTAACTGCTGTGCTATTATCATTTTTCTCTACTGATATATTGAAAACCCTGAGCTATCTAACGCCAGGTATATAATTGTTTTCTTAGCCTTTGGGGACTTTAATAGTTACAGTTGTGCCCCTACCGGGTTCACTGCTGATAGCCAGGCGGCCATTCATGATGAAGGCAAGTTGTTCTAAATTCTGTATTCCTGCAGCGGGTTTTATTTTCTGCTTATCAAAACCGATTCCATCATCAGTAATGGACAAGGTAATATGATCACCCTCATCCTCAAGCACCACTTTTACAAATCGGGCTTCGGCATGCTCCATTATATTACTCAGTGCTTCTTCACATACCCGATAGATATCCAGTTTTTTTTCCTTGCCGAGGCTTGTCTCAGAAAAATTACTTTTCACCTCACAGGGAATTCCGTTAAGCAGGGAAAATTCCTTGCATTTCCATTCAAGAGTAGCAGTTAATCCAAGGTCGTCCATCATGTTGGGGCTGATGGAAAACGATACTTTACGTACTGTACGTATCAGCAGATCACTTAACACCAGCGCCTCTTCAATTTTGCTCTTCGCTTGTTCAGGTATGCCGGTAAGGTTATGATCCAGCCAGGATACCTGCATCTTTACCACTGCTGCCAGCTGCGCCACTTCTTCATGCAGCTCTCTTGCCAGGTATTTCCTGTCTTCTTCCACACGGCTTTTGAAATGGGTAGCCAGGCTTTTGAAGGTGCGATATCTCTCTTCTGTCTCTATCTCCCGGAGTTTGTTTTCTGTTATATCTTTTGCAATGGCAAAAACCAGTTCTTTTTGCGGAAGAAATAAGGAAGTCCATTCCAGCCAAATAACTTTTCCTGTTTTACTGATATAGCGATTCTGGAAATTAAGTAATGTCTTTCCCTGCAGCAATTTATCCCTTTCTCTTGCCGTGTATTCCTTGTCTTCCGGGTGAATGAGGGAAGCAATGGGTATTTTGTAGATTTCTTGAGCAGTATATTCCAGCTTTTGGATTACTGATGGATTAACTTTTCGGAAATAACCATCTTTTCCGGCTATACAAACAAGATCCGGGGTCATTTCAAACAGGGAAAGTATTTCGGATTCAAGGGGTTCGGTTTGTACCATCAGGCTCCGAAATTAAGGCACATAGCTTTATTTCTGTTATGGCCAACCTGGTTAGTTTGAAAAATACAGTTTAACCCTTATCATGGTAAGGATAGCCATACTTTATTGCTGTTGAAGCTTCCAAAAAAACCGGATGGCCGCAATAATGTCCTCTTCCGATTTATTTTGTGTATTGGTTAGCTTAATAAAGCGGCGAAACCCTTTGGTGGGGTCCTCTTTTGTAAACTCAATCACCAGCATAAAATTATCTCTCCATCTCAGCGTTACCGGCTTTTCTTTTATATAGGCTTTCAAAAAATTATCCCAACCTGTAACAAGCTGTTCATCCTGGAAAATTCCTTTACGGTTCACCCGTATATAAACTCTCCTACTCCGTGCTTTGGAAAGAAACATGAATGCAGGTAACAGGGCCATCATCAGCAGGTAATCCAGCACCCTGTCAGCAGAAATATTGTTTTTCACTGAAGGAACAAGGCCCAAAATGAATATTATGAGAAACAAAAAGCCAAGTATATAGTTAAGAATCTTTTCTTCTCCCACTACAAACTCACTGTCTATGGTCAATGCTTTATTCGCCATGCAGTAAAAATAGATATTCATGAATACACAACATCACCCCCGCCTCACAACTCACGACTCACGACTCCCACCGCCTCTCTCACCTTCGGCGCTATTTTCGTTCCGAATAATTCAATTGTTTTCATCAACGATTCATGCGAAGGCCCGCCTACATCCATATGTGCGGAAAAACGGGTAAGGCCAAACAGTTCCTGCAACTCCAGTATTTTATCAATAGCCTCACTGGCGTCGCCGATAATTAAATGACCCTTGCTGCCACGACCGGCATCAAACTGCTGACGCTGGTATGGAGGCCAGCCACGGCTGCTACCTACCCTGTCCATCTGTGCAGAATAGATAGGGTAATAATAATCAGCTATTGCTTTACTGTCATCACCGAAGAAAGCATGCATATGCACTCCCATCTGTAGTTTGGCCGCATCATGTTGAAAATGATCGTACACTTTTTTATAATACTCAAACAGTGGCTTGAACTGTGCAGGGTTTCCACCAATAATCGCAAAGATCACGGGCAGGCCAAGGCGACCGGCCCGCAATACACTTTCAGGTGTTCCACCTACTGCCACCCAAATATTCAATTCATCATTATAAGCACGGGGTAATATAGACTGCTTATTCAGTGCTGCCCGGTGTTTGCCTTTCCATGTAATGGGGTTCTCTTTATTGATCTTTACCAGCAGTTCCAGTTTCTCATCAAACAACTCTTCATAATCTTCCAGCCGGTAACCGTAAACAGGAAATGATTCGATGAAACTGCCACGTCCGGCCATCAGTTCGGCCCGGCCATTGGTCAGCAGGTCTATTGTGGCATAGCTTTGATACAACCTGACCGGGTCTGATGAGCTCAATACATTTACCGCACTACCGAGTTTAATATTCTTTGTTACCGTAGCAGCTGCCGCCAATACTATCTCCGGAACGGACACTGCATAATCCGGCCGGTGGTGTTCGCCCACACCAAAAAAATCAAGACCTAGCTCATCCATCAGCTTAATTTCTTCAATCAGTTCTTTCAGCCTCTCACCGGTGGGCAACGGCTTCCCTTTGCTGTCAAAATGATTATCACCAAACATGCTGATACCAAGTTCCATGCTAATATTTTTGCCAGCAAAGATAAGTGGCGGGACATGCAGAAGTATTACCTGGGCAGCCCGATGTAAAGTGCACCAGAGGTATGAAGTGTTGTTTTATACCCATTTAAATATGTACACCTGATAAAAGTCAACTTTTTGGGGAACACTTCGACATTATATTTAACAGAGATTAAAGTCAGTCACTTAAATGACTAAAACTGATCAAAACACCATTTCTTAACCTAAATAACAAGACTATGAAAATATTCAGACTGATGTTTGTTTTTGCGTTGCTGTTAACGGCTGCGGCTGTTTACGGTCAAAAAGAACAAACCATTTCTACAATGAAAGAAGGCACAGTACTTACTGCTGCCGACATCGGATTTTTAAGCATGGTATCAAATGCCGAACTGGATGCTAGCCGGGGACCTGCTGTAAGAGGAGCTACTATTAACAATGTGTTCTACAAATCAGGCCAGACACTCAGCAAAGCAGATGCAAAAGCAATTACCCTTGCCATTGCAGATTTCCAGAAGAACTACAGGGCGCCTGAAGGCAGTCGTGGTGCCGGCTGGTGCTACTACTGGTATTACTATTGCGATTATTGGGGATATTGCTACTGGTACAAGTATTGGTACTATTGCTAAAATTGTAAAAGCCGGTATTTATTACCGGCTTTTTGTTATGCATTTGTTTTTCTCTCTTTTCTTCTTTTCAATACCCAGTATAATCCTTTCACATTCGTTTGCCAATCCGGTAATATGGCTGTAATGATTATTTCTTCCAGCAATTGTATCAGTGTGATACCAGCAGCAGCATAAAACAGCACCAGGTATGGCGCATCAAACACAATGGCCACCAGTAAAAAGACGCCTTGCAGAAATGCAGCCAGTTTTGCCAGGTAAGTATGAAAGTTGGTCATCCTGCCATACTGGTAAAATGCATAACTGGTCTCAGCGATAAACACAAAGAAAAGTGCAACCAGTTCGTAGGCATGTGCTTTAATAAAAGCCGGGTTTATTACAAACAAGCCTATTGTTGCAGTAAGTACGGTCAGGTCGTCTCCGATAGAATCGAGCCGGGTACCCATTACACTAGTTACTTTAAATTTCCGGGCCAGGTAACCGTCTATCAAATCAGTAAAAAAGCTGACAGCGAGCAGCCATTTAAAGATTTGGTAATAACCATTAAACAGCAATAACAATAAAAAAGGAGCTGCTATCACCCGATATAAGGTGATACCGTTAATGATATACCAAGCCTGCTTGTGGGTTCGCATGGCAGGACAAAGTTAGAAAACATAAGCCGCCCGGCGGGCGGCTTTCTTATTCGCTTTGTGGGACTTCCAGTTCCGCAATATTTTTCTATAGCCTTTGGCTATTTTATTGCTGTTGGTTATTACAACCTGTTTTTAAAATCCAATCCATTTTCTTTCAGCGTCTCTTTCGCAATCTTATAATCTTATACTACCTATTCAGAAAAGTCAAAAAGTGCTCTTCTGTTTTGCCAATCGTACGCAGGTTATTCTTAATAATAAATTCAGGTATGGGATCCACATGTGTTTGCAAAACTACCGGTCGGGAAAGTTCTTTGGCACTCCATATCTCATGTCCACCTTTGGTGCGGATATGCTTTAAACCACAATATTGAAGATAGCTTCTGAAAAGCCTGAGCGAAATGTTTTTAAGTTTCCCCATCACGCATAAGCAGGAAGGTTAACGCCGGTATCAAACTTTTTATAGGGATGGGTTTCAAAAATACGGCTAAACTCCTCGTTAGTTTCTAATAACTCGGCCATGGGGGGCGGTATAGCTGGTTTCTTTTTAGTTATAGTCCAGCCCATTTTTTTTAAGTCAGTCCAAAGTGTTCCTTTGTTGATGGTATAATCGAGGTAAGTCTCTACTGTGGTGGCAAAACTTTCCTGCGCCTCGGATATAGTATTTCCAGAACCGCTTAAATCAAGTGCAGGGCAAAAAATAATCTGGGCATTATCTTCTTTAAACAAAATAACCGGCACATTTACAGTGACTGTGCCTTTTTTATTGGAAAACCGGCCTTTTAAATTAAATGATTTCATAACGAGATGAATGCAAATTAAGAAGAATTGAATTACCTGCAAACGGCATAATCCGGGTACATTATACCTCAATGATCCCAAAGGTTTTATTTCAGCCGGTCTTTAAAATCCAATCCATTTTCTTTCAGCGTCTCTTTCGCAATCTCATAGCCTGCGTCCGCATGTCGTATAACTCCCATGCCGGGGTCGTTGCGCAATACTCTTTTCAATCTTGCTGCTGCATCCTCACTGCCATCAGCCACTATCACCATTCCGGCATGTATGCTGTAGCCCATACCTACACCGCCGCCATGGTGCAGGGAAACCCAGCTGGCACCACCGGCCGTATTTACCAATGCATTCAGTAAAGGCCAGTCGGCCACAGCATCACTGCCATCCAGCATGGCTTCCGTCTCCCGGTTGGGGCTGGCCACCGAGCCGGTATCCAAATGGTCACGGCCGATAACGATGGGAGCTTTTACTTTTCCTGTTCTTACCAGTTCATTAAAAGCAAGGCCGGCTTTTTCCCTTTCGCCCTGGCCCAGCCAGCATATCCTTGCGGGCAATCCCTGGAAAGCAATTTTTTCTTT
>CAZWIM010000002.1:227856-229645 GCA_964634265.1 uncultured Chitinophaga sp. | reverse complement strand
ACATGCAGGTGCATACTTTCATAACTGCGGCGGATATATTCATCCGGGTTTTGTTCTCTTAATACATTCGCCTGTTCATTGCTCAGCGTATGCGGCACATAACCAATAAGCGGGTCGTGGGCACTGGTCTGGTCGGTAAGTGTATCGGGAATTACATCCCGTTGTATCAAACGATCAAGCAGATCAACGGCATTGCACAGCACACCAATGCTTTTGGCTTCACCTTCGCGGCGGTAATGCATAGCAGCGTTTATGGCATCATCAATGCTGGTATGTTTTTCATCCAGGTATTTTGTTTCAATGCGTTTATCAATGCGCCATTCTTCTACTTCAGCAATCAGTGCCACACCTTCGTTCATGGTAATGGCCAAAGGCTGTGCGCCACCCATACCACCGAGGCCGGCTGTTACATTCAAAGTTCCTTTGAGTGTGCCGCCAAAATGTTTGTTGGCAATAGCTGCATAGGTTTCATAAGTGCCCTGCACAATGCCCTGGCTGCCGATATATATCCACGAACCAGCCGTCATCTGGCCATACATCATCAGGCCTTTTTGTTCCAGTTCATCAAAATGTTTCCAGTTGGCCCAATTGGGAACCAACTGCGAATTGCTGATAAGTACCCTTGGTGCATCCTTATGTGTTTTTAAAATGCCTACAGGTTTACCGGATTGAATCAGCAATGATTCATCATTTTCCAAAATTTTCAGCGCAGCAATTATATTGTCTAATGCTTCAAAGTTGCGGGCAGCTTTACCTCTTCCACCGTAAACGATAAGATCGTCGGGGCGTTCCGCCACTTCAGGGTTAAGGTTATTCAATAACATTCGCAGGGCAGCTTCCTGTATCCATCCTTTGCAGGTAAGGGTATTGCCGGTGGGTGTTTTGTATTTAACGGGATCGTAATGGCGGGTAATCGTTGACATATAAAAAATTTAGAATGCAGAGTTATGAATTATGAATAACAGATTGATTGAGCAGGCATATTATACTTGACTCAGAATTCATAACTCATAATTCTTAACTCTTGCAAAAGTCGTTATTCTTGGATAAAAAATATATCTTGTCTGCCGAAACTTAAACCATTACCAATGAGTATTCATATCAGCGCCAAAAAAGGCGAAATAGCGAAGACTGTATTAATGCCCGGCGATCCGTTGCGGGCCAAATATATTGCTGACCGTTTCCTGCAGGAAGTGGAACTGGTGAGCCAGGTTCGTAATGCCTTTTATTTTACCGGTAAGTATAAAGGAAAGCCCGTTACTATCGGTGCCAGCGGTATGGGCTGCCCTTCTATTGGTATCTATTCTTATGAACTCTACACTGAATACGAAGTAGAGAATATCATCCGCATCGGCACCTGCGGCGCATACACTACCGAACTAAACCTGTTTGACCTGGTGAATGTGAACTATGCCGCCAGCGAATCTACGTTTGCCAAATATGCCTGGGGCATTAGCGGCAACAGCATCAAACACCAGGGAAAAGCTTTTTCCGTAATAAAAAGAACAGCTAACCGGCTGAAGCAGGAGATCAAGAACTGCAATGTACATTCCAGTGATATCTTTTACCGTAAGGACACTGATATTCCAAAAGTGGCAGTCAAGAAAAAATGTTTGGCAGTGGAGATGGAAGCCTTTGCACTTTTTGCGAATGCAAAACATTTAGGAAAGACTGCTGCTACCCTGCTGACAGTTTCTGATGTAATACCGACACATGAAAAGATCTCTTCAGAAGAAAGGGAAAAGGCACTGCTGCCGATGATGGAACTGGCGCTGGAGACCGCTGCGAG
>CAZWIM010000002.1:0-227756 GCA_964634265.1 uncultured Chitinophaga sp. | reverse complement strand
AAAGGGAAAAGGCACTGCTGCCGATGATGGAACTGGCGCTGGAGACCGCTGCGAGGTTGTGATTTTTTTTACCACATTCAGAGTGTTTGTCATGCCGAGGAACGAGGCATCCCAAAGATTATTAGCCTAAGCACTAAGAAAACTATGAGACTCCTCCTTCGTCGGAGTGACAAGACCCTGAAAGATCGAAGAGTTGCTTTTTAAGGAAAGCTCATCCCCTTTTTACTACATCTTCAGGAGGCCAACCACCGCAAACTGAAGGATTAAGAAATGTGCAATCGGGGTTCATCGTTTTAATCAGATCAAGCTTTTTCTTTCTTCCCCACCCTTTTATTTCTTTCTCCCTGGTTATTGCATTATTGATGTAAGTAAAACTTTCGTAGTAAATAAGGTTATAGCAATAATATTTACCTGCAAAAGTTTTTGGTTGTCCCCGATTAGCCCAATGCTCCATTAATCGCTGAGGCAGGTTATTGGTAACACCAGTATACAGAACTGTTCGTTCCGGGTTTGTGACTATGTAAATGAAGTAACGGTGCTCTTTATACATAGTTAGTTTATAAAAAAAATTTCTGAGACTCCTTCGTCGGAGTGACATAAATCATTATAGCCCGTTAAACCCTTCAAATCCACTATTCAGGGAAATACCTTTTGAAGCTGTAAACGCATTCACCTTTTCCACAAAAGAAAAATCTTTGATGATGCCGGCAACCTGGTTGATGTCATCGGCGAAGATGCGGTCTTCGGAAGCAAAGCCAACAAATTCACGGACATAATCATGGGCATACTCGAGTAAGGCAGAACTCTTCAACGGTCTTCTGAATTCAATGGCCTGGCAAGCCGAGAGTAATTCAATGGCGAGGATGTATTCTAAATTATCTAACACCTTATTCAGTTTTCTTCCGCTGATGCTGCCCATGCTTACATGGTCTTCCTGTCCTAAGGAAGTGGGAATACTGTCGGCGCTGGAAGGGAAACATAATGTTTTATTTTCTGTTACCAATGCTGCGGTAGTGTATTGCGGAATCATGAATCCGCTGTTGAGTCCCACATTATTCATTAGCAAAACTGGCAGTCCCCATTTGCCTTCCAATAATAAATAACAACGCCGGTCGCTGATATTTCCTACTTCCGCTGCAGCAAAGCAGGCATAGTCCAATGGCAAGGCCAGGGGTTGTCCATGAAAATTGCCGCCGCAGATAGTATCATCCGCTCCGAGTATAATAGGATTATCGGTCACAGCATTCAGTTCGATTTCAGTCAGCTCTTTTAAATGCAGCCATGCATTGCGTGAGGCGCCATGCACCTGTGGCATGCAACGGAGAGAATAAGGATCCTGCACACGGCCGCAATCCATATGGCTTTGCATGATTGCAGAATTATTCAACAACAATCGTAAGCGTTGTGCCACTAATTTATTGCCGCTGTATGGGCGCAGCTCATGTAATCTCTCATCAAACGGTGCTTTGGTGCCGGTGAGAGCTTCCAGGCTCATCGCCCCTATGATGTCAGCCGCTTCCAGGCAATTATGCATTCGCTGCACAGCTTTCACGGCAAAGGATAAAATGAATTGTGTGCCGTTTATCAGGGCTAGTCCTTCCTTAGGGCCAAGCTGAATGGGCTGCAATCCTGCATCCTGTAACACGGAACCGGTATCACTCCTTTTCCCTTTGAAAAAAACTTCTCCTAACCCGATCAGGGGTAAAAACAAATGCGCCAATGGTGCCAGGTCTCCGCTGGCCCCCACACTGCCCTTTTCAGGAACCACAGGGATTACATCATTCTCGATATGCCAGATGATCCTTTCCAAAGTAGAAAGCTGTACACCACTATAGCCCTGCGCCAATGCCTGTACTTTGGTAATTAGCATCAGTTTAGCCACTTCCTGTGGAATGGGATCACCTACACCCACACTATGGCTTTGCAATATTTTATATTGAAGTGTTGCAGTATCCTCAGCAGAAATGGCGGTGTTGGCCAGAATACCAAAACCAGTATTAACACCGTAAACGGTTTTGTTGTCAGCCACAATTTCCTGCACCGCTTTATGGCTGTTGTTTACTTTATCCACAGCAGCTTTATTCAGCACCCCTATTATTTTTCCTGAAGCAATTTGTAAGGCAACAGCAGTGTTCAGTTGGTCAACTCCATAATTAAATGTGGCAATCATAGCAGGCAATTGTGGCCGCAAGATAAAGATTTGAGACGAGTGGTTTTATTTGCCCGGCGCTTGCAACCAATACATAAAGGACTTTATCTTTACAACACTGATCCCGACCGGTGATTAACAGACATTACCAACAAAACTGATAATTATGCGCCAGCTAACTTTTCTACTGTTGCTAACCGGAAGCATTTTTCAACTTCATGCACAGGACCCGCAAAAAGTGGCCATAAGTACCACCGGCTGTACCGTGGAGGTATTTTGTCTGCCGGGCCGGTTTGATGTGTACGACCTGGAAGATGGCTCTACCGTATATGCGGATGATTGTGAAAAGGACGGTGTAACTTATGGTATTTATTGCATCAAACTGAAAAAGCCCATTGCAGATCTGAAAGCGGCTGAAGATACCATGATCACTTATCTTGATTTTTTGAAATTGGATTACGGTATTGTAAAAGGGAAAGGCTATGATAAAGGCCATAAGCTGAGAAAAGATGATAATACCCGTGGCATTTATGATACCTGGGAAGATGTCGACAAGAATAAATGGAAAGTAAAAGCATGGACCAATGGTAACTTTATCTGTGTACTGCATGTACACAGTAGCAAAGAACTGCCGGAGAAAAAAACGGAAATATTCCTGGAAGGGCTTCGTTTTCCCGGTATGAAATAATATTAAGAAAACTAAAAATGAAAAAGACCATCCTGCCCTTATTGCTTCTTATCAGCAGTGCAGTTTTTACGCAAAGCCTGAAGAAATACCCGGTAGGCAAATCCGGCTGTTCTTATTATAACTATTGCGATGCAAAATTTGATATTTCAAAAAGCACTGATTCATCCGATATCTATACCGGGGAATGTGTAAACCCCGATGTAACCTACGGTATCATTTGTGTAAAATTGCTCAACCCTGTTGCTGACCTGCAAATGGCGGAAGACCTGCTGATCGCATATATAGATTTTCTCAAACAAAGTTTTGAGGTCACCAGCGCTGCCGGTTTTGGCAAAGGCCACCGGTTGAATGGCAATGAAAATACCAGGGGAATTATTGATTACTGGAAGGATAAAGACAACAACAACTGGAAAGTAAAAGGCTGGACGGATGGGAAATATATCGGGGTGCTTTATGCATATACTTCAAAGGCACTTTCTGAACAAAAAGTAAACGTATTCCTGGATGGATTCCGGCTTCCGGAAATGAAATAAAGCAACCTTTTCAAGACGAGATTCTTAATATCTGCTTCCCAACTTTTTCGCTAAAAGTTTTTGCCCTATATTTGCCGCCCGATCGTTAAAAAGATTGGTCCCGTAGCTCAACTGAATAGAGCATCTGACTACGGATCAGAAGGTTTCAGGTTTGAATCCTGACGGGATCACAAAAGCCTCCACACGGAGGCTTTTATATTATTATACATTTGAAAAACAAGCCTTCCTTTATCGTTGCCGCCAATTAGGCACATACTTATCAAGCAGTTCCTGGTACGCCTTAATATCCTTGAGACCCGCAAGATCCGGATCAGTAAACAAGGCATCTTTATTATTATATCCCAGTTCATAGGCCAGTTTCAGGTGAAGGATGGCCTGGTCGGTCTGTTTATTCAACGTGAAACTACATGCCAGCTGGAAATAATTCTTTCCTTTTGTCGGACTAAGCTCAATGGATTTTTTCAGGTAGACTATAGCCGAATCATATTGCTGTTTGGCATGGAATGCCAGCCCAAGATTTTGAAAGGCATTTTCATATGTATTCGTCAAGGCCACTGCTATGCGTCCGTATGCAATAGCGGAGTCTAATTGCTCCAGTTGTATATATGCTGCACAAATGTTGCTAAATGCTTCCACATATTCCGGGCTAATAGCTGTTGCTCTTTTGAAATAAACAATAGCTGAATCATACAGCTTCATATCCTGCATAATACTGCCTACGGTATAAAACGCCTGGGCAGTAACATCTGGGCGGTTAAATACCTGCCGTTGATAATAGTAAGAAGCGGAATCGTATTCTTTCAATTGCCGGAAGATACCCGCCAGGTTGCCCCAGAACACACTGTTATTCGGATCAAGCCGCATAGCCTTTTGAATGTACACCTTGGCTGAATCGTAACGCTTCATTCCCTGGAAAACCATACCCATATTATTGAGCAGTTGCGGGTTGATGGGGTCTTTGTTCAATGCCAGTCGATAATATTTTCGGGCAGAATCATAACGCTTCTGATCAAGGAAGGTACGGGCCATTTCATCCAGGAAACCAATACTGGAAGGATCCATGAGTGAAGAACCTTTCAGGAAATTGGTCACTGAATCCAGCTGATTCAATTCCCTGAATATACGCAGCAGGTTATTGGATGCAAGCTTATAATCTGGTCTTACATTTAATGCCTTTCTGAAATATTTCTTAGCTGAGTCGTAATTTTTTTCCTGGCCATAAATAACACCAAGGCTGTTCAGGATGGACGGATTCCAGGGTTCTGTTTTAACTGCTTGCTGAAAATATTTGTAGGTTGAATCCGGCTGCTTCATTTCTTTAAACACCAGTCCTATATTGATAAGTGCAAAAGCAGAATACGGGTTAGCTGCCAATGCTTTCTGATAATAGATATTGGCAGAGTCCAGCTGCTTCAACGCAAAGCTTGCCTTGCCTAAATTATTGAATGCTTCCTCGTAAGTGGGATCCAGTTCTGTAGCAATCCGATAATAGGTTTTGGCTGAATCATATTGCTTCAGCTCACGGAAGAAATTACCCAGGTAAACATTGACGATAGATTTATCCTGGTAATTGGCAAAGGCTTTTGTATAATAGATTTTAGCTGAATCAGTTTGTCCCGCTTCGAAAAATGTTTTCCCCAAACCATTATAGGCATTGATAAATTTAGGATCAGAAGCAATACTTTGTTTGAAATAGCTGATAGCCTTTTCATATTGCTTCCTGTCGTGATAGATCCAGCCAATATTATTGCTGGCATATGTGTTCCGGGGCTCGATTCCTAACGCCTTTTCATAGTTGGCGATTGCTGAATCGGTTTTAGACTGCGAATAGAAATAGTGGCCAATATCTACATAAGCATCTGCATTCTCCGGATTAACATCAATGGATTTGCGGTAATACTTAATAGCTGAATCGGGCTTGTTTTGCATCTTGTAGCAATAAGCCAGTGTCACATATGGATAACGCCATTTCGGTGCAACAGCAATAGCCCTTCGGGAATAAATGATTGCACTGTCAGTACGGTTATTATCCAGGTGCAGAGAAGCCAGTGTATGTAACACATAAGCGGCATTTTTTTCTGCACTGTTGGCTGAATAAGCATATTGAAAAGCTTTGTTGATATCCACCAGTTTTCTTCCGCTGGTAAAATACCCCCTTGCTTTAAAAAAGTACATTCGGCCCATCAGGGACTTAGCGAAATCAGGATCGTCCGGCATGATGAAACTGATGGCTTTCTCCAGCATATTACCTACTTCATAAAATTCCTGCCGGGCCACTTTTTCCATCCTGTCCAGACTGGCATCAATTTCATCTGTCTTTTCATCCTCGTCAATCTGTGCCCTTATTTTCTGAATGGAGGCAGGGTCTTTACAATCCAGGTATAAGTTGATTTTGCTTTGTGCAAAATTGATGAACTCCACCGCCAGTGTTGATTGCGCATCGATGGTATAACTGTTGCCGGGATATTTTTTCTCCATCCGGTCGTAGTAGAACTCTGCCGAGTTCTTACCGGTTAGCTTGCTTTCTTTTACAGCTGAGTAAAACGAATTGTACAATTCGGCTAACGCAGTATCAGCCGGGTTTGAATACATAGCCCATGAACCGTCGCCAAAAGAATTTCCACCTTTCCACTGCTTTTTCTTTTCAATCCAGCGTTTCAGGTATTCAGGGTCAACTATACTGACAACTTTACTGCTGTGTTCCGTACAACAGAAATAAGGATCCTGTTTCCGGCGAAATTGCTGTTGTGCCACTGTCGGTACATTCTTCTGTACATATTTCTGAATCTCTTCCACCGTCACTTTATTGTCTTTGTCCCCATCTCCATCTGCCATACCATTCAAACCATCCACCAGGTAATAAGTGAACAACCCATGTCCGTTTCCAATATTGGCATCCTCCAATGACTCCTGTCCTGCGCCGGTGGCCAGCATAATTATCTCACCGGCTCTTTTTTCAGAAATAGCTGAATTAAAAAAGCCCTGGCCTTCAGAACCACCTGGCAATTCATTGGAACGGCAGGCGTCCATTATCAGGAACACCTCCACACCTTTTGCTGTTTCTTTGGCAATTTTGATCTTCACATCAGCCATACGAATAGCTCCGCTTACAAGGTAGCTGTTCTTATCACCGGCAGGATTACAGTCATAAGCCAGGTAAAAAAACTGGTCTTCATCAATCGCATCACCATGCCCGGCCATATAAATAAAAAGTTTATCTCCCTTTTGCAGGTTCTTTGCTTTCAGCCATTTAAACCCGGCAATAAAAAAATTGGCTGCCAGGGCCTGGTTATTGAGCAGCATGTAAATATTGTCTTCACTGAGGCTGCCCCCGGCAGGAGATTTTAAAAACTCCTTGAACATTTCTGCGTCCTTATCGGCATAGTTCAGTTTACGCACATGCTTATAATCTGAAATACCCATAATCATAGCAAAAGTCTGGGGGCCCTGTATGGTAGTATCCCTTGGTTTGGGTGGCGCCGGCTGCTGTGCGGCAACATTGATGGCAACAGCCATGCAAAACAAAAAGGAGCAAATGATTATGGAAAGGGATTTTCGCATAAATTCGACTGACTAATTTACGGATTTACAGGAGAATACCTGCAATGACGCTTGTTTTAACTGGCTGATGGGCAAAAGCAACGAGAAAACAGATGAAGTAAAAGCACACGGTAGTTGCAACCCTGTCTATCTTTAGCAAATCATTGTTAATCAACTGCTGATCAGCAGCAAATCATTTTGATGAAAAAAGCGGTAAAGAAATTTGGTTCGGGAGCCAAGAAAGTATCCAAACACCTGACCAAGTATCTCTACGAGAGAGATACAATATTTTCCACTTTGTGGGTATTTATTTTCATTGTTGCACTTAGCCAGATCCCTATCAATTTCTACTTTCTCAATCCGCTTAAACTGGCTATGAAGGATTTTGATTTCAATGACCTGGCTTATTCCAAACTTGGAAAAGGAAAGCTGGGCAGCAGTGAGGATTCAAAATTTGATAAGAATGTCGTTATTATCAACATTAGCGACCTTGACCGGGAAGGTTTGGCCATGCTCATAGATAAAACTGCTTCTTATAAACCAAGTGCAATTGGTTTAGATGTGTGGATGGAAGACCCAAGAGAGCCCCAAAAAGACTCATTAATGCGGGAAGTTGTGAAGCGAACACCTAATCTTGTATTGGCAAGCCGTTTCAAACCATCAACTGATCCTGCAAGAGACGAAGGTGATTACCACAGTAATTATTTCAAAGACAGTACCACAGGCACAGAAGGATATGTAAATTTTTTTAATGAAGATATTGCCACTATTCGTATCTGGAATCCAACAACCAAAGTAAAAATTGACAGTGTTACCAAAATAAGATACCCGAGTTTTGCCTATTCCCTTATCAAATTATTCGATTCAACCAAATTAGAACACCTCCCAAGTAAAAAGAAGGAGCTTATTAACTACACACGGCGAACCCAGCAGTACCAGATAGTAGAACCAGATGCGCTATTTACAGACAACGTAGATTCTTCGGCTATCAGGGGCAAAATTGCACTGCTCGGTTACATCAATATCGATCCCAATAACATAGATGATAAGAAGTTTACACCCATGAACGAAAAATTCTATGGGAAAGCAGTTCCGGATATGAACGGTATTGTGGTTCATGCCAACATCATTTCAATGGTTTTGGCAAAAAACTACATAAAAACGCTACCTTTATGGGTCGTTTGGCTGGTAGCCATTTTTATCGGGTGGCTGCATATGTCTTTCTTCATCCGTTATTACCTTGAAAACCATATCTGGTTCCATTTAGTAGCAAAGATTGCGCAGTTAGCATCAGCGATTTTCTTCACTTATGTGGGTATCTATTTATTCGACAGATACCGTATAAAACTGGATATGAAGCTTTCGCTGATCGTAATTGTCATGGCAGTTGATGTTATTTATTTTTATGAGGCCTGGGCGGTGTGGATGCACCGAAAATTTGGTTACCAGACCGTATTCAAGCCGCACCATCATGGCCACGGCGAAGATCATGGAGGCCACGACAGCGGACATGAAAAACATGAAGAAGTTCCTGAGGAGGGAGCAACCAAAAGTGGAGAAGAACCATCACATTAAAATCGATATAAAAAAGAAGCACATGAAAAAGTTAACCTTCCTTATCCTGGCAAGTTGTTTTACCATTGCCGTTGCAGCACAGAATAATTTCCTGCTTTACAGTTTTAAAGGCAATGTATCCGTTGTTGAAAACAATGTGGAAACGAAAGCTAAAGTGGGTAAACCACTTAACAGCAACGCTACCATCAAATTGACAGCCGGCGCTGCCGCTACCCTGATCTGCAATGAAGCGGCTATGTTCACTTTTACCAAACCAGGCAGTTATGCCCTTAAGAATTTCGGCGACTCCTGTAAAGTAAACAGCAATTCTGTAAGCAGCAATTATGTAAAATATGTTTGGGCGCAAATGACCAAATCATCCGGCGCACCGGGCAGCAACCGTAAAGCATATATGAACAATGTGGGTGCTGTTACCCGTTCTATCAATAATATCTGGGTAGACCCAAGGTTGGATACAGTTAATTTCTCCAATGGTGACAGTTTCCCGCTATCATGGAAATCTTATGCCGAAGCCAAACAATTTGAATTCTTCCTTTACAGCAGCGATAATATCAGTCAGCCTATTTTCAAAACTACCGTAAGCAAGCTGAAAATACCTATTGCTGATTTCATCAATAAACTCAAACCCGGCAATTCTTATTTCTGGACCGCTGCTATCAAAGGCGAAGAAAACGAAGAATTGAAAATATTTAATTATGTAAGCAAAGAAGCTTTTGCAGAGATTGAAAAAGAAATGAAAGCACAGGGAGCCGCATTTGAAGCGCCGGCTGAGCAGGCCTACCGTCTTGCCTTTATGCTGGAAGATGCTCACTACCTGGCCGAGGCTTACCAGTATTACTCAAAGGCAGCTACACTTGACCCTACTAATGCCTTATACCGTACTACGCTGATGTCATTCAAAAAAGACTACGAAATAAAATAGCCGGATTAATTGCTTAAAAGAAAGTCCTGCCGTTGTGCGGGACTTTTTTATTCCCCTTCCAGTCCGGAAGAGAGGGGGAAGAAATAAATGATCAAACGAAAGCTTTATTTTTACTCCCTATGCGATTCAGTTTCTGGTCAGTTGGTAAAAATCATGAGCCATATGTAAAAACCGGTGTGGAAGAATTCACAAACCGCATCTCCAGGTACTATAAAGCAGACTGGACCATTATTCCCCAGCCAAAAAATGCCGGTATGCTGAGTGAAATGGATCTGAAAAAGAAAGAAGGCGAGACAATTTTGCAATGGCTGGAAAAAGATGACTACCTGGTAGCATTGGATGAGAGAGGTAAGCAACTGAGTTCAGAAGGGTTAGCTTCATTTGTACAGGCAAGAGCCAATGAAAGTACAAAGCGTATCGTCTTCCTGATTGGGGGGGCTTTTGGACTAGATGATGCCGTACTCAGAAGAGCTGATTTCAAATGGAGTTTGTCACAACTGGTCTTTCCACATCAGTTAGTACGTCTTATTTTGGCGGAACAGGTGTACAGGGCCTGTACTATATTAAAAAATGAAAAATATCATCATAAATAAACCTGTATTTGCCGGACTATTTTTTGACTATACATTTAACAAATGGAATTATCAATTACCCTTATCATCATAATCATTACCGGGCTTATCTCTTTCAGTGCTTTCAGTAATCAGAAGATCATTGATGACCTGATATTCTATCCTCCTTCGGTAACGGAAAGAGGGCAATGGTACCGTTTCTTCACCTGCGGACTGATACATGCTGACATAGGCCACCTGCTTTTCAATATGATCTCTTTGTACATGTTCGGAGAGTTTGTGGAAAGAAGTTTCTCCACTCCTATCCTCTTTGGCGAAAAAGGAAAATTCCTGTACTTAGGCATGTATGTATTGGCTTTGTTCGTTTGCCTTATTCCCACTTTTATCAAACATAAAAACGATTACTACTATCGCAGCCTTGGCGCTTCGGGTGCAGTCAGTGCGGTTGTATTTGCCGGTATATTATTTGACCCCACCAATAAGATCGGTTTCTTCTTCATACCGCCGGTAATACCGGGTTATATTTTCGGGCCCTTGTACCTGATCGCCTCCACTTATTTAGAAAAGCAGGCAAAGGACAATGTGAATCACTCTGCTCATATCTGGGGAGCTTTGTTTGGCATAGGGTTTATTATTGCGGCAGCAGCTATTTTAAAATCGGATTACCAGCCTGCAGAACAGTTCTGGCTGAAGATTAAATACAGCTTAGGTATCTAATGCTATTTTCAGCACCTTTTTTGTCTGGGCGGTCATTTTAAACCTGTTATCAATACGATGACCGATCACCCAAACAATGCGTTTATTGCTCTCGATCACCCAGGCATTTTCTTTTTCTGTTTTAGATAATTTCTGATCAATAAAAAACCGGGACAATTTTTTCTTTTTTGTCATGCCCAGCGGGTAAAAATAGTCACCGGTTTTCCAGGGACGGAGCAAAAGAGGAAAAGTTATATCGCTGGCATCAAGATAAGCTACCTGGTTGTCAGATGTCAGGTGTCCGTTGTCCGTCAATTCAAAACGAAGAATTCCTTTTTCAAATCCAACGGATTTATCTTTTGCTTCAATCACAATATTCGCCGCACTAATGCTCTGAGTTGGACTAATGATAAACCAATGCCGGTGTTTAATGATGCGGTACTGCAAAACAGGCGACTCAATATATTTTCCCGATTCACTGGAAGCCAGCTTTATTATTTCATCTACCTGCTTTTCATTGAAGCCATAATCCCGGATGATATCATATATCAAGGCCCGGTTATTATATTTCATCAGCAACAAGACAGGGATATGCACTTCAGCCCCTTTTGTCTTACACAGTTTTTTCTTCAGCTCACCCACCGTATGCCGGTATAAGTTTTCAATTTCTTTAAAGCGTTCAATATTATCCGCCAGGTTTTCCTTTACCTGCGGATAAACTTTGCTGATGGCAGGAATGATCTCGTTACGAAAGAAGTTTCGGGTGTACTTGGAAGAAAGGTTGGAAGAGTCCTCAACAAAGTCCAGTTGATATTCCTTTGCAAACTGCCATATTTCTTCTTTGGAAAAATTAAGTAAGGGCCTTTTGATATGACCATAGGACTGTGGAATACCCGTCAGTCCATGCAAACCCGTACCACGGAAGAAATTCATCAGCAGGGTTTCAATATTGTCATCTTTATGATGAGCTGTGACAATAACATTCAACACCAAATTCCCGACTCCCGATTCAGGTCTCACGACTAACTCTTCAAACCATTCATACCGCAAGGCCCTTGCCGCTTCCTGGATGGATAATTTATGTTCGGCTGCGTACCCTTCAGTTTCAAATTTCTTTACCTCAACTTTGACATTATATTTCTCTCCCAGTTTTTTTACAAACTGCTCATCCCTTTCACTTTCCTCACCTCTTAATTGAAAATTACAGTGTGCAATAGTAAAATCATATCCTGCCTGTTTGCATAATTCGCACAGCACTACGGAATCAACCCCGCCGCTTACGGCCAGCAGCAGTTTGTCTTTTGATGAGAAAAGATGCTGTTGCCTTATAATATCCTTAAATCGTTGCAGTAAGCTCATGCTAAAAAGTTAGTTCTTCGTAAGCCCCTCTCAACTCGCCAAAAGCATGATTATCTCCTGCTTTCTTTGCTTCCTCCATGCCCTTTTCGTAGACTTTGATGGCGTCTTCTGTTCTTTCATTTCGTTCCAGCAGTTTGCCTAGGTGGTAATAGCTGCCAATGTATCCCGGTTCCCTGTTTAAGATTTCTTCAAATAACAGACGGGCACCTTCATCATCACCCAGCTTAATATATTCCAGGGCTAGGGCATGCTGCAAAAAACTATCAGTGGGGTTGGCCTCCAAATATTCCTTCAGCTTATCTATCCTGTTCACTGTAAAAAATCTTAATTAGTTATGTGATTTTATTAAACTCCCTTCCCTATCTTTGCTTTAGTTGCATAAACAACTATCCTTCTAACGATCTAAACAAAAAGCAATGAAGATCCTCGTTTGTATCAGTAAAACGCCGGACACTACGGCAAAAATAGCCTTCACCGATAACAACACGAAATTCGATGTGAATGGTGTGCAATGGATCATCAATCCATACGATGAATGGTATTCACTGGTTCGGGCCATTGAACTGAAAGAAGCTGATGCTTCTGTCGTTATTCACCTGGTTACAGTTGGTGCCGCTGATGCAGAGCCCATTATTCGTAAGGCCCTTGCTCTCGGCGGTGATGAGGCTATCCGGGTAAATGCAGACAGCCAGGACAGTTTTTACATTGCTTCGCAAATTGCTGAAGTGGCAAAACAAGGTGGCTACGACCTCATTTTTACCGGTAAAGAAACGATTGACTATAACGGCTCCTCAATAGGCGGAATGCTAGCTGAGTTACTGGATCTTCCATACATTTCTTTAGCTACAAAATTTGAACTGGCCGGAAACAAAGCAACGGTTACAAGAGAAATTGAAGGTGGTGAAGAAGTGAATGAAGTGGAATTGCCTGCAGTGGTGAGCTGCCAGAAAGGAATGGCAGAGGCAAGGATTCCCAATATGCGGGGAATTATGGCTGCCCGTACAAAACCGCTCAAAGTAGCAGAACCTGTGGCAGCAGAGGCACTTACTTCTGTAGCAGGTTTTGGTTTACCGCCTACCAAAGCTGGTGTTAAACTGGTGGATGCAGAGAATGTGGAAGAACTGGTTCGCTTACTCCACGAAGAAGCCAAAGCTATTTAATGGATAATTTGTGAATGGATAATGTATAGTTTAACAAATTCAAATTATGCCTAAAGAAAACATATTAAAACAAAAGAGTTTTGACTTTGCAGTACGTATTGTCAATCTATACAAATTCTTAAAAAAAGAATACAACGAATTTGTACTCTCTCAGCAAGTTGTAGCCAGTGGCACATCTATCGGCGCTTTACTTAGGGAGGCTGAGCATGCTGAAAGTAAAAGGGACTTTTTGCACAAATTAAATATAGGCCTGAAAGAAGCCAATGAATCAAAATATTGGCTGGACTTACTTTACGCAACTGAGTTCATTAACAAAAAGATGTACGATTCGTTAAATACCGATTGCGAAGAATTATTAAAAATGCTGATAGCCAGCGTAAAGACCACTAAGTCAGGGGTTCGGGCTAAGTAATTATCAATTATCAACTAAAAAATTATCAATTATATGTCAGTATTAATTTTCATAGACACTGCCGAAGGCCATGTGAAAAAATCTTCTTTAGAAGCAATGACATATGGTGCCAAAGTAGCTGAGCAACTCGGTACTACTGCAGAAGCTGTTGTACTGGGTGCTGTTAGTGATGACCTTGCTTCCCTTGGTAAATATGGTGTAAAAAAGATCCACCATGTTGCAGCAGATTCACTGAACCATTTTGATGCACAGGTATTTACTAAAGCAATTGCGGAAGTGGCTGCTGCGTCGGCTGCAAATGTGATCGTTTTCTCAAACAATATCAGTGGTAAGGCAATTGCCCCCCGACTGTCAGTTCGTGTAAAAGCCGGTTTGGTTTCCGGTGCAGTGGCATTGCCAGATACCAGCAATGGTTTCGTGGTGAAGAAAAATGTTTTCTCCGGCAAGGCTTACGCCAACGTTTCGGTGAATACAGCAGTAAAAATTATTGCGCTGAACCCAAATGCTTATCAGACAATTGCCGGAGAAGGCACAGCAGAAGTGATCGCCGCCACTACAACTGCTTCGGCAGGAAAAGTAAAAGTAACTGCCGTAAACAAAGCCAGCGGTGAAGTGCCGCTGACAGAAGCAGAGATCGTAGTCAGTGCCGGCCGCGGGATGAAAGGCCCAGAAAACTGGGGTATAGTAGAAGACCTGGCCAAAACATTGCATGCAGCCACTGCCTGCAGCCGCCCGGTGGCCGATGCACACTGGCGTCCGCACAACGAACATGTGGGACAGACGGGTTTTGCCATCGCCCCCAACCTGTATATCGCCATAGGCATCTCCGGTGCTATTCAGCATTTAGCAGGTGTAAACAGAAGTAAAGTAATCGTAGTGATCAATAAAGATCCTGAAGCGCCTTTCTTCAAAGCAGCAGATTATGGCATTGTAGGTGATGCGTTTGATGTGGTGCCGAAACTGACAGCTGCCATTAAGAAACTGAAAGGTGTAGCATAAGATATTCCCTTTGAAAATATCCAAAACCACAAACCCTTGCGTTTGTGGTTTTTTATTGCCAACTTGTGAGAGTAAAACCAAGTACTATGAAAAGGACCACCTTTCTTTTTCTCTTGTTTCTCTTATTCAGCTTTTCTGTGGAAGCTCAGAAAAAAGGTAAGGATAAAGGCAAAAAGAAAAATGAACCCGCCGTTGTAGATTACCAGCAGGCAGACCCAGAACCTGATACCAGCAGAGCATTTACCGGCATCATCAAATACCGCATCACCTCGGATGATCCTTCCGAAAGAGATTCCATGTTTGTCATCTTTGGCGAAAAACAGATCGGCATCATCATGTTCATTCCCGGCTACCGGGCCGACCAGGTATTTGAACAACATTTTATTGCCCGTTTTAGCGACAGCTCATTATTAACCCTTGATCCTAAAAACAAAACGTACAAAATAGAAAAACTGGATGAACGTAATGCCGGCACTGAATTCATGTTGCTCAATTACCGTAAAACAGCACCTGTTATGGGTTTTAACTGTCCCGAATACAAAGGCAGCATGACATTAAAAGACGGCACCAGTTTCGAAGCGGCCTGCCTTGTCAGTAACCAGCATTATTTCAACCATACAATGGACTATAATTTCCTGAACATACAACCCATGGTATTAGGCTATAAGATTGTGCTAGGTTACCGCAACAAATCACCGGAAAATGAAAACTCCTATTTCATGGCTTATAAAATTGAGCCCGGAAACATGGAAAGCTATTTTGACTTAAGCCACTATAAGCCTAAATAATCCGGCTGAGAATATCATGCTTTTTTAATCCTTTAAAATCAGGTCATTTTACGCTAATGGCTTAAATTCGTGGCCGGTATGAAGAAGATAGAATTAGAAATTGTGGCCCTTTCCCACAGCATTACACAAACCCATTCTTATGCAGTGGTGCTGGGTGAAGTAAACGGACTGAGAAGGCTGCCCATCGTTATCGGCGGGTTTGAAGCACAGGCTATCGCTGTTGCACTTGAAAAAATGGCCCCCAGCCGCCCCCTTACCCATGACCTGATGAAAAATTTTATGAATGCGTTTGCCATAGAACTGCATGAGATCATTATCTGCGATCTGCAGGAAGGAATTTTCTATTCTAAACTTGTTTGCTCCACTGACAATGATACTGTAGAGATTGATTCCCGCACTTCTGATGCAATAGCCCTGGCTGTTCGTTTTGGTTGTCCTATTTATACTTATGAAAACATTCTGGAAAGTGCAGGCATACTGATGGAGGAAACCGGAACCGGCAGCAAAAAGAAAAAATCTAAGCAGGAAGTAGTAGTGGAGGAAGAAGGCCCAACCGGTCATGAAGATCTGAAGACCATGACCATTGAGGAACTGAATAACCTGCTGAATGAGGTGCTGGACAATGAAGATTATATCCGTGCCATCGCCATAAGAGATGAGATCAACAGCCGGAAAAAGAACAAATAACCGCTGTCGTTGTTTATTCCATTTTACCTGAAAAACCTATTGATCCTTGGTCAGTTTTCCCAATTGCAAAATCAATCTTGGCTTACATATTCTGCGCAAACGCAGTGATGGTTATCATGAACTTGAAACTGTCTTCTACCCCATCGGCCTTACCGATGTGTTGGAAATTATTGAAAACAGGAATGCCAAAACTGCAGTACACTTAAGCACCAGTGGCCTTCCGGTAGAAGGCAGGCCAGCCAATAATCTATGTGTCAGGGCTTACCGGTTACTGCAAAAGGATTTTCCATTCCTGCAACCCATGCTTATTCACCTGCACAAAGTGATACCTGCAGGCGCCGGGCTGGGTGGTGGCAGCGCCAATGCTTCATTTGCACTGCAAATGATCAACGATATAGCAGGGCTTGGACTTAATCAGCAGCAGTTGCTGCATTATGCCGCACAGCTTGGTAGTGACTGCCCGTTTTTCATTATCAATAAACCCTGTTATGCAACAGGCCGGGGAGAGATTTTAGAAGAATTTGAACTGGATCTTTCCGCTTATTCGATAGTACTTGTCAATCCTGGAATTCATGTGGATACCGGCGTAGCTTTTTCAGGTATCGTTCCTGCTATGCCTGAATATTCAATCAAAGAAATACTGCAGCAGCCTGTCAGTCAATGGAAATACAAATTGCAGAATGATTTTGAAAAGACTGTTTTTAAAAGATATCGTGAAATTGTAGATATCAAAGACAGCCTGTACCAGCAAGGGGCACTTTATGCATCTATGAGCGGCAGCGGCAGCACCGTGTATGGCATTTTTGAAAAGGATAATGTGCCTGAACTCTCATTTCCGACTGATTACTTTGTCAAGATATTACCCGGAAAATAATGTTTTCGATCCGTCAGCTTATGATAATTCCTGTACCGTTACTTTTGCAACAAATTTGAAGTGGTATGGAGATCTACAAAGAGTTTGCTTTTGATGCGGCCCATTTTCTGCCCAATGTTCCTGAAGGTCATAAGTGCAAGAATATTCACGGACACACTTATCACCTGAGGGTGTATGTAAAAGGCACTCCGGGTGAACATACCGGCTGGATCATCGATTTCAAAGAACTGAAAGACGTAGTGAAGCCCATAGTAGATGAACTGGACCATACGCTGATCAATAATATCAAAGGCCTCGAAAACCCCACTGCAGAAAATATCACTATCTGGTGCTGGAACCGTATCAAACCACTGGTACCCAACCTGAGCCGCATCGAGTTGAAAGAAACACCCACCAGCGGTGTCATGTATTCAGGGGAGTAGAATTATGCTAATTTGTGAGAGTGCCACTGAAACGCAGAAACACAGGGCAGATTTTACATTAAAAAACAATACACTTTACTTTTAAAGTCATAAATGTTGAAACCCTGACTGAATTAAAAAGAACATTTTCAGTCCCTCAGGTTATAGTGGCTAAGATTGAACCATCAGTAAAAAGTTCGGCAGTATTTTGTACCTTGCAGTCACATTCATGCTGATAGCAATTACCATATCATTCCTCTCGGAAAATCTAGACCTCCTCAATCATCGAGGTTAATTGCTTTTATACCTTCCTCAGAAGGAAGGTTATCTCACTGTCATATTACCTGTCAATTCTGAACCCTAAACTCTTTCAATCATGCAAACACTTATCAATATGTCTGAAAAGACGCAATACTACCTCGAACTGGAAGAAAACAGCGGCGCCCATAACTATCACCCTATTCCTGTGGTGCTTACCCGTGGTAAAGGTCCCCATGTATGGGATGTAGATGGCAAACGTTATTATGATTTTCTGAGCGGTTATTCTGCGGTGAACCAGGGACATTGTCACCCAAAAATTGTAGAAGCGCTGACAGACCAGGCACAAAAGCTGACATTGACCAGCCGTGCTTTTCACAGCGACCTGCTGGGAGAATTCGCCAAATACATCACTGATTATTTCGGATACGAAAAAGTGTTGCCGATGAATGCCGGGGCCGAGGGTGTGGAAACAGCTATTAAACTCTGCCGCAAATGGGCCTATGAAGTAAAGGGTATTGATGAGAATAAAGCGGTGATCATTGTCTGTGAAAATAACTTTCATGGCCGCACCACTTCCATCATTTCATTTAGCAGCGATCTTTCTGCCAAAAAGAACTTTGGTCCTTTTACACCGGGATTCAAAGCGATCCCTTACAACAATATCCAGGCTTTGGCAGAAGCATTAAAAGATAAAAATGTGGCCGGTTTTCTCGTTGAACCTATACAGGGCGAGGCCGGTGTAGTGGTGCCCGATGAAGGCTTCCTTTCCAAAGTAAAAGCACTTTGTGAAGAGGCCAATGTATTGTTCATCGCAGATGAGATTCAAACCGGCCTTTGTCGTACGGGTAAAATGCTGGCCTGCGATCATGAGAATGTCCGGCCAGATATTCTGATATTAGGTAAGGCACTCAGCGGCGGCATGATGCCGGTAAGTGTGGTGCTGTGTGATAACGAAATAATGATGACCATTAAACCCGGTGAACATGGTTCCACATACGGTGGTAATCCATTGGCCTGCCGGGTGGCTATGACAGCCCTGCAGGTTTTAAAAGATGAGCATATGGCAGAAAATTCAACGAAAATGGGAGAACTGCTCCGCAGGGAACTAAAGGCTTTGCATTCACCTCATGTTGCCTTGGTGAGAGGTAAGGGTCTGCTGAATGCAATTGTGATCAAACATGCGGATAAAGATGCAGCATGGAAACTCTGTCTCGAATTAAAAGAGAATGGCCTGCTGGCTAAACCAACGCATGGTGATAAGATCCGCTTCTCCCCTCCTTTGGTAATCAATGAAGAACAGATCATGGAATGTGTAGAGATAATAAGGAAGAGTTTGAAGGTGCTGGATTGATCCTGGTTTTCCACAAAGCCACTAAGAACACAAAATTTAAACAGGGTTATACACTTTATGGAAAAGCAACAGCCGGATGAAAGAACTCACCCGGCTGTTTTTTGTTTCCGTCCCTAATGAAAACTCAGTAAAGGATGAATGACTACTATAGAAATTAACGTCCGTTGATTACAATTTTCTGTACCTGCTGAGTGGCAGTTTCCCTGTCGAAAGAACGAAGGGTGTACATACCCGGTACCAAATTATTTACCTGCAGGCTGTTGTTGTTATAAGCATTCCACTGCTTAACGGTACGACCGGCCATATCCACCAGCATAATATCACGAACAGAAGCGTCAGCAAATACAACATTCACGATACCATTGCTGCTGGGGTTGGGGAATACCATTGTTTTGGCATCCTGTTCCATTCCACGGATAGTTCTTACTTCACTGTATTTGAATTCTCCATTAATGTCAACCTGCCGGATGCGGTACTGTGATACAGCCTTGCTGTTATTAATATCAGTATACTCATAACCGAGGCGGCTGCTGCTGTTGCCACCTTCAGCTTTTGAACGTACAAAAGCCACCGGCTCCCACTCTTCATTAGTAAGGTTAAAACGTTCGATACTGAAACCGTTGTTGTTGATTTCTGTTACTGTTTCCCATTTTACTGCAACAGCAGCTTTATTTCTTTCCAGGCTGAAAGAAGAAAATACTACCGGAAGTGGTGCACCACCTATAGAACGGATAGTGGGAGCACAAGCTGAACCACCGCAATTATTTCCAGTGAAGGGAGTGATGGTGACATCCATATTTGCCATATTCGTTACGGTAAATTCAGGAGAAGTATAGGTACGCTGCACTCCCCGATAGTTTGATGCGTTGAAACATACATCTATCACATTGGTACCGTTGATTGACACTAATACACTGATTCGCTTATTACCATTGGTTGGATTTATATAATCAAAGCTGATCCTTTTTCGTGTCTGGTTGCTTTGGTTGGTAATTATCCGGAAAGTGGAGTTAATGATCTGCGGACAGGAACTCTGTGCTTTTGCTGTGAACGAGAATGAAAAATTGAAAGCTGTTAAAAACAGGATTACGGGTAAAATTTTCTTCATGGTACGGTGTTTTCTTTAGTTACGGATTACTTAGGGTTTTTACGGTACTTATAGGGTGTTTTCCCGTAAATGCTTCGCAAAAATAGCATGAGTTACTATTCCGAACAACATCTTTTACGAGATTTTTTAATCGTAATACTACGTAAATGAAGAAAATGCTGAGTCCTGATTAAGAATATACACTTATCATATGTTCGACTTCTTAAAAACTATGGAACCAGGCAACTAAAGAATCGTAAATAAGACAATGGTAAAACCCCCAAAAGTTCATTTCACTTTTTCCTATACTCCAGCCTCACTTTTTACTATTTGTGGTTAATGATTACAGGCATGGATATGATGCTTTTAATCAATTGAATTGATAACTGATGGTCAAAGAAACACAGAAACACTGCGTTATAATTTATTTCAGTGTTTCTGTGGCTTATATTAAAAAATCCGCCCCATTACGAGGCGGATTCCATTATTTGGTTTTTCTGATAATCCCTTGTAACAGTTTTTGTCATGTTGAGCTTGTCGAAACATGGACAAAATCTACTCCTGACTAACGACTCACGACTATCGACTCCCCACTCCCCCTACTCCTTCACCAGCTTACCCGTCACTACTTCACCCAGTTCATTTATCACTCTTACCAGGTAAGTGCCGCTTTGCAATGATGCAATGTTCACCGCTACCGTATTGCTGCCTTCTGACACAGTCACTATTTGTTGTGTCACATTTCTGCCGGCCATATCTGTCAGCAACAGTGTAAGCTTTGAAGCCGTTGGTGCATCTATAATGATGCTGGCAGCAGCCTGTGCGGGGTTGGGGAATATACCCCTCAGGGCTATCACTGACGGTTTAGCACCATTAATCAATACAATATTGCTCAGCTTGCTGCGGCCATCCAGGTTTTCCTGGCGCAGGCGGTAATACTGTTTAACTCCACTTACTGTATTATCTGTAAAACGATAAGAAAGCCTGTCGTTGCTGTTGCCACCAAAAGCAAGACTGTTTACAAAACCAATAGATGTATAATTCACTCCATCGGTGGAACGCTGCACATCAAACCCACGGTTATTGATTTCAGTACCGGTTGTCCAGCTAAGCTGGTTGCGGCTACCGTCTTTGTAACCGGAGAAGCTGAGCAGTGTGACAGGTAATGGCCCATCTATATTGGACAAAGCATACTTAGAGAAACCGGTAAGACCCGTTACTTTAACGGTAGTGGTTGTTGGATTAACAACAGTGGCAGCCGTTGGACTACCTGCTGTTACCCAGCCGGCATCCAATGGATTGCGCCATGCCTGCACACTTGTTGCAGTGTTAAACAGCGGACCCACTTCATTGCTTTGATCAAACTGAAAAGTAATATCTGCACCTGCAGCAGGCGGGTTTACAGAAGGTGTAATATCCCACTGGCGCAGCACCGCCCTGTCGGTATTGTAACCCGGGTCGGCTGTTAAGCCATCTATCACTCTTGCACTCCAGTTGAGACCACTGCCGTTTTCAATAAGCAGCGGGTTGTAGGTTGAGTTACCTACCGGTAATGTTTTACCGGTGGTGATATTGTTGACAGTAAGTGTACCGGTTCCATTGGTGCGAATATATCCGGTAGTACTCCCTCCGGTTGTATTATTTACAACAAGATTGTTTGTTCCTAAAATTATATTTCCTGTTGCACCTAAAGAAAGACTGTTAGCAGCAGCAGCACCTGTTAATGTAATGGTATGCCCGTTTTGTATGGTAACATCATTATTAATCGTTGGCACTTGTGTAGCTCCTGCAAAATAAGATGGAGGCGAAACATTAAACTCCCATGAGCCATTGTCACTATAATCACCGGTACCAGTGCTGCGGAAGGCAGCTGTATTCTGATTATTCATGATAACAGAAACAACATTGGAATTAGCAGAAGTTACCGAACCTGTTGTAGCCCTTACCCGATAATAATATGTGCCGGGACCGGGAACTGTGACTGCTTGTGATGTACCTGCTACTGCGAGATTATTATAACCAGTCAAGAATGAACCAATAGTACCTGTAACTGATAAATTATCAATTAACCATAATTCTGATGAAGCATTATTGAGTAAAGTAATTCTGACTATGAGATTGCTTACAGATGGTAACCCTGTTACTATGACAGTACTATAGCCATCTGTTGTTCTATTGCCTCCAGCAACAGGTTGAAAATCTACCGGCGATGAATTCCCATCATATGCTGTGGAAGCAACACCAGTGGCAGCATATTCCCAGTATGCATTACCATTCCCTAATACCCTAACTGTACTGTAAAAATTGGTGCCCCCATCAGGACTTATCTCAACAGTAACAATGTCACCAGCATCAGCACCATTTGAAGTACTTCCAATTGAAAATGATGCAAGCTTGAAACTTAATTGTGTATTTGAACTAGCAGAAGTATTTATTGGAGAAGAAGTAATTGTCAGTGTTCCATTTAGCTTTCCATAGGCATAAGTTCCGGCACTTGCAAAAGGTGAACTAATAGGTCTGTCGTTCACAGCATCCGAATTTCCTGTATAATATGTACCTGTACCTGATGTTTCTGTAAACAAGGACAAGCTATTTTCAAAACCATCTGATACAAGTGTTCCAACTGTAGAAAAAGTACTTGATGCAGAAGCGTCTAAAAAATATCCTGCTGTGGCTCCGGCAACACCTGGTGCCCAGTCAGCCGTAAAACTGGTAGCCGTAAAAATAGTTGGTGCATTTGCAACCGGGGTACCTAGTGTAACACTGCCACTAAGCGTTTCATTTTTTGAATCGCCACCACCAGCAACAGTAATTATTTCTCCATTATATGTACCAACGGCAAGGCCTGCTTTCAGCCTTACATCTACATTGGTGCTGCCAAGTGTAGCAGTGGCATAAGGAATATCAAATGAGCTTACCCAACCATTACCATCATTGATTTCATAATTTGTTGGGGCTGTCACTGTAATATTTCCCGGGGCACCGGTTAAGTTAATACCAGATACTGAAAAAGATTGAACTCCGGAAGGACCAGCACCTGCTACATAGGTAAAGCCGGAAAGTGAAGTAGGTGTAAGGGTAATCGCCGGAGCAACACCCGAAGTAGTTGTAAGGGTTTGAGTTGCCGAGTTCCCACTGGCAAACTCTCCGACTGTATATTGGGAAGCTGATCGAACTCTGTAATAATATTGTGTACTTGGATTAATATTCGTATTTACATTTAAGGAATTAGTTGCCTGGCCTGAAACATATAAATTATCGTAACCTGTTACCAACGAAGTGAATGCTGCATCTGTTGCCACATCAATACGGTAACCTGTAACACCAGTAACTGCTGTCCAGTTTGCGGTGAAACTCGTTGAACCAATTGGTAATGCAGCACCAGATGTTGGAATTGCAGGAATCTGATCTATTAAAATATTATCAATATCGACAGTTCCTGTTCCTGCTGTAAATACAAACTTTAAATCAGTAAGAGATTGTGTGGATGTCGTTGCTGCAATTTCATCAAATTCCTTTGTTGTCCCAACCCATAAATCAGCAACATCATCCCCAACTGTCTCATATGTACCATCTGGAGCTTTGTATATTAGTGTTGCTCCTGAATTATTTATAACCCATGTAATAGTTTGAGTTCCTGAGTAATTAGCACTATTTACTGATGTACCTAAATTTCTTATTGAAAATTGTCCTGCCGTATTTGTCCAGTTTAAACCAATCCTGGAATGAACATTTGCATTTGCTTCTCCACTATTTGCTGTTCCAAACCCGGAACCAACTTGCCAAACAGCAGCAGTAGTTTGCGCTACTGAATTTCCAGATACGGTGAGATCAAACCTGTACATAAGGCTTGTTGGTGTAGGAGAAAAATCGGTTGTCCTTGAATATGACCCGGCATTTCCAGTTCTTGCAAATCGTAATTTATTTGAACCAGTAGTATTGATTGACAAAATTGTACCGGCCCCAGAACTGCCTATTGCATTAAACTGTCCATTACTTGGTGCTGCATTTACATAATCAGCCACAACGGTTGAACTCGAAAAATTCTGTTGAAACAACTGTGCCCACACTCCCATTGAAGCCAATATCATCGTCAACAAAAAGTAAATCTTCTTCATAAACAATTTTTAGATTTTAAAAAATGTTTCCGCAGGAGAATGGATTGTGGTGGGGTTTCAAAGGGATTGGATCGGCGCAAAATTATAATACAGCATTACCGGCTCTTGTTTTCCTGTATTAAGAAAACATGAACAAGTGAATCATCATCAACAAATGAAAAGTGTAATGGTTGGTTTACTAAGATTGCCTGCTTAGTTCAGGTCAGAGGGAAAGGTGCTGTTTATTCAGCGGATGATGGATTGCAAACAAATGAGGATTAAAAATAACAGATAACGCATTATGCTAATGCATTCTTTCCGGATTGTGGAAAAGTATTGATATGGGTTAAGAAGTCGGGCCGGCAGATATTTTTACTGCTCCTTCTTCTTTATTGCTATATCAGGGAAAAGTGCAGCCAGCAGCATCAACAGGGATGCGATGCCGGCAAGCCAGAGCCCTGTTTGCTTTTCGGGGCACTCCCCCGCCCTGCAGGCGGCAATGACAAAAAAATTGCGGATGGCCCAGCCCATATTAACAGCCACCACCGGCAGGTTGGCCCTTTTGGCCCATAGCCGTGGAATGAAATGAAAGATGAGAAAGAAGAAAGCCAGGAACAGGTGCAGGTAGCCGGGCTTGCCAAAATTAGTACCCGCAGCATCCATACCACTCACCACTATGTTTTTTGATTCAATAATGACCCAGGGAGAAAAACAGGCATAGACCATCAAAGCAACAGCGGCCAGCCCGATCCATTTCATGTAACGCATAGGGGTGCAAGATAGATAATTCTGCCTTCCACGAAGAGACTGTGTCAAAAGTCAGATTAAAAAAGTGCCACAAAGGCTCAAAGACACAAAGATTTTATTTCAATTTTTCCCGCTTTGCGCCTTAGTGCCTTCGTGGCTGAATTAAAAACGCTATTATTTAGTAACCCGCACCCCCCATTACCCATTGCCCATTTTCTATTCTCCACTTACAACTTAATCCCCACCACAAAACTCAGCACCCGGTGCTTGTTCTTATCATCAGCGCTGCTGTTACTGCCGGATTGCAGTTTGGCCAATCCCAGCCCATAGTTGACAGAAAATACAGCCCCTCTGGATTCAATACCGGCCAATACATTTATACCATAATCAAATCGTTTCATGATTCCATAACCGGCGCCTTCTTCATAGTCCAGTGTGGAAGGATCATCGTTTGACCATTTGATATTTTCTTCGCTGCTGAAAGAAGTTCCTAAAAATTTTCCATCCACTTTATTCTTTCCGGCCACACCCATGGCAATATAAGGGCCGGCACCGGCAAAGAATTTTACCGGTAGCGGATCTGTTTTAAAAACAAAGTTGGCGGGTATCTCTACATAATAAGGATTACTGGTAGCCCTGAAATAAGTTGCATCAGCAGTGCTGCCGGATTGTGTTTTGGAACCTTTACCTGTCAGGTAAATTCCGGGCTGAAAAAAGAAATGTTTGGTGATAAACAAATCACCACTGAAACCCACCTGGAAACTGGTAAGCATTTTATTATCATCAATATCCCCGTCATTGGTGATGGTTACATTGGCAAGGTTCACACCGGCACGGATTGTTTGTGCCTGCACAGAAAAAATGGTGAAAGAAAGTACAATCACAGAAAGAAGTTTTGTTCTTGTTTTCATATACATACAGTTTGGTTCACGGCCATTTTGCAAAAGTCTTGCCAAATGCCGGAAGGGTTACAGAATAACTGAGAATCAGTAATTTCCGTACAGTTTAATGACAGTTTCCCGCATGGAAGCAGCATCATCCGTACAATGAAAATGAATGACTGATGCAATATCAGCAGGACTCACCCATTTACTAAAATCAGCATCGGGCATGGCTTTCCGGTTTTGAGGCGTATTAATAGTGGAGGGAACAACTACTGCCACCACTACATTAGTGCCTTTTGCTTCTTCATTCATCAGTTCTGCCAGCCGGAAGATGAGGGACTTGGCCATGCCATAAGCCACCATGCCTTTACTGTTACGCATATCAATACCGGGTTTTGAGCCTACCAGGAAAATGCGGCCACTACCCTGTTTCATCATTTGCAGGAAAATGGGTCGGGCAACATTGTAAGCTGTTTCCACATTCAGTTTGTATTGTCTGAGAAGGTCAGCAGAAGTGGTATCTGCAATGGAACCCATAGCAAAACCACCCACGGTTAGAATTGCCGCATCTATTTGAGCATAGTTATCAATAACTGATTGTAAAACCTGTGCTGCAGCCGTTTCATTCAAAAGGTCTGCTTCAACAAGGCTAAGGTTGGGGTGATTAATGGTCAGCTTTACAGGATCGCCAGGTACCAGCGTTCCTGTTACATTAAATCCTTCTGCCAGGAATTTTTGAATAACGGCCTGGCCAAGATTGCCTGATGCGCCGGTAACAATTGCGGTTTTCATAAACCGAAAATACAGAATCTCCGGGGCCTTACTTCCAACGATGCTTGTTTTGTAATACTGATTGTGCATCGGTATTATACTGGGCTGCGCATGAACTTATGGCAAAAAATGGTATAACTTGTAAGGTCATTCACCGGCAACCTGATCTGCCAGTGCTCCGTTTGACGTATTATGAAAAGAAGCATATTGCTGCTGTTGATACTAACGAGCCTTTATGATAAGGCTTCAGCACAGCTTTGCACCACACCGGGACAAACACCGGTAACAGCAGTACTGGTTTGCGGCACCGAAAGTTTTTATGCCAGCACACCGGTGTATTGCGGAACTATTCCAATCCCTGTGCCGTGCCCTGCTGGTTTTACGTACTACAATAAGAACCCCAATTTTTTCCGGATGAATTGCTTTGCTTCCGGCACTCTCGGCTTTGTGATCACACCGGATGACGCAATAGCTGATTACAGCTGGCAGCTTTTTGATATTACAAATACCAACCCGAATGAGGTTTTCACCAATACTTCTCTCTTTGTTGCCTGCAATTGGTCATCAGAACCCGGAGAAACCGGTGCATCTGTTGACGGAACAGATACCATTGTATGTGGCGGCGGCGGCATGTCCTTATTCAGCCGTATGCCGATGATACGGGAGGGCAGGACATACTTGCTGATGGTTACCAATCAGAACAATGCTTTTAATGGATACAATATCACTTTTACCGGAGGCACTGCCAGCATTACCGACCCGGTGGAACCACACCTGCTGAGTGCAAGGGCCAGTTGCGAAGGAAATACTATTGTTGTGAGAGGTAACAAAAAATTACAATGCAGCACCCTGGCTGGCGATGGAAGTGATTTTAGAATTTCCGGAGGTGCAGTGATCTTCAGTGCTTACCCTGGTGATTGCTCTTCGCCGTTGGGTACCGATTCCATTATGATCGATCTCACCGCTCCATTACCAATAGGCACCTACACACTTACAATGAAAACGGGCAATGATGGCAATACACTGATGGATGTTTGCAACCGAAGTATTCCGGAAGATGAGACAATTAGTTTTGAGGTAACGGCCCTGCAACCGATTACCATGGATAGTTTGCAAAATCCCGGTGGCTGCTCCCCTGCATTTATTGACCTTGTTTTTGATAAGGGAATTCAATGCAGCTCCATTGCGCCGGACGGCAGTGATTTTTCATTTAGCGGGCCGCAGCCAGTTAGTGCTTTCTTTTTCCCGGGAGCCTGTAATACAGGTACAGTAACCAGCCGCATACGACTGCAATTCAATACACCGATCACTACCGGCGGAACCTATACCGTTACATTGGTCACCGGCAATGATGGTAATTCAATTATTGACGAATGTGGACTGGTCGTTAACCCCGGATCGCCGCTTGCATTCAATGTGGTATCACCATTATCACCGGTATTCACTGTCAACAATCCACTTAGCTGCAAACAAGACAGCATTCGATTTTTTCATGATGGGAATAATAATGCTACCAGTTGGAACTGGATCTTTGGAGATGGTCAAATCAGCTCATCACAAAATCCGGTTCATTATTACAACACTCCCGGTACTTATACAGCTACGCTGATTGTAAAAAACAATCTCTGTACAGATTCAAGTAAACAGACCGTAAAAGTGAATGGTAACCTGGAAGCCGGGTTTAAAGTGCCTGCGGCTATTTGTCCGGGAGATACATTACAACTGGTAAATACCAGTACCGGTGCTATTGATCGCTGGCAATGGGACCTGGGAGATGGAACAAGATCAACCGCTCAAATACCCTCCGGCCATCGATATCCTGTAGTCAGCCGTGATGTTTTTTTCACCATCACCCTGATTGCTTCCAGTGATATATTGCAATGCAGTGATACATTAAAACAAACAGTTCGGTTATTAAGCAGCTGCCTTATCAAAGTTCCCACTGCTTTCACACCAAACGGAGATGGTAAAAACGATTTTCTTTATCCGCTGAATGCTGTAAAAGCAATGAACCTCGAATTCAAAGTGTTCAACAGGTATGGGCAGCTTGTCTTCTTCAGCCGCGACTGGACCCGAAAATGGGATGGCACTATCAACGGCCTGCCACAATCAACCGGCATGTATGCATGGCAGCTCAGTTATACCCATGCTGATACCGGTGAGAAAATATATGAAAAAGGTACTACCCTTTTACTCCGCTGATGTTTGTTCCTTTTTCTTTTTAGACCGATAATAGAAATAGAACGGTATGCCAAGGGCAACGATAACGATGCCCAGCAAAGAATTTACAACCGGCTGCCTGTCGTTGAGATAATTAGTAATATCGTTGTATACCGTTATTACAAGAAACAAGGTAGTAAAGATGATGAACAACAATGTAACAAATGGGTGCATCCATATTTTATAAGGTCGTTCAGCGGTGGGCATTTTTTTCCGCAGCATAAAAATACCAACAGCCCCTAACCCATAAGCGATCCAGCTGATGAACACCATCATATCTGCCAGCATATCAAATGAACCGGAAATGATCAGTACTGCAATCCAAACCCCATGCAGCAATAAGGCATTGCCCGGTGTTTGAAACCGCTGATGTTCCCTTCCTGCCCATGGCAAAAAAACTTTGTCTTTACCCATCGCATAAGTAACCCGGGTTGTTGCCATCAGGTTGCCATTTAATGCACCCAGCGTACAAATAACGATCATGGCAGCCACCACAGCACCTCCTGCATTTCCGGCCACTATCGCCAGGGCATCTGAAGCCACGAGTGATGAATCAGCAATCTTTTCAACCGGCAATACATACAGGTAAGCCTGGTTAACCAGCACATATACAATAATACAGGCAATGACACCGGTGAATAAACTCCTTGGTATGTTTCGTTGAGGTTGCTTTATTTCACCGGCGATAAAAGTGATATTGATCCAGCCATCGTAAGCGAAGAAGGCTCCTGTCAATGCAGCGATGATACCACTGAACAAAGCAGTTCCCTGCTTTGAGTTTTCAGCATGAAAGAAATTATCAACCGACCCATTTCCGAAAAAGAAAATACCAACGACCAGTGCTGCAATCACTGCTATTTTGATGATAGTAGAAATAACCTGGAACGAACTTCCGGCTTTTACACTTCTTACATTCAACCAGGTCAACCCTCCGATAATAGCAATGGCCAATGATTTGACACCAATATTTTCCAGCGGACGAAGATCACCGATAAATGGCAGGTGCCAGATAACCGATTGTTCAGTTACCACATCAAACCTGGGTAAATGCAAAAAATAATCTGCATACTGGGCACATACAAATGCTATTGCCGCCACCCCGGTTGTATTGATCACTGAAAATGCAGCCCAGCCGTAGAGATAAGCAAAAAAATCGCCGAACATTTTACGGAAGTACACATATATACCACCTGTCTCCGGCATCATGGCACCTAACTCGGCATATACCAATGCGCCAAATAAAGAAAATAGTCCCGCTATCACCCATACCAATGTTAACCATACAGGTGAACCTAACTGACCCGCCATGCTGGCCGGTTTCATAAAAACACCTGAGCCAATGATGCTCCCGATTATGATAGAGGTGGCAGACCAAAAGCCTATCTTTTTGGCAAGGGATGAGGTGGTTGGCATAAAAGGTAAGATAACAAAAAGCCCCGTCTTACAACGGGGCTTTAAAATCATTTATCTCATTTGGCTTCAACCTGAATCTCCCGGATCAGTGTCAGGACATACCCTCCGGCCGGATACAAGTTTTTCCCGGAAGGATTAACAGGTACGGTAGGTGTTGGATTCCGGCTAAGGCCCTGTCATCGTATCCCGATAGCTATCGGGATTATCGAAGGAAAAGGGCCTTTTCAAAAAAGCATTTGTTTGAGCCACTAATGTAGAAAGAAGAAATTTCTTTGTCAAGTGCTAAAGGCAAAAAAATTGATCCTTGTTGCCGCTGGTCTAACTATACATTTCTTCCTTCAATGCTTTCACTCTTTCATCATCCAGGTATTCATCAAAGGTCATCAGGCGGTCAATGATACCTTTTGGCGTCAGTTCAATAATGCGGTTTGCGACAGTTTGCATGAATGTATGGTCATGGCTGGTCAGCAATACGATGCCTTTATAGTCTGTACATTGTTCGTTAAAACTCTGAATGCTTTCCAGGTCAAGGTGGTTGGTGGGCTGATCCAGCAGGATCACATTAGGATTCTGCAGCATCATCCGGCTGATCATGCAGCGTACTTTTTCACCACCACTAAGCACATTGGTTTTTTTAGTCACATCATCGCCGCTGAAAAGCATTTTACCCAGGAAGCCACGAAGGAAAGGCTCATCCACATCTTTTACATGATCGGGCACATATTGACGCAGCCAATCCATCAGGTTTAGATCCTTATCAAAATACTGGTTGTTTTCCTGTGGCAGGTAAGCATGGGTTACGGTGCTTCCCCATTCGTAAGAGCCGCTGTCTGCCATTGTTTCTCCGGTAATAATATTAAAAAAGGTAGTAACAGCTAAAGGGTCACGACTCAGTAAAGCGATCTTATCGCCTTTATTAACGGTAAAAGTCACATCGCTGAAAAGCACCCTGCCATCAACTGCTTTTTGCAGCTTTTGCGTATTGAGTATCTGGTTACCCACTTCTCTCAGTTGCTGAAAGATGATACCGGGATATTTGCGGTAGCTGGGTTCTATTTCTTCTATGGTCAGTTTTTCTAATGCCTTCTTCCTCGATGTAGCCTGTTTACTTTTAGAAGCATTGGCACTAAAACGGGCAATAAAGTCAAGCAAGGCCTGTCGTTTTTCTTCTACCTTCTTATTCTTGTCATTGATCTGGCGGGCCATCAACTGAGACGACTGATACCAGAAAGTATAATTACCGGTAAATATTTTGATCTTTTGCCTGTCCACATCCGCCACATGGGTACACACGGCATCCAAAAAGTGACGGTCGTGGCTCACTACTAAAACAATATTCTCATAATCTGCCAGGAAATTCTCTAACCAGCTGATGGTTTCAATATCCAGACCGTTGGTAGGCTCATCCAGCAGTAGTATATCAGGATTTCCAAAAAGTGCTTGTGCGAGCAACACCCTTACTTTCAGGTTGGATGGAATATCCTTCATCAGTGACTGATGAAATTCTTCTTTTACTCCCAGTTCGCTCAGTAATGTTGCCGCATCGCTTTCAGCAGTATAGCCACCCATTTCACCAAACTCATGTTCCAGTTCTCCAGCCCTTATACCATCTTCTTCTGTAAAGTCGGCCAGTGCATAAATAGATTCCCTTTCTTTAGCTACTGACCATAGTTTGGTATGCCCCATCATGACCGTATTCAGCACAGTTTCCTCATCAAACTGAAACTGGTTTTGCTTCAATACAGCCATGCGTTCGCCGGGTGTAATTTCCACCGTACCCTTATTGGGCTCAATTTCGCCGCTTAATATTTTCAGAAAAGTACTTTTACCAGCTCCGTTGGCACCAATCACACCATAACAGTTACCCTTGGTAAAGTTCAGGTTCACTTCTTCGAATAAAACCCTTTTGCCATAGGCCAGTTTCAGGTCTTTTACACTGATCATGAGTCAAATTTTAAGGCCGCAAAGGTAGGTTAAAACAGGCGGCTGGCGGCTTGTATTACAAGAAAAATGATCTCTTGCCGTTATTAGGTTATTCCACTATAATTTGCTGATAATGACTGCCACCCGGATATTAAAGAATTTCCAATCCTGCATTTGGTTTTTGATACTGCTGATCGCAGCAAGCAGTAATGCCCAAGATATCAAATCAGTATATATTCATTTTGCTTTTGACAAATCAGTATTAGATGCATCTTCAAAAACAAGATTAGACAGCCTTACAGATTCATTGGATGTAAGTGACCGTATAGAGTTGCACGGTCATTGTGATGCAATCGGCTCAAATGATTACAATGATGTGCTATCACAAAAAAGAGTAATGGCTGTAAAGAATTACCTGCTGAGCATTGGTTGGGAAACCAAGGATATTCTGATTGCTGAGGGGCATGGTAAACGGATGCCTCTTACCGGTAATGAAAGCCCGGAACAAAGAAGCCAGAACAGAAGAGTTGAAATAAAGATCATTTACGGAAATGGGGCTGCTTCAAAGACTACACCAACAGCTTCTAAACCTCCGACCTTAACTGAGAAAATCGCTGATTCTACAGTAAAGGCTGGTACTAACCTGGTACTTAGAAATATCAATTTTGCAGGTGGTCTTCATCGCTTTTTGCCTGAATCGTACCCGATGCTGGAAGAATTGCTGGATGCCATGAGAACTTATCCGGCATTAGTAATCCGGGTAGAAGGCCATATTTGCTGCAACCCCACTCCTGCCGATGGACTGGATAATGAAACAGGTCTTTTCAACCTATCAGAAGCCAGGGCAAAAGCGGTAAAAGATTACCTTGTTAAAAATGGAATTGATCCGAAAAGGATAAGTTATAAAGGTTTTGGTCATTCAATACCACTCTATCCTTACCCGGAAAAATCATTAGAAGAAGAAAAATTAAATAGGCGGGTAGAAATCCGGATACTAAGCAAATGATGATTTACGTAAAAATAAAAACCGCCCCACTGTATCGGGGCGGTTTTTATTTTATAGCAAAATGGTGATTATCTCACATAAAGAACGCTGACTGCTTTCTTAATGAAACCATTTTGATTGTTGTAGATGTAAAGCTGGTAAGCTCCAGGTGTCAGTCTGCCAATGTTCAGAGACACTACACTTCCGTAAGTCAGTCCGGCAAAGAACTGGCTATGTACTTCTTGTCCCATCGCATTGAATACCCTTACTCCAAGGTTGTTGTACAGATCTGTATTCAACCTGATGTTGAAATTGCCTGTATTGTTTGGATTCGGATAAACAAATACTGCCTGGAAGGCATCCAGCAACAAGTGGCGGTCGGCACACTCATTCACCTGGATAATGGAGGTCTTGGTTGTCACACATCCCGCATTGCTTACTGCATAGCTGATGGTCTTGGTTCCAAGTCCTGCTGCCGATGGTGTAAAGTTGCTTCCGCTTACACCTGATCCACTCCATATACCGCCAGCCACTGAAGCTGTTAATGCATAGGCCGGATCGCTGATGCACAGTGTCGCAGGCAAATTGGTTAAGCTAACAACAGGGAATGCATTCACCGTAATTGTTGCCGAAGATGATGTGCTGGATCCGCAACCCGCTGTAACAATCACACGGAAACGATAACCATTCTGACCAACAGGAACATTTGTCTGTGCATAACTGCTGCCCGTAGCTCCCGTAATATTAGTCCAGCTAACACCTCCGTTGGTGCTAACCTGCCACTGGTAGCTTAATGAACCAACCGCCGTAGTCGCACTTACAGAGAAGGTCGGGTTGCCGCCTTCACAAATCGTCTGGTTGGAGGGCTGGCTTGTTATTACCGGGAACGTATTCACCGTCAGCAACGCTGAAGTGGTGATACCCGGTGTACAGGGAGGGCTGGTAATATTGCAACGATAACGATTACCATTAAAGGCCGGAGGTGTATTGGTCAATGTCAGTGTAGGCGTAGTGGCTCCACTGTAATTGGCATTGTTCACCACATTGCTCCAGCTAGCTCCGCCATTGGTGCTTACCTCCCACTGGTAGTTCAAGCCAGAACCACTGGCTGAAGCTGTAAAGCTGGTGCCGGTTCCCTCGCATATCGTACTGTTGGATGGATTACCCGTTACTGTAACCGATGAGTTAACTGTCAGTATTGCTACGGATGAAGTCGCCGCAGGTGTACAGGTGCCGCTTACCACACAACGATACCTGTTACCATTCTGACCAATTGTGGTAGAAGCAATCGTATATGTAGCATTGGTAGCCCCGCCAACCGGGTTCCATGTAGTTCCGCCATCGGTACTTACTTCCCACTGGTAACCTATACCTGAACCGGTAGCAGTTACTGTAAAGGATGCAGCACTTCCGGAACATACACTTATGTTCGAAGGCTGACCCGTAATGGCAGGCGCTGTATTTACTGTTAATGTAGCACAATTGCTGGTGGTAGTACCGCACTGACCCGTAAGTATACAACGATATGCATAACCATTCTGACCAGCTGTTGCACCCGTTACCGTATAACTGGATGAAGTGGCACCGGAAATATTGGCAAATGTACCGCCACATCCCGTTGTGCTTACCTGCCACTGGTAACCGGTAACTCCCGTTGCCGTTACACTATACGTAGCATTCTGACCCGCACAAACAGTTTGATTACCTGGCTGGCCTGTAATTGCAGGACCTGAACCCGGATTGATCGTAAAGGTAATATCCCTGGTTACTGTAGGACCAGCCACACCAACACCTGTTACAGTAATAGTATAAGTACCCGGACCGGCATTCTGCATACCATTCAATGATACAGTCGTAGAAGGCGACCCGGTTGTTAATGGATTGTTGCTAAATGATATGGTGGCACCGCCCGGTAATGCAGGAACTGAAGTAGCACTTAAATTAATATTACCGGTAAAGGATCCCACATAAGTAGCCGTTAGATTTCCGGATGTCATCGGATTCGGCGCCGGACATGTTGCCACAACAGCAGCAGGACTGTTAAATGTAAATCCGTTTGGCGGAGGAGCCACGTTGATATTTGCATTATTAATATCAAAGAAGATGTTACCAACTGCTTCCACTTTAATGCGTCCTTGTGCAGTAGTAACAGATGGCACTACAATATTCTCTGTTCCGTCATTAGGTGTGTTCGCTAATACCATAGAGAATGTATTACCGCCATCTGATGAAAACAGGATATTAACATTCGTAGCGTTAAATGGCGCTGCGGTAGTATTGTTCACTGACCAGGTTACAGTTTCTGTTGCACCTCCTACCCAGTTAGTCGCTGTATTTTGAGATGTGATCAGGAAAGGTCCGCCACTTGCATTTACGTTTACAACAACATCCGTAAAATTGGTCTGACCGACAGCTGTACCATTATACGGTCTGTTATCCCTTACAGTCAGCCTGAAATTAAGCGTTCTTGCTACTGAGCTTAATGCTTCAGTAGTTGCAATGGCATCACCGCCCGGTAAAGGACCAGTTGTTGCTGAACCTGCAAGAATAGAGCTTAACCTCGGGAATAAACGGGTTGGCGAAGTGGTAGCAGGCCATGTCAGCCAGTTAGGTCCTACCAGTTTAGTTGGAAAAGCAACACTATTGTTTCCTGAAACTGTTGAATTAGCTGCATCATTCTGCTCATAACAGTATGTTAATACATCACCGGCATCAGCATCAGTTGCCGATCCGGTCAATGCAAAAGGAGTAGAAATTGGAATGGTGTAAGGTCCTTGTGCATTTACAACCGGAGTTGCATTAATTCCGGACAAACTTGTAGTAACAGGGCAGGTTTTGATTGCCAGGTTGTTTTGTATCTGCTGAATAGAACGCTGGTGGAAAATGTCAATTGAATGAGGAGCCACATCCTGGTTGGTAATACCGGCATATCCCATAATGGTAATCCCTGAGCCAACCTCTACATTGTTTACACCACCTGATTCAAGACTCATTGAAAAAGTGTGGTTACCGCCTAATTGGTGACCTATTTCATGCGCCACATAATCAATATCAAAATTATCACCCTGGGGTATACCATCTGCCGGTGAAGTGATGCCACTACCCTTTATCCCGTCAACACAAACACAACCAATACAACCGGCATTACCACCACCGCCGGATTGTCCAAACAAGTGACCAATATCATAGTTAGCCTCCCCGATTACAGAAGTCAGAGTAGCTTGCAACTGGCTATTCCAGTTACTGATTGGAAACGTATATGGGTCAGTTGCCGGATTATAATAAAAAACATCTGTAGTGTTAGCAATAAGATTGAGATGCAATGCAAGATCTTTTTCGTAGCAACCATTTGTCCTAGTCATTGTTGCATTTACAGCAGCCAAAACAAGAGCTACTTGTGCAGAACTTGATGCACCAAACCAGTTAGAATATTCGGCAGTTACAGATTGTGCCAGCCGCATTGTTTTTAACTGACCAGCGCTGCTTTCAATAACATTTGAATATACCCTGTTATTCAAACCATTTGCCAGTTCCTGGTCCTGTGTAGAACATACCCAGGGAATAGCCCCTTTATTACGCTGTGCTTTAAAAACAGCATAGACGGTGCGATCCTGCGAATAAGGCTCAATGTACTCATTAGGTTTGCCATCATTTCTGAATACCATTGTTTGAATACCCTGCGGAGAGATGCTCAGCTTAAGCATAGAACCTCTATCGCTTACACCTCTTCCTGAATAAGCCCTGATTTCAGGAAATCTTGCTTGCAATGCAGGTTCAAAGTTTGAAGCTTCAAAAACTTCGAATTGCTCCATTGTTCCATCAGCATTGGGAAGGGTGATGATAGTTGAAGTACCACGGGCATTGACACCTACGATAGAAAAAAGCTGCTGTCGTAAAGGTTCAATGTTCAGGTTGAATAATTTGAATTCTTTTGGAAAAGAAATCCTTGCCACAGCTTTGTCAGTGGTAATACCACCTGCATCACTGCGGGAAGACCAATAATCCTGCTGCGCCGTAGCCACAACAGAAATAAGACCCATAAAAAACAGGAGTGTAAATTTTCTCATGATAAAAAATTTTTATGATAGTAGTCCAGGAACCGCAATCGGGGGATATAATCAGTGCCTGAAAAAAGCGTCTAAAATTAAGAATTAATTGATATGCCCAACCGTTTTTTTCTGACAGGGTGTGCAAAAATGATATTAGAAGTCTTGATTGAACTCAAAAAAAGGCCCGGTCGTTCTGACCAGGCCTTAAAAACTGAATTACTTGAAAAAGTACTACCTCTTATAATAAATTACACTCACTGCTTTCTTGATAAAGCCATTCTGTGTGTTGTACATATACAATTGGTAAGTACCTGATGGCAACTTGCTGAGGTCAGTTGACACCACACTTCCAAAGCCAAGACCAGTAAACACTTCGCTCTTCACTTCCTGGCCCATTGCATTGAATATCCTTAAGCCAAGGCTGTTATACAAATCAGTATTCAACCGCATGTTAACAATACCATTAGTCGGATTCGGATAAACAAATACTGCCTGGAAGGCATCCAGCAACAAGTGGCGGTCGGCACACTCATTCACCTGGATAATGGAGGTCTTGGTTGTCACACATCCCGCATTGCTTACTGCATAGCTGATGGTCTTGGTTCCAAGTCCTGCTGCCGATGGTGTAAAGTTGCTTCCGCTTACACCTGATCCACTCCATATACCGCCAGCCACTGAAGCTGTTAATGCATAGGCCGGATCGCTGATGCACAGTGTCGCAGGCAAATTGGTTAAGCTAACAACAGGGAATGCATTCACCGTAATTGTTGCCGAAGATGATGTGCTGGATCCGCAACCCGCTGTAACAATCACACGGAAACGATAACCATTCTGACCAACAGGAACATTTGTCTGTGCATAACTGCTGCCCGTAGCTCCCGTAATATTAGTCCAGCTAACACCTCCGTTGGTGCTAACCTGCCACTGGTAGCTTAATGAACCAACCGCCGTAGTCGCACTTACAGAGAAGGTCGGGTTGCCGCCTTCACAAATCGTCTGGTTGGAGGGCTGGCTTGTTATTACCGGGAACGTATTCACCGTCAGCAACGCTGAAGTGGTGATACCCGGTGTACAGGGAGGGCTGGTAATATTGCAACGATAACGATTACCATTAAAGGCCGGAGGTGTATTGGTCAATGTCAGTGTAGGCGTAGTGGCTCCACTGTAATTGGCATTGTTCACCACATTGCTCCAGCTAGCTCCGCCATTGGTGCTTACCTCCCACTGGTAGTTCAAGCCAGAACCACTGGCTGAAGCTGTAAAGCTGGTGCCGGTTCCCTCGCATATCGTACTGTTGGATGGATTACCCGTTACTGTAACCGATGAGTTAACTGTCAGTATTGCTACGGATGAAGTCGCCGCAGGTGTACAGGTGCCGCTTACCACACAACGATACCTGTTACCATTCTGACCAATTGTGGTAGAAGCAATCGTATATGTAGCATTGGTAGCCCCGCCAACCGGGTTCCATGTAGTTCCGCCATCGGTACTTACTTCCCACTGGTAACCTATACCTGAACCGGTAGCAGTTACTGTAAAGGATGCAGCACTTCCGGAACATACACTTATGTTCGAAGGCTGACCCGTAATGGCAGGCGCTGTATTTACTGTTAATGTAGCACAATTGCTGGTGGTAGTACCGCACTGACCCGTAAGTATACAACGATATGCATAACCATTCTGACCAGCTGTTGCACCCGTTACCGTATAACTGGATGAAGTGGCACCGGAAATATTGGCAAATGTACCGCCACATCCCGTTGTGCTTACCTGCCACTGGTAACCGGTAACTCCCGTTGCCGTTACACTATACGTAGCATTCTGACCCGCACAAACAGTTTGATTACCTGGCTGGCCTGTAATTGCAGGACCTGAACCCGGATTGATCGTAAAGGTAATATCCCTGGTTACTGTAGGACCAGCCACACCAACACCTGTTACAGTAATAGTATAAGTACCCGGACCGGCATTCTGCATACCATTCAATGATACAGTCGTAGAAGGCGACCCGGTTGTTAATGGATTGTTGCTAAATGATATGGTGGCACCGCCCGGTAATGCAGGAACTGAAGTAGCACTTAAATTAATATTACCGGTAAAGGATCCCACATAAGTAGCCGTTAGATTTCCGGATGTCATCGGATTCGGCGCCGGACATGTTGCCACAACAGCAGCAGGACTATTAAATGTAAATCCGTTAACTGGTGCAGTAACACTGAAATTATTATTAGAAATATCAAAGAATATATTTCCCAGTGCTTCTACTTTTATTCGGGCAGTTGAAGTAATACCAACCGGTATAGTAACAGCTTCTGAACCATCATTGGCAGTGCTTGCCAAAAGAACAGTTGGGAATGTCAATCCTCCATCATTGGAGAAAAGTATCCGCACATTTGCAACGTTAAATGGTGCGGCATTGGTGCCTACTACATTCCATGTCACCGTTTGCGTTGACCCACCGGCATAGCTTTCGCCACCATTAGGAGATGTAACCACAAAAGGTGCAGTACCGGCAACATTAACTGTAAATGGTGTGGATGACTGGCATCCGCCTCCGCCACTGGAAGACACACCGCCACCGCCTGCCCTGTTATCCCTAACCGTAAGTCTGAAATTCATAACACGGGAAACCGGAGATAATGTTTCACCTTTCAAACCACCCATTGTAGGAGCAGGGTTGGCAGGATAACCTGCCAGAATTACGGCAATATCCGGGAATGTTCTGTTTCCATTTGTTTTTGGTACCCTTGACTTAAAGAGAGGAACAGTGTTTCCTGCCGGAGCGGTAGCTCCTGCATTCCAGGTTTGTACTCCTTGTAAATCCCACTGCTCCCAGCAATATGTCAATGCGTCACCATTTACATCAGATGCTGTTCCTGATAAAGTAAAAGGAGTACTGATTGGAATAGTAAGACCGTTATTTGGTAAAGGATCAATAACCGGAAGTGTATTACCAGTTGGCGTAAGAACAGCACAGGTACCGCCGGCACCATTAACGAAATTGCTGATTTCATCAAAGCTGATTGCATGGAAAAAAGGATCACTATTAGGCTGAATATTTTCAGCTCCGCAAATACCGGCATAGGCCTGGATGGTTGTTCCGCTTCCTACTTCATATTTTGTACTGGCAGGAGAAGATCCGCAACCTGCCATAGAGTGATTACCACCAAACTGGTGTCCCATTTCATGGGCGACATAATCAATGTCATATGCATCACCTGTAGGGCTTGGGCTACCAGTAATACCTCTTGCTTTACTCGAACCGCAAACACAACTCAATTGAGCTAATCCACCACCGCCAGTACTGAAAGTATGTCCGATATCATAATTGGCAGAACCGATATTGGCATCAATCACAGTTTGGCTCTCATTAATAAGCACATTAGCATTATTATTACCGGTAAATGGATCGGTTGCGGCATTTAAATATTCTATAAGGTTATTGTTAGCGATCAAAACCATTCTTACTGAAACTTCCGTTTCATAAACACCCGTAACCCTGTTAACAGTTGTTACTATTGCATTATGGAGTATGGCAGGATTTGATCCTGCTGCGACTCCGGGAGCCTGTGCATACTCACCGGTACAGGCAACAGCCAAACGATATGTTCTAAGGTTTGTTCCCAAACAAGCCGCTTCAGTTACAGGGCCACGATATGAGTTCGGGTTATCCGGCACTTCACAAAGCCATGTTCCGGCTTTCTGAAGATCAGTTCTGAAATAGCTGATATAATTGTTGATTTCACCTCTTGCATAGGGATCAATATAATATGTGCCGTTAGCCGTTAATACCTGGGCATGAAATCCATTAGGCCCGAAATCCATACGAACTGTAGCATAAGGATCATCAATACCCTGACCTAAGAAGGTTTTGATATCAGGAAATTTAGCAGCAAGAGCTGGTTCCTGTATACTGCTTTCCCAAACGTAAAAACGGGCTGATTTCCCGTCGGGTGTGGGAATTGAAATTACCGGAGCCTGTCTTCTGTTAGTCAGGTTTTTCTCTTCCGGTAAACTCCATAAGAAGGATTTCATTGATTGAACATCCATAGATGATGTTCTGAATTTTTGCGGTACTATCACCCGTTGACCTGTAGTGTTCAAAAGCCTGTTTTCACCAGCATCGGTGAAAAAGTTGTTTTGAGCCTCTAATGTCATTGAGAGAAAGAATACTGCAAAAACTGTAAAACTGAGCTTGTAGATTTTTCTCATAAACTAATGGTTTTGATAAAACATTCCAGGACCCGGAGGATTGTCAGAGCCTGAATTTAGCATATAAAACTAAGGATTATTATAACTGCTGCCAACCGCTTTTTACACAAAACAGAACCCCGTATCACCGGGGTTTTACTGTTTAGAAAATTACATATGGATTATCAGAAAAAAAGTCATCATTGTTTTTTCTAAACAGCCTGATAATTCTGTTGCCTGTTTTCCGGCATGACTCTTTTATCCATTTAAGCATATACATAGATATTCTCGGCTTAAATTAAAATAAATAAATAGTTGATTATTAAAAAGGCCCCTGTTAGTGACAGGGGCCTTTCAGCTTTTTTGACAAAGGAATTTTTAATAGCCCATGCCACCCATATCAGGAGCGCCATGCGTATGAGGCTCTTCTTTCTTAGGTTTGTCAGCTACTACACATTCAGTGGTAAGTAACATACCTGCTATGGAAGCAGCATTCTCCAATGCGACACGGCTTACTTTAGTCGGATCAATGACACCGGCTTTGAACAGGTTTTCATATTCTTCAGTTCTAGCATTGAAACCAAAGTCTGCTTTACCTTCTTTTATTTTCTGTACCACAATAGAACCGTCAATACCTGCATTAGCTGTCAGAATACGAACAGGCTCTTCCAGTGCACGGCGAACAATGGCCATACCAGTCTGCTCATCAGCGATCTGACCACGAACTTTTGCTTCGAGGCTTTCGATGGCACGGATATACGCTACACCACCACCAGGAACAATACCTTCTTCTACTGCAGCCCTTGTTGCATGCAGCGCATCATCTACACGATCTTTCTTTTCTTTCATTTCCACTTCGGTAGCAGCACCTACATATAATACTGCCACACCGCCGCTCAGTTTAGCCAGGCGTTCCTGTAATTTTTCTTTATCGTAATCAGATGTAGTGGTTTCGATCTGTGCTTTGATCTGGTTCACACGGGCAGTAATATCTTCTTTCTTGCCCTTGCCACCTACGATAGTGGTGTTGTCTTTATCAATGGTTACTGAAGTAGCCTGTCCGAGATAGCTCAGGTCCGCATTCTCCAGTTTGTACCCCTGCTCTTCGCTGATCACAATACCTTTGGTAAGGATGGCGATATCCTGCAACATTTCTTTCCTGCGATCACCAAAGCCAGGAGCTTTTACAGCTGCCACTTTCAGAGTGCCACGAAGTTTGTTTACTACTAATGTAGCCAGTGCTTCACCTTCCAGGTCTTCAGCAATTATCAGCAGCGGACGTCCGCCTTGTGCCACTTTCTCCAGGATGTGGAGAATATCTTTCATGTTGCTGATCTTCTTATCGTAGATCAGGATATAAGGGTTTTGTAATTCAGCCTCCATTTTTTCGCTGTTGGTAACGAAATAAGGAGAAATATAACCACGATCAAACTGCATACCTTCTACCACATCCACAGTAGTGTCTGTACCTTTTGCTTCTTCTACAGTAATCACACCTTCTTTACCTACTTTGGTGAAAGCTTCGGCAATCAGTTTACCGATTGTTTCATCATTGTTGGCAGAGATTGTAGCTACCTGCTGGATTTTTTTGCTGTCGCTTCCTACTGTCTGGCTCTGAGACTTCAGGCTTTCTACTACCAGGCTAACGGCTTTATCGATACCTCTTTTCAGGTCCATAGGGTTAGCGCCGGCAGCAACCATTTTCAATCCTTCACTGATAATAGATTGTGCTAAAACTGTTGCAGTAGTGGTTCCATCACCAGCAAGGTCTGCTGTTTTAGAAGCTACTTCTTTTACCATCTGGGCACCCATGTTTTCAATCGGGTCTTCCAGTTCAATTTCTTTTGCTACGGTAACACCATCTTTGGTAACAGCAGGTGCACCGAATTTTTTCTCAATAACCACATTGCGGCCTTTAGGTCCAAGGGTTACTTTCACTGCGTTGGCCAGTGTATCAACGCCTTTCTTCATCTTATTTCTTGCTTCAATGTCGAAGAAGATTTGTTTTGCCATAATATTTAATTTGATAATTAGGTAATCTTATAATTTGCTAATGATGTATTTATTAATTACTGAAGCATTAGCACATCAGCACATTTGTTGATTGGCACATTATACAATTGCCAGGATGTCGGACTCTCTCATGATGAGGTAGTCTTCACCGTCGATCTGGATTTCTGTTCCGGCATATTTGCCATACAAAACAGTGTCACCGGTCTTTACAGTAACCGGCTCATCTTTCTTACCAGGGCCTGCTGCGATTACAGTGCCACGCTGAGGCTTTTCTTTTGCAGTGTCGGGGATAATGATTCCACCCGCTGTTTTTTCTTCTGCAGCGGCAGCTTTTACAATTACCCTGTCATGAAGGGGGGTAACATTGACTTTTTTAGCCATAATTGTATTGATTTTGAGTTTTTTGAATTTAAACATCCTGCCAAATATGTATTGGGTAGCAGGGCGGCGAAGGTACAGGAAATACCGTGCCGCGGGGGTAAACGAGACAAAATTTCAGTTGAATGAAATTATTGGCAGGGTGGTCTAAATGGCAAAAGACAGTTTTTCATTTCCCGGCAGAAGTTATTCACAAAGTGTAATAACGTGGAATATGATTATACCATTAGCTTATTTTAGGGGATATACTTAACCCAAAACTACTGTATGCTAATTTTCAGACCTGCCAGCTTATTGGCAACCCTATTACTACTTGTTCTATTTTCCCATGCACAAAATTCCCCAGAATTTACGACTACAAGAGCTGTATTTAAGAAGACAGCACCATTAAAAGACCTCATTAAAAATGGAGGGTCGACTCAAACAGAAATAACAAGGGATTTGAATGGGTTGGTAGGCACGGTTAAGAAAACTGCTATCATTCATCCTTTTGAGGAGCAGGACCGCCCTGCGATTATTGATCCGGTTTTGCAAGCTCCCCCGGGATTTGAACGAATAGAAGCGGCTTCAGTAACTGTAAGTCCAAACTTTAACGGCCTCCCTTTTACTTCAGTAGCTCCCGCCGATCCCGTCAGTGTTACGGGACCGAATCATGTAATTCAAATGATAAATAATTCAAGCAGTAGCTTGGTGAGAATTGTTGATAAAACGGGAGTTGCTGTCATACCTGACTTTGTTTTCAGCACACTAACTGGTGTAACTGGTGCCGGCGACCCAATCGTACAGTACGATGCTGTTGCCAACCGTTGGATATTAAATGAGTTTGGTCGTACCCCGACAGGTTCAACATATATTAATACATTGATCTATGCCATCTCGGCCACACCTGATCCCACAGGTTCATGGTATATATATTCATTTGTAGACAACTCATTTTTTGTCGATTATCAAAAAGTAGCTGTATGGCATAATGCCTACTATGCTACTTCCAATGATTTTAACACCGCAGGAACTGCTTATCTCGGTTCTTCTATTTATGCGTATGAAAAGGCTAAGATGTTGGCAGGAGATCCCAGTGCAGTTTGTATTCGTGTGCGGATGACAGATCCAGGGAATCGTTACTTTTCCATGGCACCCGTAACGCAGGAGGGAACATCAGCTTCAACCCTGAGCGGTCAATTCGCCTTTTATCAAAACGATGTATATACGTCCGATCCAACCGATGTAGACAGTCTTTTCACCTTTACGTTCACTCCAAATTTTATTACGCCTGCAAGTTCAGTGATCTCTGCTTTTACCAGGATGGAGATCGCTCCACTTGATGATGATCTCTGTCCAACGGCCAGGGATGCCTGTGTTCCGCAACAGGGAACAGGTGTAACGCTGGAAGCTCTTACTGGTCGTATCATGAATAAGGTCAACTTCCGCAAGTTTCCTGCCTATGAGTCAATGGTTTTATGTATGACAGTTGATGCCGATGGCGCTGGTAAGGCCGGGATTCGCTGGATGGAATTAAGGAGGACGACTGGTGAATGGAGTTTGTTCCAGCAAGGAACTTATTCACCCGATGCCACCCATCGGTTCATGCCTTCGATCTGCCAGGATGCTTTAGGAAATATTGCGCTGGTATACAATAGCTCCGGCACTACGAGCTTTCCTTCCCTGCGTATCACGGCAAGAAACCCCTGCGATGCTTTTGGTACAATGACCTTACCGGAACAAACCATTATCGCCGGTACCGCAGCACAAACATTCGGTGCACGGTATGGAGATTATAATTCATTAAGTATTGACCCTTCAGATAATCTTAAATTCTGGTTGACAGGTATGTATAATGTAACGGGTAACTGGAGCACCCGGCTTGCCGGATTTACATTGAATGATTGTGCGCCTCAGCCAAAAGTTCGATTCCAGACCTCTGCACTGGTGACCGCCGAAAGCGCTGCAGACGTAGTATCGGGTTGTCTCAAATTCAAGGATTATGTCGTGAACATGGTGATTGATGTTGCGCCGAGTGCTGATGCCACGGCTACTTTTAATATCGCAGGAGTTCCTACTGCAACTGCAGGTGTTGATTACACAATCATCCCTGCTTCTGTTGTGTTAAATGGTTCGAATTTAAGCGTCCCTGTCACTATCCGGGTATTCGATGATGCGGCATTTGAGGGTATTGAGTCATTTACCATCGGGTACACACTAAATAATAATGGAGGAACTGCATTGGTCGGTGATGTTAACCAGACTTGTGTCGTAACAATCAATGATAATGATGCGCTACCTGTAATTGGAAGTTCTGGAAGTTTTTCAGTAGGCACTTATAATGCAAACATTACTAGTCAAAGTCCTTTTAGGAGCAACCAGGCAAAATTCAGGATACAGAATTTGTGGACCGCTTCTCAACTCATAGCTGCGGGCATTACATCCGCCAGGAATTTCACTTCAATGACTATTAATGTTGTTACAAAAAACAGTACCGTACCATATACAAACTTTACCATTTCCATGGCCAATACAGCGGTTACGACTTTGGCTACGGGTTTCCAGGCCGGAGCTTTTACAACGGTGTATCCCGCTACCAACTATTCATCCGTAGCAGGTGCTAACCTTTTTAACTTTACTACTCCGTTTGCATGGGATGGCACATCCAATATTCTTATAAACTTTTGTTTTGACAATGCTGCAGCAGAGGTATCAGATGTAACAGAGGGAACAGTTACAGCTATCGGTACAGGAATCAGAGCAAGCACCTATTCAAACGGTCTGTTAGCTACACCATGCACTGGCGCTGCGGCATTTATAGCTGATTCCAGGATAAGGGCAATTTTTGGTACTAACATACCAACCACGTCTATTGCAACAACCATAACTTCCAAAATTGCTTACCTCGGCCCAAATGACGATGTTCCTTTTTATGATGCAACAGGCAGAATATTGGCCAGGGTTAAAAACCTGACAAATTTTGATTACGGGTGTACAACTTTGGAAATTGACCGTGCCGGCACTGGTACATCACCTTTCTGGAACAATAACCCTTCAAACTATCTGACAACTAAATCATTTAGGTTAATACCAGCTAACAATAATCCGACAGGACAATACGAAATAACCCTTTATTATACTTCGGCTGAAAAGGCAGGTTACGAAGCCGCTACAGGCCTATCGTGGAATGTTGTTCAAATGATCAAGTCAGGCGGGCCTATCAGCGGAATTACCCCAGCAACACCCACTGCATCTTCCGTAAGTGCTAATAGTGCCGTAACCCATGGTAGCTTTGGCAGTGATTATACTGTAACGGCTACTTTCAATTCGGGATTTTCTGGCTTTGCACTTGGTCAGGCCGGCACTATACTTCCCGTATCATTCCTTTCATTTACAGGCGAACGAAACAGAGAATTTGTTGATCTCAAATGGACTACTGGATTTGAATATAATAATGCAATTTTTGAAATTGAGACATCTAAAGACGGTTTGAATTTCTTCAAAATTGGCAGTAAGCCAAGTTATGGTAACTCAAGTACTGATCAGCACTACCTGTTCACAGACCAAATGCCTGTAGTTGGAATCAACTATTACAGGATTAAGCAAATTGATATTGATAGCCGCAACAGCTACAGCAATACAATCGCTGTACTTTTCAACGGGAAAAGCCAAGTACTGACAGTATACCCAAATCCTGCAAAAGACAGGTTAATCATCGGTACACCGCTTCCTATAACTAATGCATCCTTACGAATAATTGGAGCTGATGGACGAGTTGTTTTATCTGAAACTATTTCAAGCACACAACGTAATTACGAAATAGATATCCAGGCTCTTGCAAAAGGACTTTACTTTATAGAATTCATCTCCGATGCTGGAAAAAATACCGCCCGTTTTGTAAAAGAGTAAATTGAATCTTAATCAATCAAACGGGGCAGTTTATAAACTGCCCCGTTTTAGTTAAAATTAAAAATCGCCTATCTTCGCCGCTCAATTAGTTCTTAACGCATGATCAGCAGAAGAAATATCCGGGTAAAAGTGATGCAAACAGTTTACACAATAACTACCCAGGAGAATGAGGCTAAACCTGGCGAAGCGCAAAAAATATTACAGGATCATTTTGATCAGACCCGTTCCTTACTGGTCTATCTCACCTGGTTTCTGACAGAAGTAACCCGCTACGCAGAAACGGATGCCCATCAAAAGGCTTCGAAACACCTTCCTACTGCAGAAGATTTGAATGTAAATACCAAAATAGCAGGCAATGAAATACTCTGGAAGATGCTTGATGACCCTGCGCTTAAAGAACAGTTCAATAAAGAAAAGCCTGAAACCTACACGGATAAAGAGCTGATAAGAAAAATATATTTAATCCTGGTTGAAACACCAGAATACAAAGCCTACATTGCCAAAGGGTCAAGGGAAAAGCAGGAAGAAAAAAAGATCATTGAATTCATTCTGAATGACCTTTTGCTGGCTAATGAAATATTTGTTTCTCATATCGAGGAAAATTTTTCCAACTGGGATGACGATGGAGAAATGGTGGTACAGTTACTGGTTGCTTATTTACAAAAGCCCGGTAGCTATGATTTCAAACAAATGCTAAGTCCCGATAAAGCACAATTTGCCAAAGATCTGCTGCAAACTGTTTTGGATAAAAGCGAATACCTGCAGGAACTGATAATCCCGAAATTAAAAAACTGGGATCCGGAACGGATTGCCCTCCTGGATATGATCATGATGAAAATGGGTGTAGCGGAATTTCTCTACTTCGAAACGATTCCGCCTAAAGTCACTATTAACGAATATATTGACCTTGCCAAAGATTACAGCACCCAGCAGAGTGGACAGTTTGTGAATGGCATACTGGACAATATTCATAAAGAACTGGTTCAGCAAAACAAAATGCATAAAGTAGATTATAAAAAAAATTAAGGGCTTGTTCACCCGCCTCTTTAGCGTTACTTTTGCAACTCCATAAATTTTCAAGCAGATGAAACGATTATTAGTAGCAACAGTATTGGCAGTTTTACTCTTTGCCTGTAAATCTGCTGACAAAAAAGGCGATGTAACAAATGAGCAGGAGCAGCGAATACAGGATAGCATTCGGTATGCTGAGAGACAAAAAGTAATGAACGATACAGCAAATTACACTTCACTTACCTGGCTTGATTCCACTTTTCTTGATATGGGTAAAGTAAAAGAGGGACAAGTTGTGGAAGTCTCTTACCGCTTTAAGAACACCGGTACCAAACCACTGGTGATTTTAGATGTAACTGCCAGCTGCGGATGCACCGTACCTGAAAAACCAGAACAGCCATTTGCACCGGGTGAAGAAGGAGTTATCAAGGCAAAGTTTGACAGCAAAGGACGTCCCGGCGAAAACAGGAAACACATCAGTGTGGATGCCAATACAAATCCGTCCCGTTCACATTCCCTTGATTTCCGGGTGGAAGTCATTAACTAACATACATAAACTTTAAACAACTAAACAAATCAGAAAATGAAATCAAAACTGAATTATATCGCCATCAGTGCAGTAATTTTTATTCTTTCTTCCTGTACACCTCCCGGCGGAGAGCAAGGCAAAGGTGGTGCTTCAGGCGGAGGCACCATTCAATTGGTGTTCCTTGGATTAATGATTCTTGTATTCTGGCTGTTCTTCATCAGGCCACAGGCCAAAAGAGCTAAAAACCAGAAGAGCTTTATTGAGAATCTCGGTAAAGGTGATAAAGTGGTTACCATTGCAGGTATCCATGGCGTTATCAATAAAGTAAATGAAGACGGAACATTGAATATTGAAGTAAGCCCGGGCAGCTACCTGAAAATAGAAAAAAGTGCTATTAGTATGGACTGGACGGCTGCGCTGAACAAACCTGCTGCTACAGATAAGAAATAATTGACTTTGAAATTTTAATAATCCCAAATTCCTGAAAAAGGGAATTTGGGATTTGTTTTTTGTAATTTCCCATCATGTTAAAAATCGGCCTGACCGGTGGTATAGGAAGTGGTAAATCAACAGTCGCAAAAATATTTGAAACGTTGGGCATACCTGTTTACTATGCCGATGCCGAAGCAAAGAGATTGATGAACAGTAATGAAACAATCAAAGTCGCTATCCGGCAGCATTTTGGCGAAGCTGCATACAAAAACGGTGAGCTTGACAGAAAATACCTGGCGGATATAGTTTTTAATGACCCGGGCAAACTGGAATTACTCAATGCCCTGATTCATCCAGTTACAATCAATGATGCGGAAGAATGGATGCAAAGACAGGCAGCACCTTATTCTATCAAAGAAGCCGCACTGCTCTTTGAAAGCGGTGCAACCGAAAACCTCGATTTTATCATAGGCGTATATGCACCGCAGTCTTTACGTATTAAAAGAGTAATGAAAAGGGATGATCTGGCCCCGGATGAAATTCTCAAAAGGATTAACAGGCAGGTAAATGAAGGAATGAAAATGAAGCTGTGTGATTTTGTTATTACCAACAACGAACAGGAACTGCTGATCCCGCAAGTATTAAAACTGCACCAGCATTTTACCAGCCTAGTCTACCCCTCACCATAAAATCAATTATTATGCGCCTCACACTTCTGCTTTCAATCCTGCTTGTAGTGACTGCTTGTAAAGAATCGGGCAAACCCGGAGCAAACTCTCCTACCCTTGTTGGCAAATGGAAACCGGTAGAGATGGAGGTTCCCAATATGAGTAAAAACGAAATACAGAATGTGATGGATAATTTCCTGATGGAATTTACCGCTGACGGCAACTATCGTGGGGAAATACACACTGAAAAACAGGCCGGTACTTACACATTTGATCCTAAATCAGGGAAGCTTACTATTATCAATAATAACGGTGTTGATCACAAAGAGGAAGTCTTTACCGTTAAATGGGAAAAGGAGTTGCTGATGCTGGTGAACAATGAAGGGACTGTGAAGTTGAAACGTCAATAGTTACCTAAGCTGACTTAACGCTTCTTTGATCCTTTTCCATCCTTCCTCAATATTCTTCATACTGTTGGCAAAGGAGAAACGTACACATTTTGGCTCTCCAAATGCATCACCCATGACCGAACTTACATGAGCCTTATTCAGCAGGTACATACTGAAATCGCCTGCATTATTGATTGTGCTTTCACCATCTGATTTTCCGTAATAGCTGCTTACATCCGGGAAAACATAAAAAGCACCTTCAGGCTCAGGGCAAATCAAACCGGGAATATCTTTTACAATTTCCAGTACTCTTGTTCTTCGTTTACGAAACTCTTCCACCATTTCCATGGTAGGCCGCAAATCATTGGTCAGGGCTGTTACTGCCGCTTTCTGCGTAATAGAATTCGTACCGCTGGTAAATTGCCCCTGTACTTTTTCACAGGCTTTGGCTATATCAGGATGTGCTGCGATATAACCCAGCCTCCAACCGGTCATGGCAAAACCTTTGCTGAGACCGTTAACGATCACCACCCTGTCTTTCAATTCAGCAATCTCGGCCAAACTGTGATGTTTGCCAACAAAATTGATATACTCATAAATCTCATCCGAAAGAATGATAATGTCCGGATGCTTAATGAAAACTTTGGCCAAAGCAGCCAATTCTTCTTTGCTATATACCGCACCACTGGGATTACAGGGCGAAGAGAAAAGAAACAATTTTGTTTTAGGCGTAATAGCTTCTTCCAGTTGTTCAGGTGAGATTTTAAACCCTTGCTGCGGCGTTGTTTTGATATCTACCACTTTGCCCCGGGCAATCTTTACCAGTTCGCTGTAGGTAACCCAAAACGGTGTTGGGATAATCACTTCTTCACCTTCATCCACCAGGGCCAGCATGGCATTTGCAAGGCTTTGCTTTGCTCCGGTTGATACCACAATATTCTCCGGTTTATAATCAAGATCATTATCTCTTTTCAACTTAGTGCAAACAGCCTCTCTGAGGTCCAAAAAACCGGGAACAGGGGTGTAATGACTCCAATTGTCGTTTATTGCTTTGATTGCCGCCTGCTTTATGTGATCCGGAGTATCGAAATCAGGTTCTCCAAGGCTAAGGTCAATAACATCTATGCCCTTTGCTCTTAACTCCCTGCCCAGCTTGGCCATTTTCAGGGTTTCGGGCTCATTAAATCTTTGTAAAAAGGAAGATAACTGCATGTTGGTCATTTAACAGATTTCTTGAGTTTGGATAAAAGCAAGCAGTCGCAAATGTATGGATTTGAAGATACGGCAAAATAATTTTTATTCACGATAAGTGAATTGAAAGGCATGCAGATCAGGAATATTTTTTTGCTTTCGTTTCAGCTCATATTCATAGAGAACTCTTCCCAGGTTCTTTAAAAAAGGAAGACCCACTTTTTCATAATCATATTTGTCATCATTGAAAATGCCATCACTATTGCAATAAATAACTGCTGACAGTAAAAACTCAATTTTATTTTCAAAATCAGCGATATAAGCTGCATCTACCAGGAAGCCATAGGCATTGCCTACTTTATTAAAAATCCTGATACCCGGGTTTGCTTTTTCTTTTTCTGAGCCATAGAACAAAAACTTTACATAGTGATCCCAATACGCATTACTGTCATATTTTGGATAAGCAGATTCACGGGGAAGCATTGACATATACCGGCGTAAAAAAACATAATCCTCTTCTGTAAGATGGAATCTTTTTTCTTTTGGCATCGCTTCAGGAAACAGTATACTCTTCACTATTTCATGCAGGTCTTGCAGGGGCATAATATTCTTGTAAGAGAAATCAAAAGGCTCATTGACCAGTTCATTGCCTTTTATATACCCTTTCCCCATTTTAATTGACCTGGTTTTATATTGAAACTTGCTTATCTCTGCAGGCTTGCTGTAGATCACCTTGCCATTACTGTCCATAAAAGTTACTGCGTTTGCAAGGCGGTTTTCTTCTTCAGATAAAAAGATGCTAAGCCGGTGAATTATTTGCGTATTGATATACCCCATCTTATGCAAACTGTTATTGATATACTCCTGGCCCAGAAACTCGTACAACCGGTTATAGGCATCGTTATCACTCACCAGCAGTATTTTTTTGATATAATGGGCAATGGTGGGTCTGCCATCAGGAGTTGAGGGATCGTTGGCAACTGCCGAAAGCCGTTCTCCGGAAGCGGCTGTGTACATCGTTGAATATTTGTCCAGGCCGGAAATATTCAACTCATTGAGTTTTTGTAATGACAGGATAGCTACAGGCAATTTGACGGTAGAAGCGGGATAGAAATATTTCTCAGCATCGACTTCTAAATAATGGTCGGTAAAGGAAACTTTATTCTTTTTACTTCTGTCTATTTGGGTATAAATGACCTGTAATCCCAAGTCATTTTTCTTGGTCAGGATCTCTGAAAAATATTGAGAATTTTCGGCTAAAAGCCTGTGCATGAAACTGTCAGGCTTATTATTACTGCCGCTCTGCGGTTTTTTTTCAGTACCAGAAGCTGATTTTCCCTTGTGATTTTGAGCAACTGCCTGAAATAACTGAAGTGTAAAAAAAGTAGCTAAAACCGGCAAAAACCATTTCCTTTTGTGCGGTAGTTTCATCACCCTTCAAATATACCGATTGTGCCCAGTTAAGGTTTTAAAAATCAAGGAGCAAGAACCCCTTTTTAGTTGCCCGGAATTAATCCGAAACAGCTATCTTTGCCGTCCTTAAAAAATAGTGTAAAGCCTTTGTCCTGCTGAGTTACAACCGGAACAAAGCTTAAAAATGTAAATCAATCAACGTATGCAACTGAAAGGTTTGGTTCGTTTTTTTACCGTACTGCTTATCATCTATTCACTGTACCAGCTTTCATTTACATGGTTTGTAAGAAGCCATGAAAAAAAGTATGAAGCAAAGGCCAGGGCTTATGTCAAAGCAAATTATCCTTCTGCCATGGAAAAGTTTCCGGGCAACAAGGATTCGCAGGTGGTTTACCAGGAGTTCCTGGACAAAGTTTACCAGGAGAGATTACGCAGATTGCTCGACAGTACCAAAGATGTAACCGTTACCTACGGTATCAATGGATCAGTTAGCTATCAAAAAGCGAAAGAGGAAGAATTGAACCTTGGTCTTGACCTGCAGGGTGGTATGAACGTAACACTGGAAGTGGAAAGGTCCGGACTTCTTCGCTCATTAGCCAATAACTCAAAAGACCCGAATTTTAATGCAGCACTTGTCAATGCTGATAAACGTAAAGCTAACAGCGGCGCCGATTTTATTACTCTTTTCCTGGAAGAATACAGGAAACTTGAAAAAGACAGACCACTGGCATCGTTATTTGCAGGAGCCAGCAATGGAAAGATTGATGTAAAATCATCTGATGCAGCTGTTGAGAGTTATATTCAGAGTGAAGCAAGAGATGCATTTGACAGAACCTTCCGTGTACTAAACACCCGTATTGACCAGTTTGGTGTGGCGCAGCCTAACATCAGCCCCAACAGGGACAAGGGTATCATCAACGTAGAGTTACCCGGTATCAAGGATAAAGAAAGGGTAAGAAAATATTTGCAAAGCACTGCTAACCTCCAGTTTTGGGAAGTTTACACTTTGCAGGATCCCAATTACAGCGCCGGATGGCAAAAAGCTATCAATGCATTCAATGCCAAATATGGTGGTGTAAAGGATAGTACTGCACCTGCACCAAAAGACACAACAGGTACAAAAGTTGATACAACTGGTAAAGGGCCAAAAGATACCACCCTTGCCGGCCTCGCCGATGACAAAGACACTGCTAATAATAAAACAGGCGATTTAACAACAACCAGCAGCAACACGATTGATAAATACATCAGTTTCTTCTCACCTGGCCAGAATGAGCAGGGCCAGGTTATATATCCTGCTTCAATAGGTAATGTTCAGATTAAAGATACTGCACTTGTAAGAGCCTACCTGAATGAACTAAAACCAAACTTCCCTTTTGATGTACAGTGGGCCTATGGTACGCCGGAGAAAGACAGTAAAGGAAGGACTGCAAAAGAAGTAGCGCTGTATGCTTTGAAAACATATGGAAGGGCCCAGGCTAAACTGGAAGGCGATGCTATTGCTGATGCCCGCCAGGATTTTGACCAGTATGGTAAAGTTGAGGTTAGAATGGACATGAAAAATTTTGGTGCCACTATCTGGAAGAAAATGACTGAAGATAATGTTGGTAAGCCAATCGCTATTGTTCTTGATAATATTGTTTACTCTGCCCCTAATGTTATCAACGCTATTCCTAACGGTACTTCTACCATTTCTGGTGGTTTTGATCAGCAGGAAGCCCAGGATCTTGCCAACATATTAAAAGCAGGTAAGTTGCCGGCGCCTGCCAAGATCGTACAGGAGCAGCAAGTTGGTCCTACCCTTGGTGCTGAGGCAATCCGGGGTGGTTCAATGGCCTTTCTGATTTCGTTCGTGGTAATCTTCCTCCTGATGCTGGTTTATTATAATACCAGTGGGTGGGTGGCAAATATTGCCTTGATATTAAACTTACTTTTTACTGTGGGTATCCTGGCTGGCTTGGGAGCAACGTTAACCGCTCCGGGTATTGCCGGTCTGGTACTGACCATCGGTATGGCAGTTGACACCAACGTAATTATTTACGAACGTATCAAAGAAGAACTTACTAAAGGCAAAGGTTATATACCGGCCATTAATGAAGGTTATAAACGTTCATTACCTCCCGTTCTTGATGCTCACATCACTACCTTGCTGACAGCGATTATCCTGTTTTATTTCGGACTTGGTCCTGTAAAAGGCTTCGCAACTACCCAAATCATTGGTATCCTTTTATCATTGTTCTGCGGAATCCTGGTTAGCCGTTGGGTGTCAGATATGTTCACCAACAAGAAAAAGCACCTGGAATATTTTACCGGCATTTCCCGTAAAATATTCAAACATGCCAAATACAAATTCATTGAATACCGTAAGATCGCTTATGGAATATCATTTGTGGTGCTGGCATTGGGTATAGCTGCTTACTTCAACGGTTTCAACTACGGTGTAGAATTTGAAGGTGGCCGAAGCTACACGGTTCAATTTGAAAAGCCTGTTAACGTAGAAGATGTAAGAAAAGACCTGGAAACGGTATTTGAAGGAGAAAACCCGATAATCAAAACGGTAGGCGGTAACGACAAGTTGTCGATCACTACAGCCTATAAAATTGAGCAGTCTGGTACACAGGTTGACTCTATTGTTGCCACAAAGTTGTTCGATGGTTTAAAGAAACATCTTTCAAGCGGACTTACTTACGAGCAGTTCAATACAGAGAAATATATTCAGCAGTCTATCAAAGTTGAGCCTTCTATCTCTGATGACCTGAAGCAAGGAGCGATCAAAGCAACACTCTTTGCACTGATTGTAATCTTCCTGTACATCTTCATCCGTTTCCGTGACTGGAGATACTCAATGGGTACAATTGTGTCATTGCTTCACGACGTTTTTGTCACATTGATTGTGTTCTCGTTTGCCAGGTCCATCGTACCGTTCCCACTGGAGATTGATCAGCATTTTATTGCAGCGGTATTAACGGTAATTGGTTTCTCCATGAACGATACGGTGATTGTATTTGACCGTATCCGGGAAGACAGCCGATTGTATCCGACCGCTCCGAGAACGGAGGTTATCAACCGGGCGATCAATGAAACGCTGAGCAGAACCATTATGACATCACTGACTGTGTTCCTGACCATCCTGATCCTTTTCCTTGTAGGCGGACAAGTAACAAAAGGCTTTGCTTTCGCAATGCTGATCGGTGTTATTACCGGTACTTACTCTTCGATATTTGTGGCAGCACCCATCCTGGTGGATTTAGGTGGCAAAAGACCGTTGGGCAAAAAGGCATCTGCTGCACCCAAGACAACTACTACAACACCTAAAGCATAAATTTTAGGTTCACTTATCAAAACCTGCAGTATTTTACTGCAGGTTTTTTTTTTGCTAAAGAAAATCTCTGTTCTGAATGCGGGCTTCTCCTTATTCTGCCTTGTTTATGTAGCCAGAATACTTGTTTCAAACGATAGTCCCCGGGGATTTGGATATGCGTTTATTTGGACATATTCTTTCATATGGTTGGTCGGTATTGGCATTGATACCTTTATTAAAATGCTTTGTCCTGATAAACTTGTATACAATAATGCAGGCACCATAATCCAGTTATTATTTCTCTTCTTTGTTTTATGAATAGATTGAAAAAAACATGCAAGCGGATCAAATTGTGGAAAAATCAAACCGTTTACTTGTTCCTGATAATAAAAACTGCAGGTACCGGCCGTTGACCTGAAGCATCTGATACCTTTATAGTTTCCTTACCATTCACCAGCATACAACTGCTGCCGCCTCCATCGAGGTTCAGTGCTTCCCAGCAACCAAGGTCTTTAAATATTTGCGCCATTTGCGTAAGTGTGGCGCCTTCGGCTTTATCGGTATTTCGACCCTCAACAACCAGGATAATGAGTTTATTATCTCTTGTATAACCCATTGCTGTCCGTGGGTGTTTGTCATCAATTGCCTTTCCGGCAAATTTCAACTCTTCATTATTGGTGACCTTAATTTCACCATTTTGCAGAAGCACAGGTCCGCCGCCGACAGCAGTTTGCATTTTCCAACGAATATGCATTTTCATATCCCGTGTCGCTATGCCGGCGAGTGGCGGAAGCTGACTCAGGAAATCATTAAGAGAAACCCTGGTATTAGAATCTTTTGTCACCTGAAGAGGTCTTTGTGATGCATATGCAAATTTCTTTGACGAATCAGTATACAACCAGGCTACATCTGCATATCTTTTTTTAGAAATCCCTATAGCACTTCCAAACGGATGCCTGTAAGTAAAAGTGTCTTTGCCCCTGCCATTAATGGTGTGAATATTATAACCAACCAGCTTTCCGTTTTTTATGACCACATTCAAATTCTGGTTAGTGGCAAAAGAGAAAAATGTAGTGTTGACCACTACTAATGGTTTATCATTCTTTTCATAAAACTCAGAAGGCTTCAGTCGCCTTTTGTAAGTTGTATCAACGGTAAAATCGATTTTCTTATCCTTTAGATCCGCTTCAATATAATAAGCAATATTGGGCTGGCCATCCAGCAGGTCAGTCGTCTTATAAACATGTACCGATGACGGCAGTGGCTGAAACAATGAATCCACATTTATCCACTTCAGCTGGCTGAAACAAAAAGGAGCAATCAGTATGACCATTGCTCCTGTGATAAATATTTTCTTCATGATTATCAGGCTTGCTGTTCTTTTTGCTGCATCCATTGCTGCCGGCCAAGGCCAGCAAAAACATGTTTTTCACTGTGATAAGATGAACGGACCAACGGACCGCTTTCTACATAATCAAGACCAAGGCCGTAACCGATCTCCCGGTATTCTGCAAACTCATCTGGATGTACAAAACGATCGACCGGTAAATGTTTTTTTGTAGGCTGCAGGTACTGACCAATTGTAACCACATCGCATCCGTTATCCCGTAGGTCCCGCAATGTCTGTATCACCTCTTCCTTTTTTTCACCAAGACCCAGCATTATACCACTCTTGGTACGCATACCCCCTTCCTTCAGTGTACGTATCACCTCCATACTCCTCCAGTACTTGGCTTGTATACGAACCTGGCGGGTAAGTCTTTCAACAGTTTCTATATTATGACTGACTACCTCAGGAGCTGCATCAATCACCCTTTGTATGTTTTCTTTTTCCCCTTTAAAATCCGGGATCAATGTTTCAAGTGTAGTATCGGGGTTCAATGCTTTTACAGCCTTGATCGTATTATACCAGATAATTGAACCGCCGTCTTTCAACTCATCTCTGTCAACTGAAGTGATTACGGCATGTTTCACTTTCATCAGGTGAATAGCTTCTGCTACTCTTTGTGGTTCGTCCCAATCAACTTCCTCCGGACGACCCGTCGCCACAGCACAAAAACCACAACTACGGGTACAGGTATTACCGAGAATCATAAAGGTGGCTGTTCCGGCACCCCAGCATTCGCCCATATTGGGACAATTACCACTTTCACAAATGGTGTGTAGTTTGTGATTATCTACCAGCTCACGAACATGCTTGTAATTTTCTCCAATAGGAAGTTTGACTCTTAACCAGTCGGGCTTTTTAACTCTCAGATTATCTGTCGCTGCAGGTACAACGGGAAGCTCAGTCATTGGGCAAAAATACGGCCATTACTTACGACGGCCAAACAAGAGGGAAATGTAACCCTGGAAAAACAACTGTTTATCTTTTGGCTGGTTGGCCATGATCTGTATTTTATCGGCATAAAATTCAGCACTTAAACCAATCTCAATACCTGAGACCACTTCGTTGAATCTTCCGTAATCAAAACGCAGGGCTGTTTTAACAAAAGCGCCGGGCTTCATTTTCATTTCACTCCAGCCTTTACCAAATCCCCCGCTTCCGAGTATGGTTGGCCCAAGGAACAATGCACTATCCTGTGTGGAGTATTTGATGACTTTGTTTTCTCCGGTTAACGGATCTTCTACTTCCACATAATATGGGCGTAAAAGGCCTAATGCCAGCCCACCATTGTAAATAGCTGTGACTGCCACCCCGTTTTTGTTTCCTTTTTGACCCAGTATCAGCTGCTGGCCGAAACCTAAAGTGACCGGGTAAAAATTATTGACCTTGCCATAAATGAAAGGATTACCAAAGAAAACAACGCCGCTGGTCAGCTTTTCTTCTTTCTGGTGTTTGATCTCTGTAATATCAATCCGGTAAATGTTTGTCTTACGGTTCGTTTTCATCCTCCCCAATTCATAAAAGGCGCCGTAACCATTTGTTCGAAATTGAAAACCGAAAATGCTTTGCTTGCGGTATACCAATACTCCTTCTTCAGCCTGTTTGATAAGAGAAGCAACTTTCTGGCGGCGGGCTTCTTTACGATCGCCTTTTCCGGATTTATTGCTTGTTGTATCCTGTGCAAAGGAAGTAATCACCATCAATCCGGATAAAATAAACAGGAAGAGTTTCTTCACGGGGATTCTTTTTAATGTACTAAACGTAAATTTAGGGCAAAATATTGATAATGACTTCTTCTGTAGTGTACACCGGCAACCTTCGCACCACCTGTACCCATTTGCGCAGCCATTCTTCTTTTGAAACAGATGCACCCATTGATAACAACGGAAAAGGAGAACGGTTCTCCCCCACCGACCTGATGGCCACCAGCCTTGCTACCTGTATGATAACGGTAATGGGAATAAAAGCAAGAACCATGGGATTTGACCTGAACGATGTAAAAATTGATGTTTTGAAAATAATGAAAGCAGACCCCCGCCGGGTGGGTGGTATTGAACTCAGCTTTCATATTCCGGAAGCATTGAAAGATATTGATGAAAAAACAAAGGCGATACTGAAAAATACCGGCGAAACCTGCCCGGTGATGAAAAGCATTCACCCGGATATAGAGGTGAAGGTGGATTGGGGAGTGTGGGGCGATATTTAATAAGTGCAATTTTAATCCTTACATGTCGAAACAAATTTTATCATATAAAATTTTATTTTTCATAATTAACGTCATTTTTAGTTCTTGTGACAAGCAATGTCAGCCAGAAATATTTTTAATCCCAGATGGATATAAGGGACCAATTTACATTATTTATAATATTAAAAATGGAAGTAAAAAGGAATACGAAAATAATAAACGCATATACAGATTACCTGCAAATGGGATTTTGCTGACTCAATTCAAAGATGAGTATGGCATTATAGATCAAGAGTATTATTACCAATTAGCATCAGGAAAACGGATAAAGCTTGGCATACTTGATTCTAGAGATTTTAACGAGCCATGGTCACTAAAGAAAAATCCCAAAGAGCCGTCCAGGGATAGTTTAGCAATTTTTAACCCCGCCTCCGTAGGATTTATCGGTGAGGGGAAAAACAAATACTATTTTCAATCAACTTTTGTTGGCACATATAATAATCTTAAAAATAGCTCATGGCAGGAAGTAAACTACGCTTACATTGACAGTTTAGAAAATAAGTTGAAATAACACTCTTATTCACCCTTTGAGCAACGCATTTCCCACCCCGCACTCCAAACATCTTTTCTTGCTGCAATATTCGTTTTTCAATTCTATCAGTGCCTGGCTGTCAAAAGCATTTTTGTTGACAATACCTAACTGCTGAAAACCTTTTGTGATACTGTTAGTTTCAGCGACTATACCTTCCAGCCACATCAGGGAATTGTCCTTATACTTTTGTTCATCATGATAATTGCCATAGGCAAATAGCACCGGCGCCACCGTATTAATGATGATATTATCAATCATGCTATCGCCCAGTTTTTTCTCTTTGAATGCAGAAGGCTCATCCAGCCGGTAATGATAATGCCAGTAATCGTTAGCGGTTACAGCAAACCAGTTCTTTATTTCTTTTACCGATCCTGCTTCCTTTATTTTGGAAAACAAATGAGCCGACTGATGTACCAGCATGGCCAGTTGTGCCAGCCTAATAGTGGGAAAATTACCCGGACGCATCCTCAAAAAATGTAAAGGAATAGAAACAGGCTTTAAATTATGTTTTGTTTGCTGGTATTTGTATTCTTTCTGCAGCAGGATGGCATAATCATCCTTCAGCTTTCCTTCCAGCAGGCCGGCTTGTCCCAGCAGCAGGGCTTCCAACTGGTGTAACTGGTGTTTTTGTTTGGCCAGAATAGTAAGCGGTATGGAACGGGCTATTGCCTCAAAAGCTTCCGCATTCACTTTAATACCAAAATTGCGGGCTATGAGCCACCAGAATGTTTCTTCCCAATGATGATTGTTTTGTTGCAGCAGTGTTTCCACGATACCTGCTTTCCGCAGCAATCGTTCAGCCAGCAAGCGGTCCTTCCAGCTTTTCCAGGTTATTTCCCTTACAGACTTTATGCTGTGTTCACAAGGAATAAATGAACCGTTGCTCATCAGTTCCTCATACCGTTGTAACAAAATTTTAGAAACCCTTCCTTTCAGCTCCACAACCGGTATATCGTTTTTTGTTGCATCATTTTCCCATACCACATGCAGGATGACATTGTTGTAATTTTTATCATGCTGATGATTGTGCTTTTCCCAATCAGAAGTTTTCAGATGCAATTCCACTGTTCCGGCCCAGGTTGTTTTACCAATTTTGATTTTCGCATCACTGAAGTCAGGTCCCTGGTTGGTATTATGCTGCCCGGGAAATATTACCTGCACAACCTCCCCGCCTGAGGTTTGCATATCTGATTTATTGAAGTATTGAAATTGCCAGATGTATTGCAGCAGCCGCTCAGTCATGACAGGTTTAAGGTTTAACGTTTCATGTTTAAAGTTATCGTAGTATTTTGAAAATGTTTTACTCTTTTGGAGTATTTACATAGAGAAACACTTTTAACCTTAAACCTTAAACTTTCTTAACTCCCTCACCACCCTGCTTACCGGTAATCCCATCACATTGTAAAAATCACCGTTGATGGATTTAATGCCGACTACACCTATCCATTCCTGTATGGCATAAGCGCCGGCTTTATCGTAAGGCTTGTATTTATCTACGTAGAACTCAATTTGCTTTTCTGTAAGATCATGAAACTGCACATCTGTTGTATCTGCAAAAGCAATTTCCTGTTCGCCCTTACGCATCACCACTCCTGTTATCACCTGGTGCTTTTCACCTGATAAGGCCATAAGGATGGTTATTGCCTCCTCCCGGTGTACGGGCTTGCCGATGATATGTTCATTTAGTACGACGATGGTATCAGCAGCAAGTATGATATCATCATTATTTCTTTTATGCTGCACAGCTAATGCTTTATTGCGGGCAATATGAATGGCGATTTCTTCGGGGTGCAGGCCCGGCGGAAAATCTTCATCTGTATCAGCCACCAAAACTTCAAACGGAATTTCGGCCCACTCCAATAATTGTTTTCTTCTTGGTGATTGTGATGCTAAAATGATATTGTTCATAAGTAGAAGTAGAAAAAGATCATTGAAACGATACCGGTGAACATCACCAGTTTGGCTAATGTACTCAGCTGGTGGTAATGATGCGTTGTCGTACTGCTTTTCAGCCTGAACAACAACAAAAACAGAGGAAAAACTATTGCCACAATACTATAGGCCACCGGCAGCCACCATTGGAACTGCAGCATGTACACCTGTATTACAATAAGCACAGCTATTATTACTACCAGCCACACGGCCACATATACTTTGGTGGCATTAATTCCCCATACAATTGGCATGGTGCGACATCCGTATTTCGCATCACCCGGCATATCCTCCATATCCTTAATTGCTTCGCGGATCAGCGATATGATGAAGGCAAAACCTGCATAGAGTATAGCTAGCCGGAAAAATTTATGATGATCAACAGCCCCCACACCAATTGCATCAGACAAATTAACTTTTGAAAAGAAAATGATCAGTATTGTCCATGCTGTAAGAAGGGATATTACCACATTACCAACAAGGAGGCTTTTCTTGAAATTGGTAGAATAAAACCAAAGCAATGCAATACAAATAATATTTGCCAGTACCAGGTACCATTTTTGTAAAAAAGGCAAAGCCAAAATTGTAAAAAATAAGCCCGTTGTACTCAGCATAAAATGCCAGGCAATGGCCCAGCGTCGATGAATCACCTTATCAACAACCATCTTTTCCGGCTTATTCACTTCATCAATGTTAATGTCAAAATAATCGTTGATAATGTAACCGGCTGCTGCAATCAAGAGTGAAGCCAGTAAAAGAAAAATAAAATGAAGACTATCGTTTGGAGGAATGCTCCCTTTATACAGAGGATAATAAATGCATGACTGAAAGAGGAATTGCGTTAAGGCAATAAAAAAGAGATTGGGCAGTCGCACCAGTTTGAGGAAAGCGGCTATCAATCTCATGGAAATAGTTTAAGATGGAAAGATACTACAGAACTTTGAAGCAAAGGAGAAACAAAGTTTGTATTACCGGGAAGCCACATCCTCCCTGTAATACCAGTGATTGTTCAGCTTCAGCACTTTCTCAATCACATCCCGCACACAGGCAAAACCACCATTCAGCGGTGAAATATATTTTGCCACATCTTTTACTTCATTTACAGCATCAGCCGGGCAACAGGGAAGACCAGCTACCTGCATAGCAGAAATATCCGGCAGGTCATCACCCATATAAAGCACTTCTTCTTTTTTGAGCTTATTTTCCTGTATGTATTTTTCGAGAAAAGAACCTTTGTTTAAAACAGACATGGTTACATCCTTCACCCCCAGTTTGTCAAGCCGGTCATGCACCTGCGGAGAATTACCACCGGAAATCACTTTAACCCTGTAGCCATTCTTCAATGCCATTTGCAGGGCAAAGCCATCTTTGATATGCATTCTTCTTGCCTGCAAACCGTTATCCAGTACCAGCACTGTACCATCAGTAAGCACTCCATCCACATCAAAAACAAATGTGGTGATCTTTTTAAAATGTTCAAGTACGTTCATGGCAACTGGTTATGCTGTCAACTTATCGAATGATAATCTACTTTTGATTATCCCTCCACTCATACACCCAAGAACTTTGTATCATCTCCAGGTGGCCTTCATTGCTCTCCTCCCGTTTACCAGTAAAACCGGGTATTTGCAGCACCCATTCCAACAGATCGGTGAAACGTACCCTGTATATTTTACCCTCATTAAATTCATCTCCAAAGCGTTCATAGAGCTTTAAAGCTATATCCTCATAATCGTTCCAGTGTATCGGGGGTTCAAATTGTTGCATATTAATCTGCTGATTTGATAATGTGCCAATATGCTGATTAGCAAATTAGCATATTCGCTATTTATTTAATTATTCTCCTAAGAATTGTGTCTGGTCTGGTATGGTCACTTCAATTTCTCCGCTGCCATCCAGCAGGAGGGATTGACAACCTAACCTTGAATTGAGTTTTGGATTTACGGCCCGGTCAATAAAATCCTCTTCCCTGTCAGTTATTTCATCAATAAATTCCATTCCTTTATCTATGTACAGGTGACAGGTAGTACAGGCACAAACACCGCCGCAGTTATGATGCAGCTCGATATTATTTTTTAATGCAATCTCCAGAAGGGTTTGTCCTTCTTCCACATTAGTAAGGGTTACCGGTTCCAGTCCTTTTTGTTCAAAATTCAGTTTAATCGTATACATCTCTTCGCTTTATAAAAGTGGTGCAAAAGTAATGGTAAAACAAAAAAGGGACTTACTTGTTCGGGAAAACCATCATCCTGCCTTCTGAATACTATCGGTAAGTTGCTGATACAGTTGCTGTAATTGGGGATGACCTTTCAGTAGCTCCAGGTGCTTTTCTATAGTTTGTGCATCATGCCGGAAAGCAGGGCCTGTCTGAACCTGCTTTGGAGAAATATCCCTGATACGAAGGGCGGTTTCCTCAATCAATGGCAATAATTGCCTGAAATCAAGCCCTTCCTTTTTACAATAATCCTCGGCAACAACATAGAGATGGTTGGTAAAATTGCTCACAAATACAGCAGCTACATGCAGTTTCTGGCGGGCCTCATCTCCTGCTTCAGTTACTTTATCTAATACAATGGAACGGGCCAGCAGTTCCAAAGTCCTTTTCGCCTTTTCATCGCTTCCGTCATAAAAAACCGGCACATCAGGCAGACTGGTCATCTCTTTACGCAGGCTTTGCAATGGGTAAAAAACACCATAATGCGGAGTTACATCTTTCAACACTTCTTTGGGTACTGCTGCAGCGGTGTGTGCCACTACTTTTCCCGGTAATATTAATTCACTTGTAACTGCCGCAATGGAATCGTCATTTACGGCGATAATATATACATCAGCATTCTTGTTGATCAGGCTAATATAGTTGGTGGATTCTGTATCCCATTCGTAAGCTAATGCAGAAGCGGCTGAAGCATTGCGGCTGTAAATCTGGATAATATTATGTCCGGCAGCCTTGAATTTTCTGCCTAAAACTGCTGCCACATTTCCTGACCCTATAATTACTATATCCATTTTACAACTGTTAATTTTCTGAACATTGTTTAATCAAAATAACCCGGGTTATTTTTGCCTTATGAAGTTCTCTCAACACCTGGCACTCGGTTATATTAGGACAAAATTCAAACTTCTTGCGGCCATCTCCAAAAAGAAAGCGGCAGAGAAGGCTTTTGAGCTTTTCTGCACTCCGCAACGCCGAAACCTGAAACAACCCCCTAAAATCTTTGAGCAGGCAGAAAAGATACAACTGAAGGTGGAGGGAATAAATGTAAAAGGCTGGCGATGGCTGCCTGAGAATGCGGTCAATCCTACCAGGAAAGCACTTATCATTCACGGATTTGAATCTTCTGCCATCAATTTTGACCGGTATATACGTCCCCTCCTGAGAAAAGGCTACGAAGTATTGGCCGTTGATGCGCCTGCCCATGGCCGCAGCGGAAGCAAACAGATCAATGCACCGCTTTATAAAAAAACAATACTGGCGGTTTACAGGCAATTTGGTCCTATACAATCTTTCATGGCACATTCATTTGGCGGATTGGCTGTTTGCCTTGCATTGGAAGAAATCAGTCATACACCAGATTATCGGCTGGTGTTGATTGCTCCCGCAACTGAAACCACCACAGCTATTGAAACTTTTTTTCGTTTCCTGAAACTGGATCCGGCTATCAGAGCTGAATTTGACAAAGTAATCATTAAAAAAGGGGGTGTTTCACCTGCCTGGTATTCCATTAAAAGGGCGATGAAGCATATCAGGGCAAAAGTGCTCTGGATTCATGATGAAGAAGATGAGATAACCCCTCTAGGCGATGCGTTGCAAGTAAAAGAAGAAAACCATCACAATATACAGTTCGTTATTACAAAAGGTTTAGGCCACCGCCGTATCTACCGCGACAACAAAGTGACCAAACAAATTGTTGAATTTTTATGAAAATACTTCTTTACCTGCTAGTTTTCGTTATTTCGTCCTGTCACAAAAAAATTTCTGAAACAATGCCTGCACCGACAGCCCCAAAGAAATATTACTACCTGGCCCTTGGCGATTCTTATACCATTGGTGAAAAGGTAGCGCCTCCGGATAATTTTCCAAGCCAGTTATGTACATTGATGAAAAATGATACAGTCGACTTTCAGCCGGCAAGGATCATTGCCAAAACCGGGTGGACTACTGATGAACTCGAAGCAGGAATAATTGCCGCCGATCAGCAACAAGCACTGAGAAGCTCATACGACTTTGTTACCTTATTAATAGGAGTGAATAATCAATACAGGGGAAGGACGGTAGACAACTACAGGTTTGAGTTTGAAGAATTACTTAAAAAAGCAATTCGTTATGCCGGAAATAAGACAGATCATGTGGCGGTTCTTTCTATTCCTGATTGGGGTGTAACGCCTTTTGCTAATGGAAGAGACAGGGCACAGATTGCTGCAGAAATAGATGCTTATAACGCCGCAAATAAACAAATCACACAGTTATATAATGTACACTATATTAATATAACGCCATGGACAAGAGAAGCTGCCAATGACCTGAGCCTGCTCGCAACTGACGGCCTGCACCCTTCTGCAAAAGAATACCGGCGCTGGGCAGAAAGCCTGAAACAATTTTTCAAGACGAAATCGTAACTGATTATCAGAGGGAAAATGATAATAAATCGATACCGGTGAAACTGCAGAAATGGGTAACAAAAATTGTTTTCCCGAAAAATGTATTATCCTTGTCCTAACTTGCGGCCGCTGAAAAGCGGTTTTGTAGTAATATATAGTATCCTTTATGGCGAAGAATTTATTGATAGTTGAGAGCCCTGCGAAAGCAAAAACGATTGAAAAGATCCTGGGAAAAGAATTCCAGGTAAAGAGCTGCTTTGGACATATCCGTGACCTGGAAAAAGCCGGAATGGGTATTGACCTGGAGAAAAATTTTGAACCCCGCTACATAGTTCCGGAAGAAAAAGAAAAAGTGGTAAACGAATTGAAATCGCTGGCGAAAAAATCGGAAGAAGTATGGCTGGCAACGGATGAGGACCGTGAAGGTGAAGCCATCAGCTGGCATTTATGTGAAGTATTAGGCCTTGATCCAAAGACAACCAAACGAATCGTATTTCATGAAATCACAAAACCTGCCATACAGGAAGCGGTGCAAAATCCACGGAAACTGGACATGAACCTGGTAATGGCGCAACAGGCAAGAAGAATTCTGGACCGTATCGTTGGTTTTGAACTGAGTCCTGTACTCTGGCGCAAAATGAGTATGCGGAACAACCTGAGTGCAGGCCGTGTACAAAGTGTGGCTGTTCGCCTGATTGCAGAAAGGGAAAGAGAGATCAATGCTTTTGTGCCGGTAAGTACTTTTAAAATTGAAGCAGCATTTACTGCTAAAGATGTTACCGAAAAGAATGTAACCTTCACTGCAGAAGGGAAAAAACAAAATACCGCAGAAGATGCAGAAACGTTTTTGAAAGGTTGTATAGGTGCTTCATATAAAGTAACAGATATCCAGGTGAGACCGGGCAAACGTTCTCCTGCCCCACCCTTCACCACCTCCACATTACAACAGGAAGCTTCCAGGAAACTGGGATACGGTGTATCCAGAACAATGCAAATCGCACAGCGGTTGTATGAAAATGGATATATTACTTATATGCGTACCGACAGTGTGAACCTGAGTAACACTGCGCTGGGTGATATTACCAATACGGTAAAGAGTATGTATGGCGAAGATTATCACCAGTTCCGCAAGTACAAGAATAAAAACGAAAGTGCCCAGGAAGCTCACGAGGCAATCAGGCCTACATATATGAGTAATTCATCGGTTCCGGAACCGGAATGGCAAAAACTCTATGAACTTATCTGGAAAAGGACAATGGCCTGCCAGATGGCCGATGCCGAATTGGAAAAAACAACAGCAAAGATTGAAATTTCAACCAACAAAGAAGAGCTCACCGCCAGTGGTGAAGTATTAAAGTTTGACGGCTTCCTGAAAGTGTACAGGGAAGATAAAGATGATGATGAACTGGAAGAAGAAGCAAATGAAGGTATGCTGCCGCCGTTAGCAGTTGGTCAGCAACTGCCGTTAAAAGAAATGAAAGCAACGGAACGGTTCAGCCGCCCCCTGCCCCGCTATACCGAAGCTTCGTTAGTAAAAAAACTCGAGGAGTTGGGAATTGGTCGTCCATCAACTTATGCCCCCACCATATCAACAATTCTGAAAAGAGGTTATGTAGAAAAAAGGGATAAGGAAGGTGTCCGCCGTGATTTCAGGGTATTCAAACTGCAGAAAGATTCCGTAAGCAAATTGATGGAGCAGGAAAACACTGGTGCAGAAAAGGCAAAGCTGTTTCCTTCTGATTTAGGTTTGGTAGTAACCGACTTCCTGAAACAATATTTCGATGATATCATGGATTACAGCTTCACGGCCCGAATTGAAGAAGAGTTTGATGAGGTTGCCGAAGGCAAAATGAAGTGGAATAAAATGATCAATGATTTCTACGATCCTTTTAAAAAGGATGTAGAAAAAACGATAGAAACCGCAGAACGGATCAAGGGAGAAAGAATATTGGGCACTGACCCTGAAAGTGGCAAACCTGTTGTTGCCCGTATGGGACGCTATGGAGCCATGATTCAGATCGGCGAAGCCAATGATGAAGAAAAACCACGGTTTGCCAAAATACCGACAGGACAAAGCATTGAGACCATTACGTATGAAGAAGCCATGAACCTATTCGGGGCACAGGGCACAATGGGTCAATACGAAGAAAAAGACATCTCTGTGAATGTTGGCCGCTTTGGTCCTTATGTAAAATGGGGTGATGAATTCATTTCAATTCCAAAAGGTACAGATCTGTCAACTGTAGATCTGGACAAAGCCATACAATATATAAAGGCCAAGCAAAAAGCAGATGCACCTGTTGGCAATTATGATGGTAAACCCGTTACCAAGGGTACAGGACGTTTTGGCCCTTATATCAAATGGGATGGCATGTTCATCAACGTTCCCAAGCGGTACAATTTTGCCAACCTTTCGCAGGATGAAATGAACGAACTGATTGAAGCAAAGATCAAAAAAGAAGAAAATCGTTTCATTCATCGCTGGCCGGATGAGAAAATCGCAGTGGAAAATGCCCGTTGGGGTCCTATCATCAAATTTGGCAAAAAGATCATAAAGCTTCCTAAAAAAGCAGATGATACCAGGTACACGGCTGATGAAGCAGCTACATTTACATTAGAAGATGTAAAAAAGTTTATTGAAGCGGAAGTTCCCGGAGCCTTTGCCAAGAAAGGAAAGGCCGCAGCAAAAAAAGCCCCGGCTAAAAAGAAGTCAGCAGTGAAGAAAAAAGCAGCAAAGAAGAAGTAGTAATAACTATCGCTACAAATCAATAACCGATGAAGCGTTCCTACTGGGAAAAAATAGCCCCTACTTACGGTGAAGAAATCTTTGATGTGCTGCATAACGATAAAAAAGCAATCATCCGGGCAGTCATAGCTAAATATGCTTCAAAAAATAAAACAGTCATTGATATTGGCTGCGCCATCGGTAAGTGGCTGCCTGTACTCTCTCCATCCTTTAAAAAGGTTATTGCATTAGATATATCGGCTAAAAACCTGGAAATAGCAAAGCAACTTTACCCGCAATATAAAAATGTGCAATACCTGCGGGCTGATATGAGTGGTAAGAGTACGAAAGTACCTAAATGTGATTTCGGCATTTGTATTAATGCCATTCTCACCCCTTCACAAAAAGAAAGGGATATTTTCTTTGCATCTTTAGGTAATTGTGTGAAGAAAGGCGGCCGCATCGTCATCACCATACCATCCCTGGAGTCACATCTGCTGACCAGTGTTATCCAGCGGCAATACAAAATTGAACAACGGTATTTTCCCGAAGAAAAAAATGGAAAAGAAGCTATCCGTAAATGGAATAACCTCCGCAGGGGCAATGCCGATATTGATGATGTACCCCACAAACACTACCTGAAGGAAGAACTAGAATTACTACTGGATAAAAACGGTTTTGTCGCCGAACAATTTGAAAAAATAGAATACGACTGGACAACAGAATTTCATAAGCCACCTAAATGGCTGAAAGAACCCAGGCCCTGGGACTGGATGGTAGTGGCCAGAAAAAAATAAGAATACGGTTTTTGAATTAACGGTTAGTCTACCAAAGCATTAACAGCAAAGCTGGCCAGCCAGTGTTCACCTCCATATTCGCCGCTTACCACATGCGGCAAGGCAGTTGACAAATGATAAAATGCTGAACTTAATAATATTTTCCTCCGCTTATCCTTTGCGGGCAAAGCTGAAGCAATTCCTTTCATACACCAGCTTCGGCTGAAAGATAATCCGTCAAGATGTACGATCTGAAGATCCGACCGGTCGGATACAACTGGCAAAACCGTTAAGTGTTGCAGACCTTGCATGGTGAAGAACTGGTTGAACCAGTTGATAAATTCCTTAGGAGCAAGTACTCGTCTCATCAGGTCTGCTTCTTCCAGGCTGGGAGAAAGAAAATCTGAACCATTAGGCTCCCATAGTGCCGGGGCATTTTTATCTTTCAAAAATATTTTCCTTGATGACTGAATGATTGCCTTTTCGAACTCAGTCCGTTTTCTTTTTCTGGCATAATCCAAAGCAAAGACCAGTCCGAATGCAGTATTGGGATGCACACCTGTACGGTTTGGATAGGTTTGCTTTGGCAGAAACTTCATCCATAGTTCCTCAATTTTCTGTGTGAGTGGCTGTATGGCGTTATGCCATCGTTGTCCGTCAGCATCATTCCAGTCATACAATTCTTCATCCAGTTTCAGTATCCATCCCCAGCCATAGGTTCTTTCCCAGGATGCTGTAAGTGGCAGATTGAAGTACTTTACTTCGTTGATTATATTTTCTGCAGTAATTGTTTTGTTAAGTGTATTTCGTATAGCAGTTGCCTCAGGTAAATCAGGAAATGATTTCAGCAGTCGTATCAGCATCCAGTGTCCATGTACAGAGGAATGCCAGTCAAAACAACCAAAAAAAGCAGGATGCAACTGAACAGGCAGTAAAATATGGTCGCTGTCATTATTTGAAGTATGATTGGTCTTATTGGGAAACTGCTGCAGGATACATTTTAAAGGCAGTGAAGCTAGCCGGGAAGCTCCCTTTGCTGTCAGCACAAACCCTGAGCTATCGGGCTTGATTTTAAACAATTCACTCTGTCCTTTTGCAGAAGAAATAATTATAAATAAAAAAAGACTCAGAATTAATTTATGCATGAATCAAACTTAAACATTTTCCTGTCATGATTTATTCATTAAAAGAAATCAAGTAAACTGACCGGGTTGATTTAATAGCTTACCCACCTGCTGTGGAAAAGTTTAACTATTTCATATCGTCCCTATTCTTGATATTGTGCATGAATCACTACCATTGGAAACAAACAAAGAAATATCAGCCCTTTTTACCCTGATTGATGATCCGGATGAAGAAGTGTTTGGATTAGTCTCCAGCAAAATCATTGACTACGGTAAAAATATTATTCCTAACCTGGAACATCTGTGGGAAACCACACCAGACGAAGAAGTACAAAACAGAATAGAACTGCTTATTCACCGGCTGCACTACAGGGATCTTACAGAGGATTTCCGTCAATGGAATGTTTCAGGTCATCATGACCTGATGCTTGGTGCCATGCTGACCAGTAAGTTTCAATATCCTGATATTTCAACTACTCCGGTTTTACAGGAGATAGAAAAGATCCGCCGCAATATCTGGCTCGAGCTGAATAATTATCTCACTCCGCTTGAGCAGATAAATATTGTTACCAGCATCCTTTACAGCTATTATGGCTTAAAGGGTGGTGAAACGAATTATAAAGAGCCCAATGAATTCCTGTTGCACAAAACACTGGAATCAAAAAGAGGCAACCAGATAAGCAACGGTATTCTCTACCTGGTTCTTTGTGAGTTGCTCGATATTCCGGTAAGGGCTATTCAGATCCCAAGGCAATTCATCATTGCATATTTCAAACCCGGTTATTCTGACGAGAATCTCCCTAATCCTGTACATAAGATTGAGTTTTTTATTGACCCGTCTTCCGGTCATGTATTTACACAACAGGATGTGGATGCTTATTTCAAACGCATCTCAGTGCCACCGGTTGGTTCTTATTTTAAGCCACAAAAAAACAAACAGGTCATCCAGTTATTACTGGAAGAGTTTGGAAAATGTTTCAGCAGCGAAAAAGAAAGCTATAAACAAGCAGAGCTGATTGAATTATCGAAATTATTGGATAATTAACTTGTTACGCTACAATTCCAGCTTCCACCCATCACGGTATTCTCTCTTGACGAATTGATTGGCTTCATCAAAATTTGTAACCTTCATATTTTTTGCATCCCAAAGTAATTTTTTCCGGCCCTGGTATTTATCACCCCAGCCTGTTCGTTTTGGGTTAAGCATCATCCAGCTACGGATGGCCAGGTTACCCATCAGGATACTTTCAGTAAAAGGTCCGGCATACTCAAACGGTGAACTTGTTGTACCCTTGCCATAACCAGCGATACAGGCATTTACCCATTGCAGGTAATGACCTTCCTTTACAAATTTTATTTTCGACTTATCTATTTTTATTTCTTTCATCCTTTTGGTTGGCAGCAACCTTGGTATTTCACCATAACAGTCAAGCAATAATTTCCCTTTTTGTCCAACCATCAGTACTCCACCATCCCAATTTCCAAATTCCTCTTCTGGTAATAGCTCTGCAGGACGTTGTGGTAATAAACCACCATCATGCCATGAAACGGATATCTTACCCTTGCCATCTGTGCGGGGATATGACAGATGAATAATTGAAGATGGCGGGCAGCTTTCTACATAATTACCTTCAGCCCACATATCCTTCCATACGTTGCTGACACTACACTCTGCCGACTCAGGATAAAGAATGGGTAAAATCCGGTAGATAGGATCCATAATATGGCAGGCCATATCACCCAATGCACCTGTACCAAATGCCCACCAGCCTCTCCAGTTAAAAGGCACATAAGCCGGGTTATATTCAGTGTATTTAGCAGGGCCCAGCCAAAGATCCCAATCCAGTTCTTTCGGCACATCAAATTGTCCCTTTGGTGTTGGAATGCCTTGTGGCCATACCGGCCTGTTGGTCCAGGCATGAGCTTCGTACACATCCCCAATCAATCCGTCATCAATCATTTTCTTTGCAATCCTTACACCATCACCAGAACCACCCTGATTGCCCATTTGCGTTACTACCTTGTACTTTTTTGCTGCTTCGGTAAGAATTCTTGCTTCATAGATATCATGTGTGAGTGGCTTTTGAGTATAGACATGTTTGCCCAGCTGCATGGCCGCTAATGTTGCCACAGCATGGGTATTATCCGGAGTGGAAACCGAAACGGCATCAATGGTACTTTTTTCTTTTTCCAGCATATCCCTGAAATCCTTATAGTAAGGCGCCTTCGGAAATCGTTCTCTTGACCCTTTCGCTTCCCTGTCATCCACATCACACAATGCAACTATGTTAACATGCGGACTTTTGGCAAATTCCATCAGGTCGCCTGCACCTTTGCCACCCACACCAATACCGGCAATATTCAGTTTATCGCTTGGAGCAATAAAACCTCTGCCCAAAACATGTCTTGGTACAATGAAAAAAGCTCCTCCGGTAATAGCAGTGTTGCGTATAAATTTCCGGCGGGATACATTCATGCCTTTGTTTTCTGCGGTCATTCTGTAAATTTTCATCAAGTTTACAGTAAATTAACAAGATGACCATCAGCTGGAATGATTTTGAAAAAATTGATATCCGACTGGGCACTATCGTTGAAGTATCCGATTTCCCTAAAGCAAGGAAGCCTGCCTATAAATTAAAGATTGATTTTGGGCCGGAAATGGGTGTTAAACAATCTTCGGCACAGATCACTGCACATTACAGCAAAGAAGACTTATTGAAAAGGCAGGTAGTAGCGGTGGTAAATTTCCCTCCTAAACAAATAGCCGATTTTATCAGTGAATGCCTGGTGCTTGGCATTTACGATACCAACAATGATGTAATTTTACTTAAACCCGATAAACCAACCGCCAACGGGCAAAAGATCGGTTAAAAATGAGTGAGCTTATTCATACATACTATCATTCACCGGTCGGCTTACTCAAAATAAGCGGAACAGAAGATTATATTTCTGAAGTAACATTTCATGATACCTCGCAAAAGCCTGAGGGCAAAAAGAAACATTTACCTCATATGCTGATCAATTGTGTGGAGCAGCTGATCCAATATTTCAATGGGCAACGAAGAATTTTTGATTTGCCGTTAAATCAACCGGGAACCGCTTTTCAACAGGACGTATGGAATATACTTACACAAATTCCCTTTGGCAAAACAATCAGCTATCTCGAACTGGCCAGAAAAACAGGTGATACAAAAGCTACTAGAGCTGTTGCCAATGCAAATGGAAAAAATAATATTGTCATTATAGTTCCCTGTCACCGGGTAATTGGTTCCAATAAAGAATTGGTGGGTTATGCTGGCGGATTATGGAGAAAGAAATGGCTGCTGGAGCATGAGGCGAAAGTTGCTTATGGTGTGCAAACTCTTTTTTGACCTATCTCTCTTATTTATTCAATTCATCACTTGTAAATGCAAATGGCAACAGGAAACTGGCAGTTTTAATAATATAAACTTTTCCCTCCTGGCCGCTTAAAATAAGCCGTATCGGCTTTTTGGTCCTGGTTTCATATTCCAGCAGTGCCTGACGGCACATACCGCATGGCGAAATCGGGTGGTCGCTTTTTATTTCCTCGCTGTTATAACTGATAGCAATGGTTTTTATGGGTACGTCCGGGTGGATAGTGGCTACAGAACCTAACAACACCCTTTCTGCACAAATACCTACCGGGTAAGAAGCATTTTCCTGGTTGGTACCAGCCACTACTTCCCCATTCTCCAAAATCGCAACTGCGCCAACATGAAAATTAGAATAAGGTGCATAGGCCTGCTCTGTGACTTCCCTTGCTTCTGTCAGTAACCAGGCATCATCTTCACTCAACTCAGTGATATCATTAAAAACTTCGTACTGAAATTCGTATTTGTGTTCCATCATTAAAAGTAAATAAGACAATAATGCCTCTGCATTTTCGCAGAGGCATTTAAAGATACTACTATTTTACAATCCTGAACAGCCTGTTCCACCTTGGTCCGCCCTCCCAGCTAAACCAGATCAGCCAGGCTTTCCCAACTATTCGGTCTTCAGGTACAAAGCCCCAGAAACGGCTGTCCTGGGAACCATGCCTGTTATCCCCCATCATCCAGTAATAATCCATTTTGAAAGTATACTCTGTTACTTCTTTTCCATTCAGGAAAAACTTTCCATCCTTCTGATAGAAATCATTTTTCTCGTACACCCTGATTGCCCTTTCGTAAATCGGATAATTCTCTGTTGTCAATTTCAGGGATTCGCCTTTGGCCGGTATCCATATTTTTCCAAAGTAATCAATAGTCCATTTGAAATTTGTACTCCAAGGGAAAGTAACTTTCCCCAAACGGGTAGAATCTGTATAAACCTCTTCTGGTTTCTCCAGGTCAGGAATGGCAGAAACCAGCACCCCTTCATTTTTCATTTTTTCTACAGTCTTATGCGTTAAGACAGCCCGGTAAGTATTGGGAGCTACGAAACTGATCTCACCTTCTTTAAGATTATACTTATCTGTTAATCCATCCAGATCTGTACTACCTGCCTTGGTATTAAGTGTATAGGTCATTAATGAATACGGCGGAGTCTTTTCTTTTTCTCCATTAATGTAAATGTCACCATCTTTTACTTCCAGCCAGTCACCGGCTACTGCTACACAACGTTTGATGTAATTATCGGTTTTATCAACCGGGTGTACCACCATGGGAAAATTAACGGGGTCATTCATGACTTCTCCCGTTGTAATACGGGTATATCCGCCGCTTCCATCATCAAAAACAATTGCATTGTAAGGAGGGCCCCAGGCATTTTTACGTTTGATATCATAATACGGATTGGCTGATTCAAAACCGGGGGCATGATACACAGTATCACCTTCAGGAAAATTAAAGACTACCGCATCTCCCCTTTTAACTTTAGAAGCGAACCAACGTATATAAGGCAGCTGCAGTGCGGTTGAATACGACTTCCCTTTACCAATAGGCATGTAATTATGTACAAAGGGAACAGATAAAGGTGTATTGGGTATACGGGGGCCGTAACTCAGTTTGCTTACAAACAAAAAATCTCTTACCAGCAAAGTTTTTTCCATTGATCCCGTAGGTATCGTATATGCCTCAAAAACAAAAGTGCGGATGAGTGTGGCAGCAACAACGGCAAAAATGCCCGCATCCACCCATTCCCGCCATCCTGGTTTCTTATGTTTCTTTACGGCTTCTGCACCAACGAAGTTTGGATTTACTTTATATGCGAGGTAAGGAAAATAAACCGGAGCTCCCAGCGCAGCAGCTGTATGGCTTCCGAGTGAGAACCTTCCAAACACTTTTGTAAACTCTATAAATATTCCGGGGCTGATAAACCAGCCAATAACAGGAATAAACTGCCAGAAAACCCAATGTTTTGGTCTTTTTGCCAGATCCTGCATCACCCAGGTATTATAAAAAGGGATGTAAGCTTTCCAGGAAGCTTCGCCAGCCTTTGTAAACAGTTTAGCCAACCCGAACGAAGGCAGGAAAACAATCAATGTACCAATCAGGTAAACGATAAAAATATGGTGTAGTGGCATGAGCCGGTTTTTATAGCTGACAAAAGTATTATAAATATTTGCCGTTCAAAATTTTAATATTCAAAGTTTTGCTAAAGCGGTGCAGGGAATTGCGGGGAATAAATGATAATTTAGAGCATAGCAAATGAACGAATTTACCATCAGGGACATAGAAAATCTTTGTGGCATAAAAGCTCACACACTCCGGGCATGGGAACAACGTTATCGTTTATTTGTGCCCAAACGTAAAGAAAGCCAGCATCGCATTTTTGATGACAACGACCTGAAAGAGCTGCTGCGTATCTCTTTTTTGTATCATAATGGGTATAAAGTATCCAGGCTTGCCGCTATGAGTGCAGAGGAAATTCAACATGCAGTTACCTCTACTATCGTAAGAGATGACAATTACGAACTCTTTGTTCACCAAATGATTGAAGCGAGTATAAGTTTTGACAAAGAAGCATTGGATAAGATCATAAATACAATTGCCATCCGGATAGGTATGGAAAAAGCTATAACCAATGTATTCTACCCTTTCTTAAAACGAATCGGTTTGTTATGGCTAACCAATAATGTGATACCCGCCCAGGAGCATTTTGCCAGCCATATCATCCGGAAAAAGATCATAATGGCAACAGATGGGCTTGAAATACCTGCAGACAAGAAAAGCATAATCCTTGTATTTGCACCCAAAGGAGAACTGCACGAAATTCCACTGTTGGCATCAAATTATTTTTTCCGGAAATACCTTAACCCAACAGTTTATCTCGGAGTTGATGTTGACTTTGAAACGCTGCGGTATTATCTTGACAGAAAACCTGCGGATTATATCTACACTCATATCATCACCCATTTTGACGATGAAGAACTGGATGATTATCTCTGTAAACTGAGCAGGGAATATCCTCAAAAAAAAATACTGGTATCAGGGCCGGCGGTCTGTTGCATCAAAAGTTTACCGCCGAATATAACAATATTTCATACAATTGATGAAATGCTGGAATTTGCCAGGAAAACAGCAAAAATTACTTAGGCATTACATAGCTTCTAATGTCATCTGCGGTGATTGTTTTGCCTGAAAGAATGACAAGCCTTTCCACTACATTCCGCAGTTCCCGGATATTACCTGTCCAGTTATACTCCTGAAGCAGTTTTATAGCCTCATCTGCTATTGGCTTTTGAGCAATGCCGTATTCGTTGCAGATATCCTGTAAAAACTTATCGACAAGCAGTGGTATATCATCTCTTCGATCATTTAAAGACGGTACATGAATAAGAATGACGCTAAGGCGATGATATAAATCCAAACGGAAATTTTTTGCCTCTACTTCTTTCAAAAGATCTTTATTCGTTGCGGCAATTACCCTTACATCTACACTGATATCTTTATCAGCACCCACTCTTGTGATCTTGCCTTCCTGTAAAGCCCTGAGTACTTTTGCCTGCGCATTGGCACTCATATCACCAATTTCATCCAAAAAAAGTGTTCCTCCGTTAGCTGATTCAAATTTTCCAATACGTTGTTTGATGGCCGAAGTGAAGGAGCCTTTTTCATGACCGAATAACTCACTTTCTATCAGTTCGGTGGGTATAGCGGCACAATTCACTTCTATTATTGGACCGGAAGCCCTGTTACTTTTTTCGTGTATCCATCTTGCCACTAATTCCTTTCCAACACCGTTTTCACCAGTTATGAGTATCCGTGCATCTGTTGGAGCAACTTTATCAATCGTTTCCTTAATTTTTTTTATCGGTGCCGATTCTCCAATCATTTCCTGTACACGGCTCACCTTTCTTTTCAGCACTTTTGTTTCAGTTACCAGGCTGCTTTTATCCATTGCATTGCGGATAGTGATGAGCAGGCGGTTAAGGTCCGGTGGCTTGGAGATGTAATCATAAGCACCCTTTTTTACGGCTTCCACAGCAGTTTCAATATTACCATGGCCTGAAATCATGATAACCGGAACGTCTGCATTGACTTCTCCGGCTTTCTGCAAAAACTCGATGCCGTCCAGTTTGGGCATTTTAATGTCGCACAGTACCAGGTCGTAATTCTTCTCTTTGAATTTTTTCAGGCCCTCTTCTCCGTCTGCCGCCTCCTCAATCTTATACCCTTCAAAAGAGAGTATCTCGGTCAGCGTTTTGCGGATAGCTTTCTCGTCATCAATAATCAGAATATCTGCCATGTTGTTGTATTTGGGTGACAAAAATAACTGATTTGATAGGAAGTGACAGATTCGGTTAGAATGTAAAAAATAAAGGCCGGGTAGAAACCCAGCCTCGTTTTAAAATCCAATATCCTATGAAAAACCATAGCAAAGATGCAGCTTCTAAACCAAAACGCTGCACCCTACCCGAAAAAATATTATTGCGTAAAACAAAAAATAAACCCCGGAAAAACCGGGGTTTTGGAAGAGTAATTTCACTTGTTTATTTCTTTACATACATCACCTCTTTCACCAATTTCACTGTCCTTGCGACATCCGGTAATGCAGCAGCTACAAGATTAGGTGCATAGTGCAGCGGTGCATCAGCAGCTGTAATACGACGGATGGGCGCATCCAGGTAATCAAATCCTTCCTTTTGTATTCGATAACTGATCTCAGATGAAACGGAGGCAAAAGGCCATTGCTCTTCTACAATTACCAGTCTGTTTGTTTTCTTTACACTTTCCAGAATTGTCATCCAGTCCAGAGGACGAATGGTTCTCAGATCAATCACTTCTGCACTGATACCTTCTTTTTCCAGCTCAGCTGCTGCGCCAAGGGCCACTTTCATCATTTTATTGAAAGAAACAATGGTCACATCACGGCCGATTTTCTTGATGTCAGCTTTTCCTAATTCAATATAGTATTCTTCTTCCGGCACTTCACTTTTATCACCGTACATCACTTCACTTTCCATAAAAACAACCGGGTCTTCTTCAAAGCGGATGGCCTGCTTCAATAAGCCTTTTGCATCATATCCATTACTGGGGGACACTACCTTGATACCGGGAATATTGGCATAAAGACTTTCAAAAGCCGTAGAATGCTGAGCACCCAGCTGACCAGCTGAACCATTTGGACCACGAAAAACAATAGGACATGTAATTTGCCCGCCACTCATTGCCAGCATTTTAGAAGCCGTATTGAGAATTTGATCCAAAGCCAAAACAGCAAAGTTCCATGTCATGAACTCAACAACAGGTCTGAGCCCATTTTGTGCTGCGCCTACGCCTACAGCGGCAAATCCAAGCTCTGAAATGGGAGTATCAATTACTCTCCTTGGGCCGAATTCCGCCAACATACCCTGGCTTACTTTATAAGCTCCATTATACTCTGCCACCTCTTCTCCCATCAGGAAAACCCTGTCATCTCTTCTCATTTCCTCTGTCAACGCTTCACGAAGTGCTTCCCGGAATGCTATTAATCTTGCCATTTAGTATAGAATTTTTGGAGGGGCAAATTTAAGCCGGTGGCAGGATAAAACCTAATAGTAAAAAGCCCGCAACAAATGCTGCGGGCTTAACAATTAATTGTCGGAATACTATTGCGAAAGGCAGCCGTCCCTGTATTTCATCATCACCTTTTCAATTTCGTCATTGGTCAGTTTGGCAGCCTTATTAATATCCGGATATTCTGCTTCCATCTTTTCCATCATACACTGGCAATAACTGGAAGCCACTTCCCTGCTGCGGCCACCTTTCACGGCTTCCCTTACGCAGCTACTGATAAAACTATCCTTTTCGTTTTGTGGCCAGCCACCACCGGAGAAATTGGTATCATTATCAGTCTTATTGTTGTCATCTGAAACGCCGCCATTGTCTTTATCGTCATTACCCTTTTTGTCATCTCCCGTTTTATTGTCACCGCTGCGGTAATCATCTGCGGATTTGGTTTCGGTCTTTTTTGTGTCAGCCGCTTTTTTATCCTTGCAGGCTGTCAAAAGGCTAAATGCCAATAGTATGATCAGGATTTTTTTCATGTTTTGAATGGTTTAGATTAATAGGTTTTAGGGAGATAATTTCGTTACAATGTAGATATTCTTTCCGAGTAAGGAAAATTCAAATAACCAAAGTTTTAAACATTAATAACAGCATTCATAAAGGCTTCTAATTTTTTCGGATCAAGTCTCCCATTCGTCCTTACACCGCTGCATATATCCACACCAAATGGCTGTACCTCTCTGATTGCCTGCTTTACATTACCCGGTTGTAATCCTCCTGCCAGGAATACCGGGACTTTTACACTTTCAACTATCTTCCGGCTGATAGCCCAATTATGTGTATTACCTGTTCCGCCCAATGTTTTAACTGCAGCTGTGGGGTTTCCGCTGTCCAGCAAAATAGCATCAACCATTGCATGAATAGCAAGGGCTTCATCAATAGTCTCCTCACCTCTTACATGAATAACCTGTACTATCCCAAGGTGAGGCAGCACTTTGCGAATATCACTATATGATCCCTCTGTCAGGTTATCTACTATCTGAACAGTATTGGTATTTACTCTTTGTATATGCTGTATAATAGCTGTTGAAGATTGTTCACTCGTCAGCAGGAAAGAAGATACCGGCGGATGAATATGCCGGGTTATTGACGCTATAAGTTCGTCGGCAATAGGCCCGGGTCCGCTGGGCATCTTCCCTACCAGCCCTAATGCATCAGCGCCCATTTTAATGGCCATCTTCGCCTCTTCAACCGAGGAGATGCAACATATTTTTACCCTTGTCCGCATTTATCAAAGATAAGCTGGCCGTTTTTTGTATTTTTCAAAAAACAACCTGTTCTATGCGACTGAATGCCAGGCCTGTTCTTGGAATCATCCTTGCTGCGGCTTTAATTGTTATTGGATTTGTATACCTGCTGAAAGGCTGTCTTGCCAAATATGATGAACGATTCGCCAAACCACCCGTTTTGTTATTTGAGAAAAACGGGAAATCCGTTGTATTTGCCATAACAGAATTTCAAAAAACTGTTTCTTATTCACGAAAAGGCGGAATGGTCAGAAAATCTGTCAATACAACATATTATATCCAGACAAACGATGCGGCCACAGCTGAGATGCTTGCAGAAAAAAAAGTAAAGAAGCAAAGAGAGATAAAAAACCACCCGGTTGAAATAATGGGAGCTTCGGGTGACAATGCCTGGTTATTTATGAATGAGCCGATGGCTTTTGATGCATTTACTCTGGAACTAAAAGCAGACAAAGAAACACTGGAGAAAAAGAATCCTGTCTTATCAGGCAAATTCCCGGATGAAAGAAGGTATTATTTCTTCAACCCTTCTGACAAAAATATATACTTGACTGCCAAAGACGGCACTAAATGGAAATTAAATACGCAAACATTGTTGGCAAACCAGGAAGAGTATGATGAAGAACAAAGTCCGCTGAAGCAACAGATCGGCCTCATTGAAAAAGCTGAAAAGAAGAACCGTGAACAACAGGACTCTTTATACCAGCAGAAAAATTTACGGCCGTCAAAGCAATATGCTGCCGGAGAGATAACAAGAGAAGAATTTGGACGTTTGCAGAAACTATATTTTGAAGAAAGGACATTGTTAACTAAAGCACTTGACAGTCTCCGGGTGATGAAAAGAATGCTGGAATCACAGGAGCGATCCGGTGAGGATCTTGAAAGGGTAATAAAAAACCTGCAACGGGGAAGCCCCGGGTATTACAACCTTAAAATAAACCAGGACACTGTAAACGGCTATTGGTTTGGTTTATACGCAAAAAATGAATTTGACAAACTGTATAATCGCATGCAGCACCAAAGCGAAAATGATGAAACTGCCCTTCGCCGGTTATACAAATCAACTGTAAGCAGAAATTCTAATGGCGACTGGCAGATAGAAAAAGAAAATGCTGCCCTTGTTGATGGCAATACATCCTTTTTGCATGGAGGTTTTTTACTGAATAAAAAAACTGCCTTACCGGTTCACCTGGCAGGTCCCGCTGCATTTTTAATTATTCACAAACAAGAAGTAGGTCAGAAAACTCCTATCCTTGTTAGCAAGGTGACACAGGAAGGAAAAATTCTATGGACATTTAATACCAAACTTGCTGAATGGATGGACTGGCAGGTTACCAGTAACCAGTTGGTAATAACTGGAACTAACAATGAAGAACTCAGCAGCAGCGAAGCCAATGTATTGCTTTGTATTGACCTTGTAACAGGAAAAGCGACAGGATATGACTACTTCAAAAGAAAGCTTATCAGCCAGTAACCATTAGTCAAGTAGCTGAAACCTTTCGCCGAGTGGGCTCACCCTGTAGTACTTGCCATTTTCTACCAGCAAGCCCTCAGAGGCACCTTTGATATGCGGCACATCAGTATTAAAAATCTTTCCGCCATATAATACACTGATTGTATCTGCAATCACGGTATGACCGGTTGCAATATGCTTTACTTTGTATATGGAAAGTGTATTGTCTATCTGTGCAGCTAAAGTGGCTGGTCTGCTGGCATAATAACCTCTGTACCAAAAGGGACCCAGGTTGCTATAAAGCAAATCAACTTTGGGGTCCTTGTAATTATAAGATGTATCGCCATAGAATGGTCGTACTAATTTGTTAAGTCGGCCAAGGTTCATATCCAGTGTATTGACTTCTGAAGAAAAGCCGCCATGTACAAACAGGAAATCTCCTATTTTTTCTGACACATTCTTGGTTCTCAGCCAGCGGCCGAGTTCTGAATTTTCACCAAACAAGGCCAGGTATGTTTCGTTTACCAGCGCAGCATTCTGTATATACCTGGGATTTACATAACGCAGATCATTATTCATATTCATGATCTCATGATTACCCAAAACAAAATGCACATATCCCCCGGCAGCTTTTGCCTGCTCCTCCAGTGAATAAATAAGCCACAAAACTTCTGTGACCTGCGAACCTCTGTCAAAAAAATCGCCGGTCAGCACCAAATGCCCCTTACCAAAAGTCCAGGTAAGATTATCATCAATTACCTTATTTCCCTGCAAAAGTTTCCGGAAAGCCCCAAAATTGCCCTCGATATCAGAAACAACGAACATTTTATCGGGCTTGCCATATTCTGTTTTCTCGTTTTCCAGTGATGATTTTAATTGCACAGGAAAAGTTTTACCCGCAATATCGGTGGCCACGGTTAATGCAATACCTGGCTTTTCGTTGTAATCAAAGCTGTCAATCTTTGGCACTTTTGCCCCGTGATTATCCAGTATGTAAGACACATACACTTTGTTGCCCTTATACATTACATAAGGACCGTCAGATTGAGTTGTATGATAGTCACCTTGCTTCTGCAGGGTATCATTGATTAATATCCCGCAGATAAAAAGAGAAAAAAAGGGCAAAATCTTCATTTTCATATATCCAGGTATTAAGCAATTCATTTTTCAGACAGCGCCGGCAATAAATAGGTTGTCAGCAAGGTTAATTATTAAAGATATTATAAAATTTTCAACCTACTAACCCTGCTTTCCATCGTTCTTTGCTCATTTCAAATTTAATCTCTCCTTTTCCGTAAGTTCCATTCTCCTGCCAGCCTGCTCTTCGGTAAAAACCCTCAGCTCTTGTTCCCGGTGATGTGCTTAACCAAACTAATTTATCAGTATTTTCAAAATACCAGTTCATCATCTCGTCATGCAGCAATCTGCCAATTCCTCTTTTTTCAAAGTCAGGATGTACAAATAGTGCCCAGACGTTTTGATCAATAAGTGAAATAATGGAAAAGCCGGTAATGACGCCTTCCGTTTCATACACCCAACCCCTTCCACGCCATGAGATATATTCAATTACATCATCGTCTGAAACCAGCGATGGATCAGATAAGGTATTTTCTTTTACAGCATTTCTTATCCACTGTAATTGCTTTACATCATTAATTGTTGCCTGCCTGATCGACATTTGATATCCTTTTTATCGTTTAAACATTATATCAACACATAATATTAAGTGTAAAATCTCATAGAAGATGATTAGAAATACTCACACTAATAAAAATCAATTTTATACTACAAAACAAATGACCCGCATCAGTATGATCTTTCAGTCATACATAGTAAATTGCGATAGTAAACAATTTTTAATTCGGATTAATTCGTAAAAAGGCCTGTGTCAACAGGCTTTTTTTATGCGGAGATATCAGAACTTAAAATTCCAGGTTACCGCAGGAATAATGGGAAATAAGGATACCTGTTTTGCTTCAACTTTTAAATCCCCGTTAGCCAAGCTTCCGTTCTGATCAAAGTAGATAAAGTAAGGATTCAAACGACTGTAAGTATTGTAGATACTGAAAACCCATGAACTGTTGACCTTTCTTTTTTTCCTGGGCTGTGGTGTATAAGTAGCAGACAGGTCAAGACGATGGTAAGCCTGCATCCGGTATTGATTCAGCCGGCTGTATTCCTGGGTCAATACACCATTAATAAAGTAAAAGCGTTCCGGTAATGTAATGGCATTACCCGTACCATAAACGAACACAGCCCCGAACCTCCATTTTTTACTTTGTTCATAATTAGCCACTACCGAAAGATCATGCCTCCCGTCATACCTTGTTGGATACTTAAAACCTTCATTCAAATCAGGAAATTTCCGCCATGTCCATGACAAGGTATAACCAATCCAGCCGGTAAATCTTCCTTTAAGTTTGTTGACCAGGAATTCTGAACCATAGCTCCATCCTTTTCCAAAAACAAATTCTTCTTCCGGATCCCTGAGTGAGGGAGTATAACCTTCTGCATACTCCACCTGGTTTTGCATATCCTTATAATATACTTCCACTGAAGTTTCATAGGTGTTATCTGCAAAATTTTTAAAGAAGCCCAGTGCATATAACCAGCTTACCTGTGGCTGTACCAGGTAGGTACTTGGCACCCACAAGTCCGTTGGCAAAGTGGTGCCGGCATTGGTCACAAGATGTATGTATTGCAAATTTCTTGTAACAGCCGCTTTAAGCGAAGTCTCATCGTTGATGGCATACCTCAAAGTAACTCTCGGCTCAAAACCTCCGTAAGTTTTAACCGGTTCAAAGCTTTTATATTTTGTACTGTCAAGCGGATTCAGGTTTTCGTCCCGTACATACCGGGTGTAGGGCCCTATTTGAGTAAAACTGCTCCAGCGGATACCATAATTTATTTTCCACTTATTTCCCAGTTCCCAATCATCCTGTATATACAAAGCTGTTTCAGCAGCATATTTTGTTCCTTCGTTGTTTGGTTTAAAAACAACCGAATCCTGCCGGCCGCTGGCCACATTGGGAATAAACTTGTGATAAGTAAACAGTCCGCCAAACTTTAACTTATGATTGGGCAAGGGATAATAATCAAAATCTATTTTGGCAGAGCCGTCACGGATACCTGAACTTAATCCGATTTCAAAATTCTCCTGCTGAGCAGAAAACTTGAATTTATAATCATTGTAAACGAGGGTTGTATTAGAAAAAAGCCTCCGGTTGAATACATGATTCCAACGCAAGGTAGCTGTAGAATTTCCCCAGGGAATATTTGTTTTAAAAGAACGTTTTGCATTGGCAAAATCGAATACATCCCTTCCGAAGTAGCCACTCAGGTAAAGCCGGTCCTTTTCTGAGAACCGGTAATTCATCTTTGCATTTACATCATAAAAATAATAGCCAGACCCATAGAAGCTACTGCTCTTCTTAATGAACGGTTTTACAAGTGCATCAATGTAGGTGCGGCGGGCTGACAATATGAATGATGCTTTATTCTTCTTAATTGGGCCCTGAACCGAAAATCTTGATGCTATTAAACCAATGCCCCCATCCATTTGAAATTTATTAATATTCCCTTCCTTCATAGAAACATCCACCACTGAAGAAAGACGACCGCCATACTGCGCCGGCATTCCTCCTTTGATCAGTGATACATTCTTGATGGCATCAGCGTTAAAAACAGAAAAAAAGCCAAACAAATGACCGGTGTTGTACACCACAGCATCATCCAATAAGATCAGGTTTTGATCAGGTCCCCCGCCCCGCACATAAAAACCTGCATTGCCTTCGCCTGCATTTCTTACTCCCGGGAGCAATTGGATAGCTTTTAATGGATCAACCTCTCCCAAAAATGCAGGAATATTCCTTATCTGGTTAATGGAAAGGTCAATTTTTCCCATTTGTGCATTCTTTACATTTCCATCCCTTTTACGGCTATACACTATTACTTCTCCAATAGAAGCTGATTTGGAAACAAGGTCAAAGTTGTGCGATTGGTTATCCCGGAGGTCTACTGTGACCGATTTGCCCAAATAAGAAACATGTGAAGCTGTGATGGTATAACTGCCTTCATCCAATGTGATGGAATAGAATCCGTATTGATTACTGGCTACCCCTTTTGATTGACCGTTTACACTGATCGTAGCCCCAATGATCGTCTCTCCTGATAAGCTGTCTTTTACATAACCATTGAGTGTGAAGCGGCTGGCTTTTGACGGAGATTGTGCCAGCACAAATTTTGTACTCAGTAAAACAAATACCAGGAATAATTTGTACCTGCCAGGCATACGGCTATTACAATCTGCTTATTATTTTGTTGTATCAGTCACCATAAAATTGATGGTATCCTTTGGTCCGCCGCAATCCAGCATTTTATCACCATGCTTTGGATCCTTAGTACCGAGATAGGGGTTACGGACAGCATTCGTTTTGCTAAGCCAGTTGCCGGGTCTATCTTCTCCAAACGCCATCGGGCACTCCTGCCAATATACTTTGGCACGGTCGTATTTTACGATTACCAACAGGTTGCGGAGATTATCTGACAAAATATTTAATGATCCTCTTTTTTCATCAATGGAAGGATCGGCCAAAATAGATGCCAGTTCAATCTTTGTGTTGTTATAAGGATCAATAGCTGTTTGATAAATGATGGAGTCTTTTTGCAGCTCATTCAGCTTAAGACTGTCAAGCGCAGTACGCAACTCGTATCCTGCCATATTTATAGCTGCTGTATCCCAGTTCACAAATCCTTCGGTCATTTTGTAATAAGAGGAAAGTACTGCCTCTACAGAATTATTAAAAGCCTCAGAATGTTTACTCACCGCCAAAGGTTGCGGTTTTATACCTGAATGACTTGATCCCCCACCTCCGGCAAAAAGGAAATAGCGGGCCAACCCGATAAGTAGTAACATTATAGCCAGTATCATAGTGAGGCCATTAACCCCTTTCGTTTTCTTTACAAAAACCCTGATTATTCCCAATAAGATGATAATGGCCGGAAGTACGATTCCCAGTATATCAATATATTTCTTCATAGTGAAAGTTTACAGCCGTTAATGGCGGTTACAAAGATAATCGGCTGTCCCGGCAAGTACTAATCCATTATTTTTACACCCTGTTAAAATTAATTGGGAATGCTGGCAGGTTTACAAAATGTGACATTTGAGTTTGGTGCAAGAATTATTGTGGAAGATGCCACCTGGCATATCCAGCCGGGTGAACGTATTGGCCTGATTGGCTATAACGGAACCGGCAAATCCACCCTTCTTAAACTGTTAGTGGGTGAATACTCTCCTTCCGCCGGTACCGTGGAAAGAAGCCGGACCACCACTATCGGTTACCTGCACCAGGATCTTCTCAGTTTTGATACAAATGATTCCATATTACAGGTAGCCCTGGGTGCATTTGAAAAAATTTTACTACTGGAAAAAGAAATTGAGGAACTGGGCAAAGAATTGGAAAGAACCGGTGATGAAAAAACATTGCATGATTACAGTGACAAACTGCATGAGTTGGAAACTTTAGGTGGTTACAATATTCACCATCGCACAGAAGAAGTACTTCAGGGGCTTGGATTTTCAAACTCAGACCTGCAACGTCCATATAAAGAATTCAGTGGTGGCTGGAGAATGAGGGTATTATTGGCAAAAATGATCTTGCAGCAACCCGATCTACTCTTACTGGATGAACCGACCAACCACCTTGACCTACCCTCCATTGAATGGCTGGAAAAATATTTACAGCATTACCAGGGCTCTGTAGTGATTGTCAGTCACGATAAATACTTTCTAAACCGGATGGTGACAAAGATCGTGGAGCTTTACCAGCAGCAGTTACATATCTATAATGGTAACTACGATTTTTATGAAAAAGAAAAAGCCATCCGCATCGAGTTACAACAAAAGGCTTTCGAGAACCAGCAGGATTATATCCGTCAGCAAGAAAGATTGATCGACCGGTTCAGGGCCAAGGCCAGTAAAGCTGCTATGGCACAAAGCCTGATCAAAAAACTTGATAAACTGGAACGCATCGAAGATTCGGCCCTGGAAAGACCCAATATCAAAATAAATTTCAGGGTAGATAAAACACCCGGAAGAGTACTTGTAGAACTGAAAAATGTAAGTAAGGCATTTGGCGATAATGTAATCATAGAAAACGCCTCAGTTGAGATTGACCGGGGCGATAAAATTGCACTTATCGGTGCAAATGGAAAAGGTAAATCAACCCTGTTGAGAATGATTGCAGGTGTTGAAACTTTTAGTGGCGAAAGAAAATGGGGACATAATGTAGAAGAAAGTTTTTATGCACAGCACCAGTTGGAGGCATTGAATGTAAACAATACCATACTCGAAGAAATGAGGGAATGCGGGAGCCAGATGACTGATCTGGAATTGCGTGGCCTGCTGGGTTGTTTTCTCTTCAGCGGGGATGATGCGGACAAACGTATTAAAATCTTGAGTGGTGGTGAAAAGGCAAGGGTGGCACTGGCTAAAGTTATTGTAAGCAAAGCCAACTTCCTGATGCTTGACGAGCCGACGAATCACCTTGACATGCACAGCTGCGACTTACTTATTGATGCTTTGAACAAATACCAGGGCAGCATCATACTGGTAAGCCACGACCGCTATTTTATCTCCAAAACAGCCAATAAGATCTGGGAAATAGTTGATCACCAGGTAAAGGAGTTTAAAGGCGGCTATGAAGAATGGGTGGCATGGAAAGAGCGAATGGCTAAGAATGAAGCAAAAAATCAGAAAGCGGAGGAATCGGTACCACTGGTTAATAAAGCGAAAGAAGATCTTAAACCTGCTCCTGACCCGGTAAAACAAACTCCTTCCGCACCAATAAATAAAGAAGCAAAAAAAGAATTGCAGAAAATGCAAAAACAGTTTCAGCAATTGGAAGAAAAGATCGCCAGGCTCAATACGGATAAAGCAACACTAGAAGCACAGCTGTCCGATCCGGAAACTTATTCAGACAAACAAAAATTCCTGCAAACGGAAACCGCCTACAAAAAAGCTGAGGATGAATTGAAACGCTGTAATGCAGAATATGAAAAAGTATTCGAACGGATCATGGAACTGGAAGCAAAATGATCATGATGATTTCTTTCCCCTTATTTCAAGTGAAAGAAAATACTTTCCGTCTTTAAAATAAATTGACAGTTTGAATGCTGCTGCTGCATTCCTTGTTTCGTCGGGGTCTGTAAAATACCAGGTATTGGAGAGAGGCTTATTTTCTATAGTAATAGTTTCTGTCCTGGCATATAATGGCTGGTTTACTGCAATCAGAATAGCATCCCGAAGATGGGCCCCTCTTTGATCTACTTTCAGCCTTACTTTGTCTGGTTCAAAGTAGTAAATAACATAAGAACTTCCTTTCATCGTTTCTACGATCTTACCTGAATCTGCCAGTGGCAACATCAGTTTGACTTTATACTCTTTGGTTAGCTCAGGAAATTCACTCACTCTCTCACTACCCTTGTTTTCTATAAATCCATTCGTAGCGTCAGTATATATTTTTTTGAATTCATTGTAAAAGGCTGTTGCGGCAAATTCATTTTGGCCGATAACCTTCACGGTCCCTGTTAATAAGATAAAAAACAGCAAACCTTTCATAATATAAAAGTACTCACCTTCCCCGAAAGAAAATAAAAAGATGAGATTTTCACAAAATCTGTACCTTTTGTAAATACAAACCAACATTATGAAATCACCTCTGCCATTTCTGGCCGTGCTGGCCTTCGTTACAGCATTGCTGGCATTCCGTGTGAAAGAATATGCTTCTGGTAAAAAAGAACCGGTTGTCCGCTATAGTCAGCTCACAAAAACAAGTATCGGCTGTGCCCCTGATTGGAATTCGTTACAGCAATGGCTGGAAGAAGCCGCTATTCCCCCAATACCCGGCTCAGGCACACACCAGTGGAAGATCAGCACAGAGAATGATAGCAGTCAATTTTATTTTAACCAGGGCATTAATATGTACTATGCCTTTCATATTATCGAGGCAATGGCATCCTTTAAAAAAGCGGCAAAATTTGATCCCCGAAGTCCTATGCTTTATTGGGCACAGGCTTTAACCTATGGCCCTAATATCAACGATATTGGCTATGCAGCTTCACCAGAGGCATTAACAGCGGTTGAAAAAGCTGTTGAGCTGATTTCCGTGGCAAACAAAAAAGAAAAAATGCTGATCGCTGCACAACAAGTACGGTATTCTGCCGATTCTTCCCAATCAAGAGAAAAGCTAAACCAGTTATATGTCGATAAAATGAGGGAGGCTTACGAAGCATTTCCTGACGATCCGGATGTTGCTGCCTTGTATGCTGATGCATTAATGCTGCAGCATCCCTGGGATTTGTGGAGTATTGACGGCACAGCCAAAGCATGGACACCGTTAATCAGAGAAGTACTGGAAAAAACATTAGCAAAAGCTCCGGATCACACCGGCGCCAATCATTATTATATCCATGTAATGGAGCCTTCACCTTATGCACTAAAAGCAAAAGCCAGTGCCGACAGGCTGGGCAAACTTACTCCTGCCCTTTCACACACTGTTCATATGCCATCACATATTTACCTGAGAACCGGCGAATATAAAAATGGTGTACTGGTGAATGAAAAAGCAGTAGCCAGCTATAAAGAGCTGCAAAGTAAATATGCCCCTGTAAGTGCTAATGATTTCCTCTATGTCATTCACAATTTGCATATGCAGACAAATCATGCAATGATGACAGGATCATCATCCTATGCTGTGCGATCAGCAAAACAAACAGCTGAAAGTATCCCAAAAGAATACCTGGGCATGGATGGAGCCATGGGAAATTACCTGCAATATATTTATATGACACCAGTGATTGTTGATGTTCGCTATGGCAACTGGAATAGTTTATTAACAATGCCTCAACCTGCTGCAGGGATGATTTACGCAAATCTTCTTTATCATTTCGGCAGGGGAATGGCATTGGCACACCAAAACAAATTATCTGACGCAAAAACAGAACTCTGGCTGCTGCAGACACTAGTTAAAGACAGCACATTAGCACTTCCATTTTCTCCCTTTTCGCCGGCTATTGATGGTGCCATAATCGCTGAGAACATTCTTATTGGAACTATCGCACTGAAAGAAAGAAAATTCAGTGATGCTATTGCTGCATTTGAAGAGGCAGTGGTAACAGAAGAAAATATGGTGTACAACGAACCAAGAGACTGGATACTCAATCCTAAACACTACATGGGTGATGCACTGATAAAAGCCAAAAGAACAAAAGAAGCAAAAGAGATATTACTGAAGGATTTATTGAACAATAATGAGAATGGCTGGGCCCTTTTTGGGTTATGGCAGGCCAATACTATCGAAAAAAAATCTGCAGAAGCCAATAAACTACTAACCCGGTTCAGAAAAGCATTTGATAAAGCAGATGTTAAACTATATGGCCCGGTATTTTAATTACACAGAATTCCCTTTGATAAAATCACTGACCAGGTAACTGATGAGTTTGCCACTGGTTGGGTCTGTGCGGCCATCATTTAACCTTGTAGCTCCTTCACAGATGTAGAAATAAGCCGGTTTACTGTCGGCTGCCACAAAAGACACATATTGACGGGCATGGTTGGGCAAGATACCCACTGGTGTCATGGCGCTGCTTAATGTATGTTCAATACAATCGATATCCACATCAATACCGCAGATACTGTCTTCCGTAAAACCAGTAGCATGTGCCACTGCCTGCAAAAAAGTTCTTTTATCGTGTACAAAAATGTCTTCGTAGGTAATGCAGTCAATAAAGGGGTTATTCACCATATCAATCCACACATTCTGAGGTATATAATTTTCATGTAGCCCGATTACACAATATTTTGCCAGGTATCCGTCTTCTTCTGCATAACGAAAGGCATTGCCACTATGCCGGCCTTCCATCGGTCGGTAGTCAGCATGGGCATCAAGGTTGATACAGTTGATCTGCGCCAGCGGAATAACGCCGGCTTTATGCCAGCCCTTGGCAGATCCTTTTATGAGCGGATATGAATTATTATGCCCCCCTCCTACAACAATGGGAATCTTTTTGGCCTCTGTAATAATTTTTGCCAGGTGCTCCACTTCCTCATCAATAGTGTTCACCGCATGACGATAAGCCTCGATCTTTTCATCATCACCCCTGGCAGTAGTATCGATCAGGTATTGAATATCACCAAAGTCAAAATGGCCGACTATCAGTATTTCATTCCCATCCAAAAAATCATTGCTCTGCACATTCAGAAAGCTTTGCAAAAAAGGTATCCATAAGGTATCTGTTCCTCCAATGCCATAATTGCCTTTGGCGCCCAGGTCTTCCGGAATGCCAAACAGTACATATTTGGCAGATGAATCTGCAATGGATCTTTCAAGTTGGGAGCTATCATATATGACATGCATCCTTTCCCCGACCTTGGTTTCAAAGCGGCGGATTTTCGTCAATGACAAAATATCCTGCTTGGAATAAATTTTCAGATGTGGCATCTGGCCAGGCCTTGACTCTGGAGCAGTTTTAATTTCCGATTTTTCCATCAACTATTTTTAAAATTTCAGCTTCTAAAGCTATGGCTTTGTTCTCAATTTCCCTTCCCTTGTTCAGTATATCCGTTACGAAAATTTTGTCTTCATAGCCAGCAGCATTGATACGTACATTCATAAAAGCCCCCATCACCGCACTACGGGCACAAAGGGCCCCCACTCCCGCATCAGAAACAGAATTAGGATTACCGATATCTGCCATTGCTTTTATAACTTCCATACTGGCATAGGCTGTTTGCATCACTTTATAAGGAATTTCAATGGCAAACTTAGTAGCATCCTGTATGGCCTTCGTCCTTGCTGCTTTCTCCTCATCAGTAGATTTTGGCAGTCCAAATGCTGACATGATCTGATTAAAAGCCTTAGTATCCGCATCCACCAATCGTACCAATTCACTTTTTAATGCTTCCCCTTTTTCGGCCCAGTTGCTGAATTCTTCCCACCGTTCATCCCAGCCTTTCTTATGAGAAGACAAATTGGCCACCATTGTAGCCAATGATACACCTAAAGCACCTACATACGCCGAAATAGATCCGCCGCCGGGAGCAGGACTTTCGCTGGCTGTTTCATCAGCAAAATCACTCAGCGTCATATTTACCAGCTTACTGTCTGCTTTGCTATGCAGCATATACTCAATAATTCTTTCTTCCGGCTTAAACGGAATGAGTTCATCCAGCCCCATGCTCTTCACTGCTATCTTGATCAGTTCCTTTTCAGAAACTCCTGTTGATCGTTTTTGCTTTTTTAAAAAATATTTACCCGCATCGGTCAGTGATTTTAATGGCACCAGTCCAACTAATTCACTTCCTGTCACACGGATTCCCCTTGCATCTGCCTTGCGGCATACTTCATCAAATGCAATGTGCACTGGTGTTATGTTAATGTTTGTCAGGTTCATACTGATTTGTGCAATTCCATACTCTTCAATATACCATCCAATCGCTTTTACTGATTTTAAGGACCCGGGCTTATTTACATTCACTCCGTTCTCCACTACATTTCTTCCGGCTTCCCGTACGTCAAACGCAATGGCATTGGCCCTCCTGGTAGAAGTAGTATTCAGGTTTACATTATAAGCCACCAGGAAATCCCTGGCGCCAATCACGGTGCCGCCTCTTTTCGCATCAAATTCAGATGGACCAAAATCAGGTTTCCATTCCGGTAGCTTTATTTTTTTAAAGAACCCTTCATACTCTCCTGCTCTTATCACTGATAAATTGCTCCTCTTTTTATCGGGCTGTGCCGCTTCATACAGGTAAACCGGTATATGTAATTCCTCACCTACTCTTTTGGCCAGCCGCTGCGCATATTGTGCAGTTTCTTCCATCGATATGCCTGAAATAGGAATCAATGGACAAACATCTGTAGCCCCCATTCTCGGATGTTCTCCTTTATGCCTGCTCATGTCAATCAGTTCACCTGCTTTTTTTATAGCCCGGAAAGCTGCCTCAATAACCGCTTCCGGGTTTCCTACAAATGTTACTACCGTTCTGTTCGTTGCTTTTCCCGGATCCACATTCAGCAAACGAACACCTTCTACCGTTTCTACCTGGTCCGTTATTTGTTTAATAATGCCAAGGTCAACTCCTTCACTAAAATTGGGTACACATTCTATTATAGGTTGCATATATGCAGATTTTATGTTAAGATATTACTTGAAATGCGGTCATGTCTGTCCCGGTAAAGTTACCGGACAAAATGCTTATTTAATATCTCCTATATTTGGAAAAAATCAGATATATGAAGTATTCTGCTGCCTTCTTTTTGTTGTGCATATTTTCATTATTCAGCCATGCACAGGATGTTGATTATAAAAAGGGAATGATCCAGGTAAATGGTAAGGATTATGCCAAACTGGAAGTCACCAAACAAAACTTCGGGCTCACTAAATCCTTTGAAGTATTCTCTCTTTCCGGTGAGAAGATCATTATTGCCGCACCGGCTACTGAATTTGAAAGTGATAAAAACGATAATTCTTATTTGTTTTACCGCCTCACATTTCTCACAGCCGACCAGGTGGGAATATTTAAAGTAGCCTCTTTAGGGCAGGAAAAATCATTTGCGAAACTGATTGGGACCAGTGGAATTCTGATAAATGATAAGGCTGATGCAAGTAAAGTAAAAGAGTTCATCGCTACCAAAGGCGCATCTCCAAAAATTGCAGTCAACTACACATTAGTCGCAAGGAGTACCAGCTGGCCTATCACCATAAAGGCCGATAAAACCATAGAACAAAATGCAAAAATCATAGGCAACTTTAAGCCAACTGGCAGTAACAATGGCTTAGACATGTATGAATTTGCCCTTCCTTCTGGTGTAGTGGTGGCCAAGGTATCCTTTACAGGCGGTAACAATGCCCAAAACATGGAACTGTTTACTGCCAAAGACAACCTGAAGCGTACTGTGCCAATTCCCCAACAGGATAAGATATTGGCAGCCGACACTAGTATCGACAAAAATTATTTTACCCTGAAAAGGGTTGTAAAATGGCTGGTAGATAACCAGTATCTCTGATCTTTTCAAGGAAAATTCATTTACAGGGCTAACAAAAATCATATGCAGCTAATGCCGCTGCCGGTAATTTGCTTTTCCTAAAAAGTATTAATGATCCGGAAAAGGCTTTTCAGGGCCGTTAAACAACCTCTGTTATTCCGGGAAAGAGGAAAAGAAATCTTACGCATCGAAGCGCTGAGTGATGCGGTATTTGCTTTTTCTGTTTCATTAATGGTAGTGGCTCTGGAAGTACCTCAGAACTTTGAAGAACTAAAAACCATTTTGCAGGGGGCAATACCTTTTTTTGCAACGGTGGCCATGATCTTTTTATTCTGGTACCAGCAGTATAAATTTTTCAGGCGGTATGGCCTGAATGATAAAAGTACCATTGTGCTAAACCTGGCTTACCTGGCAGTTATACTGTTCTATGTTTATCCCATGAAATTCCTGTTTTCTTTATTACTGGGTTCATGGACAGGCATTGATTTATTTCCCAAAGCAGCCGAAAAAGGAATTGCTGTTATTCATGCAGCTGATTTTCCCCAGCTGATAATTCTGTTCAGTGCAGGTTATACAGTAATATGGTTGCTCTTTTATGGAATGTACCGCAGGGCTGGCCAATATCACCAACAACTTGAACTAAGTACCTACGAAATAAAATTTACCGGAAAAGAAAAAAGAGGAGCCTTGTGGAATAGTCTTATAGGCGTAGTTGCCATAATTATGGCAATGGCCGGACTTGAGAGCATCGCCGGTATTTGTTATTTATTCATTCCGGTCCTGCTTATAGTGAATGAAAAACTGTTTAAAAAGTCTTTAAATAATGGTAAAAAATGAAACCCAAAGCCGCATGTTGACTAAGAAGATTTAATTTGGCCTCATCTTTGAAACGGCATTTGCTTAAATCAAAAAAATAGGTATGCGCAAAAGATCATTTCTAAGCAGGAATGCAATTTTTACATTCTCATTTTTACTATCAGTTTCTACTATTTCCGCTCAATTAAGCACAAAAGACCAGAAAATTGTGGACGATGCCAAAGCCGCAAAAACTGAATTTATTAAATCAGATGGTTTGATGAAAAACCTGTTCGAAAATGCATATGCTTATGTAATACTGCCCAATGTAGGCAAAGGCGGCATTGGTATTGGTGGTGCAGCCGGCAATGGAGCAGTTTTTCAAAAGGGAACGCATATTGGAATGGCAAAAATGACACAGGTAACCATCGGATTCCAGTGGGGCGGGCAGGCCTACCGGGAAGTAATATTTTTTGAAACAAAGGCCGACCTCGACCGTTTCAAAGAAAACAGGCTGGAATTATCCGCCCAGGCATCTGCTGTTGCTGCTACTGCCGGAGCATCAGCGAATGTAAAATATAAAGAAGGTGTAATGATTTTTACACAAGCAAAAGGCGGTTTAATGTATGAAGCCTCCATCGGAGGCCAGAAATTCAAATTCAGGACTATCTGAGAAGAAGGCGAAAAAAAGGCAGGGTCATCAAACCTGCCTTTTTCTATTAATCAATCGCTACTATATACTAGTGAGGTAAACTCTTCCTAAGTTTACCATATAAGAAAGTACCTGTCATAGCTGCTATAAGGTATACAATGAATACCGTATTACCAGCGCCAAGCAAAATGAACATTGGCGCCGGGCAGGCACCGGCCAAGGCCCAGCCCATACCGAAAATAAATCCACCGATTAAATAACGGGGGTACGTTTTTGCTTTGTCTTTGATGGTGATCTCCTTCCCTTCCACATTTTTCATATGCTTCCTTTTAATCAGGTAAACAATGATAATACCTGATACAATGGCAGAACCTATGATACCGAACATATGGAAGCTTTGAAAACGAAACATTTCATAAATACGGAACCAGGAGACAGCTTCGCTTTTATACAGAATAAAACCGAGCAGGATTCCAACGAATATATATCTTGACATTCTCATAATACAAAGTTTAAAAAGTTAGAACAGGTAAGGAATAACCAGGTAAGTGATCAGTAATCCGCCCATAAAGAACCCGACCACAGCGACCAGTGAAGGCAGTTGTAATGCAGATAATCCGCTAATAGCATGACCGGATGTACAACCCCCAGCATAGCGGGCACCAAAGCCTACCATCAGGCCACCTCCACCGATCATCAGCAGGCCTTGCCAGGTCAGCAATCCTTTCCAACTGATGAATGCTGGTACCAATGGAACCTCATTGGCCTTTACACCAATATTGATGGCATTCAGTGAATTCACCGTGGCATCGCTGATATGCGCCACATCACCTTGTGATCCCAGGAAATAATGTGAAGCCAGGTAACCGCCAAATACTGCACCTAATGCAACGAGCAGGTTCCATTCACCGGAACGCCAGTCGATCTTAAAGAACTCATTCATGTTGTCTGCACCATCAGCAGCACACATTAAACGGAAGTTTTCAGATATCCCAAATTCATGTCCAAAATACAGCAGTATAAACATGACAAGTGCCAGCAATGGGCCTGCCACATACCAGGGCCATGGCTGTGCAACAAAATCACGGAATTGGTTAAAATATGTTTCTATCATAACTGGTTGATTTAATTACGGACGTAAAGATAGAACGCAGTAAAACCGGCCAAACTGACAATCAGCATCCAGATAACTGATATTGATAAGCTTATACACTCATAAAAAAGGCATTTTCTGTGCAAAAACAATCGATTCTGTGATAGATGTCACAGTTCATTTTAGTAAATAAGCAGAAAGATGAGAAGATTATTCTTTCCTTAATGGTTTATACACAAGGTCATTTATCTTTTTAGGAGGAAGAAAGAACTCCCTTGGATGGCTAAAGAAAAAACTGCCAATTGTTCTGAACAACCTTGGATATTGAGATAAATGAATACCCCTTGATTTTACAGCCATAAAGAATGCCAGGGAAAAGCTGATAAAAAAATTAAACAATCCAATACCCAACACACCCAAAAAAACAGCCAGCATAAACAATGGCGGTACATTATCAATTCCGATTCCGTACAAACCAATGGAAGTATTACCCGAAGCAATGGTAATATGCCGGATGTCAAATGGCACACCAAAAATTTTTCCCATTACACCGGAGAAGCCCAGGAAAAAACCTAAAGCAAGGCTACCCATCAATGCACCAAAATGCTTTTCTACGTAATTGGCCAGTTTATCAAGTCGTTTAGCGGACATGGAGACTTTGAGTACCGGGTGATTCTTCAATCTGTCTTTTATTCGTCCATACTGAATCTTGTTTTGCCAATACCCTGCTATAATACCACTGACAAATAAAAAAAAGCCGGTAAAACAAGCATACAATAATGCAGGACTTCGCCAGGGATGCTGATCAGTGAGCATCTTCAGCGCTGCTTCCCCTTCAGCAATTTTGTAACCAAATGCTTTATCATACAACCAGGCCAGTAAAAAAGTAAGTGGAAAAACAATGACAAGGTTACCAAAAAAAGAAGCGATCTGGCTACGGGAAACTTTTGCGACTGTGGCAGCGAGCCCCTCAATATCAGGTTCTCCTTCTATCTTCCTTGTGTCAAGTGAACTCGCCACAGCACTGGCTGTAAACGCCGGTTGCTTTGTTGCCAGGGTGGACTTAGTCTCTTCAATCAGAATAAAGCCTGCGCTATAATTGACACTATAAAGAAAGCCCAATGGAAAAGGAGCCAGTTTTAAGCGACCAATAAGGTTTTTGATAATCGCTGTAAACGAAATGATAAAGCCACCCCACATAGCGCTATAGATCATTTTGTAAAACTCACTCCTCGTCTCTGTGATATATTTATGTCCTTTGGTTCCCTTGTGTTCGGCGATCTGGTAAGCAAGGTAACCAACACCTTGCGATAAGAATTCCCGGATACTGTTCTTTCTTTTCTCATTTCTAACCAACAAACGGAAAAGATCAACAAAGCGGCCAGTATCAAACTTATTGTCGGCATCCAGTACATCGGTAATGAGTTGCATCCGTTCCAAACGGTTAGATAAGATCAGTAAAAGATATGTCTGTTGCAGGCTGGCCCCCTTTTCTGAATGGCTTTCCCGGATATAATCAATCAGCTTGTAGCAGTCCTCGATCAGGTTCTTCAATTGAACAGAGACAGCAGTGATCTCCATTTCTGAAGCATTATCCATCAACAGGCTTTCCAGCTCATGCACTTTATAGTTTTGCCGGACATAAGCAGTATCATGTACTCTTTCATCCTCAGGAATGTAATTGAGCACATCCCTTTCCAGCCCCAATTGTGCCACCTGGAAAGAAAGCACCTTTAGTGAATGAAGCAACTCTTTTTTTAACCCGGTATCTCTTGGGCTGAAACTAAACCCTATTGCTTCAAAAAAACTTATCCAGTGCTGACGGGGTATTGCTTCTACCCAGATAAAATCATCTTTGCGGAAGAAAACACTGTTAATTACGAAAAGAAAATCATTATCACTCTTAAGTGGCGGAAGTATTTTATGTTTTAGCCGGTTGGAAAGTTCCTGCCAGAAACCCCTGGCCAATGGTATACCACTCTCTGTAATTGCAGAAGTGAGGTTACTGTTCCGGAGTTGTGAAAGCAAGGCGTGTTGCAGGTTGGCCAGCACCAGCGGCTCTTTTCTTAATCGCTCAATCACATAGCCTAATTTCTCTTCCGGCTTTTTTCGCTGTCTGCGGGTTTGTGGCCTTAGTTCAGAAAAAAAAGCAATTAAAAATTGCAGACCCTTTTTCCTGTCATCAACAGGAAGGATCATGTTTTCCTCCACCACCAGATCAAAAAAACCAGGCTTCTTTTTTCTTAACCGGATCATGCAGCCCGAAAATACAAATTGTGTATTGCATGGCTGAGACTTATATGTTAATATATTATTTTGACAACAACACCAGATATATTACTGCCATCTTTACAAGTACAGCTGTATTGATAAGTCTTATCTCCAGTAGCGATTATTCGGTAAATAATCCATGATCGGTTTAATTTTCGCCGGGTTTTATCGTTTGTCCATAACTGGGTCAGTTTATACTCACAATCACTAAGCCAGGTTATTCTGTGTTTAATGATAGTACCATCCTTTTTATTTCTCTCTGTTTGCTGCTTTTTTGTTCTTTTAAGATCCCATGAAATTCCTGCAGAATCAACATATATAAAATCACCCGTTTTGAATGGCGAACAATTCAATGCCTGGTTTTGTCCAAATCCTTCTAAGCTTAAAACGGTTAAGAAAAAAATAAGAAGCCCGGCTGTTTTCATATTTTACACAAAATCTCCGTTAATCATGACTTTATCAATATGATTTGATCCAAACGAATAGGGCAAATAAGCCAATGACGGTAGAGGCCTGGTAAATATCAGGTTGGCCTTTTTCCCGATAGTGATGCTGCCAACTTCATCCTGCAATTCCATGGCAAAAGCCCCGTTGATGGTAGCAGCATTGATAGCCTCTTCCGGCAGCATTTTCATTTGAATGCAACTCATGGCTACAACCAGGTTCATATTACCAGAGGGAGATGAACCGGGATTGAAATCAGATGCCAGTGCAATAGCACAACCAGCATCTATTAACTGCCTTGCCGGCTGAAAGGGCATACGAAGAAAAAAAGCGGCAGTTGGCAATAATGTCCCAATCGTTTGCGATGCAGCCAGCAATTGTATTGCTTCTTCGTCCATTGTTTCCAGGTGATCTACACTCACAGCACCCAGTTTCACTCCGGTTTGTGTACCGCCGGATAAGCTCAATTGGTTGGCATGTATCTTTGGCTTTAACCCATAGCTCATTCCAGCCCGGCATATTTGTTCTGTTTCTCCAGGTGAAAAAAATCCTGTCTCACAAAAAACATCAATATAGTCAGCCAGTTCTTCTGCAGCAATGACCGGTAACATTTCTTTTATCAGCAGATCAATATAGCCCTGGTGATCTTCTTTAAACTCCGGCGGGTAAGTATGTGCCCCTAAAAATGTAGCTTTTACTGGGATGGGCGAGGTTTCCTTTAGTCGTTTGATAACACGGAGCATTTTTAGTTCGCTTTCTACCGATAGACCATAACCGCTTTTGATCTCTATGGAACCTGTTCCCATTTGAATTACTTCATTAAGCCTGGCCCATGCCAAACGCAACAGCTCATACTCACTCATTGCATTTAATTTTCTGGCAGAATTCAGTATACCTCCTCCTCTTGCAGCTATCTCGGCATAACTCAATCCCCTGATCTTATCAACAAACTCCTCTTCCCTGCTGGATGCAAAAACAAGATGTGTATGACTATCGCACCAGCAGGGTAAAATCATTTGTCCTGATGCATCAATTATATGGTCTGCAAATTCATCAACAGGGCCAGGGCTGTCCATTTGCCCATAAGAAACAATTACTCCATCTTCAACTAAAAGAAAGGCATTTTCAATACAAGGAAGTACAGAAAGCTCTTTCCCTCTAAGCAATTTATTCTCAGACCGGGTATTGACAAGCAATTTTATATTGGTAACAAGAGTAGAAGACATACAAACGCTAATTTAACTGTAAAAGCTGAGTTGTTATCAATAAAAAAAAGCCGCCTTTTCAGGCGGCTCATTCATTAAAAAGTATTTTTTATTAATACGGTAACAGAGTGGATTGGGTATTACCCTGTGGCCCTGTCCATTCCACCTTCATGTAGTAAGGGTTGGCGCCGGGACAACTTGTTGGATTACCACTTGCATTCAGGCCAAATGTTACAGAGGCATTAAAAAGGTTGGTATGGTGAACAACCTTACCGTTACCTAACCTGAAACTGCAATCCTGTCTCATTACCAGTGGTTGTGCAATAGAAGTCGTAAACGCATTTCCAAATCGGTTAGTGCCCCATTCAGCTATACCCGTAATGCCATTGGCAGAATGCATACCGGTAACTGTTATCACTACTCCATTATTGTAAGTGAATACTCTTTGGCGGGCCACCTGCCAGGTACGTTGGCTGTTATCGTCAAATGTAACCGACATATTGCTGCTGGTGATCGTATGCGTAATAGTATTCAGTACCGGTAAATTTATCAGTAATCCGCCGCTTACATTGGTGAAACTTTGCGTTCCGTTTAGGGTAATGCTTTTGTTATCACTCAGACGGGTGACTTTAAAATTCTGGTAAGTCACATTTATCACAGCCCCTGCATTTTTCCAGCGAACCCCCTGTGCCATTGAAACTACGATCACACCAGTACGGGTACGGTTCCCTAAGCAATTAGTGCCATTGTAGGTGATGGTGATAGTTCTGGGATTGCTCATGGTATCAACGGCTACCGTAGCATCACAGATAAAAGACTGAATATTTTCTGTTCTGCCTGCAAATCCTGCTGCAGATTCTACAGTAATATTAACATCGTTGGCTGCCGCATCCACCTCATTAGAAAATCTGGACTGATCGTCAGAGTGTCTTGCTGTTTCCATAGTGTAATCAGAATTATCTGACTGATCTTTCTGACAGGCAGTAAAAACTAATGAAAAAACGGTGAGCATGATAGCTCCATAGAGGATCCTGGCTTTCATATAAACGGTTTTAAATTAAAAAATGACATCATTCAGACGTCATTGAACGTAATTTGGTTTAAAGCAACAAAAAATAAACCCGGAAATACGATCTGCAGAGGATTAAACGGATATATTTCGCATTTAGTGCATTTACACTAAAGAAAAACTACGAAATGCCACGGAAAATTTACGATGCTTCACTCCTCATTCTTCCATTCCACCTTCACTTTTCGACGAACCAGTTCTTTTAGCGGTTTACCATCCTTATCATACTCATCCACCGCCACAAAGAAAAGATACAGGGGTGTATTGATCTCCCGGATCTTGATCACCTTACCTTCATTTACATCAAAGAACTGTCGAATGTTCTTGGTGCCGATGATCCTGTCTTTATCTATTCGGGTAAGCTTGCGGTTGAAAGGGTGCCATTGATAGGCAGTATCATAAAACCAGTATGACCAGCCCGTCTCAGAAATATTCATCTCTTTATTCTCGTTAAACTCATCTTCTCTCAGCTGCAGCAACGGCAGGTAAGGAAAATCACGGATAGGGCTGTTTTCTGTAAAGCGGTAAATAGAATCACGGATACTGGCAAATACATATACCCCCTGCACATTCTGCAGCATCACCAGTATTTTAAATGGTTTGCGTTCTAATTGCACAGTGGTATTGAATTCACTAAGCTTGACAGATTCATCCTGCGAAATGCGTATACTTACTTCCTTTTCCTGCGCAAAAAGAAAACCCGGTAGGGCAAATAAAGAAATAATTAATGCGGTCTTTCTAAAATTTGATGTCATTATACTCAAAATAAGAAAATAATAGCGAAATGGTATCTCCTTTTTACCCCCTTAGTCATCTTCGGTTCTCCACTCGATTTTCAGTTTTCTCCGCAAAAATTCCTTCACAGGCATTCCTTTTTCGTCTTTTTCTGCTACAGCCACAAAAAAAAGATACAAAGGCTTTTCAATATCCTTCACTTTCAATTCTACTTTTTCATCAGAAAGATATAATTGTTTGATACTTTTTACTCCCACTACTTTACCACTGTCAAGGAAAACTAATTTTTTATTGAACCGATGCCAGTTCATTTTTGCGTCATAAAACCAATATGACCAGCCTTCATCGCTTATGATCATTTCTTTATTCTTGTTGAACTCTTCTTCTGCCATTGCCATGTTGGGCAAATGGTTGAAACCCGGCACTGGTTCAGCCTGGCTGGTTCTGTACACAGAATCGCCAAAACTGGCAAATACATAAACTCCTTCAACTTTGGATAACAATACCTGTATCTTAAACCCTTCCCTTTTGAGTACCAAACGGGTTTCAACCTCATTAAGCTGGTGCGCCTCGTCATCCTGTACCACCCTGATAGATATATCTTTTTGCTGCGCAAAAAAAACCGCCGGTACAAACAGCAACAACAAGACAACCAAACTTTTTCCCTGGCAAAGACATAATACAAATACTCCCGGCCACAAATTACAGTTTAATAATTGAACAAAGTGGCCGGCATCAGGAATGTGAAGAAATCTAGTAAGTATTGGTCATATCCTCATCCACACAGATGATAAAATCGGCTTTGCCTTTGTTTACCACCTCCAGTGAATGGATGTCTTTTTGAGATACTGTGCTGATAGTGGCATACCGCAATTCAGGTCTTTGTCTTTTAAGGTACCATAGTATGCCTTCGTAGTTATCAGAATGATAAGCTCCGTTGTAATGAATGAAGAGGATTCCTGGTTTAAAGTATTTGAGAATAAAATGGCCCATGGTGGCATCTTTGACAGCTTGTGCCTTTGGCAGGTTAGGCCCGCCATGTCCTCCCATCATTTCCAGCATTTTTTTATACCCCGGCAGTTCGGCATCATAGGCAATAGGCAGCGGCGCTATCCAGCTTTTTTCTTTGGCAGAAAGGCTGTCTAATTTTTCAAAACCGCCTTTTGAAACCAGCGAAGCATATTTTCGGGGAATATTAGTGGCGGCAAATGCCAGTTTATTTTCTTTGGCAAAATTAACCAGCGGTGCATAATCTGTAGGGTAGTTTTTCCACAACCGGGCATTGGAATCAAGTCCTTTGGCACTTAATTTACCTTGGAGGTATAGATCCAACGGCTCCTGGTTATCGGCCTCAAACATTTCAGCGCCCAGCACAAGTTCACGGCTTTGTTTCAGTTCCTTCGTCACTTCTAACTGCAGCCAGTGAGCAATGGCATTGTTATGGTACTCGCCAAACAGCACAATATCTTTCTCTTTCAGCACTTTGATCATTTTTTTGTACGATACTTTTTTTCCTTTGGCATTGTAAAGAACAAAGGGGCTTTTACCCTGTCCAATACTTACAAATTGAGAAAAAATAAGAACTGTAAAAAGGAATAAATTTTTCATTGCATTAATTTTCAAAATTCATTAGATCTTTCTTCATCAGCCAATCCGTCTGCGGATCATTCCCCAGTAAAAAAACATGTGTTGCAAATTTGCTGAACCCAAACTTTTCATAAAATGAAATGGCACGGGTATTATGCTCCCATACTCCCAACCAGATCATCTCTTTATTTCTTTTAATTGCTACCCGGATACATTCTTGCATCAATGCTTTGCCAATGCCGGTACCTATGGCCGTATTCGTCACATAGATCCTTGAAATCTCCAGTGCATCAGCATTGCCTAAGGTTGCCGGATTTTCTGAATCTTTCAGTCTTGCATAACCGGCAGGCTGGTCATCAACAAAAGCGATTAAAAAAATATTGCCGGGTTCTGATACCTGTTCCATCAATAATTCACGGCTGAACTGCTCTGCCATGAATTTTTCCATATCCGACTTTGTGTTTTGCGCAGCAAAGGTTTCATAAAATGTTTGGCGGCTGAGGTCTGCGATCAGTGCTGCGTCATCTTTATTGGCAGTTCTGATAGATAAATTCGTCATCAATCCACATTTTCAATTACCATAGCAGAGGCTCCGCCACCGCCGTTACAGATACCCGCAGCGCCGTATTTTGCTTTATTCGCTTTCAACACATTGATCAGCGTAACAATGATCCTTGCACCACTGCAACCCAGGGGATGCCCTAATGATACTGCGCCTCCGTGTACATTTACTTTGGCAGGATCAAGTTTCATTCGTTTGCTGTTTTCGATACCTACCACTGCAAATGCTTCATTTAACTCCCAATAAGCGATATCCTCCATTTTTAATCCTGCCTTGGCAACAGCTTTCGGCACCGCCAGGGAAGGTGTGGTAGTAAACCATTCCGGTGCCTGCTCTGCATCTGCATAACTCCTGATCTTCGCAATAGGCTTCAGGCCAAGCTCATCCGCCTTTTGCTTACTCATCAGCACTAATGCAGCAGCCCCGTCATTCATGGTGGAGGCATTGGCAGCTGTAACAGTCCCGTCTTTTATAAAAGCAGGGTTCAGGGTTGGTATCTTATCGAATTTTACATTCCATGGTTCTTCATCTTTGGCAAACACAATGGGATCTCCTTTGCGCTGGGGTATTTCTACCGGCACTACTTCGTTGGCAAATAAACCCTTTTCCCATGCCGCCTGTGAACGTTTATAACTTTCAATCGCAAAAGCATCCTGTTCTTCCCTGCTAATACCACAACTGGAGGCGCAAAGTTCTGCAGCATTGCCCATAGCTTTTCCATCGTACACATCAGTCAGGCCATCTTTAGCCAATCCGTCAATCAGTGAAACATTACCATACTTATTGCCCCATCTTACACTGTCGGTATAAAAAGGAACATTGCTCATGCTTTCCATACCACCTGCTATAACAATTTCAGCATCACCCAGTAAAATACTTTGAGCAGCCTGTGCAATGGCTTTCATACCACTGGCACAAACTTTATTCACCGTAGTGCAATTCACTTCATTGGGCAACCCGGCAAACTTAGCCGCCTGCCGTGCCGGGGCCTGGCCCAGGTTGGCCTGCATTACACAGCCCATCAATACATCCTGCACCTGTTCAGGTTTTAAGCCAGCTTTTGACAGGGCTCCTTTAATAGCCACAGCACCTAATTGGGTTGCTGATAAACTTTTTAATGAACCTCCAAAACTTCCCATCGGGGTGCGGACAGCGGAGATAATATATACTTCCTTCATACGGCTTTTTTGAAATTGAAAAATAGGTTTGGGTGCCAAAGTTAACGATTGTTAGTATAGCTGATACTGATGGGTTGATATACAGGTGAATAAATATCAGTGCATTCCTGCCCGATTACGGACAGAAGGAATTACTTTTACAAAAAATTTGAAATGAAGCTTTTTGTAGCCGGCCTGCCCTATGATATGGATGATGCGGAGCTGGAAGAATTTTTTGAAAAATTTGGAACGGTTACTTCTGTTAAAGTAGCTATTGACAGGGAAACTGGCAAAAGCAAGGGATTTGCCTTTGTGGAAATGCCCCTGGAAGCAGAAGCGAGGGAAGCCATTGAAGGATTGAATAACCTCTCCATAGGCCGGAAAACATTGGTGGTAAAACAAGCTGAGGATAAACCCGGAGGTGGTGGTTATGGAGGTGGCGGAGGCGGCGGCTATCGTGGTGGCGGAAACAGAGGAGGAAGCGGCGGCGGTGGTTATAATAAATATGGAAACGACAGGGATAGGCGCAGGTATTAACCTGTATTTAAGATAATGAAAGAGTCCGCCACTTGGCGGACTCTTTGCTTTTATACGCATAGACCTAACTGGATTGTTCAAATTTCAATAATGTACCATCGGCACTGTAAGTAGCTTCATATTTTACTGAACCTCTCATAAAATGTGCTTTCCAGGTGCCATCATTTCTTAATTTCCATTCATATACGTTATCAGAAGGGAAACGCTGACGGAATGCATCCAAAACAACTGCTGGTACGGCTGCTAATGAGATAACCGAATGAAAAGACCGGTGACCGTTATCATCAAAACGGGCATCATGCCGCTGGTTTGAAAGATTAAACTGGCTGATAAAATTGTTACTGCCCCGCAGCCATTCCACTTCTGTTGCGCCGCTGAAACTGCTGTTGAATGAATTTCTGACAACTTCCGGAACATTGGAAGAAGGGATGGCTGTTGCCGTGCCGGAATTATTGCTGTTACTGTTATCATCAACAGATGATTTGCTGCAGGCCATCAGTGTAAAACCAGAAATGAGAAGGGCGATGATGCTGTTTTTCATGCTATTTAATTTTAAATGAGGAAATGATATACATCAAGTAGGTAAATGCCGGAAGTCATAATGTAACCGGTATAAATAAAAAACATTTGTAATGAAGGAAATGAGCTTATAATTTTATAGAAACCTACGTTTATGGCCAGATCACATCACCGCAAAAAACATAAAGAGCATGTTCGCCAGTACCGTAATACTAAAGATGAACTGGTAACTGAGCCAAAAGGAAAAACATTTGCCGTATTTACCGTTATCGGTGTGCTGACAGGAATGGCTATTGGCTACTTCGCTACCGAAAGTTCATTTATATGGATGGGCATCGGAGCAGTAGTTGTTGGTATAATCGGCTACTTTATCGGTCGTAAAATAGACGGCGACGCCTGACAGTAATAGGTTGGTTTATTATTCAATTTATTGATAGAGAATAGTGCAACTGTAAGGTTTAAGTTTTATTGAGCCGGTGAGGTTATCTTTCTTCTCAAACTGGTTATCCCTCACAGCAGAAATCCATTTGTCTTTACCGGAATTCACTGTTTTCTCCTCCCCTGACCCGTTAAACCAAACCTGAATCTTTTTCCAGCTGTCTCCAACCGCAGCACCATTCAGTTCATAGCCAATAATTCCGCTTTCCTGGTTTTCGAGGAATACAAGGTTTTTACGAATCAGCTCTGCCGAAAACATCCGGAATGCGGGATGTTTCTTTCTGAGTTCTATTAGTCCTTTTATATAGTCAAACACCTCTTTATTTTCGGACTTAAGCGACCAGTCAATAGCATTAATTTCATCGGGTGATTTGTAAGAATTCTCTACACCCTGTTTGCTACGCAAAAATTCAGTACCTGCATGCAAAAATGAAATGCCTTGTGATGTAAGCACAATAGACAACGCCAGCTTGTGCATCTCTTTCATATCAACCGGGTTCGCATCCTGCATGGCATTGGGGGCTGCAGAAAGATTGAGCTTATCCCACAATACATGGTTATCGTGACATTCTGCATACGTAATTGTCTGAAAAGGCTCCTTTGAATAAGGTGCTTTGGAATAATTCACTTTGCTGTAATCCACCTGTGGATGCTGCACAGAAGCAACGATACCAAATTTGATAGTTTCTTCCATTCCCTGTTTGCCACTGGCAAATCCCTTATCGGTATGCTCAAACACACTTCCTTTAATACCATCTCTTATATCGTCGCTGAACACGGCAATCCTATCCAGCTTCGATGCATTGGCCTTTAATGCTCTTTGCTCATCAGGGAGTGGCGATTTACCTGCCGTCCATCCTTCGCCGTACAATAATATATCAGGTTTTATCTTATGTAGTTCTTTTGAAATTAGATTCATGGTTTCTATATCATGCACCCCCATCAGGTCGAAACGGAAACCATCCACATGGTATTCTTTTACCCAGTACATAACAGATTCAAGGATAAACTTTCGCATCATGGCCCTTTCGCTGGCAGTTTCATTTCCACAAGCTGTGGCATCAGAGAATTTCCCTTTTTCATCCTGCCGGTAATAATAACCCGGTACTAACTGGTTAAAATTTGATTTTTCCGTAAGGGCTGTATGGTTGTACACCACATCCATGATTACCCGGAGGCCGTTATCATGAAATGCTTTTACTAACTGTTTGAATTCTTTTATCCTGACTGCCCCGTTATTAGCGTTGGTGGAATAAGATCCTTCCGGTGTGTTGTAATTCAACGGATCATAACCCCAGTTGTACTGCGGTTTATCCGTAATCTTTTCATCCACTGAATTGTAATCGTAAGATGGAAGCAGGTGAACATGAGTGATCCCTAATTCTTTCAAATGATCGAGGCCGGTAGAAAGTCCTCCGGCATTTTTTGTTCCTTTTTCGGTTAATCCCAAAAATTTTCCTTTTTGCTCAATTCCTGAGTTAGCAGCGATGCTGGCATCTCTTACATGCAGTTCATAAATGATGGCATCTGTTTTCTGAGTAAACACAGGCGATTTATCCTTATCCCAGCCATCCGGGTTGGTTTGTAACAGGTCGACCACCATTGCCCTCTTCCCATTTACACCAACAGCTTTTGCATAAGGATCAGGAATTTCATCCGACCAGTTGCCTTTTATTTTCACCCGAAATGCATAAAACATTCCTTTCGCATCCACATTGGCAGAAGCGGACCAAACACCCTTATCCCCTTTTTTCATAACCACCCTGTTCGTTGCTGTACCCCCCTCACTTTCTTTATATAAAATTAATTCTGCATCTGTGGCTGTAGGTGCCCATATTTTGAATTGAGAAAATTTAGGAGAATAGACCAGGCCAAGATCATTGCCATCATAAACCGGATAGTCACTAAAATCATCCTTTTGTGCTTTAGCTGAAAATAGCTGGGTAATAAGTCCGATCAGCATAAGGTATCGCTTCATTAACAGATTTTTTTTAAAGATAACGAATGATGCTGCAAAAAACTGTGCAGAAAATTGTTGCCTGATTTTCGTTTGCTCAAAACCAAATCGGTAATTTGTCTCTTTAATTGAAACAACAATAATTCTTGCCGTATGGGAGATGTTCAGGTTAAAAAGCAGTCGAAAAAATATGATGTGGTCATTGTCGGTTCAGGCGCTGGTGGCGGCATGGCTGCATATGTTTTGGCAAAAGCCGGTTTAAAAATTTGCTTGCTGGAAGCCGGTTATATGTATGACCCGCAAAAAAATATTACACAATTAAAAAATCCATGGGACTCACCAAGAAGAGGCGCCAGTACCAAACTGAGGCCTTTTGGCGATTTTGATGCCTGCTATGGCGGTTGGTCGGTAGAGGGAGAGCCTTTTACCAAAGAGCCGGGCACCGACTGGATGTGGTGGCGGGCAAGAATGCTGGGAGGAAGAACTAACCACTGGGGAAGAATTTCCCTGAGATTCGGACCTAAAGATTTCAAAAGAAAAAGTATTGATGGACTTGGTGATGACTGGCCCATCGGTTACGAAGATGTAAAACCCTACTACGACAAAGTTGATAAACTCATAGGCATCTTTGGCACCAATGAGGGATTAGAAAATGATCCCGATGGATATTTTCTTCCTCCGCCAAAACCCAGGTTACATGAATTATTTATAAAGAGAGCTGCTTTGCAAGCCGGGGTAAACGTAATTCCCTCCCGTCTATCTATTTTGACAAAACAAATTGAAAATGACGCAGGCCGAGGTGTTTGCTTTTATTGCGGGCAGTGTTCCCGTAACTGCAGCATGGCCAAGGCCGACTTCTCTTCCACCAATGTCCTGATTTATCCTGCATTGAAGACAGGAAATATTGATGTGGTCGCCAATGCCATGGCAAGAGAAGTACTTACGAATAAAGAAGGATTGGCCACAGGTGTTTCTTATATCAGCAAAGATGACATGATGGAATACCAGGTGGAAGGCAAAGTGGTGATACTGGCTGCCAGTGCCTGTGAAAGTGCCAGGATATTATTGAATTCAAAATCGCAGAGACATCCCAATGGCTTAGCTAACAGCAGTAATGTGGTAGGCAAGTATTTGCATGATTCTACAGGGGCTGCGTTAGGCGGTGTATTACCACAGGTGTTTGGCCGCACACGATACAACGAAGATGGTGTGGGTGGTTTACATGTGTATTCACCATGGTGGCTGGATAATAAAAAATTAGATTTTCCCAGGGGTTATCACATTGAATACTGGGGAGGCATGAGTCAGCCATCTTATGGATTTAGTTGGGGTATTGAAAAACTAAATGGCAAATACCTGGTAAATGGCAAACAAAAAGAAGCAGGTGGTTATGGCGCATCATTAAAAGAAGATTATCGTTTTTTCTATGGCGCTGGTGTGGGAATGGCAGGCCGTGGCGAAGCAATACCGCTTGAAACAAATTACTGCGAAATTGATCCAAATACTGTTGATAAATATGGCATTCCTGTTTTGAAGTTCAATGTTAAGTGGAGTGAACATGAAATAAAACAGGCCAAACACATGAAGGAAACCTTTAAGGAGATCATGCATAATATGGGAGCTGTGATTACCTGGGGTGGCGATGATGATGAAAAGAATAACTGGGGACTTTCCAAACCCGGAGAAATCATTCATGAAGCCGGCACCGTAAGAATGGGCAATGACCCCAAAAAGTCGGCGCTTAATAAATGGAGCCAGGCACATGACTGTAAAAATCTATTCTGCGTTGATGGCGGACAATTTGTATCTCAGGCAGATAAAAATATCACCTGGACAATCCTTGCATTAAGTATGCGGGCCAGTGAATATATTATTGAAGAAATGAAAAAACAGAATCTGTAAATGGTTCATAGCAAATAGTTCATAGCCCATAGTATTCTTTTTGAACTGTCTGCTATTAGCAATGAACCATAAGCTAAAAACTTAAAAACTACACATGGACAGACGTAAATCTCTTAAACTCATCGCTACCGGTGCTATTGCCGCTCCTGCTGTAATTGCAGGTTGTAAAAATGATGATAAAAAAGAAGCTGGCAATAAAACTACGGAGAATAAATTCAATCTCGACAGGAATCCCGATGAACTGAAGTACGAGAATGAATTACTGGCAAAAGAAAAATTCTTCACGGAACATGAAATAGCCACTATTACTATTCTTGCAGATATTATTATTCCTAAAGATGAAGTGAGCGGCAGCGCATCTGATGCTAAAGTTCCGGAGTTTATTGAATTTATTGTAAAAGATATGCCGCAGCACCAGGTGCCCATGCGGGGCGGACTTCGCTGGCTGGATATGCAGTGCCTGAAGCAATTTGAAAAATCATTTAAAGATTGTACGGCGGAACAAAGACTTTCAATAGTTGATCAGATAGCATACCCCGCAAAAGCAAAACCAGAAATGAGCCAGGGTGTTCAGTTCTTCAGCCTTATGAGAAATCTCACTGCAAGCGGATTTTATACTTCAGAAATCGGCGTAAAGGATGTTGGCTATATCGGCAATACACCGGCACAATGGAATGGCGTACCCGAAGATGTACTGAAACAATATAATTTATCCTACACAGAAAAGGAATTGAAAGAATGTGTGAGTTTTGACAACAATAAATAAGTTTCCTAACTTACTGATCATTCCTGTCAACCATTAAACTATCTTCTATGAACAGGCAACTTATTTCAATAATAACTTTCCTCTTTGCGGCATTGGCAGTATCTGCCCAGAACAATTATGTTACACTTCACGAAGACTGCAACTATGGCGGCAAAAGATTTTTCCTGGAACCGGGCACCTACCGGGAGTACCAGATGAAGATTGACAATGACAAACTTTCCTCCATGCAAATACCTGCCGGTATGAAAGTCACTATCTATGAACATGATAATTTCCAGGGCAGGTCACAAACATATTCAGCAAATATTGCCTGCCTGGATGCTAACTGGAACGACCAGGCTTCTTCGATAGTAGTAGAGAGTTCCTATTATCAGCCAGGTGGAAATAATAATGACTATATTACTTTTTATAGCGACTGTTATTCAAGAGGCTTTTCCCGTACGCTACGCCCCGGAACTTATACAGGTAATGATCTCGGAAATCTGAAAAACAATATCTCGTCTTTTTCTGTTTACGGAAACCTGCGGGTAAGAGTCTATATTAATAATGATAACGCTACTGGTTATTACAACACTTTCGATGCCAGTCAAACCTGTCTTGGCAGTTCCTATAATGACAAGATCAGTTCATTGGTGATTGAATACAAGCCTTACAGCGGTGGTGGTACCGGTGGTGGCAGTGGTAATTCAGGCAGATTTGTAACCTTTTATGAAGATTGCAACTATGGCGGCAATAATATGCGGCTGCAGCCGGGATATTACCAGGGTGATAAGCTTGGAATGTTTCGTTATGACATCTCATCGGTTGAAGTTCCTTCCGGCATGCGGGTAAAAGTATTTACGAATGAATCATTATCTGGCTCATCTTATACCATCTCTGAAAATAATTATTGCCTGAACAGTACATTGAATAACCGCATTGGTTCTTTTGTAATTGAGGAGACAGGCTATGGCGGAAATAATAATTATCCACCAAATACCGGTGGTGCCGTTGTTATTTATACAGATGATAATTACAGGGGGCAGTCTGCCACACTTTACCCGGGTACATACAGTACTATGTCACAAGCAGGTTTTCCTGATAATGCTTTGAGTTCCCTCTCAGTGCCAGCCGGTTTCAGAGTGGTGTTATATGAATTTGAGAATTTCAGGGGTAAAAGCTATACCATCACTCAATCAAAAACAGGCTTCTCTTTTTCAGGGTGGAATGACAAAACATCATCCATCGCTGTTTACAGGGATTGATAAAAAACCGCCCCGGTTCAAAATCCGGGGCGGTTGATATTAGCAGTCAGTAAGCAAACATTTATCAGGCAAATTCCTCTTTTGCCGTTTTACTGTATTCATCTATCAGTCTTCGTTGCAGATCAAATGGCACCGGTTCGTACGCTTCAAAACGCATTTTGAACTTAGCCCTTCCCTGTGTAATAGAACGGAGTGAAGAAGAATAACCTTCCATTTCTGCCAGCGGCACCCGGGCTATTACTTTCTGGAAATGACCTTCACTGTCGATTCCTTCCACAATGGCACGGCGGCTTTGCAGGTCACCCATTACCGCACCGGTAAGATCATCAGGGCAAAGCACCTCCACATGATAAATAGGCTCCAGTATCTGCGGATCAGCCTGCTGGAATGCCTGGCGGAATGCCTGTAATCCGGCTATTTTAAAGGAAATATCATTGCTGTCAACCGGGTGCATTTTGCCATCATATACACAAACACGAATATCCCTTGCATAAGAACCTGTCAGGGGACCATTCTGCATTTTTTCCATTACCCCTTTCAGGATAGAAGGTAAAAACCTTGCATCAATGGCGCCACCAACAATGCAATTATAGAAAACTAATTTTCCACCCCAGTCAAGGTCGTAACTGTCCCGGCCTCTTACGTTTAGATCTGTTGGTTCGGGCATTCCCTCATACCAGGGTTCTATACGCATAAACACTTCACCAAACTGACCGGCCCCGCCACTCTGCTTTTTATGACGATAGTTAGCATCAGCAGCTTTGCGGATGGTTTCCCGGTAAGCTATTCTTGGCTTCACAAACTTCACTTCCAGTTTAAAGTTGTGTTCGATCTTCCATTTGGCAACAGCAAGGTGCATATCACCCTGGCAATGAATCAAAGTCTGCTTTAACTCAGAAGAAACTTCCACCAGCAAAGTCGGATCTTCTTCTTTCAACTGGTGTAAGGCCTGTGATAGCTTTTCCTCCTCCCCTTTTTTCAGCGTTTCAATCGCCACGGTCATATTATAAGGAGGAAATTCGATGGAAGGCAGTTCGTAATTCTTACCCTTTGCATGAAGGGTATTATTTACATGGGTATTCTTGAGCTTAAGCGTAGCACCAATATCACCCGCTACTAATTCATTCGTAGAAGTTCTTTTATTACCCTCCACCATGTAGAGCTGGTTGATCTTTTCAGTAACCCCGGTTGTTTCATTTTCCAGTTCCATGCCTACTTTGATCGTTCCGGAGTAAACTTTAAAGAAAGAAAGTTCCCCAACATGCGGTTCCGAGATAGTCTTATAAATAAAAATACAGGCCGGACCGTTCGCATCGCAGGGCAGGTTTTCTCCCTTTTTTGTTTTTTGGGGTGGCATTTCGTTGGCGCTGGGGCATACATTATCGATATAACCCATCAGGCGGCCGCTGCCCATATTACGTTCAGCTGAAATACAGAAAACCGGGAACAGATCATGATTGATCATAGCTTTTTTCAAGCCCACTTTCATTTCATCCTCATCCAGTTCCCCTTTATCAAAATATTTTTCCATCAGGCCTTCATCGTTGCTGGCAATAGCTTCTATCAGTTCCTTATGCAGTTCATCTGCTCTTGATTTTTCATCATCCGGAATAGGCAATTTATCCGGCTTACCGCCACCTTCCTTAAACTTGTACATTACCATATTCAGCACATCAATCACTTCATGGAAACCGGCACCGACCTGGCGGGGATATTGCACCATCACCACCTTATTACCAAAATGAGATTTGGCTTCCCTTACCGTTTTATCAAAATCTGCATTGTCATCATCCAGCTTGTTTACGGCAAAAATCATCGGGGTTTTAAACTGCTCTGTGTAATCCCATATAATATCCGTACCTACTTCCACTCCCATCACAGCATTCAGCAACATTACTCCTGTGTCTGCAACCCTTAAAGCTGAGATCACTTCACCAACAAAGTCATCATAACCGGGAGTGTCAATAATATTAATCTTATAGCCTCTCCATTTTGTGTGCAGGAGCTTGCTAAAAATAGAATTACCACGTTCCTGTTCCAGTTCGTGGTAATCTCCGGTAGTGTTTCGTTCGGCTATGCTGCCGCGGCGGGTAATTATGCCGGCCTCATACAACATACATTCCGCTAAGGTGGTCTTACCGGAACCGGCATGGCCCAGCAAGACAATATTTTTTACATGTGAGGTATCAAATTCAGGCATGGCAAGAAATTTTAAGTGTGAGAAAATGAAAGAACAGGTACAAATCTTCACCAGAATAAAATATCAACTCATGAACCCTGTTAGGTTATAAGCTGATTAAAATCAATCAATGGTTGTTCAGGTATTGCTATTTCGATCTCTCGAGGAACCCGGCAAATTCTTGTCGCAGGTCCTGTAACGTTTGTTCCAAAGCCTGGTATTCTGTAAAAAGGTTTTCATGACGGGTAAAACTGTCTTCATTTACATGCCCGTTGAATGCCACTTTTTCAAAGTTCATCCGGCGGTCATGGGCTTTGATAGCCTGCTTCAGGTCATGAATATTGATCAGTTGAATGTGAAACTGGTTGTGCAGATGTTCTACATCCTGTAATTGCTCTTTAGTAAGCTCCTGTCCTGCAATCTGGCGCAGTTGTGTTTCGTCGTTGTTCAATTCTTCCCTGTACATGCGGAGTTTTTCTCTCCAAACATTGCATTCTGAAGAGAGCTGTGAGATGTCTACCTGGACCATGGCAAAAATGTTTTAAAGTGAAGTAATGAATACTTACGGATTCGTGGGGTTTCGGATTGCCTGGTGGGTTAAATGCTCAGGAGTAAGGTAATGCGATTTTCCAAAAATTCAAATATTTGTGGAGGATATTTTAGGAAAAGAAATGCACAGGCAACAGCCTGTGCATAATTAGTAATTTGTAAACTATTGATTTTTTGATGTCGTAGCCGCACCCCTTCATTGCCGGGTTACCCTGCCCTTACGGCCCGGCGGCAACTGGGCGGAATTTACAGCCGGTTTTACCTTTTTGGTACTGTCAAAAGGATTCTTCAGGTCATCGAGTTTGGTTTTGTCTGCATGCTGGGCAGTTGGCTGTTTCTGCACCTGTTTGTTATCCTGCTTATAATTAGTTTCAATATTAGCATAACGGTCATGTGAATTATTTTGTACTGTAGCTGGTTGATTTGTTTTTATTTTTTTAGTACTGTCAAAAGGGTTTTTCAAATCATCCAATTTTGTTTTTTGAGGCGCCGGAGCCCCCCGCTGTTCCTTTGTGGAAGCCGGTTTATTATTTAAATGCAATTCTTCCATCGCCACTTCATTACCAGATGCCTTTTTCGTTGTTTTTGCCGTATTGGAAGTTGTCGCAGTCCGGCTGCTTTTATTCCGGCTTACTGTATTGCCTTGCGAAAATGAATTGATAGCCAGGAAAAAACTGCTAAAGAAGAATATATATTTCACGACAGAAATGCTTTTAAAGTTATTAAGATTTCAATTTCAGCTTCAGGTTAAACTTTCCTGTTATTACATCTTTTGGTGCAGACACTCCTATTACTATGTTGTATGTATTCTGCGTAGGATTTTGAAACTCAATTTTTCTTTCACTGGTCTGCACTTTTCCTTTCCATTTACCATCCCACTTATGATCAGCTTCGCAGGTAATACAGCTTGGAAGATTGGGCACCACCCGGTATTCTGTGTTTCCCATCATATATCCATATATACTCAGGTCGCCATTAGCATCTGTCGGTGTAACAGAAATAGTGAGGATAGACCTTGGTGGTATACTGGTGGCATACAACACATGATTACCCCTGAATTTCAGGTTTTGCGTGGCTGGAAAACAGGCATTCGAACTGTTCGCTGCCCAGCTAAGGTCTTCCATCAGTGCACCGGCGGCAAGATCACCGGAAACGACAACCGAATCGTTAGCCTTGCTTTCTACAGAGGTTACATTGGATGGCCATTGTGCTTTTGCTGAAGATGACACCAATAGCACTACAAAAATCGGAACAATTACTTTTTTCATATTAATGGTTTTAGGTTATCTGACATTAAAGTTTATTGAGATCGTTTTTGGATTACCGTCTGCATCAAAGATTTTACCATTCAGTAACAACGTAACCCTGAAAGTATACGTACCGGAAGAATACGGCGGGATAAATTTTGGTATTACAAATTCATCGCTTGCACCAGGTTCAAAGTCCCAATACTCAAGTTCTTTAGGATCATTATTAAAAACCTTTTGATCGGTTGAACTCGCACCACTTGGGGATGACATAGCTGAAAAGTCAAGACTATAATTCCCATCAGGCCAGGCGGTATTACCTGTATTTTTGAGTTCAAATTTTAAACTGATATATTGTGTCCTGCCTCTGTCAATGTTATAACTGGTTATCTTAGGTATAATTGATACTTCATAACTGGCAGCAACAATGAATGTTACTTTTTCAATATTACTTTCTACATCACTTCCTCTTTTCAAAACAATATCCACATCATATTCTCCCGGTAAAGTAGGCCCCTCTACAGTGAAGACATAATTTTTAGTCTGGCCGGATCCCAATGATGGCCCCAGGTCCACTGTTTTATTGAAAGCCTGGCCTGCTTGTGTTGACCCCTTGTAAATCATAGTGACCAACCAGGGAGTTCTTGTCTTTACAATATCGAGTTTCTGTGTGTTTTTAACTGAAACGGTAATGCGGTTACTGGTACCAGGTGTTATTTTAGTGCTGCCGGAAAAATTAACAGTAGCAACCTGGCCTATTGAATATCCTGCCGATACCAAAAGCCAGAGAACAAATAGTGCTCTTTTCATACAAAGGGTTTTAATGGTTAAGGCTTCAGATTATAGAGTAAAAAAAATCCTTCAGAACTTTTGCTGTAATGCCTGTATAAAATTAGATACCTGATATCCCCAGCCTTCACCCCTTTGGGTGATTTTATTTCAGCATAAGCTGGCGCAAACGCCGGATCACTTCTATCCGGGTTCCTGCATCGAGTTTTAAATAGATGCTTTTTAGATGGGTCTTAACCGTATTCACGGAAATAAATAGCTTTTCAGCAATCTGGGTATTGGTTATTCCTTCATAGAGCATCTGTACCAGTTCAAACTCTCTGTCACTTATAGGTGACAGCAAGTAACCGTTGATCTTGTCCAGGCTAAGAGGAGGTAAAGAATGATTTTTCTCAGATGTAAAATTTGAGATAGCTATTTCCAGCGAAGCCAGTAATGTTTTTTCATTGAATGGCTTTACGATATATCCGCTTGGTTTTACTTTCTTGGCCCTTTCCAGCGTTTCCTTGTCAGAATATGAAGTGAGAAAAAGGAAAGGCAACTGAAATTTTTCATTAATGTATCCGGCTATATCAATACCATCCTGCTCACTTTCAAGGTTTACATCCAGTATGGCCGCATCCGGAGTATTGGTCAGTAATTGTTCCTTAGCTTCAATGCTGTCGTAGGCAATACCACTTACTTCAAAATCCGCATTATCAAGGTACATAGAAATATTCTCCGCAATCACCGGCTCATCTTCCACAATCAGGATGCGAAGCTTGCTCATGCCACATTATATTTAGTGATCAGCATTTCTGTTACAGCGCCATTGTTGTTATAAATGTTCAGATTGGCTTTCAGTTTTTGTGCAAAAGCCCTGATCATCTTCATGCCAAAGGATTTTCCGTCCTTAACACTAACTCCAACCGGATAGCCAGAACCGTTATCACTCACCCGTAACAGCAGGTGCTCGGGCTGCTTTTTCAGGACGACATTCAGTTCACCCCCTACTCCGTTCTTGAATGCATATTTCAGTGAATTGCTTACCAGTTCATTCAATACAAGTCCAAGCGGAATCATTGTATCGACATCTAAGTTCAGATCGTCAATATCCGTCCTCACTTTTACTTTATCGTTAGTTATATTGTAAGAGTCACAAAGGCTTTGCAGCAGGTTACTTATATACTCTTTTGTCCGTATGCCCTTAATATTTCCTTCGCTATACAGGTTTTGATGAATCAATGCCATGCTCTGCACCCGGTTTTTACCCTCTTTCACGGCTTCACTTGCCTGGTTGTCAGCAATGGTCATGCTTTGCAAATCCAGCAGGCTGCTGATCACCTGCAGGTTATTTTTTACCCGGTGATGTATTTCTTTCATCAGCACCTGCATATCATCGGATTGTTTTTGTATGACTTTATTTTTTAGTCGCTGTTTGCGGTATTGGAAAAGTATTATTCCACCTGCAAGCAATAAAAGTCCTGCTGCCACAATAAGACCGGTCCTGGTATTCTTCTCCTTTTCAAGCTGAACAGTCTTGAGATTATTCTCCCTGTCGAGTGAAGCTTTTAAAGCAGTTTCCTTCTGAAGTTCAGATCTCTTCAGTTCATTTTCTCTTGACAGGAGTTCATTATTTCTTTTTTCCTGCGCCACTACAGAATCCATCAGTTCATTTTCCCTGGCCAGGGCTTTTTGCAATTCAAACTGGTGTAAAAGTTCTACATCAGTAAGTTTTTTCTGGGAATTCAGTAGGGCAATTTCTTTACGGGCAATTTCATTATTAGCATTAAGCAATTCTATTTCCTTTTCCTTTTTCTCAGAAAGGTACCTGGCATCCAACTCCATTGCCAGCTGGAGGTTCTGCATCCTTGTTACACTATCTTTTAATGCAATCATCTTATCGGCCATAGCGATGGCCTCCTCCTGCTTACCGGCATTTTTCAACAAACGGTAAGCAACTTTGCTATAGATATACTGGTTGGCAAAACTGCTGTCTCTTTTGGACAACTCAATACTTTCCTGTATATACTTCAAGGCATCCTCATACCGTTTTTCATTTTCATACAATAAGGCTACTTCCTCATTAATAGTGCTGCTATTCATGATAAGACCCTGCGCCAGTAAAGTCTTTTTGACTGATAAGAGGAATTCGACTTTTTGTTCCAGCGTTTTATCACCCCAATCCATTTTCAGGAAGTTGTGCACCGGATCTTTAGAAAAGTCTTTTTTGCTATTGTTATAATATTCCTGCTGTTCATTATACAACCTCGCAAATTCAGCAGTCATGTTTCTTTTAGAATAAAAGCTGGCCAGGTTATACATCGTCAGCCCATGATTGATGCGGTTAGGTCCCTGCTTCGTTAACTGATAGGCTTTTTCAAAATACTTTCGGGCCTCCTCATGGTTATCTGCCGAACCAAAAAAAGTTCCCATTTCTATATAGGTAGCCCAATTATAGTATGAGCTCAATTTGTTATACGTTTCCTCTGCCTTTCTAAAATACCAAAGCGCCGAATCGGAAATTTCCAACCGGTTAAAACTTTTTGCCATGAGTAAAAGACAGCTTCCCAAGTGATACCAGGCAGTTGTTCTCACCAAATGTTTATTACCATTTGTCAGGAACTCCAGTGCCAGTTTGGGTTTTCCCTGCATAATGGCCAGGTTACCCCTGTCAAGGTAGAGTTTACCGGCAAGAGTATCAATACCGGTGGTAACTGCCAGCTTTATCCCTTCCTCCTGCCATTGAGCCGCCTCATTCCATTTCATGGTTTGGAAAAACTTTCGGGCCTGTGCAGTTATCAGTTCCGCTTTTTCAGCAGCGGTTTTACCACTGTTCAAAATGGCTGCCAGGTCCTGCCCGTAACCGGAGACAATACAGTTAAGTAAATAGGCAATTATCAATAAGAATTTAAGCTTCATGCAGTCGGGGCAGTAGTGTTTATATCGTAATTTAAAAATATTGGCGGGAATTAATACCACCCTCACCCATCAAGGTGATTTTAAACCCTTTTAGCACCCTAAAACTTATATATTCGCAGTCCGGATAGTGTGAACTGTGATCTCCCAAAACACCATACAACAGATTCTTGGCCGCCTCGACATCATTGATGTAGTAGGCAACTTCGTCAAACTGAAACGAAGAGGTTCGAACTACCTGGGTCTTTGCCCTTTTCATAACGAAAAGACACCCTCCTTCACCATTTCGCCATCCAAAGAGTTATACAAATGTTTTGGCTGTGGTCGCAGCGGCAATGCTATCAGCTTCGTTATGGAGCATGAAAAGTACAGCTATGTGGAAGCATTGAAATGGCTGGCCAACCGCTATGGTATCGAGATTGAAGAAACCTTTAAGACAGACGAACAACGGCAGACACAACTGGCAGCAGACAGTTTATATATCATCAACCAGTTTGCCCAGCAATTTTTTACACAACAACTGTTTGAAACAGAAGAAGGCAGGGATATCGGGCTTGCTTATTTTAAAGAAAGAGGCTACAGGGAAGATATTATCAAAAAATTCCAGTTAGGTTATTCACCTGAACAAAGAGATGCTTTTACCAAAGAAGCCATAGCCAAACAATATAACACCGACCTTTTGCTGAAAACAGGCCTTGTCGCTTTACGCAATGAACAGCTTACCGACAACTATCGGGGCCGTGTCATTTTCCCTGTACACAACCACAGTGGCAAAGTGTTGGGCTTTGGTGCCAGGATACTGAAGAGCAATGACAAAGCCCCCAAGTATATTAATACACCGGAGAATGAAATCTATATTAAGAGCAAAATTCTCTATGGCTCTTATTTTGCCCGCCAGGCAATTGACAAAGCGGATGAATGCCTGCTGGTGGAAGGCTACACCGATGTCATCTCCCTGCACCAGGCCGGTATAGAAAATGTAGTGGCCAGTGGCGGTACTTCACTCACTCCCGACCAACTCAGGCTGATAAAAAAATATACCAACAATCTTACCATCATCTATGATGGGGATGCGGCCGGTGTAAAAGCAGCTATGCGGGGCCTTGACCTTGCCCTCGAAGAAGGCCTGAATGTAAAGCTGGTGCTGATACCGGATAATGATGACCCGGATAGCTATGTAAATAAACTTGGCGCTGCCGCTTTCACACAGTTTGTTCAAAAAAATAAAAAGGATGTTATCCTGTTTCAGCTGGAGGTAGCATTAAAAGATGCAGGCAATGATTCGATAAAAAAATCAGAAGTGGTGAACCGTATTGCGGAAACCATTTCCCGGATAAACAAGGTAGAAGACTTTACCAAACAGCAGGACTACATCAAGCAATGTGCGGAGATACTGAAGATCGAAGAAAGCGGCCTGCATGCCCTGGTGAATAAATTCATTCGGGATAAGATATCAACGCTGGAAAAAAAACTTCCTTTCGAGGAAGCAAAGACCCATGAAGAAAATATCCAGCAGGCTGAAGCCACAGATTATGATGACGCCACTTTCAATCTGTTATTTAAAGATGAATTACAGGAAAGAGAAGTGGCCCGTATATTACTTGAATATGGTATCCGGAAATGGGATGATCAAAAGCTGGTAGCCGACTATCTATTTGAAGAAATGGTGGACGAGAGCCTCATTGACAATGCAGATATCATCCGCTTGCTGGCCGCCTTCAAAGAAGCGCTGCAAACAAACCCAGAAACGGTTAACAGAAACTTCTTCATCTATCACCCGGATACAAAACTGAGCACCCTTGCTGTTTCCCTGCTCAATTTCCCTTATGAAGAAAGCGACCACTGGCGGCAGGAATTCAGCCAGTCCACCGGTTTTCAGCAAAATCTTTTTGAACAATCATACGAAGACTTTATCCGTACTGTATCACCCGGTAATAAAGAAGAACTGATGGGTTATTTGAAAATGGATGAAGACCGTACCAATGAAGAAGTGGAATCAGCTATCAACTACCTAAAGCTGCGTAAGATCAAACGGATGTTGCTGGAAAACCAGCTGGATCTTGAAAAAGAACATACACAGGATGAATTTGCTGTATTGCACCAGACACATGAACACCTGAAGAAAATGGAAATGGAGTTGACGAAAAAATTGGGAACGGTGATTCTCAGGTAGTTTCAAAACTCACACCTTCATACAGATCCGCAACAGTAAGCAACACATTAATCGTCTTAATGAGGAGACCAGCATCTGAAGTCTTATACTCTTCCAGTTCCCAGTGGTTTGTATCATTGATCCTGAAAACTTCAATATGGATACTTTGTGAATCAACAAGTATGTATTCTCTGAGCGATTGAATATCCCTGTAAAGCTTGAATTTTTCACCCCTGTCATAATCTTTTGTGGAAGGAGATAGTACTTCTATAATAACGGTTGGGTTCAGCAGGTTCAGGTTATCGTTATTAAGTGTTTCGGGCTCTCCGCAAATAATTGAAATATCAGGATAAGTAAAAAGGGTGTTTAAAGGGATGTGGATCCGCTGGTCACTGTTAAATGGCCGGCAGCTTTTTCCATTCAACTTTTCCCTGAGTCTGAAATACAAATTTCCGGAAATAATATTATGAGGAATCTTAGCGCCTGACATTGCAAAGATTTCTTCCTTATAATATTCATGTTTTTCTGTGGTAATTTCTTCAAATGCCAGGTATTCCTCAATGGTAAACCTTTTTTTTCCATAGGCTACAGCCGGTTCTCTTACTTCGGTATTCATACCCTAATTTACAATTAAATTCCCGGTTTTTCCAGCAGCATATCACTATAGGACACTTCAATAAGATCTTCAGGCCTGATATTAAATGCTGTTACATAATAATCACATTGCTCTTTTAGTTGTTCCTTAGTCAGATCGGCCAGTATATTACCTGCTTCTATCTCTACAAAAGAACCCAACCCAGACACTTCATCAATATGAAACTTCACATTGCCGATATAATAGATCTCCCGTTTCTTTTTCACCACCACCTTTATACCATTGGCTTTAGTCAGTGCTTCTTTCAAGCCTGCTGCATCATTGATCTTCACTAATTGAAAATGCGAATCCTTCGGGCCGGCCTGGTTACTGCGTTCGTAGTAAATAAGATTGTTCTCTATATTTCCTTCCCGCAGTTTCAGGCGGCCATGGGCTACATTGAAGTAAGTGTCCGTTTGTTCATCAATACCTTTGAATTCGGCATTATTGGATTGCAGATAATGACGGACAAAAGATGGCTCGTGGCACCGGGCCTTGATCTCCACATTCAGGTAGGGCATAAAAAAAGTTTGTTGTTCCGGGGGAACAACAAACCTAACAAATTTTGAATACGAATAAAGGCTTATTCAGCCATGGCAGCAGCCTCCCGTTTACGGGAATGTGCTACTTCGGCATTCCTTGGGTTATCCTGGCCTTTTACGAAACGCATGGCGCTCCATACATGGTCCAGTTCCACTCTTTCGATACTTTCATAACCTACAGTGGTGAGCCGGTTCCAGCTTCTTTCCCTGTTAAGGTCAGTAACGATCTTGGAAGTGGATTTTGGATAAGCTACCCAGAACTTTGAACCTTCCTTCAGTGAGGGCATTACATCGTTCAGAATTCCATTCAGCTGGTTCTCGCTAACGGCGAATACTAACGCAAAGTCGATCTTCCGGCTCTTAAGCAACGGAGTCATGTTTTTGCAGAAAGATAATTTGCTGAACTGTTTTTCGATCGATGAAGGCAATCCCTGGATTAAAAGATTCTTTTCGTCTGCCAGTTGTAATTTTTCAAACAGCGTTTGTGACATACCTGGTAACTAATTTTAAGGGTTCCTGTCAACAACCTCCTTGTGAGGCCATTTTACAGCGTTCTCAAGCAGTAGGGAGTGCAAAGGTAACAAAAATCCCCTGTTTGAAAGGTATTTATGTAAACAAAAAACCCGCCCGGGTTGTTACCGGCGGGATTTTGATCAGCGTTAAGTGTTTATTTTCCGCCATTTACAGGCTTATAATACTGCAAAGCTTCTGGCATATATTGTTTTAATTGTTCAATACGGCGACCCTCTGAAGGGTGTGTGCTCAGGAACTCAGGCGGTGTTTGTCCGTTGGAGGCCTTTTCCATTCTTTCCCATAAACCGATGGCTTCCTGCGGATTATAGCCGGCCATAGCCGTCCATATCAGTCCATAACGGTCGGCTTCCAGTTCATGTTTCCGGGAGAAAGGAAGCATAACACCTACTGTAGTACCTATCCCATATGCACCTAAGAAAAGGTTCTGTGTCTCCGCAGGCTTGTTCGCCAATGCTACCTGCAGGGCCACACCACCTAATTGCTGTAATAAACCCTGGCTCATACGCTGATTACCATGCTGGAGTAATGCATGAGATACCTCATGCCCCATCACTGCCGCTAATGCCGCTTCATTTTGAGTAATGGGAAGGATACCGGTGTACACCACAATTTTACCTCCGGGCATACACCATGCATTTACTGCTTTATCTTCTACTAAATTAGTTTCCCATTTAAAACCATTCAGTTTATCACTCATACCCTTGTCAGCATAATAGGTTTCCACCGCTCTCACAATCCTTTCTCCTACCCGCTTTACCATTTCTGCATCCCGGTTATTGGAGACAGCCACCACTTTATTGGTAGATAAAAATTTCTGGTACTCTCCGGTGGCCATCGTCTGTAGTTCTGATTCAGGCAATAAGGTCAGTTGGTTTTTACCACTTAATGGATTCTTGGAACAAGAAACAAAAAAAGCAGATAAAAGGAATAAGGAGGAAATGATTCGTATCATAACAGGTGTGTTTTGTAAATGACGGACAATGATCGTACCATGGTTGGCCGTTATCATTTTATTTCAATGTCAAGGTAAGATTTTTTTGCCTCAATGATCCTGATGCCCGGCAGCATCACGGCGACGCTGGCGCCTTCTGTCACGGTTTTTCAGAATAGGCACTTTGCTTTCGCTGCCACGCAACAGACGGCCGATATTTTTTTGGTGTGTCAGTAATACCATTAAGGCCACGGCAATGGCAAATACACGGTAGGCAGGATTATCTACATTAAATATGACAAGTATGAAAATGGGAAATGCAATGCTGGCTAATATGGAGCTTAATGAAACGAAACGGGTGAGATATAATACCAGCATAAAAATACCAACACAACTCAGCGCCGTCCATGGTGAGATCCCCAGTACCAAACCAAACAAAGTGGCGACACCTTTACCGCCACGAAAATCAGCCCAGATCGGGAAGATATGACCGATCACTGCGGCAAGACCCAAGCCTGTCTGCAGGTTCTGCAGGTTCACTTCACTATCGGCATATTCAGGTAACAGTAAGGCAAGTTTTACGGCAATGATACCTTTCAGCATATCGGTGACCATTACGATGGTGCCCCACTTGGGACCCAATACCCTGTAAGTATTGGTGGCGCCAGCATTGCCGCTGCCATAGTCACGGATGTCTATGTCAAAAAAGAATTTGCTTACCCAAACCGAGGTGGGAACGCTGCCAATCAGGTATGCAAGGATGATCAATAAAAGTTCGTTCATTGAAATCGTCTCCTAACCAATCATTTTTACTTAACCGGAGGACAAAAATAGGTAAAAACAGCAACTGGTAATATTAAATTAACCCACGGTTCATTTTTGCTTAACCATTGAATCTTAAGCATATCCAGTTATTCTTTTCCAGCTTTTTCCCCATGGTTAGCGGATAAGGGGCCAAAGCAGTGAGGATGTCTGCCTCATCTTCGGCGAGCAGGCCGCTGAGCAGCAGCACCCCTCCTTTTTTTAACTGGCTGGTAAGGGATACGAGGTTATCCAGGATCACATTTTTATTGATGTTGGCCAAAATGATATCATAGCTCTCGCCGGTGGCTGCTGTATCTGCCTGCTGCAGTTGTATATGGCGACCATCATTCCGCTGACAGTTCTCAGTGGCATTGCTGATGCTCCACTCATCGTTATCAATGGCCAGTACATAGGCTGCGCCGAGTTTTTCCGCAAGAATGGCCAGCACCCCGGTGCCGGTACCAAAATCAAATACGGTTTTACCACTGAAATCAATCTCCCGCATCTGCTGTATCATCATATACGTAGTGGCATGGTGACCGGTGCCGAAACTCATCTTGGGAGTGATGATGATCTCATGCTGCACATTTTGTAATGGCTCATGAAAATCTGCCCTGATGCCGGTAAAATCATCCACCACCACAGGCTGAAAATTGGATTCCCACAATGCATTCCAGTTTTGGGCGGCGATGTGTTCTTCCGTGTACTGTACCTGGTATTTAAAAGCCAGCTCATGCAGCAGGGCCTTATCATAATGGCTGTCGGGAATAAATGCTTTGAGCTGCGTATTAGTTTGCTCAAATCCATCATAGCCTGCTTCGGCCAGGTGGGCAATAAGTACATCCTGCTGCTCGGGCTGCAGTTCGTGAAAGGTGATTTGAATGTGGTGGGGCATGAAATAAAAACCTCGTTACATTTTTTACTGTAACGAGGTACGAAGTTAAATTCAATTTTTCTTATCCCTCCTGTTGCGGAGGCCTTTGCTCCTCTCTTGGTTTTTGCTCCGGCTTTGGTATCAATACTTTTCTTGACAGTTTGAACTTGCCTGATTTTGGATCGGTGCCGATCAGTTTCACTTTCATAACATCGCCTTCTTTTACGATGCCCTCCAGTGTTTCCAGTCGCTTCCAGCTTATTTCGCTGATATGCACCAGTCCCTGCTTGCCGGGGAGAAACTCTACGAAGGCACCGAAAGGCATGATGGATTTTACAGTGGCTTCATACGTATCGCCGATTTGCGGTACAGCTACAATACCCTTGATCCATGAGGTGGCTTTTTCCACGCCTTCTTTATTGGTGCTGAAAATGCTGATCTCACCACGACCATTTACTTCTTCCAGGTTGATGGTAGTACCGGTCTCCCGCTGAATTTCCTGTATCACCTTACCACCGGGCCCGATCACAGCGCCGATGAATTCTTTATCGATAAACAGCTTGATCATTCTTGGTGCATGAGGTTTCACATCTTCCCTTGCGGCCGGTATGCAATTGTACATGGCATCCAATATGTGTAAACGGGCACGGCGGGCCTGCTCCAATGCCTGTTGCATCACTTCCATCTTCAGGCCATCAACCTTGATGTCCATCTGCACACCGCAGATACCATCCCGGGTACCGGTTACTTTAAAGTCCATATCTCCGAGGTGGTCCTCATCGCCGAGAATGTCGGTAAGGATGGCGTATTTATCTCCTTTAGTGATCAGGCCCATGGCCACACCGCTTACATGCTTGGGGAAGGGAATACCGGCATCCATCAACGCCAGCGAACCGGCACAGACAGTAGCCATCGAAGAGGAACCGTTCGATTCCAGTATATCACTAACCACCCTTACTGTGTAAGGGAAATCGCCGGTGGGCATCATTTGCTTCAGCGAACGCTGCGCCAGGTTGCCATGTCCCACCTCACGGCGGCTCTGGCCACGCATCATCTTCACTTCACCGGTAGAGAATGGCGGGAAATTATAGTGCAGATAGAATTTGGAATCAATGGACTTGGCAGCGCTTTCCACCAGCAATTCATCTAAGGGAGTTCCTAAGGTAACGGTGGTAAGTGACTGTGTTTCACCTCTTGTGAACAAAGAAGCACCATGCGGTGAAGGCAGTACATCCACTTCCATATCCAACGGACGAACCGTTTCCAGGTCACGGCCATCGAGGCGAACCCTTTCATCGAGGATCATATCCCTTACCACATCGTACTGCAGGTCGCCGTAGTAGGTAGAGGCTAATTTTTTAGTCAGGTCGGGCAGGCTCTCTCCCTCTGCCACATTGTATTCTTTTTTCAGGTATTCCATCAGCTCTTCTTTGATGGCATCAAAGCGGTCGCTTCTTTCATGCTTGCTGAATTTGCCTTTTGCCACTTCGTATACTTTCTGGCGGGCAAAACCGTACACTTTTTCTTTCAGCGTTTCATCTGTGGCAGGTTTGGTATAATCTCTTTTACCGGTAACACCGGCCATATCTCTCAGTTCTTCCTGTGCTTTTATCTGCAGGCGGATAGCATCATGTGCTATTTCGAGGGCCTTGCAAAGATCAGCTTCGCTGCACTCTTTAGCTTCGCCTTCCACCATCATCAGGTTCTTTTCAGTGGCAGCAATGATGAAATCAAGATCTGATTTCTCCATCTGGCTGCGGGTGGGGTTTACGATGAACTGGCCATCCACTCTTGATACCCTTACTTCAGAAATAACTTCTTTGATAGGAATATCAGAAACAGCCAGCGCTGCAGAAGCGGCTAAACAAGCCATTGCATCCGGCATAATTTCAGGATCGCTGGAAATAAGCGATAAAAGTACCTGCACTTCGCAGAAATAATCTTCGGGGAACAGCGGACGCAGCGCCCTGTCAATAAGACGGCTGGTCAGCACTTCATAATCATTTAGCTTGGCTTCCCTTTTAAAAAAAGAACCGGGAATGCGGCCGGCAGCGGCAAATTTTTCCTGGTAGTCTACTGATAAGGGAAAGAAGCTTTGTCCTTCTTTGGGTTCTTTATTGGCAACGACGGTTGCCAGTATCATACAATTGCCCATGGAAACAGTAACTGCTCCATCGGCCTGGCGGGCCAGTCGGCCTGTTTCAATGGTGACCATGCGGCCATCGCCTATGTCAAATGTTTTACGAATAGGTTGTTGTAACATAAAAACGTTTTGAGTTTGAGGTTTAAAGTTTAAGGTTGGCAAGCCCCTTTAAACCATTTAGAATTTTATTTAGTCATCTGCAGGGCTACTATCATCACCTGTTGCGTCGCACACTTCATCGTTCAGTCCGCTATTCGGCACAGAACAAAGCGTATGAAATCAAATGAGAAACATAGTAGCCTAAAAACAGTTATTCCCAACATCAGGAGAAGTCGGGAATAAATCATTTATTGTTTATCTCTTCAATTGATAAAAGAAACTGCGAACTAAACGACTCCTCCTAACTCCCCTTTAGGGGTTGGGGGTGATATCTTACTTCCTGATACCCAGTTTCTCAATCAGCTGGCGATAACCCATCAGGTTATGCTTCTGCATGTAGTTCAGTAAACGTTTACGCTTACCTACCAACTGCATCAGTCCGCGGTGAGTGGAGAAGTCTTTTTTGTTTTGTTGCAGGTGACCACTGATCTGGCTGATACGTTCAGTCAGCAGGGCGATTTGACCTTCGATGGAACCGGTATTTTTTTCAGAACCGGCATACGTTTTTAAAACAGCAGCTTTTTTTTCTTTTGCTAATGGCATCTTTTTAATTTTTAAATTTCATCCGATTTTTTCATCTCTTTATTAAGGCGGCAAAGGTAAGGCGAATCGGGCTAACAGCAAAGGGAAGGCTGCTCTTTTTTTGTCTTTCAAAAGACCTGTTATGACTGATTTTCAGGCCATAACTTACTTTTGCGGCATGGAATTATCCCAGGACACCAAAAATATCCTTGGCCTTCAACTACCTACCGACCCCCGCTGGGTAAACCTGGCCGAAAAATCGCTGGAAGAAGTGCTGACCGACCATGCCTATTGTGAACAGAAAGCCGCTACTTCCTGCATATCCCTGATACAACGCTACAGCCGATGTGAAAAGCTGGTAACGGAGCTCTCTCCCATCGTTACTGAAGAATGGGGCCACTTTCGACTGGTGTTGGCCGAACTGCAGAAAAGAGGCTTAAAACTGGGCAAGCAACGGAAAGATGAATATGTGAATGCCCTGATTGATTTTCAGCAAAAAGGCGGCGATGTAGAGGGCCGGATGCTGGACCAGTTACTTACCATGGCATTGATTGAAGCAAGAAGCTGTGAACGGTTCAAACGGCTGAGTGAAGGTCTGAATGATGAATACATGCAAAAATTCTACCGCCGTTTTATGGAAAGTGAAGCCGGCCACTATACGCTGTTCATAGAACTGGCCGAAACTTACATTGACAAAGAAAAGGTTCGCCGCCGCTGGAAAGAATGGCTGGAATATGAGGCGGAGATAATTCAAAAACTGGAAGTAAGGGGCGACAGGATACATTAATCTCCGCTTACAAACAATAAGTAACCAGTGTCCATTTCCCGCAAACGATTGAAGCATTTTTACTGGCCTGTTCAGCTTATTTTCATAGTTGCCGAATTTGCCTATGAATAATATCCCCATCCCGAAAGAAGTACTGGAAGCATTTGCCATTGATGAAGCGGCCAATTTTATCATTGAACCCATTAGCAACGGCCTGATCAATCACTCCTGGAAAATTGCAGCAGCCCATAACAAAAATCTTTTTTTGCAGCGCATCAATAAAAATGTTTTTCATGAACCGCAGCAAGTGCAGGCGAACTACATACATCTTTGGAAATATGCCAGGCAGGCAAACAACAGGTTGCAAATGCCTGAACCTGTATTTGGCAAGAACCAAACCAGCTTGTTTACCGATGCATCCGGTAATTACTGGCGGGCCTTTCATTTCATTCCGGAAAGTAAAACATGTAGTGTAGCAGAAACAGCTGCACAGGCATGGGCAACGGCTAAAACATTCGGACAATTCACCGCTGTATTCTCAGGCATTGATACAAGCCAGCTATTTGAAGTGATCAGCAACTTTCATAACCTTAGTTTACGATACCGGCAGTTTGAAACGACTTTGCAAAGCAAATCAGGAGAACGGATAGCAAAGGCTTCCTCATTGATTACTGAACTGACGCAAAGAGAACGTTATAAAAAATTGTATGAAAGGGTCAGCACCTCCCCTGCAGATTTTCCCCAAAGGGTGATGCACCATGATGCCAAGATCAGCAATATACTTTTTCACGAAAGAACCGGGGATGTGATTTGCCCAGTGGATTATGATACTGTAATGCCCGGCTATTTCTTTTCAGATTTGGGGGATATGATACGTTCCATGGTAAGCCCGGAAGATGAAAAAAGCATTTGTTTCGAAAAGATTGAAGTCCGTAAGGAGTTTTATAACAGTATTGTGGATGGCTATCTCGAAACAATGAGTGAGCAACTGACCAGCAGTGAAAGAAAATACCTGCATTATTCCGGCATCCTGATGACTTATATGCAGGCTATTCGTTTCCTTACCGATTACCTGGATGGCGATACTTATTACCGTACGAATTATACAGAACAAAATTTTGACCGTGCCCAGAATCAATTTGTATTATTGCAAAAACTGGAATCATTTTTGTCGGATCAACTAAATTTTCAGCATGGTTAAAACGTTGCGGCAACATTGCTTTACGAATGAGGCAGGAGAAGATATCTGGCTTTTTACCTTATCCAATTCCCTGGGCACAGAAGTGCTCATTACCAATTACGGCGCTATCATTACTTCCTTTAAAGTGAAAATGCAGGATGGCCGTTTCAATGATATTGTTCTTGGCTTCGATGACATAAAAGACTACCAGGGCAAGGAATACCTGGAAGGATATCCCTGGTTTGGCGCCGCAGTGGGGCGTTATGCCAATCGCATCAAGGATGCCAGTTTCGAAATTGACGGTAAACGATTTTACCTGAGTAAAAACCGCGGTAATGACCAGTTGCACGGCGGTATCACCGGCTTTGATAAAAAAGTATGGCAGTTTGTAGCCTCAGGCAGTTCCCCCTACCCTTACCTGCAGCTTCGTTATATGAGTAATGATGGCGAAGAAGGTTTTCCCGGTAAACTCACTGTCAATATCCGGTTTGAGCTGGATAATGAAAACCAGCTGAGCTATGAATATAATGCCGTTACCGATGCACCGACAGCTATTAACCTGACACATCATAGTTATTTTAACCTCAATAATGGCGTAGGCGATATAAAGGATCATCAGCTAAAACTGTATGCAGGTGCCATGCTGGAGCAGGATGAAAACTTAGTGGTAACCGGCAATCTGCTCTCCGTAAAAGAAACATTGTTTGACTTTTCGGAGTTTCGGCGCATTGGCGATAGATTGAATGAACTGCCGGAGTATGATAAAAGTTATGTGGCTGATAAAAAAGGAACGCTGATGGCAGAAGTAAAATCAGCCACAGGCGATATATCATTGCAGGTACATAGCTCTGAACCGATAGTACATTTCTATTCCGGCAAATGGATACCCACTGTAAAAGGAAAAAACGGTATTACTTACGGAGCTTTTTCAGGTCTTTGCCTGGAAACACATAAACATCCCAATGCGATAAATATTCCCGGTTTTCCGAATACGGTTTTACGACCCGGTGAGGTTTACAGCAGCCGGACAACTTACAAAGTGATCATTTAGTCTTCTTGCGAATCTTTTCATCCATTTCATTGGGACCATAGATGCGGGCAAAGAAAGTAGCAAGCCCTATCTTTCGCCGTATATACTCAGCTATGATTATACCTGTTATCACTCCGATAGCTGCGAGAATATAAAATGCAGTTTCATTATCAACAGCCAAACCAATCAATACAAAAAGTATGACCGGGGCGGCAAATGCCTGTAGCCAGAATGCTATCGTAACGAGCCACACAATAATTATACCTGGGAGAAATAAACCAGTTCTTCTTTCAGATCAAGAAAAGGATATTTCTCTTTCAACAATTTTGCCTTTTCGAAATGTGCCGATAAAAATTGCTGGTGTGCTTTTGTTTCCGGCTGAAAGGGCCGATGCTTCCGGGCAATGATTATTTGCTTTACTTCCTTCATCAGTTGCTGTGATGCTTCGGCAATGCAGGTATCAGAAAATTTTTCCAGTACAAACTCTGTTGCCGGGTAGTTGGGGTGTACCATATCAATGTCATAAAAACGGTAATCCCGGAGTACATCAATCACCAGTTCATAAGCAGGGAAGTAATATGCCGATTCAACCTGGTTAACAGTATGATGAACTGCTTCAATCAGCCTGGCCTTGCTCCGGTTGTTTTCCACCACACCATCCCTGACATGACGTACAGGACTGATAGTGAAAATGAATTTTAGCTTTGGATTGAAGGACCTCAGTTGTTTCAAACAATCATCCAGCATTTCTTTAATGGCATCAATCTCCAGCATTTCTTTATTGAACCAGTTGACCGGAGCCCGGTGGCAATTAGCAGTCAACCTGCCCTTCAAAGACGGGGATTGTGATGAGGCCGCAAGATCAGTTAGTTTATAAACAAATGAAGAACCTAATGTAATAATCAGCCAATCAGCCTCTTTCAAAAATTCATGTGCCTTTTGTTGTGACAGATTAATCTGCTTCAGGCACCCGTCTTTATTGATATGCGAAAACCGGGAGTGATGGTCCCAGCTATTCCACACTTCATTCAGGTAAAACAAATCATCCTCCGTGTATTGTTTACTGGCAACGTAGGATAAAAGGCTTTTGCAAACAGCATCAGGACCAAATAAAATACCATTGGGGTTTTGCAGTACTTCAAACTTCAGGTCAGCCAGCGCATTACCGATATGCTCGGTAAAACAGGAACCCATCAGCATGATCTTATCACCGTATGTTATTGGCACCGGCAATTTCTTCAGCTCAATATTTACCATGAAATCCATTCGGACAGTAATAAGTTATTTGGTTAAAGGGCTAACAAGGGTTTTACAGAATGCGTTTATACAAATATTTCCGCTGCCATTCTGAGACTTTCCTGCAATGCTTCCTTATTCAGACCACCCAGCAGCTTATTTTTCTCAAAATAATTTATCATCAATTCGCTGTTCATATTCCCGACCAGTTCATCATCAGCCATGGGGCAGCCACCAATACCTTTCAAAGCGCCGTCGAATCGTTTGCAACCTGCTTTCAGTGCTGCTTCTAATTTTTCTTTCCAGTTATGCGGGGTGGAATGCAGGTGAACGCCGATCTCAGTACCGGGCAACGACTCAACCAGGTAACTGGTCATATCATACACCTGTTGGGCAGTGGCCACACCTACTGTATCTGCCAATGAAATGATACTTATATCCATACCCACCAGCCTGTTCACCCACTCAAAAACGATCTCTTCATCATACAGATCACCATAAGGATTTCCGAAACCCATGGAGATATAAACCACTAACTGCTTTCCTGATTTGATACAAAGGTTTTGTATCTCCTCCACCCTGCCCAATGATTCGGCTATGGATGAATTGGTATTGCGCTGCTGAAAAGTTTCAGAAACAGAAAAAGGAAAACCGAGATAAGTTATCTCATCAAATACAACCGCCGATTCCGCACCACGAAAATTAGCAATAATGGCAAGTAATTTTGAACTGCTAACCCCTAACTCCAAACCCTTAACCACCTCGGCAGTATCCGCCATCTGGGGAATGGCTTTTGGCGAAACAAAACTGCCAAAGTCAATAGTGTCGAATCCAACCCTTAGCAACGAATTGATATAAGTGATCTTCTTTTCTGTTGGTATAAAAGATTTCCAGCCCTGCATGGCATCACGGGGACATTCGATGAGCTTTATGCACCCTACTCCCCCTGAAGGGATAACTAAGTGCCTTTCATTTTGCGTTTCACCTAACATATTCAGTTAATTTCAGCAGTAACCTGTTTAAGATAACCGCTGGCGCATTACTTCATATAAAATCATTCCGGTTGCCACACTTACATTCAGGCTTTCAAAATCTCCTTTCATGGGAATTTTGACTTTTTCATCACATATCTTCATCAGTGCCGGATAAATGCCTTTTTCCTCACTGCCCATTACAATGGCACAAGGCTCCGTAAAATCAACTTCAGCAATATTCTTTTCTGCTGTCATTTCGCTGGCATATACTTTAATACCGTTCAGGTGCAACTCATCTACCGCTTTCATTAAACTATTAACCCTGCAAACTGCAATTTTTTCTAATGCGCCTGCAGAAGTCAGTATCGCATCTTCGTTCAAAGCCCCTACTCCTTTATCCGGAATAATGATAGCATCAACCCCGGTGCAGTAAGCAGTGCGGGCAATGCCACCAATATTACGGATATCAGTTATTCCATCTAATAGGAGAAACAATGGCGCTTTGCCGCTTTCCGTTACTAATGAAATAACATCCTGCAGGTTCTGGTACTGCACTTTGGCAATCTGTGCCACACAGCCTTCATGATCAGTAATGTTAAAGCCATTTAGTTTAGCTGCCGGAACATAATTAACCGGAACACCCTGCTGGGAAGCCAGTAGTTTTATTTCACTGATGTCCTGCCCCTGCGCCCTTGTATCTAAATAAATTCTGTCAAGCTGCTGGCCAGTCTGCAACGCAGCTATCACTTTAGTTCTGCCAACTACCAGCGAACTCTTTTTGGGCCTGTGCTGTTGTCTGAAATTTTTCACAGGCCAAAATTAGATGTTTGCCATTGAAGCACAGAAACACAACAATAAAAAACCCTGAAAGACTTTTCAATCTTTCAGGGTCTTGTATATTCCCTTAAGGGATTGGGGTTATTTCAATCCGAATGCTTTCTTCACTTTATTCACATAATCCAGTTTCTCCCAGGTAAACAATTCTACCTTCTTCGTTACTTTTTTACCGTCAGGCGAAACAAATGTTTTTTCCACCACCTGCGGTGTACGTCCCATATGCCCATAAGCGGCTGTTTCGCTGTAAATAGGGTTACGCAGTTTCAGACGCTGCTCAATAAAATAAGGACGCATATCAAATAATCCTTCTACTATTTTAGCGATCTGCCCGTCGTTCATATTCACTTTGGCAGTACCATAGGTATTCACATTGATGCTTGTAGGCTGTGCCACACCAATAGCATAGGAAACCTGTACCAGTACTTCATCACACAAACCGGCAGCTACCAGGTTTTTGGCAATATGCCTTGTGGCATAGGCAGCTGAACGGTCCACTTTGGAAGGATCTTTTCCGCTGAAAGCGCCGCCACCATGTGCACCTTTACCACCATAAGTGTCAACGATGATCTTTCTTCCCGTAAGTCCTGTATCGCCGTGCGGGCCACCGATCACAAACTTACCTGTCGGGTTTACATGGTATTTGATGTCGTTATTGAACAGTTTAGCATACTTTTTATACTTATTCTTCACTCTTGGTATAAGGATATTGATCACATCACTCTTGATCTTGGCGAGCATTTTTGCTTCGCTGTCAAAATCATCATGCTGCGTGGAGATAACGATGGCATCAATCCTTACCGGCCTGTTGTTGTCATCATATTCTAATGTTACCTGGCTTTTGGCATCAGGGCGGAGGTAAGGCATTTTGGAATTCTTTTCCCGGCGGATGGCTGCCAGTTCAATCAGCAGGTTATGTGCAAGGTCCAAAGCCAACGGCATGTAATGTTCTGTTTCATTAGTGGCATAACCAAACATCATCCCCTGGTCACCTGCACCCTGCTCCTCTTTCTTCTTTCTGTCAACACCCTGGTTAATATCAGCGGATTGTTCATGAATGGCAGACAGCACACCACAACTGCTGGCCTCAAACATATATTCACTCTTGGTATAACCAATTTTTCGGATCACACCACGGGCAATTTCCTGTACATCTAAATAGGCTTTTGATTTCACCTCGCCGGCCAATACCACCTGCCCTGTTGTTACCAATGTTTCGCAGGCAACTTTTGACTGGGCATCAAATGCGAGAAAATTATCAATGAGGGCATCAGATATCTGGTCAGCTACTTTATCCGGGTGTCCTTCACTTACAGATTCTGAAGTAAATAAATAAGGCATGAATTTGAATTTAGGCCGCAAAGATAAGGGCCATGCCTATAAAGAACAAAGTCCTTATGCTGCAGCACAAGGACTTTTGAACATATCTTGATAAATAGATTATTAAAGCTTTGAATACACCAAACGTAATCTCATCTTTTGAGAAGGATGATTACCACCGCCCACTCGTATTCTGCCCTTCGTTGTGGTGGTATTCACAAAAATGGTAGCTGTCACATCTGTACCGGGTGGTATGCCATATTTTTCATTGATAGAGAATGGAGCAAACAGCCTGAGGTCATATAAGTTTTGTGTACGGGTAAGCACATGTTGCACATAGCGGGAAATGTTGAATTTCCATACCCGTATTTTATTACCTGCACCATCTGTACTGATAACCGGCACACAACCAAATTCATTCAGGTTTAATGCCCCCGATGCTGTAAATGAAAGATCGTAAGGTATGGTCCTGAATTTATAGGGCGAAGTAATTGTAGGATCACTTGCATCAAGGTAAAGTAGCCCGGGGCTATAAAAAGTACTATCACTGATGTCATACAACTGCTCCACAATCAGCTCAGCACGGTGAATGAGCCTGTTGTTGATCACATTGAGATCCGGAATCTTAATATTGGCAAAAGTGCCGGGTGTATTTTGAATGTACACAACAGGATCAGGTGTGATGCCACCCAAGGCAGCATCAAGTGGCGTAGCTGCATAATCCCGCTGGATATAATTAGCAGCTGCACAAAAATTTCCGGAGAAACTAAAATAAGTAACAGTAGTGTCTATCTGTACATTTTTATTGTACCGATAATAAATTGCCAGTTTGGTATTAGCACCGGTAAGATCAAAACCCATCACTGAATTTCCAGAACTCATAGACCTTATGGCGAAACCTTTAAACTTACTCCGGAAGGCAGAATCATTGGCATAAGCGCCATTGGCCGATGTACTGATGGAATCATAAGAAAGCAATCGCTGACCAAAGGTATTATCCAGCCGGATGCGTAGTTGATTTACTGTAGTGTCCTTAAATGCCTTTACAGAATCATTCAGCATACTGGGTGTAATAGTGCGGGAACCGAGTAAACTGGAATAGGTAAAATAATCTTTACGTATCAGGTAAGAAGTATCACTCCTGAAATTGTTACTCTGGTCTAATTCATACACATTAATGGTCTGCGGTGTGGTGGTATCGCCGTATGTTTCAATATAATTCAACACCAGCACCACAGAATCAATATAAAGGCTGTCCGGTTTACTGTTTGCAAAATACCAGGGATAAAACAGGGGCTTCAGTTCAAAGAACATCCTTGCATCCGTTTTTCCGAAAAAAGGATCGTTGTTTATCCTGCCCAGGAAATATTCTTCATTCTTGGAAAGAAATTGTGAATCGGTCGCAAGTCCGAAAGTGTCATTGAAAGCCTGAACATTGATCAAGGTATCGAAAGTGTTGATACCATCAACAGGTGGAATGAGGCCTCCTCCCAATTCAGTAGCTTCATTGATCCTTCTGCAGGCTGAAAAAAGAATAGCAACCGAAGCCACGATTGCTATAAAAGAAAATGCAATATATCTGTTCTTCACAAAGTAAATTTAAGGTCAGGGTTGGTTTGATTTTATTTGGCTGCAAGGTCGCTATACAGTTGTAAATAGTCTGTTAAATCTCCTTCAGGATTATAGGGCAACGTCTTCTTACCCCGCACTTTAGAAAACTCTTCAGTCAGTTTCTTATCAATCTTTTCAGCGCCAAATGTAATGGCATCTGCAAAAGTGGCACCGCCGCGGAACATTGCCGTATTAGTACCTTCTTTGAATACTTCCAGATCCTTATCTTTCAGGGATGGGTGTATCAACGCTTTCTTCATGAAATCACTACCGAGTTTCTCTTTGAAAGTGTTCTGACCGATAGTGTAAACAATCTTGCTGTGAGCAAATACCGGTTCTTTTTTATACACTGTTTTGAGGTAGGCCGGGATAAGTCCTGTCATCCAGCCACTGCAATGAATAATATCAGGGGGCCAGCCAAATTTCTTTACTGTCTCCAGGGCTCCTTTACAGTAAAACACAGTCCTCAGGCCATTGTCATCAAACCACTTTTCATTTTCGTCATGAAAAACAAACTTTCTCTTAAACAACTCTTCATTATCCAGGAAATAAACCTGCAGGCGGGCACTGGGTAATGATGCCACCTTAATTTGCAAGGGCATATCATCATTATCCACCGATACATTGATACCAGAAAGTCTTACCACCTCATGCAACCTGTGGCGGCGTTCGTTGATGGTGCCAAACCTGGGCATGATACAACGGACTTCAAAATTATTGTCGTTTGCCTTGATGGCCAGTTTGTTAACGATTTCAGAGAACTCTGTCAGCTCCAGGTAGGGTGACATTTCGTTGGCGATAAATAAAATTCTTTTCTTTGCTGACATGGGCTTCCCGTTTAATTTACACCGCTTTACTTAAGGCGTGCAAAGGTAGCTATTTTAAGCCGAAAAATGCCGAATAAAGCCATCTAAGCCCCAAATACCTATATACAATGATCTTATTCAAAAAAGCAGATAGCCTTCATCAATGGATTGATTCTCAGCAAAAAAAAGGACTAAGAGCAGGATTTGTTCCGACAATGGGTGCGTTGCATCCGGGTCATATTTCGCTTATTGAGTCATGCAAAAAAGACAATGATATTACCATCAGCAGCATTTTTGTAAACCCAACACAGTTCAACGATCCGAAGGATTTTGCAAAATACCCGGTAACGATTGAAAAAGATATCCTGCAATTGGAACAGGCTGGTTGCGATGCTCTTTTACTACCTTCTGTAGAAGAAATTTACCCAAAGGGAACCACCCTAAAAACACAATATGAGTTGGGTAAAATTGAAACCTTGCTGGAAGGCAAATACCGGCCCGGCCATTACCAGGGGGTTTGCCAGGTAGTGCATCGCTTATTAGATATAGTACACCCCGAAAACCTATACCTAGGGCAAAAGGACTACCAGCAATGCATGGTTATTGCCCGGTTAGTTGAACTGTTAGGTAAAAAGAAGGATATACATATTAATATATGTCCCACCCTAAGGGAAGCAGACGGGCTGGCAATGAGCAGTCGTAATATGCGGTTGAATGTAGAAGAACGGCAAAAAGCTGTTTTGATCTTTAAATCCCTATCCTTCATAAAGGAGAACATAGGCTCCAACGGTATTGAATCCATAAAAAATAAAGCAAATGCTATGCTCACTAATGAAGGTTTCAGGGTTGATTATATTGATATAGCCGATGCAAAAACACTAGAACCCGCCAGCAACTGGGATGGAAATCAAAAACTGGTGGCCCTGGCTGCTGCGTATTTAAACGAAGTAAGACTTATTGATAACCTTCTTTTGAATTAAAGGCTTTGTTTTGGCAGTATGCAGTAGTACTTTTACATCATTAAGAACACGAATGAAGGCTATTCCATTCCAATGAACAAACGAATCCGAACCATATTTACTTATCTTTTCTTTTTAGGCCTGGGGATCTTTTTGGTATGGTGGTCCATTAAAGACCTGACGGACGACGATAAATCCCAGATTAAAACAGCTTTGCACACAGCAAAGTACTGGCTTGTTATCCCGGTTTTTGCTATGTTATTTGCAAGTCATCTTGTCAGGGCATTGCGATGGAAGTTATTAATTGAACCAATGGGCTATAAGCCATCTACTGCCAATACTTATTTTGCCGTAATGATCGGGTACCTGGCTAACCAGGCCGTTCCCCGTTTGGGCGAAGTATTAAAGTGCACTGTACTTGCCCGCTATGAAAAAGTACCTGCTGATAAATTGATTGGCACCATTATACTGGAAAGAGTGATTGATGCTGTTTGCCTGCTGATCGTTTTTGGTATTACACTGGCTATTCAACCGGATATCTACTCGCAATTAATAGACACTATTTTCTACTCAGCCGGTACAGAAAAAAAAGAAAATCACATTCCGAATTACGTCATCGGGCTTTCTGTACTCGGTCTTGTACTTCTTATAGTATCCATCTGGATGATAAGAAACAAGAAAAGTTTCAAGGACCTCGGTCTGCTCTTCAAACGTATTGGCCAAAGTATCTGGCAGGGTCTCAGTGCTGTACAGCACCTGAAAAGGCGAACAAGATTTATCATTTTGACGCTCATTCTTTGGGGACTATACCTCACTGCCGGTTATATTGGTTTTTCTGCGCTGCAGCAAACTTCTCACTACGGTATCCGTGAGGCCTTTACCATTCTTTCTGCCGGCAGTATTGGTATGATCGCCACCCCCGGTGGCATCGGCGCTTATGCTTACCTTATACAAAAAACCATGCAGGTCTACGGCTTGAATGAGGGTATAGCTCTTGCTTTTGGGTGGATATTATGGCTGGCACAAACAGCTGTTATCCTCATCGGAGGTTTGATTAGCTTTGTAGCTATTCCCATTTACAACAAAAAGAAAAAAGCAATTGAAACGGCCTGACCTCATACCAAAAAAATTACTAACGAAAGAAGAGGCTGTTCAACGAGTAGCTCAATGGAGATTTCTTGGCAAAACTGTTGCGTTTACCAACGGTGTCTTTGACATACTGCACCAGGGACATATTTTTTCTTTGTCGCAGGCAGCTAAAGAAGCAGATTTCCTCATAGTTGGTTTGAATGCAGATAATTCGGTAAAACGTTTAAAAGGAGAAAGCCGCCCTGTTAATAACCAGGAATCAAGGGCACTGGTTCTTTCCTCTTTGCTCATGGTGGATGCCGTGATATTGTTTGAAGAAGATACCCCATTGGATCTGATCACATCACTATTACCGGATATATTAGTCAAAGGCGGCGATTATAACCTTGAGCAAATAGCAGGTGCTAAAGAAGTTATTGATAATGGCGGCAGGGTCGTCATTAATCCGATACTAGAAGGGTTCTCCACTACCGGCATAATAGATCAGTTGAAATCTAACTGAGCCGCACCCCTGTAAACTTAATATCGCAGTTACCACTCCTTTGTTAACTTTACTACTATCAGAATCATTAACCAATGGCACAACCCGGAATCAAAAGAAAAACTATTGCAAGAGATATCAGCTGGCTTTCATTTAACGCAAGGGTATTACAGGAAGCTGCAGACCCTTCAGTACCATTAAGAGAACGAATCCGTTTTCTGGGCATTTTTTCCAATAACCTGGATGAGTTCTTCCGGGTAAGAGTAGCAACACTCCGCCGGATGATACAGTTTGGCAGTAAAGCCAATATGCACCTTGAGAATAACCCGCAACAGATTATCGACGAGATTCAAATGATTGTGCTGAACCAGCAGGGAGAGTTTAACCGGATCTGGGAGGAGGTAATGAAAGAGCTCAATCAGCAAAAGATATACCTGCGGACAGAAAAAGAATTAAATGCCGAGCAGCAGCAATTTGTCAGTAATTATTTTGAAGAAGAAGTAAGTTCTGACGTAATTCCATTAATGATTGAGAATATAACTGAGTTTCCGGCATTACGAGACAAATCAATTTATCTCGGAGTAGTCATGTGGAAGAAAGAAAGTGCCCTAAAAAGAAAATATGCATTGATCGAGGTGCCAAGCCGTACACTGGGCCGCTTTACAATCTTGCCTTCTCCAAAACCCGATGAGCACCATATTATCCTTCTGGAAGATGTGATCCGGTTTAATCTTCCTGAGATTTTCTCATACTTCGGTTACGATCAGTACCAGTCGCATATTTTCAAAGTAACCCGGGATGCCGAAATTGATATTGACGAAGATATCTCCACCAGTATTATTCAAAAATTAGAAAAAGGAATCAAGAATCGGCGAAAGGGCAAGCCTGTAAGATTTGTTTATGACCGTGAAATGGACCCGGGATTACTGGAGTATCTCGTCAGAAGATTGAACCTTTCCAAAAGAGATAACCTGATACCCGGTGGCCGTATTCATAATTTCCGGCACTTCATGGATTTCCCCGACCAGGTTTTCAAAGAAAAGAGATTACGGAAAAAACCATTTGATCATCCGTTGTTAACAGTTCGGAGAGTAACAGATGTGATTTTGGAGAAAGATGTACTGTTGAATTTTCCTTATCACTCCTTCCTTCCGTTGATTGACCTGCTTCGGGAAGCTGCATTCGATCCCGATGTGAGCAGTATAAAAATTACCTGCTATCGTTTGGCACCACAGTCTAAAATAATTAATGCACTCATCAATGCGGTCCGTAACGGAAAAGAAGTAACGGTTATGCTGGAATTAAGGGCAAGATTTGAGGAAGAAGCCAACCTGGAATGGAAAGAAAGACTGGAAGAAGAAGGCGCTAAAGTGCTGGTTGGAATACCCAATATGAAAGTGCATGCCAAAGTTTGTGTAATAAAGAAAAGAACGAAAGACCATAACTTTTTTTATTATGGATTTGTAAGTACCGGTAATCTAAGTGAACGAACAGCCAAAGTGTATGCCGACCATTGTTTGCTTACTTCCAATCAAAAAATTATGGCGGATGTAAACCGTATCTTTAGTTTCCTTGAACAGCCAAAAACCGGCATGAATGTTCTGAAGGAATGTAAAGCCATAATACCCAGCCCTTTTTTTGTAAAAAGAGAAATGATCCGGCTGATCGATGAAGAGATCAAACAGGCAAGAAAGAAAAAACCGGCATTCATAACACTTAAGATGAACTCACTTTCTGATGAGGAAATGATTCAGAAACTATATGAGGCAGCAAGAGCCGGTGTGCAGATAAAATTAATAGTAAGAGGCATTTTCTGCCTGCTGTCTGAAAATGAAAAATTCCGTAAGCCGGTTAAGGCAATCAGTATTGTGGACGAATACCTGGAACATGCAAGGGTGTGGGTATTTCACAACAAAGGCAAAGAGAAAGTTTATATATCTTCGGCCGACTGGATGGTTCGAAATCTTGAACACAGGGTTGAAGCCACTTGTCCGATATGGCACGAAGAACTGAAACAGGAACTGATTGATATATTAGATATACAACTACAGGACAATGTGAAAGCAAGGTGGCTGAACAACGAACTGGACAATGAATATGTAAGAACCACCAAGAAGAAAATAAGATCCCAGGTAGAGACCTACAACTACCTCTTCAATAAAACAAAGACAAACCGTGAGACTGGCAGCCATTGATATTGGAAGTAACGCCGCAAGATTACTGATCACAGATGTTATAGCAGGACCACAAGGAGTAGATGAATTTATCAAAGTAGTGCTGGTAAGGGTACCACTCCGGCTTGGCTTTGATGTTTTTGATAAGGGGGAAATCTCTGCCGGCAAAGTCGAAAAAATAATAAAGACGATAAAGTCTTATAAGTTGTTGCTCGATGTATATGAAGTAAAACATCTGAAAGCCTGCGCTACATCTGCCATGCGGGATGCGGCCAATTCACCCGAAATAATTAAAAAAGTAAAAGCAGAAACCGGTATTGATATTGAGATCATCAGTGGCGACCAGGAAGCTTCCGTCATATATGAAAATCACATTGCCGAGAACTTAACCAACGATGAGTCTTACTTGTATATTGATGTAGGCGGCGGCAGCACTGAGCTTACTTTTTTCAGCGATGGAAAACTGGTATTCAAGAAATCGTTCAATATCGGTACCATCCGGCTGCTGAAGAACCAGGTTACCGAAGCTACCTGGGATGAACTAAAGGAATTTGTTCGCAGCAAAACAAAAGGATATCACCATGTAACAGCTATCGGCTCAGGTGGCAACATCAATAAAATATTCTCCATCTCCAAAAGAAAAGAAGGAAAACCGTTAAGCCTTGATTTGCTGAGAGATTATTACAAGGAGTTCAGTAACCTTTCTCTGTCCCAACGTATCAGCCTGCACAAATTAAGAGAGGACCGGGCTGATGTGATTGTACCAGCACTGCTTATTTACATCAATGTGATGAGATGGGCTGATGCCAGTGAGATATTCGTTCCTAAAATTGGCCTGGCTGATGGACTGATACATACTCTTTACGAAGAAGTGAAGCTAAAAGATATTGAGATCTGACCGCAAATCACATTAAAACAAGCCTATGTCTGTAAATAAAGAGGTAAAAAGGGTTACTACCAACACACTGCTAAAGATGAAAGCGGCAGGCGAAAAGATTTCCATGCTCACCGCTTATGATTTTTCATTTGCAAAAATCATTGACAGTGCAGGCATAGATGTGATATTGGTTGGTGATTCTGCTTCAAATGTAATGGCCGGACATGAGACCACTTTACCCATTACACTTGACCAGATGATTTATCATGCGTCCTCGGTAATAAGAGGAGTTGAAAGGTGCCTGGTAGTGGTCGACCTACCCTTTGGTTCTTATCAATCCAATTCTGATATAGCCTTGGCCTCTGCTATTCGTATAATGAAAGAGACCGGAGCCCACTCGGTAAAAATGGAAGGTGGTGAAGAAGTAATTGACTCCATCCGCAAGATCGTTTCAGCAGGCATACCTGTAATGGGGCATCTTGGTCTGATTCCACAATCCATATATAAGTTTGGCACCTATGCAGTAAGGGCTAAGGAGGATGTTGAAGCCGAAAAACTAAAAAGAGATGCAAAATTGTTGCAGGAAGCAGGCTGCTTTGCAGTCGTTTTAGAAAAAATTCCTGCTGAACTGGCAAAAGAAGTATCAGAAAGTTTATCAATACCAACCATTGGAATTGGTGCTGGAGGTGATTGTGACGGACAAGTGCTGGTAATGCATGATATGCTTGGGATTAACACAGAATTTAAACCCAGGTTTTTGCGGCAGTACCTGAATATACATGACCAAGCAGTTAATGCCGTACAGCAATATATCAAGGATGTTAAGTCGGGGGATTTCCCCAATGACCAGGAGCAATACTAAAGATTGTAAGGTTTCTGTCATAGAATCAACTGCTCTTTCTGTTTAAATTCCCCTGCCCCTATTTTTGCGCCCAAAACCAACGTATGAGCTTTGTTAAAAGGGCCTTTTTGGCCTTTATGTTTCTTTCAGTTTACCTGGATTTATCAGCCCAGGACAGCACACTTCAACTGGACAACGTTATTATAACCGCTACTTTGTCTGCACAACAACAAAAAGAAAGTGGCAGAAATATCATTGCTATTAAAGGCGAAATTTTTTCAAAATTACCTGTCCACTCTGTTGATGATTTACTTCGTTATCTCCCCGGGATTGAAGTACAACAAAGAGGACCGCAGGGATCACAAAGCGATATTGTGATCCGAGGAGGCACATTTCAACAAGTGCTGGTAATTATTGACGGAATCAAACTCAACGATCCTCTGACTGGCCATTTTAGCATGTATGTGCCGATACATCCTTCCGAGATTGAAAGAGTGGAAATCCTGAAAGGAGCTGCTTCGGCTATCTGGGGCTCAGAAGCAGTGGGCGGCGTAGTGAATATTATTACCAAAACCTTTACTGCCGGCAAATCAAAAAACGAGATCAAAGCCAAAACACTTGCAGGACAATATGGCCTGTTCAACGGAGATGCCTATGTTAGTTACACCAAAAAAAAATCGGCATTTGCCGCAGGTATATTATCTAATAATGCAACAGGTCAGCCATTAAGAGGAACGAATGGTTTTTTTCATTTAACAACTGCCAACATCTCTTTCTCACAGTCATTAGCAAATGACTGGCGGTTGAGCTTTCGTACGGCAGCCGATTTCAGAAAATTTAATGCGCAAAACTTCTATACCACTTTTGCCAGTGATACAGCCGATGAAAGAGTAGATACCTGGTGGAATCACCTTAACCTGCAGAAGAAAACCGCCAAAGGAGTTTTAAATTTTGATGCCGGATACAAAAAACTCAGAGATCAGTACTGGTTCAGACCGGCCGCTATTCCTAACGATAACAAAACAAACCTGTTCACTTCACAGTTGTATTATTCTGCTGACATTAATGAGCAGCATGGTTATACCAGCGGTTTGCAGGTACATCGAAAAGAAATTCGTTCCAATGACAGAGGCAATCATTCCTTATGGCATGCAGCAGCCTATTCGATTTTTCGCCACAAACTGAAAAATGGGTTTTACCTCAACGAAAGTCTCCGCCTCGATTGGGACGAAAGTTATGGCTGGATATTATCCCCTCAATTGAATATCGCATGGGCTCCTTCTAAGTTAACCATCAGGGGTTCTGTTGGCCGCTCTTTCCGTGATGCCGATTTTACCGAACGATATAACAACTATAACAAAGAACTGGTGACCAGTGGCCGTATTGGCAATCCCGACCTGAAAGCAGAACAATCATGGAACGCAGAAATTGGCGCCGACTATAATTTCGCTGCCCGTTTCAGGGTAAGTGGAACGTTTTTTTACAGGGATCACAGTAACCTGATCGATTGGGCAAATACCCCCTATGCTGAAATGCCAAGAAAGTCGAATCTAAGCCCAACGGGTAATTATGCATTAGCTAAAAATGTAGAAGAAGTAAAAACAACGGGTGCAGAAATAGATATTATTTATAATGAAAACCTTGGTCAAAACACCAGTCTTCTGGCCACTGCCGGTATTACCTGGCTTAAATCAGTAAATGATGATCCCATTCCGTCATTTTACATTTCATCACATGCAAGGTTTCTGGCCAACTTTTCACTTGCCTGGACAATGAAATCCTTTTCAGTTTCATTTAATGGAGTGTACAAGAAAAGAGATGAACAAAAATCTGCAGCTATCAGCGCTGAAATCACACCAGATTATTTTGTGATGAATACCCGGGCTGCATATACAATTAAAAAGGGCTGGGGAAAATGTTTCATCCAGGCAGATAATCTTTTCAATAAAAGATACAGCGATCTTTTAGGCGCTGCAATGCCCGGCCGATGGTTATCAGGCGGAATTGAGATAGCTTTGCGGTATTAAAAAAATTGTATGGATTTCTTAAGTACATTAAAAATTGAATCAGTTAATAAAGGCGTTAGTACCGGTATCCAATGGATCACTTCAAAAGGTGAAACAATCGATTCTTACTCCCCGGTGGATGGAAAAAAAATCGGCTCTGTTATAGCTGCTGATAAAGACAGTTACGAAGTTGTTGTTAAAAAAGCAGAAGAGGCTTTCAAATCATGGCGGCTTGTTCCAGCTCCAAAAAGAGGAGAAATTGTAAGACAGATTGGTGAAGCACTGAGGCACTATAAAGAACCACTGGGCAAATTGGTATCGTATGAAATGGGTAAAAGCCTGCAGGAAGGACTGGGTGAGGTACAGGAAATGATTGATATCTGTGATTTTGCTGTTGGTCTTTCAAGACAACTGCATGGCCTGACAATGCATAGCGAAAGACCTGGTCACCGGATGTATGAACAATATCACCCTTTGGGAATCGTAGGGATCATCTCAGCATTCAACTTTCCTGTTGCGGTATGGAGTTGGAACAGTATGCTGGCATGGGTGTGCGGCGATGTATGTGTGTGGAAGCCTTCCGAAAAAGTTCCGCTTTGTGGCATTGCCTGCCAGCATATCATAACAGAAGTATTTAAAAAGAATAATGTGCCTGAAGGAGTTTCCGGACTCATTATTGGCGGCCGTGAAGCAGGTGAATGGATGGCTGCAGATACCAGGATACCGTTAGTATCAGCAACAGGCTCTACAAGAATGGGAAAAGCCGTAGGAGCAACTGTTGCTGCCAGGTTAGGAAGATCATTGCTCGAACTGGGTGGCAACAATGCTATCATTATTTCTAAAGAAGCTGATTTGGATATTGCCATTCTTGGAGCATTATTCGGCGCCGTGGGTACAGCCGGACAGCGCTGCACTACTACCCGCAGGCTGATCATTCATGAGGATGTTTACGAAACTGTAAAGAATAAACTCGTATCAGCTTATAACCAATTACGAATTGGTGATCCGCTTGATCAGAAGAATCATGTTGGGCCCCTGATCGATAAAGATGCAGTTAAGATGTACCTCGACTCAATCGAACAATGCAAATCAGAAGGAGGAAACTTCATAGTTGAGGGTGGGGTTCTGTCTGGTCCGGGTTACGAAAGCGGTTGTTATGTTAAGCCTTGTATTGCCGAAGCAAAACCGGATTATAAAATTGTGCAGCATGAAACATTTGCTCCCATTCTTTACTTGTTGAGATATAAAACTATTGATGAGGCCATTGCCATTCAAAATGGAGTACCGCAAGGACTCTCCTCTTCGATCATGACGTTAAATATGCGGGAAGCCGAACAGTTTCTCTCACATGCCGGAAGTGACTGTGGTATTGCTAATGTGAACATTGGTACCAGCGGCGCTGAAATTGGTGGTGCTTTTGGCGGGGAGAAAGAAACCGGCGGTGGCAGAGAAAGTGGAAGTGATGCATGGAAGGCCTATATGCGCAGGCAAACCAATACAATCAACTACAGCACTTCATTACCATTAGCACAGGGAATTAAATTTGATGTCTAAATAAATATTAAAAGGTTGACCTAAATCATGAACAGGCAACCTTTTAACTATACCGCCCGTCAAAAAAATCCTAAAAAGCCCCTTAATCAGGGCTTTTCGTATGCAAAATGTATGAACGGTAATCAGTATTTTTACGCCTACACCAATTTTACAGTTAAAATAAACCAAATGAACAGAACAGTTAAACGTACCTCTATCCTGTTTTTTTCAGGCCTTATCTCTACAGCAGTTCTTGCACAAAAAGATGAGATTCCAAAAGGCTGGCACATGATGGACAAAGCCACAAGCGGTTATCATGGCATCAGTATCGATAAAGCATACGAGTTTGTCAATTCGAAAAAACTTAAAAGTAATACGGTTATTGTTGCCGTTATTGACTCAGGCATTGATACGCTGCATGAAGACCTAAAACCGATTTTATGGAAAAATGCCAAAGAGATTCCAGGGAATGGAATTGACGATGATAAAAACGGGTATGTGGATGATGTTTATGGCTGGAACTTTTTAGGTGGCCGTGATGGTAAAAATGTGGAATCTGACTCTTATGAAGCAGCAAGGGTCTATCATAAATTTAAATCTAAATACGGCGGAAAGACAATTGATAAATCAGCCCTCAGCAAAGAAGAACTATTCGAATACGAAATGTGGAAAAGGTCGGAAGGAGAAATAGCCGGAGGTGATTCGAAAAGCAATGCATTGGAACTCATCTTCCTGAAAAGAGCCTATACCAATTGTGTAAAGGCAGATAGTATTCTTCGCAAAGCGATGGGTAAAGAAGTTTATACTGGAAAAGAACTAGGTGAATTCAGTTCTGATGACACTGATGTAAAAAAAGCAAAGAACACTTTATATGGGCTGATGTCAGGAAATGATGCCCTCGAGTCAACGAACAAAGATTTCCTCGAAGGATTTGGCGATTATGTATCCGGGGAAGAAAAGAAAGCCCAGGCTGCAGAAACTGCACCAACTCCATACAGAGCTGATATTGTCAAAGACAATTATGATGATCTGAACGACAAGTTTTATGGCAATAACAATGTAATGGTGAGTAACAAATCTGCATTACACGGTACCCATGTTTCCGGGATTATCGCTGCAGCCCGCAAGAATGGTGTTGGTATGGATGGCGTAGCAGATAATGTGAAGATTATGACCCTGCGGGCCGTTCCTGATGGTGATGAACATGATAAAGATATTGCACTGGCTATTCGTTATGCAGTAGACAACGGAGCACAAGTAATAAATATGAGTTTTGGTAAAGGTTTTTCACCCGAGAAAAAATGGGTGGATGATGCAGTTAAATATGCTGAAAGTAAAGGTGTGTTATTAGTTCATGCTGCTGGCAATGATGCAAAAAACCTGGATACCACATTCAACTACCCCACTCCTCAATTGTTGGATGGATCAAGGCCATCAAATTGGTTAACTGTTGGAGCCAGCGGCGATCCTAAAGCCGGTGGCCTGACAGCAAGCTTTTCGAACTATGGAAAAAATGAAGTGGATGTATTTGCCCCGGGTGTAAAAATTTATTCTACTGTTCCCGGTGGAAATACATACCAAAACCTTCAGGGTACCAGTATGGCCTCACCAGTAGTAGCAGGTTTAGCAGCTTTTATCTTGCAATATTATCCAACCCTTAGCGCAGCACAGGTTAAAATGGTGATTGAAAAATCTGCTCAAAGTCCGGGTACAACAGTAAAAAATCCCGGTAATGATGAAATGGTTGATTTAAGCGAACTGAGCAGGGCTGGCGGAATTGTGAATGCATATGAAGCCATCAAACTGGCTTCTACAATAAAAGGCGAAAGAAAGCCAGCAGTAGTAAAACCAGCAACTACTGTTAAACCCAAAGCAAGAAATTAATTAAAAGGCCCCCTCAAAAGGGGCTTTTTAATTCACAGGCTTATCCGGAAAATAAAAAGAGTTACTTTAGTAAACCGTAATAATTAAAATACCTGTTATGAGATATTTTCTATTTGGAACAGTATTATTCTCAACTTTATTAACAGCTGGTTGTGGCAGCAGTGACGAAGAATCAGATGAGACAACCACTACAACAACTACAATAGCCCCGCAATCGACTATTTCTGCGGATACTAACCAAAATAAAATTGCAGTACCGGCAACTAATACAGTAACCGCACCTGCTCTGAACAATCAGCCGGTTGCAGCCAGTTCTGCTGGATTAAACCCTGAACATGGAAAGCCCGGCCATCGTTGTGATATTGCCGTAGGTGCACCATTGGATAGCAAACCTACTCAGCCGGCTGCAAACCCTTCTATTGCTTTACCGGCAAACGGTCAAAAATCGGCGCCTGTAATCAGTACCCCCACAATAACCCCTACAGTTACACCCTCTGTTACTCCCACTGCAACATCACCTGTTACAGGAGCCGGATTGAACCCTGAGCATGGAAAGCCCGGTCATCGTTGTGATATTGCGGTTGGCGCCCCATTGAATAGTGCGCCTGCTGCTAAAACAACTCAACCTGCTGCAACGATAACTCCCAGCATTTCACCTGCAACTGTTCAGCCGGCAGTAACACCTGCAGCACCTGCTGTAAATGCAGATGGTGTGGCACTAAACCCGGAACACGGTAAGCCCGGACACCGGTGCGATATTGCCGTCGGCGCCCCGTTGAACAGCAAACCAAAACAATAGTGAAATATGGGGAGACCTGATCTGTCAAGAGTGCCTGAATGGTACCATGGGTATATTAATAAAGTGACAGAGGATGATTTATCTGCTGCCTTTAAAAATCAATCTGCCGGTTTTTTAAAATTCCTGGAGGAATTGCCTGAAGAAAAAAGGGATTATCGTTATGCCGATGGCAAATGGACGGTAAAAGAGGTTCTGCAGCACATAATTGATGCAGAAAGAATTTTTGCATACCGGGCTCTTCGGTTTGCCCGCAAGGATACTACTCCTTTACCTGGATTTGATGAAAATGAATATGCTAAAAACGCTATTGTAGCAAACAGAAACTGGATTGATATGATAGAAGAATTCAGGTCATTACGCCAGTCAACGGAACTAATGTTTGCCTCTTTTAGTGAAGAAGAATTAGAATCATCAGGGATTGCCAGCCAAAAACCTGTATACGTACTGGGAATTGGTTTTATTATTATTGGTCATACTGCCCATCACCGGGACATTATTAAGGAACGTTATCTCTGAACTACCTAAACAGCAAAGCTGGTACCACAGCCACAAGTAGTACTTGCATTAGGGTTCTTAAAAGTAAATCCTCTGTTATTTAATCCATCCTGCCAATCTACCTCCATACCATACAGGTATAGTTCATGCGATTTATCCATAATACAGGATATACCATCTATCTCAAAAGTATTATCATTATCCTTTGGCTGATCGAAACCCAGCACATAGGTCATTCCTGAGCAACCACCACCCTTTACACCAATTCTAAGCTTCTGGTTTGTATCAAACCCCGGTTCATTCATCAGCTTTCTGATTTCAGTAATAGCTCCGGCTGTTAATGTAACAGGTATTGTTGTTGTAGTTTGCATTATGCAAAAATAAAAATTCTTTACACAGTATAACAACAACCATTTTTCGAGGAAGGGAAATTTAAAGCCCGCCTCCGCTGATAATTATCAATCAAAAGATTAAACAATCGGCCTAAATTTGTCGTAATACTTTAACAAACCAACATTCATGGATCTGACCGTAGTTAGCATCATCCTCGCCTCTTTAGCCGTCATTTTTTCTGTCATCGCACTATTTAGAAAACCTGATATACCACCACAGGCTACAACAGGTGAAAAATTCGACAGTACTTCTTTACGTTTACAGGCCTATGAGAGGCTGGTACTGCTGGCCGAAAGGATTTCTTTACCTAACCTGATCAGCCGGCTTAACCAGCCCGGTATCCCTGCCCAGGATATGAAGATTATACTGACAGAAAACATCAAACAGGAGTTTGAATACAACAGTACCCAGCAATTATATGTGAGCCCCGTCAGCTGGGATGCTGTCCGTAACCTCAAAGAACAAAATATTATGATCATCAACCAGGTGGCAGCGGCTATGCCTGCTGAAGCGTCAGCATCTGATCTGAATAAAAAAATTCTCGAAGTAACGATGTCTCAACCCAATGGTTCTTTGCATGAAATGGTGTTACAGGCATTAAACTTTGAAGCAAAAAAACTGATGAACTAAATCGTATCGCTATGGCAGACGACAGTAAGAAATACACCGACTCCGGAATTGAAATAAAACCGGTTTACACTACCAGTGACATAGGTAATCAGGAAAATGAATTACCCGGAAATTATCCTTTTACAAGGGGCGTACAGGCTGATATGTACCGAGGCAAACTCTGGACCATGCGTCAGTATGCAGGCTTCTCTACTGCAGAGGAAAGTAATAAGCGGTACCATTATTTATTATCACAAGGAGTCAGTGGATTAAGTGTTGCCTTTGACCTTCCCACGCAGATCGGCTACGACAGTGATCATCCCCTTGCGGAAGGTGAAGTAGGTAAAGTAGGTGTTGCAATTGACAGTATTGAAGATATGCAGGTGCTGTTCAATGGTATAAAGCTTGAAGAAGTAAGCACTTCAATGACGATTAATGCTACGGGTTTTATTCTTTTGTCCTTTTATGCTGCGCTGGCAAAACAACAGGGCGCAGATTTAAAGAAAATATCCGGAACAATCCAGAACGATATATTGAAGGAGTATGCTGCAAGAGGAACGTATATATATCCTCCAAAACCATCTATGCGTATCATTACTGATATTTTTGAATGGTGCAGTAAGGAGGTTCCCAAATGGAATACGATCTCCATCTCTGGTTATCATATCCGGGAAGCAGGAAGCACTGCCGTGCAGGAAATCGCTTTCACCCTCAGCAATGGTAAAGCCTATGTGCAGGCTGCATTAAAGAAAGGACTTGACATTAATGTATTCGGCAAACGCCTCTCCTTCTTTTTCAATGCGCATAATAACCTCTTTGAAGAAGTGGCTAAATTCAGGTCAGCCAGGAGAATGTGGGCCAAAATAATGAAAGAGCTTGGGGCAACAGATCCGAAAGCAATGATGCTGCGCTTTCATACACAAACTGGCGGAAGTACCTTAACGGCCCAGCAACCCCTGAATAATATTTCAAGGGTAACGATTCAGACTCTTGCAGCTGTACTTGGCGGTACGCAATCATTACACACCAATGGATACGATGAAGCATTAAGCCTCCCAACTGAAGAAGCAGCCAGGATAGCCCTGCGCACCCAGCAAATTGTTGCATTTGAAAGTGGCGTAACCGAAACTGTAGACCCCCTGGCTGGCTCCTATTTTGTAGAGTCATTGACCCAGCAGGTTGAAGAAGCTGCATGGAAACTGATTGAAAAGATCGATGCTATGGGAGGAAGTGTTCCGGCTATTGAACAAGGTTTCATACAAGATGAAATTGCCCGTAGTGCTTACGAATATCAGCGAAACATTGAAGATGGTAACAATATCATCGTTGGTGTAAATAAGTTCCAGGTATCCAGCGAGGATCATATACCCATATTGAAAGTGGATGATAGTATCAGGACCTTACAATCGGCCAAACTGGCAAAACTTCGCAGTAACCGGGATAATGCGAAAGTAGATCAGTGCCTGCAGGAATTGAATGATAAAGCTGTGAGCGGAGATAATTTAATGCCAGCTGTACTGGAAGCCGTTGAGAATAAGTGTACCCTCGGTGAGATTGCTGATACCCTGAGAGAGGTATTTGGTGAATATAAATAACAGCAATCTGCAAAATCCTGCACAAAAAACCCCTAAAAGTGGTATTTGCCGGGGTTGACAGATGCCTTATCTTTTCATTCCAAAACCATCTGTCATGAAACCATTAACCTTAACAAGGGCATTTGTGTGCCTTTCCTTCTTTTTTTTTAGTACAAAAAGTTTTTCCCAGGTCAAGATCGGGGGAAATCCTAAAGAAGACCCTCACCCATCGGCTGTACTAGAACTACAGGGAACAGACAAGGGTCTGCTGTTGCCACGGCTCTCACAACAACAAATGCTGTCAATTAAACAGCCTGCTAATGCATTGGTGGTTTATAATACTGATGCAAAAAATGTATTCATTTACAGTGAGGATCGCAAAGAGTGGATGCCCCTGATGCAGGAATCACAGCGTTTAGCTGAGGACTCTTGTGAATGGGTTTTTGATACTTCAACCCTTCGTGTCTTTCTTGTCAGGGGATATCCGCTGGGAGATTCTGTTTATTATAATACCGCCCGGCGCAAGTTTGTTTTCTCCGATAAAGTAAATGTAGAAGGAAGCAATACACCGGCAGATGTATTTTATCCTGGTAAGTATATATTCAAAGGGAATGCCTCAGGAGTATTTCATGACTCTGCTTCCCTGAATTTTCCCAGCATTACGTTAAGCAATTTCCTCTTTGCAATAGATAATGATTCATTTGCAGTGGCCAACCCCAACCTTGCATTTTATAACGGCATGAGAATATCCACTCAAATGCTGCCTTCAGCTACACAAAGAGCATCCACAGTCCGTTCGCTGTTGCTGCAGGTAAATCACACAGGAAATGACTCATTAAATGCTGTAACAGCAATGGCCAGTAATGCGTTTGTAGACGGGCAAGGTTATACGGCAACATTTAACGGTATTCAAAATAATTTGTCCGTTACATCAACAGCAACAAATAATATTGGCTCCATTACCGGATACCGGAGTTTACTATCAATGGCGCCGGATGCAGCCGGCAGGGTAACCGGCAGTGTTTATGGGTATTTCGGCAGCATGAGTGGATTTCGTGACACCTTAAATAACAGCCTGATTAACGGTAATGCCTACGGCATTTTCCTGAATAATATAACTGCAGCACAACCCAAACGTAATTATGCATTTTACTCCGGCAAAGGACATAACCGGTTAGGTGACTCAACCCTGATAACCGATCAGTTCTTTACAAGTCCCCGTGCCGTTCTGGATGTAAATGCTACCACTGCCATGATCATTCCTTCCGGAAATACTTCACAAAGACCTGCATCAGGTGTAATTGCTATGCTGAGAAATAATACAGATATTGGCGCACCAGAATATTTTGATGGCACTACCTGGCAAACACTGGCAACCGGAAACAGTGAATGGACTTATGATGCAATCAATAACCGGGTAAACCTCCAAAGAGGATTACCACTTGGCGATTCAGTATATTACAATGTTGGCAGAAGAAAATTTGTGTTTGCTGATAAAACAACATTTGGCAGTACAACAACCCCTGCTGATGTGCAATTTCCGGGCAAGTATATTTTTAAAGGCACAGCATCAGGAATTTTTCATGATGCAGCTTCTTTAAATTTTCCAAGCCTGACTATGAGTAATTTCCTTTATGAAATAGACAATGACTCTTTTGCACTGGCTAACCCGGGACTGGCAGCGTATAATGCAGCCCGTTTTTCTACACAAGTATTACCAACTGCAACACAAACCAGCTCAATTGCAAGAGTATTGAACCTTCAGATCAATCATAGCGGTGCAGATACAATACAGCAGGTTACATCCGTAGTAAGTAACAGTTTTATTGACGGACAAGGATACACCGGCTCATTTAGCGGGATACAGAATAATATGGCGATAACCGACGGTGCTGCAAATAACATCGGTACAGTAACGGGATACAGGAATACTATTTCCATGACCCCCAATGCCGGTGGTCGTGTTACCGGTAATGTATTCGGATACTTTGGGTCGCTTTCAGGTTTTATTGACGGAAGCGGCAACAGCCTGATTAACGGGAATGCCTATGGTGTTTTTCTCAATAACATTACAGCTGCAGCCCCAAGGAAAAATTTTGCATTCTATTCGGGCAGAGGACACAATCGTTTTGGAGACTCCACATTGGTAACTGATAATTTTGCAATCAATCCAAGAGCTGTATTTGACATCAACTCTAGCAGTGCCATGATTACACCAGCTGGTACAACAGCGCAAAGACCTGCAACAGCAGTAACTGCCATGCTTCGTCATAATAACGACAATTCCAATATGGAATATTTTGACGGCACGAACTGGAGGGCTTTAAGCAGCGATTCTGCAGAATGGAAATTTGATGCTGGTACCAACAGGGTAAACCTTGTCAGGGGCTTACCCGCTGCTGATACTGTGTTTTACAACCCTGTTAGCAGAAAGTTTGTATTCAGCGACCGATACACTAATACTAATAGTCTTGGAAACGATTTTCCTGTAGATGCGTTCAACGGTAAGTATACTTTCAAATCAACTGCTTCGCAAAGAACAGATCCAGGTTTGCAGGATGGCGCTGTTGCCAACATTGTATATGAAGTTGACAATGCAGCTTCCGGAACTGTTTTCACAGCAACCTCTTCAAGTGCTGTAATGAATCCAAAAGCATTTCAAAAAGCTGATCAGTTAACAGGTTTTAGTAATACTGCTATCCATGCAGGTAATGACTCTGTACAAGCCGTTATCGGAATACTGAATACTGCCCGAAACAGCGGTAACGGAAGATCAGGTAGTATTATAGGTATTCAGAATGTAACAAGGATTCAAAACGGAAACAATAACAATGCTGGGGAACTGATCGGTTTCCGCAATATCGTAGGCAGAGCTGGTGCAAATGGTGGACGCATTACCGGTAATGTTTACGGATGGTTTGGCAGCTTCACCGGATTGGTAAATAATGTGGATGGCAATATCTATGGTGTTTTTCTCTCGAATGTAACAGGTGGAACAGGAAGCAAAAATTTTGCTTTTTATTCAAACCGGGGCATCAATCGCTTCGGTGATTCTGTAGTGATAACGACTGGTGCTGCCACAATACCCAGGGCTGTGCTGGATGTAAATGCTACCAGCGCCATGATAGTTCCAACCGGAACAACAGCCCAAAGGCCTGCTACTGCTGTAACAGGCATGGTAAGATATAATACAGACGATGGCGGACGTCTCGAAGCCTATAATGGTGCTGCCTGGGGAGGCATTATCAGTGGTGGTATTGGAATTGACCCGCCAAACATTCCTGCCAACAGTGGCACTACCGTTACATTTGCCTTTAATGGTGCAACAGTTGGAAGTGTGGTGGCCATCTCCCCTTCCAGTGCTTTACCTAATGGAATTATCATTGCCTGGGCCAGGGTGAGTGCAGCTAATACAATCCAGGTCAGATTTGAAAACAATGCTGCAGGAGCAGTGAACCCGCCTTCAATTGGATATAATGTGAGGGTAATTCAATAATAAATCGCCAAAACATATTTAAATGCCGGCTTTCAAACCGGCATTTTTTATTTTATATGTACTTTCAGTATACAATTCAATTATATGCGGCCAGTACAATTACTTGCTTTGACATTGCTTTTATCCGGTAAACTTTGTCTTGGACAAACCCCTTCCTTTGTAACAGACAGCCTGGATAACTATATTAAAAGAGGAATGAGCCAATGGCAAATACCTGGTTTGGCGATTGCCATCGTAAAAGACGGAAAAGTAATTCTCGAAAAAGGATATGGAGTACGAGAAATTGGAAAAGAAGACAAAGTAGATGAAAACACTTTGTTTATCATCGCATCCAATTCTAAACTTTTTACAGGAACTGCTATTGCTAAATTGGATCATGAGAAAAAACTTTCGTTGAATGACAGAATAACGCAGTATATCCCCTGGTTCAAATTATATGACAGCACTTCAACAAAACTGGCCAATGTGAGGGATATGCTTTGTCACCGGTTGGGCACTAAAACATTCCAGGGAGATTTCACTTTCTGGGATTCTAATCTTGAAAAAGACTCTATCATCTGGAAAATGCGCTACTTAAAACCTTCCGGTGAATTTCGCCAGGATTACGGTTATTGCAATTCCGCCTTCCTGGTTGCCGGGCAGGTATTGGAAAAAGTTACCGGACAGACATGGGAAAAGTATGTGGAGGAAAATATTCTAATGCCATTAGGCATGAAGAACACTTACATGAATACGGCAGGTCTTGCACAGAGAAATAATGTTGCTTTACCTCACAATAACCTGTACAGTTCCATAACAAAGATCCCATTTGACAATGTTGACAACCTTGGTCCGGCAACAAGTATGGTTAGCAATATAAGAGATCTGACCAAATGGCTACTATTACAATTAGACAGCGGCCGATACGAGGGAAAACAGGTTCTGCCCTGGCAAGTTTTACAAAAAACAAGAGATATCAATATACTGACCGGTAGCCGAAAATCTACCATTTATCCTACTCATTTCAGAGGTTATGGATTAGGCGTTTATTCTACCGACTATGCCGGGAAGCAGGTGTATTGGCATACCGGCGGGGCGTTTGGGCATGTTACGAATGTTTGCTTTGTCCCCGAAGAAAACCTTGGCATCACTATCCTGACCAATAATGATAATCAAAACTTTTTTGAAGCATTACGCTACCAGCTGCTGGATGCTTATCTCGGTGTACCTTATACAGACAGAAGCAAATTCCAGTGGGGCTTCTTTGAACAGAACAAAAAACAAAAGGATGCTGAATTGGCTGCATTAAAAGAAAGAGTTGATAGAAAAAATCAACCATCTGTTAGTCTTGAAGACTTTACCGGTGACTATTATAATACCGTTTATGGCAAAGTAACAATTACCAAAGCCGGAAATATGCTGATTTGCCGCTTTCAGCATCACCCGGACCTGACAGGTTATATGGAATACATGGATAATAACGAATTCAGGCTAACTTATTCTAATATCGGATATGGGGTACATGGAGTAAAATTCTCTTTTAAAGAGGGTAAACCCATTGGGATTGAAATAAAAGTCAATGATTTTGTAGAGTATGACAGTTACCTTTTCGTAAAGGATCCACAGGGAATTATGATCAAATGATAAAAAAGAGCCGGTTAACCGGCTCTTTTTTTATTACATCCATTTACTCAGGAAGTTGTTAAACTCATGCCTTACTTCATTAATTACTTTTTCCAGTTGTGCATATTGATCCATCAGTTCTCTTTCTGTTTCTTTATGTTCCTGTTCTACCCTGCCCTGGTGAGATTGGGCGTCATAACCCATTGTCTGAACATGTTCATCAATCTTGTGCTTCAGATCGTGGATATTCTTTTCCTGGATATCAAACTGGTTCTGAAAATGCTCCAGGCCCTGGCGGGCTTCAAAACTTGTATTCTTAGATGCGACTTCGTCCAGGCGTATCTTCATATACTTGAATTCCTCCCTGTAGAAATTCAAACCTCTTATTGCATCAGAATGGCGGGTACCAACATTGGTAATGCTTATGTAGCTCATGGTATTAAGTTTTAACCGAAGCTATTAAGCTACAGAAGCAAATCATCTGATATTAATCAGTACCGGGGCTGATTTGGCTTCCTTGCAAATAATAATTCAGTCAGTTAGTGGTCCCGGAACCTACCCTTTCTTTACTTCCTTAGCCCAGGCATCTTTCAAGGTGACAGTCCTGTTGAAGATCAGTTTCTCACTTGTGGCATCCTTATCAAGGCAGTAATATCCTTTCCGCAAGAACTGGAACCTCTCATCGATTTTGGCAGCAGCTAATACCGGCTCAGCGTAGCCTTTCACGACTTTTAAACTCTCTGGGTTTATATAATCCTTAAAGTCTCCTTCTTCATCAGTAGGGTCTTCTACTCTGAAAAGACGATCGTATTCCCTTACTTCCACTTCAACGGCTGCGGCTGCACTCACCCAATGAAGTGTCCCCTTTACATTGATCCCACTGGTATCTGAACCGCTCTTGCTTTCGGGCACATAGGTGCAATGAATTTCTTCAATACGTCCATCTGCAGTTTTTACCACCTCTTCGCACCTGATGATATAAGCCGACTTCAGCCGAACCATTTGGCCCGGGGCCAGGCGGAAATATTTCTTTGGCGGGTTTTCCATGAAATCATCTCTCTCAATATAAATTTCACGGCTGAAAGGAATTTCCCTTAACCCAGCGTTGGCATCTTCCGGATTATTTTCACTTTGCAGCACCTCGCCGACTTCATTGTAATTTGTGATAACAACTTTCACGGGGTCAAAAACGACCATCCGGCGAAGAGCAATCCTGTTCAGATGCTCTCTTATGCAGAATTCCAGTAAACCCACATCCACCATATTTTCCCGTTTTGCTACACCAATCCTGTCACAAAATTCACGGATGCTTTCCGGTGTATATCCCCTGCGGCGCAGACCGCTGATGGTCGGCATCCTGGGATCATCCCAGCCGCTAACATAATTTTCATTCACCAGTTGCAACAACTTCCTTTTGCTGGTTACAGTGTAATTAATGTTTCTCCTGGCAAATTCGTATTGATGAGAAGGATAAATTTCAAGTTTTTCAATCAGCCAGTCATATAATTCCCGATGCGGTACAAACTCCATTGTACAAATGGAATGTGTCACTTCCTCTATCGAATCACTTTGGCCGTGTGCAAAATCATACATCGGGTAAATACACCATTTATCACCGGTACGGTGATGATGTGCATGCTTAATACGATAGAGAATAGGATCTCTCATCAGCATATTGATATGAGCCATATCAATCTTTGCCCTAAGGGTTCTGGCCCCATCCTGGAACTCGCCATTCTTCATTCTTACAAAAAGGTCCCTGTTCTCTTCAACAGACCTGTTGCGATACGGGCTGTCTTTGCCGGGCTCTGTTGGAGTTCCTTTCATAGCAGCCATCTCTTCGGAGGTGCTGTCATCAACATAAGCCAGCCCTTTATCAATTAATTTCAGTGCATATTCATATAAAGTATCAAAATAATCACTGGCATAACGTTCATACTTCCATTCAAAGCCCAGCCAGCGAACATCATCCTTGATGCTTTCCACATATTCCGTTTCTTCGGTAACGGGGTTGGTGTCGTCAAACCGCAGGTTTGTATAGCCGGGATATTTCTGTGTTAATCCAAAATTGAGGCATATGCTGGAAGCATGGCCAATATGGAGATAACCATTCGGCTCCGGAGGAAAACGGGTAATGATACTTTTATATGTGCCGTTCCTCAGATGCTCTTCTATTATTTCTTCAAGAAAATTAAGACTCTTTTCTTCTTTGTTTGTTGCGTCTGCCATAAGCTTGCAAAGATAACAATTATGCTTCAGGCCCGGATACTCAGGTTCGCTTCCGGTATACGATTATGGAAGAATCTCTACATCCTTCTCTTTTAAAAGAAAATATATATTACCTGTCCATTTTACTTCAGTATCCCAGTTTTTATTCTCTTCATAAGGCACCCTGAGAATAACATAACGGTCAAAAGTCTTACCATTATATATATGGGTATATGAAGCTATCTGGTACATTTTAAGACCGTTCAGTTTTTGGTCAAATGTGGCGTCCTCCTCTTCAGTAAGCCCGGAAACATAAAGCCCCCTGGGCCAACCATTGGCAGAACACCGTGATTTTAATTCGTCAAATTCCTGTTGACCAACCTGGAAAATGACACTATCCTGTGTGGCAGAAAAATAATTGTCTGATAAAAGCATTAAAGCACGGCTACCCCAATCCTTCACCTTGACTAAATTGCCCTTAACAGGATAATGCTGGCTATCAAAACCCTGCTGCCCTGAAGAAGGTAGCGTATAAAGTAATAAAAGGCCAAAAAGTATCTTTTTCATTTTTTGTTTTAAAATTCGTCGCAATAAACTCATTTTCCATACCCGCCAGAGGGTATTTTTGAGTAGCCTTTATTGTGAACTTAAAAGAAGGCAATTTCATGTGTATCTTTAATACCAGATTTTGCCACACTTTAATAACAACAAATCTTATGCGAAGTTTACTAACAATGTGCTTCACCATTTTGGCACCAGGTATCCTGCTGGCACAGGAATGGAAAACATTTGCTGATACTTCTGTATTATTTACAGCAAAGTACCCGGCTAACTGGACCACAAAAATGAAAGAAGGAAAAAGGGTTTTCTTTACTTCCCCTGCAGAAAGTCCTTCAGATGACTTTCTCGAAAATATTAATATCAGTGTTACTACCAATCCGGGCTATGGCACAGAAATAAAAATCAAAGACTTATTCCCTTCCGTAACCAATAGCTTAAAATCCTCATTTAACGAGTTCAAAGAAGAAAGCCAGCGCTTCTTTAAATGGAATAATGAAGATGCAGCCGAAATCATTTATTCCGGTTATAACAAAATTGATACCAGCTTCAAAGTACGTATGGTACAATGGTTTTGTTTCTATAAAACCAGGCTATATACCATGACATTTACCTCCAAAGCAGATAACACAACGCATAACGTAAATGCCCAAAAAATAATGTCAGGCATAATTTTTAGAAATTGAAACTTCCGGATTTAGTTAAAAAAACAGAAAATCATAAATTTGATGAATTGTTGTATTTACTGAAAATGACTTTTATACTATTAATGATAAAAAAACAATAGACATGTCGCTTCTGAATCAGAACAAAAAAGGAAAAAAGAAAGATGATAAAAAGAGTAAGTCCTCTTCCACTCAAGGCTCTAAGTTTATTCAAAAACCAAAATCCGGTTTTGTTAGTAAACAACAAAATACCGGATCACAACGAGGCAGTTAAAGAAGCGACCGATCTGCCCTTAATATTAACCCGGTAACGTAAAACGAGGTCATCATTATAGACAAGAAATAACCAGTTTACCTGTGTTGACTTTACAGGGAAATAATAAAAACACCGCTGACCTCCATTTTCTTTTTGGTCTGTTTTTACTGGCCGCAGAAACACCCATGAATCAGAATAACAGAACAGGGTTGAATCCGTAAGCTCACTGGGTGAAATTTTCCGGTCTTTGCTAAGGTTTAGTTGCAGTTCTATTAAAATTGTATCACCTTCCAATGCATTAATAACACCAGCTGATGGATAATAGGCGGTTATATTGTACTTATTAAATGAACGTTGCCTGAAAGGAGAATACTTAAACTCATCCGGAATCTTTGTATCAGGCAGCAACGTCCATCTTGGATCATCAGGGTAATGATCATTAATAAATTTTGCCGGATCGCTTAAAAAATAGTTTTCATCAAGTTCCTTTATAAATTCTTTCTTTCTGGGATCAATATAACCACTGGCCCAGGTAACATCCAGCAAATGCCAGTCATTATCAAAAAAAACAGCATTCCAGTAATGATTAACCCCAAATTTTGCTGTGGGTTTGTTTTGATTGGTTTTGGCGTATCCTACAACAATCTCAGATTTTATACCGGCATAGGAACACAAGGTCATAAATAATTTGGCATACCCATCACAAACAGCCTGACGGCTCCAGAGTACTTCTCTTGATACTCTCTCATTCAAAGGTTGTAATGCTACGGTATCTGGAAAGGCTGTCTGATAGTCTCTTGACCACCTTAAATGGGAGTTCCCAATTACCGGCATTTTTTGAAAAGGCCTGATCTTATATGAAATATTTTCTGTTATCCAGTAGAAAATGGCCGATACTTTTTGTTTATCCGTTTTGCAATTTTTAGTCAGTTGAGCTGATAGTTCTTCCGGGCTGTCCTGGGCAGAGGCACAGCAATAAGATAATAGCAACGATATTATCGCAAAAAACTTCATTTACCAGGTAAATAAATTTACAATAAATAATAATGAATTCAGCAATCTGTTTCAAATAACAGATCAATCGCCAAACCCGGTAAATTCCAGGCAATCAGGCAAGTTGGCAGAAAAATTATTTCATTATTTAAAAAAAGTGATCCTTCAACAGGAAATGACTATTTTATTTGTTCTATTAAATTCACCGCTTCAGAAACCTGTTTTTAAGTAATTTATTCATTACTTCTTCCTTCAGATTCCGGCTGACAGGAATATATGCCTGGCCAATCCGGATATCACTGGCTTCAATACTGTCAATTTTAGAGGTGGCCACAATGAATGACTTATGCACCTTGAGAAACTTATCTTCCGGTAAATACTCCTCAACAGATTTAAAAGTAAGATATGTTACATATTTTTTCCCGGTTGTGTGAATAGTCACATAATTCTGTAATGCCTCCACAAATAATATTTCATCAAACATTATTTTGACAAGCTTATTATCAGCCTTTATAAAAAAGAAATCAGAGTCAGCACCATCGTTTTGGTTTGTGTCACGAAAATCATAATAATCCTTGGCCTTCATGGCCGCTTTGAAAAATCGTTCAAACGAAAATGGCTTAACAAGGTAGTCCAAAGCATTTACTTCGAATCCTTCCAGTGCATATTGAGGATATGCAGTAGTAAAAATTACCGGTGGCGGGTGCACCAGGGTTTTAAAAAAGTCTAACCCGGAGATGCGGGGTATTTCTATATCCAAAAAGAGTAACTGAGCTGTACCATTACTTATCAAATCAACCGCTTTTAATGGTGAATCAAATTCTCCCTCCAGTTTTAGAAAATTTGTGTCACTAATATATTCACTAAGCCCTTTCCTGGCTAACGGCTCATCATCAATTATAACACAACGAATACTCATGATAGTAGGATTTTGAGATTTATTGAAAAATCATCCGCCGTCTCCTTCACTTTCAGTTCATGCTTTCCCGGGTACAATAATTCGAGTCGCTTTTTTACGTTTTGCAAACCAATGCCACCATCGCCGGTATTCGTGGACAGCTTATCTTCTTTAGAGTTTTCAACTTTAAAACAAAGACTACCATTATCACGACCAATACTAACATGCACAAAATTTTTCTTCCCCGTATGGTGAGAAACATGTTTAAAGGCATTTTCCATCAGCGGAATCAACAAAAGAGGCTCAATCTGTAACCCGTAAACTGACACATCAAGATTGAATTGCACATCATACTTCTCATCAATCCGTAACCGCTGCAGGTCCATATAATCTTTGAGAAAAGCCACTTCTTTTTCAATTGGTATCCTGGACCCATTCATTTCATAAAGCTGATAACGCAGCATGTCAGAAAACTTCTGGAGTGCTGTTCTGGCCTCCTTGTTCTCCTTATCAATTAAGAAGTAGACCGAATTCAGCGAATTGAAGATAAAATGCGGGTTAATCTGGGATTTTAGAAAATTCAACTCAGCCTCAGCTTTTTCTTTTGCAATCTCCATCATCCTGCGCTGTAAGCGGGCATAATCAAAAAGTAATTTTACCGCTACACCGGCTGTGACAAGAAAGAAATGTGGAAGGACATTATCATATACCCGGTCTTTCCAGTTAATGCTCCAGTTATATAAGGCAGGGTTATTCAGCATCCGGCCAAGTATGTTCATTTTTACAATACTACTTATGAAAATCAACGAAACAAAAGCAAATCCAAACCACAGATATTTCTTTCTATATAACAGGTATGGGAGAAAAACATAATTAGTAATGTAGATCATCAGAGCCAGGTCCGCCACTTTAATAAAAGTTACCCTTAATGCAGTAGATTTCTCGGCATAGTCATCTGCCCTGAAATAGTACCAGGCAAAAAAAACTGCAACCCAAAAGAATAGATGGTGCAACTTATATTTAGTAAATGGGTTGGTTTTGTACATAATGCTAATTAAATGTACAAATTCCGGCGGGTAAACAACTTTACACCAAAAGACAACTTTACCTGATAAAAGGGAGATATAACCCCCCTGAATAATTAAAGAACAGGAAGGTCTGCTTTCACTTTATAATATGTAACTGACCTATCGACAAGGTTGGCAATCATGCCATTTACCTTTAGCAGCCATATCTTTTTTTCTTTATCGTAAGAAACATCAACTGTTCCTTTTGAAAGAGATATATAAGAGGCCTGGTCACCTGTTCTAAACGAATAGGTAGCTTCCACCTCCCTTCCGCCTCTTGAACCTGGTAAAATATCGTATTTACCTGTCCTTAATTTCCGGTCATGAAAAAAAAGAGTAAAAAACTGGTCCCTCTGCTCTACTGCAATGGTGAGTTTTCCTTTTACCCTGTAAACTTTTAATGTGGCGGGTCTTGCCTCAATAAAAAAGTTATTAGAACTGACAGTATCAGTAATAAATACCGGGCATCGTTTCAGCACTGTATCTCTTTCTGTCTGCGCCTCCGCAGAAAGAAAGAACACAAGACCAAAAAATGTAAATAATATCCGCATGCCGGTTTTTTTAAGGGTAAAAAATACAAATTATTCCTGATTTCAGTGAACTGTTTTTTGCTATTGCTTCGGAAGCCTTTCGCCAAATAATAAACTCCCGATCCGTACCATATTACTACCTTCTTCAATTGCAATCTTGTAATCACCGCTCATTCCCATTGATAAAATTTGTATTTCAGGATGATTTTGCTTAGCCTGATCAAAAATGTGCTTTAGTCCGCCAAGCTCTTTTCTGACTTTATCCATATCATCAGTAAAACTTGCCATTCCCATAAGACCGAGCACCCTTACATTTGGCAGACTTCCTAAATCACCCAAGATCTCTTCTAACTCATTCCTATCTAAACCAAATTTGGTTTCTTCCTGGGCTATGTGAATCTGCAAAAGGCAATCAATCACCTTGCCGGCTTTAGCCGCCTGTTTATTGACCTCTCTCAGCAATTTCAGACTATCCACTCCCTGGATGAGTTGCACAAAAGGAATAATAAATTTTACTTTATTTGTTTGCAGATGGCCGATGAAATGCCAGCGGATATCTTTGGGCAGTTTTTCCGCTTTTTCTGTTAGTTCCTGCACATAGTTTTCTCCAAAATCACGGTGGCCTAGATTATACAATTCAACAATATCCTCTGGAGGTTTTGTTTTAGAAACTGCGACAAGGATAACTTCCTTACCCAGTTCCTGAATGATTTGCTGATACGCTTCCTTGTTTATTGACATTGTACAAAATTAAAATGTGCAATGATTACCTTAAGGCCAAACATTGCACATTCGTTTTTTTTAACGCTGACAAATTATTTAAGAATACTCCTGCTGATTACGATACGCTGAACTTCACTGGTGCCCTCGTAGATCTGTGTGATCTTGGCATCCCGCATAAGCCTTTCCACATGATATTCTTTCACAAATCCATATCCGCCATGTACCTGCACAGCTTCTGTGGTTGTCCACATAGCTGTTTCTGATGCATATACTTTGGCCATAGATGAACTCAGTGTATAATCAAGGTGATTATCTTTTTCCCATGCTGCCTTCAGGCAAAGCAACCTTGCTGCTTCAATTCTTGTTGCCATATCAGCTAATTTAAAAGCAATAGCCTGGTGGTTCATGATCTCTGTGCCAAAGGCCTTCCTTGTCTTGGAATACTCTTTTGCCAGCTCATAAGCACCACTGGCAATACCCAGCGCCTGTGAAGCGATACCAATTCTTCCGCCAGCCAGAGTCTTCATGGCGAATTTGAAACCAAAACCATCTTCTCCTACCCTGTTTTGCTTCGGCACTTTCACATCATTGAACATCACAGTATGAGTGTCACTTCCTCTTATTCCCATTTTATTTTCTTTCGCCGCTACCACCACTCCCGGCCAATCTTTCTCAACAATCAGGCAATTGATACCTTTTGAACCTTTGGATGCATCAGTTTGTGCCATCACCAGGTACACAGACGCAGAACCGCCATTAGTGATCCAGTTTTTTGTACCATTCAACAAATAATGATCCCCTTTATCTTCTGCTGTTGTTCTTTGAGAAGTAGCATCACTTCCCGCCTCCGGTTCGCTTAGCATGAAAGCGCCAATGTATAATTCTCCGTCCTTCTTACCTTGTGCCAATGGTAGAAGATATTTTTGCTTTTGCTCCTCGGTTCCGTATTCCTGCAGACCATAACAAACAAGACTATTGTTAACACTCATACAAACACTCACACTGGCATCCACCTTACTTATTTCCTCCATGGCCAATACATAGCTAATTGTATCCATGCCGGCGCCTCCGTATTTTGGATCAACCATCATTCCGAGGAAACCAAGTTCGGCTAGCTTTAATATTTGTTCACGGGGGAAAATCTGCTTTTCATCTCTTTCAATTACACCCGGCAGACATTCAGTTTGGGCAAAATCCCTGGCTGCTTTCTGAATCATCAGCTGCTCTTCATTCAATTGGAATAACATATAGCAATCATTTAAAATGTTGGCGCAAAGATAAGGGCAAAGCCATGTTGAAAATGAGGCTGTTCGGAATACAACTATTTCACTTTTTCCTTTAACAAAACTGGAATCCGGGTCGCTTTTTAGACTAACTTTGCCATTTAAAATTCTTTTGTTCCATGAAGAAGATCCATATTGTATTGCTGGTAATGGTAGCAGGGGCTATAGCTTTACTTTTAACCTTTCTCAAAACAACCAGTACATATGACACAATAGATACGGCTATGTCAAAACCCGGAAAATATGTGCACCTGATGGCCCGGCTCGACAAAACCCAGCCTATAGAATACGATGCTGTAAAAAACCCTAACTATTTAAGTTTCACGGCTGTTGACACTTTGGGAAAATCTGTAAAAGTGGTTTACCATAATGCTAAACCTGACAACCTTGAAATCAGCGAAAAACTCGTTTTAAAAGGCAAATACCAGGATGGTCAGTTTGATTGCAAAGAAATTCAGACCAAATGCCCCTCCAAGTACAAGGAAGAACAAGCAAAAGGAGGAGTTCACCCGGGCAATGTTCCTACTAATGGTTCTATGAACAAATAATCGGTTTTTCTTAGTAAACAAAAATCAGCGATGGATTATATCGGAGAGCATCTCTTACCAGGCCAACTAGGACATTTTTTTATCATCCTTTCTCTAGTTGCTTCTCTTATTGCCACATTTGCCTATTTCAAATCATCCCAGGCCACCCTGGCAGAAAATGCAGGGTATTGGAAAAAACTGGCTCGCATTGCTTTTATTACTGAGGTGATTTCTGTATTTGCCATTTTTGGGATACTATTTTATATCATCTATAATCACCTGTTCGAATATAAATATGCCTGGCAGCACAGCAGCCGGTCATTGGAATTAAAATATCTTTTGGCTTGCTTTTGGGAAGGGCAGGAAGGCAGTTTTTTGCTCTGGAGCATCTGGCATTGTTTGATTGGATTAGTCATCATTAAAACAGCCAAAAAGTGGGAAGCTCCGGTAATGACAGTGGTCAGTTTTGCACAACTGGCATTGGCCACCATGATTGCCGGATTGTACATATTTGGATGGAAAATGGGTTCTAACCCATTTATTTTACTGCGTGACTCAGGTGTGCTGGATAATTCGCCTGCACTCCATGTAAACTTTGATGTGAACCAGCCTTTGAAAGTGGATTATATGTCTTCCATAACTGATGGAAACGACCTGAATCCCCTTCTTCAAAATTATTGGATGGTCATCCACCCTCCTGTACTGTTCCTTGGGTTTGCTACTACCATTGTTCCTTTTGCATTTGCTGTAGCAGGGTTATGGAAAAAAGATTTTGGCGAATGGACAAAGCAAACGCTGCCCTGGTCCTTGTTTTCAGCTGCCGTACTTGGGTTAGGTATAATGATGGGTGCTATCTGGGCTTACGAATCCTTAAGCTTTGGTGGCTATTGGGCATGGGATCCGGTAGAGAACGCCTCATTGGTTCCGTGGATGATATTGATTTCAGGCATCCATACATTGCTGATCTATAAACATACCGGTAACGCTTTAAGAGCTACCTACCTGTTTATGATCCTTTCATTTGGATTTGTATTGTATTCAACTTTCCTGACAAGAAGCGGGATACTTGGTGAAGCCTCAGTACATGCCTTTACAGACCTGGGCATGAATTGGCAATTACTAACATTCTTATTGGCATTTGTAGTCCCTTCGCTGGTGCTTTTTGCCATTCGATACAAAGAAATTCCGGCCATTCAGAAAGAAGAACATACTTCTTCAAGAGAATTCTGGATGTTCATCGGCTCACTTATTTTCTTCTTGTCAGCCATATTGATTATTGGCCAGACCTCGTTGCCGGTCATCAATAAAGTATTCGGCACGAATATAGCCCCACCGGAAGATGCCGAATTCTCTTACAACAGCATACAGGTGTACGTTGCCATTATTATAGCGTTACTAACTGCTATATCACAATACTTCAAATACAAGCGAACAGAACGTAAATTTTTCTGGAAAAAGATTCTGATTCCAACTATTTTGGCTGTAGCCGCTGCAGCCGTTTTTATACTATTCGGCAATATCAATTATATTAAAAAGGGACCTGTTTTCACAGCTGCTTTATGGCTGGCAGCCATTTGTAGTATGTACAGCATTATTGCCAATGCCGGTTATATCTGGATGGGTTTGAAGGGAAGACTTAAGCTGTCCGGAGGCTCCATTGCCCATGTGGGCTTTGGCATGGTGTTGCTGGGAATCGTCATTTCAGCTTCCAATAAAGAAGTGCTGACCAATAACAGGAATGGTATTCCCGCCCCTCTCGGCGACGGGGAGAATCCAATGGAAAACCTTACGCTGGTTCAGGGGCTTACTGTTGATATGGGTAAATACAATCTTACTTATGAAGGAGATTCCACACACCCCAAAAAGCCGTTGTCTTTTTACAAGATCCGCTTCAAAAGCAAGGATGGAAAAGAAGAATTTGTGCTGAAGCCAAATTCATTTGTAAACTATAAAGGAAATGAAGGTTTGATGTCCAATCCCGCTTCACGGCATTACTGGGATCATGATGTATTCACTTACATTACCTCTATTTCTAACCCGGATGCAGCAAAGGATACCACCAGTTTCAGGACAAACAAGCTGAAACAGGGTGACACCCTGTTCTATTCATCCGGCTTTATGATTTTACAGGAAGTGAAGAAGAAAGACAGCCTTCCTGAAGAGCTTTTTGGAAAGGAAGGAAGCCTTTATGAAGCTCCTATCAAGATATTTTCAAAAACTGGTTCTGTTTATTCAGTTACTTCAAGACTGGCTAATGCAAAAGGTGAAGCATTGGCACTGCCAGATACGATTACGGCTGAAAGCCTTGTATTGCAATTACAGAATGTGTACCCGGACAATAGTATTGATCTTGGTGTGAAGGAGTCAAACGCTGTAATGAAGTATGTTACCATCAAAGCATACCGTTTTCCTTTTATTCTTATGCTTTGGCTGGGTGTGGTGATAACCACTATTGGTATCATCATAAGTATGGTACGCCGGATGCAGTTAAACCGTTCCGGGGAAGCGACGTCTTAATTTTGGCTTTTTAAAAACAGCATCTTGTGTAGCTTTACTGTCTGTTTCAGAAAGCCTGTACGGTAAATGAAGTCTTTAAAAAAATACTGGCGATCCGCATTGCTGATTTTTATTGTTTTCATTGCAGAAAACAATAAAGCCGCATTTTGCCAGGTATACACAGACTCTACTTACAAAGATTCTACCTATTATGCCATCCTTGCCATGAAAGAACAGGCAAAAAAATGGGGGCCGAATGATACTATCCTTGTACCTGCCATTTTTTACCAGAACGAAATAACCAACTACAAGGAGATGGAAATGGCCTGGGTATCAAAATTATCGCCCGATAAACTTGCTAAGTTTATTGAAGAATGGACAAGGCTTAGAAATGCGGTTTATGTTACTTACCCCTATGCCAGGATAGCCGGAGCCACCATTAATGACATCAACAAGAATCTTGAGAAAGTCAGCAATAAAAAAGAGCGAAAAGCTTATATAAAAAGCAGGGAAAAAGAGCTTCGTAAACAATTTGAAGAGCCCCTCACCAATCTTTCCGTTTACCAGGGTAAGGTTCTGATGAAATTGATAAACCGCCAAACCGGCAATAATTGTTACGAGATCATTAAGGAATATAAAGGTGGCCTGAATGCAAGACTGTACCAGACAGTAGCGTGGTTTGTAGGTGGTAACCTTAAACAAGACTGGGATATTGCCAAAAATAAAATGGACCGGCAGATAGAATCAATTGTCAAAGAAATTGACGGTGGCTGGTATAATAATCCTTATCGCCGCTGATTACTCCACTTGCTTTTTTCCATTTACTTTTGATATTTAAACAGTTGACATGAAAGTTGATATTCTTGCCATAGGTGTTCACCCTGATGACGTAGAACTGGGTTGTTCCGGCACAATTATTAATGAAATAAAACGGGGAAAAAAAGTAGGGATCATTGACCTGACAGAAGGTGAGCTGGGCACACGGGGCACTGTACAAACCCGCTACCAGGAAGCTGCAGCGGCGGCCATGATTATGGGAGTACATGCCAGGGAAAACCTGCAAATGAGAGATGGATTTTTCGAAAATGATGAAACACATCGTTTGAAATTAATTTCTGCTATACGCAAATACCAGCCTGATATCATCATCGGTAATGTATTACATGACCGTCACCCGGATCACGGGCGGGCCGGAAAAATGATTGCCGATTCAGCTTTTCTTGCCGGGCTTTCTAAAATAGTTACCAAAGATGAATTTGATAACGACCAGGAACGGTGGCGTCCCTCCTATGTTCTTCATTACATACAGGACTGGTATCATGAACCGGATCTACTTATTGATATCAGTGATGTATTTGAACAGAGAATGAAAGCCATTGAAGCTTATTCAACACAATTTCATACTTCAGATACCGGAAGCGTAGGCCCACAAACCTACATTTCCACTCCGGATTTTCTCGAAAGTGTTATTGCCAGGGCCCGGATGTTTGGCAAACGTATCGGCGTGAAATATGCCGAAGGGTTTATATCTGAAAAGAAAATCGGCATACGCAACCTGGATTCTCTGATTCAAATTGAAACCTGAACAATCGTTTGATTAATGTTTTCTTGATCCCGGTTAAACAAAACAGGTGATTTTACCGAATCAAATTGAGTTTTAACCAATTTATTTTCCGATTTAGAGCTATCTTTACCAATCACTAATCTCTGATAATGGCCTCTCCAAAATTTTCACACACTTCACAGTCTTTTCACACTGAATTAAAGAAAAGAATCAACGACTATTTCAAACAAGCTGGGAAATCTTCCACCGGTAATTTTAGTTTGTACCTGAAAGCAATTTTGCTGGTAATTTCCTACCTGCTTGTTTATATCCACCTGGTATTTTATACCCCGGTAACCTGGCTTGCACTGGTCGAGTGCATTGTTTTAGGCGGACTTACAGCAGCAATTGGCTTTAATATAATGCATGATGGCATGCATGGTAGTTTCAGCCGTTACAAATGGGTAAATAACCTGGCCGGGTTGTCCTTAAATTTTCTTGGGGCAAATAATTTCATGTGGAAGACAAAGCACAATATCATACATCATACATATACTAATGTAGAAGGAATAGATGATGATATTGAAGCGAAGCCTTTGTTGCGTCTATGTGAAACCCAGAAATACTATAAAATTCACCGGTTTCAGCACTGGTATTTTTGGGCTGCTTATTCCCTATTATACATCTGGTGGGTGTTTGTAACAGATTATAAAAAGTATTTCCTGAAGCGAATAGGGCCTACCCCATTAAAGCCTATGAGTGCATTAGACCATATCTCGTTTTGGGGTTTTAAAGCACTTCATGCATTCCTTTTTGTTGGCTTACCAATTTACATGGTTGGCTTTCTTCCCTGGCTCATCGGATTTCTTGCTTTTGGATTATTCTCAGGCTTTGTATTAAGTATTGTATTCCAGTTAGCACACACGGTGGAACACACCCATTTTCCACAGGCAAACCCCGAGACTCATAAAATGGAGGATGAATGGGCAATTCACCAATTGAAGACAACAGCCAATTTTGCTACCTGTAATAAACTTATCTCCTGGTGGGTAGGCGGACTCAATTTCCAGATTGAACACCACCTGTTCCCCAAAATATCCCATGTACATTACCCGGCCATAAGCAAAATCATTAAAAAAGCATGTAAGGACTTCAACGTTCCTTATATAGAATACCCAAAAATGAGACTGGCTGTGGCCTCACATGTATCTCACCTGAAAAATCTGAGTCGCAAATAATTGAATCTCTTTACAGATAAATAAAAAGGCAAGGAATACTCCTTGCCTTTTTATTTACGGGTAGTATATTTTGCCACTATGGTAAACGGGTTTAACTTGCACAGCTTTTAATACTAAAAAATGATTGATCTCGCCAATTACGACCCGAATAGTGTAGGCAATCCTAACAATAACATTTTTGGATTACCCTCATCTGAAGACAACTCTCTGCTGGTAATATTACCAGTGCCATGGGAGGTTACTGTGAGCTATGCCGCAGGCACGGCACGGGCACCAGAGGCCATACTAAAAGCCAGTCTGCAGGTTGATCTTTTTGATCCGGAAATGCCAGACGCCTGGAAGCAGGGCTTTTACATGCGGCCAGTCGATAAGAAGATCCTGATGAAAAGTGATTATTTACGGAAAGAAGCAGAATTATACATCGATTATATTTCTAAAGGTGAAGACGTAAAAGCGAACCAGTTCATGTGTAAAACCCTCAAAGATGTAAATGAGGGAAGTTTTTTTATGAATAACTGGGTTTACGAGCAGACAAAAGCATTGCTTGATAAAGGGAAACTGGTTGCACTTTTAGGAGGAGACCATAGCACACCACTTGGTTTTTTTAAAGCCATAGCGGAAAAACATGGCGATTTCGGTATTCTGCAAATTGATGCCCATTGCGACCTGCGTACAGCATACGAAGGATTCAATTATTCTCATGCAAGTATAATGCATAATGCACTGAACGAAATTAATCAGCTGCAGCGCCTCGTTCAATTGGGAGTAAGAGATTACAGCGGAGATGAGTGGGAATATATCAGAAACAGCAATTACAGGGTCGTAACTTATTTCGACAAAGAAATAAAACACCGCATGTTTGAAGGACAAACATGGAAACAAATTGCCGAAGAGATTGTCAGTAAACTACCAGAAAAAGTCTATATCAGCTTTGACGTAGACGGGCTTGACCCCAAACTATGCCCGCATACCGGCACCCCTGTTCATGGGGGCTTTGAAACAGAACAGTTGTATTATCTATTTTCCAAAATAATCCAAAGCGGCAAAAAGATCATTGGATTTGACCTTGTTGAAACCGGCGTATCAGAATCAGACTGGGATGCCAATGTGGGTGCAAGGGTCTTATTTAAATTATGTAATCTGCTGGTAACAAGCAATAGTTAACATGCAGGAATTTGTCTTGATCTTAAAGCATGATAAAGTCGTATCTTATAAGAGATCGATATTGGCTATTATCGGTTTAAATCTTATCTATTTCATTGCACAGGCAATAATCACAAACGAAACAAAAGCCATCAACAGGTGTCTTTTCCTTGTTACTTTTTCACTTATTTTATTTGTAGCTGAATACCTGCTGAGAAAAAGAAAGAGAAAGTTATTCAGCGCTGCCATCGTTGTATGTGCATTAATAATTTATTTATACCTGAAAATACACTTCTGGTGGGCAGCAGCAGCCATGACAATAATTTTACTCCTTTACTTATTTGCTACACAAATTCCGGTTGTACATATTTCACCTGACGGTATTAAACTTAGCATATTAGGAAAGAGGTTTTTAAAATGGGAGCAACTGAATAACCTCGTAATGAAAGACGGATTAGTAACAATTGATCTTAAAAACAATAAACTTATTCAGCAATATCTTGATGAAAGTTCAATAACCGTTAATGAAAAAGAATTTAACGACTTTTGCAAAAAGCAACTGAACAAATGAGCCTTTTACATTCACCCTATATTCTCTATTCAGACGGCAAAGGCAATATCTTTGAAGACACTTCTTTATATGTAACAGGCCGAAGCGGCTGGGATGCTTTTGAAGTACCGGCAGATGAATGGATTGAATTACCGGATGGCGGTTCATTGTACGAATTGCCCGGCAGAAGAGGTATCGGCATTGATGTAAAAACCGGGGATATGCGTCTTTGCGAGAAAGGCTGGGCCGTGGCAGCTTTTATTCCTCCGGCCCACACAGGATTTTACCTTGCAGCATATGAAACTTCACCGGATGCCCCTACTCTTCCTTTGTTTTGTTATACCGCTGCAGGTTGGTTCAATGATAAATTTTATGTTCCTGCAACAAGAATTGAACCTGATATACGACAGGATTGCGCAGGCTATGATCAGCAAAAAGTAAACGAAGGGGCTGCTTACCTGCTAAAACATTACCCCAATAACAGGCTGGTAGATCACCTGATGAACAATTGTGCATTAACCTATCATTGTCCGGCCGCAAGAAATTTTGCACTCGGCAGATGGGAATGCCCGGTACCCGCCTCACCTGCCTGCAATGCAAATTGTGTCGGATGTATATCATTGCAGCCGGATGAAGAACCCATTGTTTCAACACAGGATAGATTGACTTTTAAACCCACACCTGAAGAAATAGTGGAGTTCACAGTGCCTCACCTTGAAACAGCTCCATACCCTATTATCAGTTTCGGTCAGGGTTGTGAAGGAGAGCCCTTGCTCATGTGGGAAACCATCAGGGATGCTATTATTGAAATAAGAAAACATACAAAGAAGGGCAGCATTAATATAAATACCAATGGATCAAAACCGGATGCTGTGGAAGAGCTTTGCAAAGCCGGGCTTGATTCGATAAGGGTAAGCACCAATTCTGCAAGAAGAGAAATCTATATGCCCTACTATCGCCCGAATAATTATGATTTTGATGATATCGTTGAAAGCCTGAAAGTTGTTAACAGGCATGGCGGCTGGACTTCTATAAATTATTTTGTTTTTCCTGGCATGACCGATTCAGTAGCAGAATACGAAGCATTGCGCAAATTGATACGGGAGACGGGGTTGAGAATGATCCAGTGGCGCAATTTTAATATTGATCCTGACTGGTACTTAGGCAAAATTGGCGTTACAGATACAGGCGAATGTATGGGCATTAAACAACTGCAGGAGTTAATAAAGGAAGAGTTCCCTGACCTGAAATACGGTTATTTCAATCCACCCATTGAAAGAATTAAAGGACGCTTTTCAATGGATTTTGCTCATTAGTGACCACAAAGAGCCATACTTTTCAAAATCTTAACATTTAATATTTAGGTGTTTATGCAAGTTGCATGGTGTTTGAATCGTTACTGACAGGTGTGAACAACAATGGTTTGCGCCACCAATCACCAAAATGTAGATTTGTATGAATAACGCTTACGCTATGTCTGCATCCCTTGAAGCCAGAAACCGTTCCCAGGCATATATGATCACTGCTGGTTTTGCCGGCCTGATGCTGTTGCTGATGTTCCTACTCAGGTGGGATATGCCATCTTTTGAAAGAACAGTGCAGGAACCCGGCATTGAAGTAGAGTTAAACCTGCCAGAGGAACCAGAAACACTGGCTGATGGTGGTGGCGGTGGGGGTAACCCGGTTCAGGCAGCAGGCGATCCTGGTATAGCGCCTTACACTCCTCCTGCTCCCGGAGAGGAACAAGATTCCAAAGACATTGAAGAAGATACTGATAAAGATGCTCCAGAAGTAACTAAACCAGTTGTGGCAAAACCCAAGGCAACAACAATAACAAATACTTCTGTTGCTAAAACAGAGCCTAAACCTGTTGTGGAAACTCCGGCTCCCAGGGTACCAAAAGCTGTTTTAGGAAAAACCACTACTGGTACCGGCCGTGGCGGTGGTGCTGAAGATTATGACAGACCCGGCGGAAGTGGTACAGGAAGTGGCGTAGGAAATGGTAGCGGTACCGGTGGTGGCAGCGGTTCTGGTAATGGTGGCGGAAATGGTTCGGGCACTGGCACAGGAAGCGGTCCTAAAGTAACCCGTGGAGACAGAAAAATTGTTCGCAGCTACTCTTTTGAAGGTGATCTGGACCGTGCTACAATTTATGCAAATGTCAATGTTTCTCCTGATGGTGTGGGAACATTCGTAAGCATTGCAAAGGGCTCTTCCAATTCCGGTAGCGCCTATAAGAATGCCATCGTACAATACCTGCAGCGCATTCGTTTCGATAAAGCTGACCATGAATCAATGATCACAGTGCAGTTCAATTTCAGGGTAAACTAAAAATCTTTTGATACTACTCTGCGAAGCCACGATAGTTATCGTGGCTTCGCTTTTTTTATACTTTTGTAAAACATGAATTACAAAGAAACAATTGACTATCTCTTTACCCGCCTGCCCATGTTCAGCCGGGTTGGTGCTGTTGCATATAAAAAAGACCTTACTAATACACTTGAGTTATGTGACTTTCTGAACAACCCACATAGAAAATTCAAATCAATACATATTGCAGGAACCAATGGTAAAGGATCAGTAAGCCACATGCTGGCAGCTATTCTGCAAACAGCAGGATACAAAACAGGACTTTACACATCACCTCATTTGAAAGATTACAGGGAACGAATCAGGGTCAATGGAGAAATGATAGCTGAGCAGTTTGTAATTGATTTTACCGAAAAGATAAAGCCTGCGATAGAAAAAACAGATCCCAGCTTTTTTGAGATAACAGTAGCGATGGCATTTGAGTATTTTGCTTATGAAGAGGTTGATGTTGCTGTAATTGAAACTGGACTGGGAGGAAGACTGGACAGCACTAATGTAATTACTCCCGAACTTTCTGTTATTACCAATATCGGATGGGATCACATGAATATGCTGGGTGATACCCTTGAAAAGATTGCATTTGAAAAATCCGGAATCATCAAAGAAGGAATTCCCGTTGTAATCGGTGAAGTTTTACCGGAAACACTCCCTGTTTTTGAAATTGCAGCAAAAGAAAAAAATGCCGCCCTCCATGTAGCAGAACTAAACTGGCAATGCCTTTATTCAAAATGGGAAAATCATAATCTTGTAGTAACTGTTTCAAATGAACAAACTGAAACTTACCAATTGGACTTACCGGGTATTTACCAAACTAAAAACCTGCTTACCGTTTTAGAATCATGCCGTTTGTTAGAAAAAAAAGGATGGAAGATAAATCCCGATCATATTAAGACGGCTATGTCCAGGGTAAAAAAACTAACAGGATTGCACGGAAGATGGGAAATAATCAGGCAATCGCCGTTATTGGTACTTGACGTAGCACACAATGCAAACGGCATTGAACAACTTACAGCGCAAATAAGGCAAACAAAACATGACCAGTTACATATTGTGTTGGGTATGGTAAAAGATAAAGATATTGATCAGATCCTTCATCTTTTACCTAAAAACGCTACCTACTATTTTACCAAAGCTCAAATCCCAAGAGCTCTTCCCGAAGAAGAATTGCAAAAAAAAGCTTACAGACACAGATTGAAAGGCAACTCTTATTCTTCGGTAAACACTGCGCTTTACGCTGCATCTCTGAATACTAAAAAGGATGATATGATTGTGGTTTGCGGTAGTATCTTTCTTGTAGGGGAAATTAGTATCAAAGCCATTCAGTCAATTTGGGGCAAAGAAGATTATGCAGGAGAAAGCCTGCACTTTTTGGATACATTGGAGTTCTTTAGTTAGTATTTTAATTCTCCCAGTTTCTCCAGCGCATACATAATACAACTCACATGCATCGCCTGAACAATCTTGTTTTCTCTCAACAATTGCTTCAACTCATCTATGTCCAGTAATATCACTTCTATTTCTTCATTTTCATCAAGCGATTGAGCGGCCACTTTTGTGCCGCCTTTTGCCAAAAACATATGTAACAGGTTAGAATTGGTTGATGGATTGGGTGAAATCTTACCCAGGTATTCATAAGAGGAGAAACTATACCCCGTTTCTTCCAGTAACTCCCTTGCTATGGCTTTTTCAACGTTCTTATCCGTATCATCCACACAACCGCCGGGGATTTCAAAGCAAACCTCCCCAAGTGCATGACGATACTGTTTCAGCATAATTATTTTTCCATCCTCTGTTACAGGCAAAGCACCTACCCAGGTAGAAAAATCATATACATAGTAAGGATCTACAATTTTACCTTGAGGAGTCTCACAAACCTCTTTACGCACCTTAAACCACCGGTCGTTAAACAAGTATTCAGATGAAAGCGTTTTCCATTTCATAACTGGCCTACCATTTCATTCTTTCCCTCAACGAAGTTATATGTGCCACATGATGCTTTCCATGCCATGCATACATGCCCAACAGGTACCATAGCCGCATTGTCTTTTTATGCTCTGGGTGAAAAATAGTGCGGTTATTCCAGTCATTATCACTTACATATTTCAGCGTTTCAAAAAGCCGGGCATGTATGGCATGTAAAAGTGTTATGGAATAATTAACCGGTAATTTCTGCACATCATTTAGTTCTGCCCATTTGTTTTCATCGTAAGGCTTGACAGTAGGATTATCTTCCGTCAAAGCCAGTTTGAACCGGCAATAGGCATTGATATGGCTATCAGCAACATGATGTATAAGTTGATGAACCGTCCATCCACCTTCCCTGTATGGGGTGTGCAATTGTGCCTCATCTAAATTCAGAATTGCATTCTCCAAAAGAAGGGGTAAAAACTTTATATCGGCCAGCCATTCAACTTTTTGTTCAATAGAAAAAGGTTGTGGCTCATATTTACCTATAGGATACCGTGGGTCAGTTGCAACAGATGGCATAAACGATCATTTTATTACTTGTAAAAGTTCCACTTCAAAAATAAGTGTAGCTCCGCCGGGGATATCATTACCTGCTCCCCTGTCGCCATAGGCAAGGTCGGAGGGTATCCATAATCTCCAGTGACTTCCCTCCTTCATCATAGGTAAGGCTACCTGCCAACCCTTGATCAATGCCCGCAGCGGTGCGGTGAATGGCTGCCCTCTTTTAAACGAGTTATCAAACTCCTTTCCATCCAGCAAAGTGCCTTTATAATGAGCCTTAACACTATCTGTTACCGCCGGCTGTGCACCAGTTCCTTCCTTTATCACTTCGTATTGTATACCTCCCGGAAGTTCTTTCACTCCTTCCCTGGTGATATTTTGCGTCATAAATGCAGCTCCCGCTGATTTTTGTGCTTCTATTTTACCATTCATAAATTCTCTCAATTTATTTTGAATACTCATAATTAGTCCTCCCTCAGTGAATGCCCGGTTAAATGAATAAATACATCTTCAAGGTTGGCCATTTTCATTTCTTTTGGTCTTTCAAAACCTCCGGCCACCAGGTCATCAATCAACTTGTCCGGCGAATCCATAGCAATAATTTTACCTGAATCAATAATTGCTACCCTGTCACACAGGTATTCAGCTTCATCCATGTAGTGTGTTGTGATAATGACAGTAGTTCCTCTTTCCCTGATTTTTTTAATCAATTCCCAAAGGCTTCTTCTTGCCTGTGGGTCAAGTCCTGTGGTTGGTTCATCGAGGAATATAATGCGTGGTTCGTTTATCAGTGTGGTGGCAACAGAGAAACGTTGTTTCTGACCTCCGCTAAGTTCTTTCACTTTTGACTTTGCTTTGTCTTTAAGATTGACCATATCCAGTAATTCCATTGGGTCAACATACCTGTTATACAAACCGCAGAACAATTCTATCAACTGCAGCAAATTCAGGCCGGGATAGTAACCACTTGTTTGCAATTGAACACCTATAATCTTTTTGATCTCATTGGGTTCTTTGTCTAGACACAAGCCATCAACTATTATTTCGCCGCTGGTTTTGGGCCGTAATGTTTCTATAATTTCCAATGTTGTTGATTTGCCGGCACCATTAGGCCCCAGTAATCCAAAGATCTCTCCCTCTTTCACTTCAAAACTGATGCCTTTCACCGCCTGGAAATTACCGTAATTCTTCACCAGGTTCTTAACAGATATGATTGTATTGCTCATAATTAATTCAAGTAGGTTTCCAGTTCTTCCATCATCAGTTTACTGCCAACAAAGAAAGGGCTTCGCTGGTGTAACTCAGTTGGCTGCACATCCAGTATCCGTATTTTTCCATTGGTAGCTTTGCCGCCTGCTACCGTGACGATAAAAGCAAAGGGGTTGCATTCATACAATAATCTTAATTTACCCTTTGGCTTGTCGGTTGTTCCGGGATACATAAAGATTCCGCCTTTGATCAGGTTTCTATGCACATCAGACACCATACTACCGATATAACGCTGTGTATAGGGCCCGCCTGTTGATTTATCCTTTTTCTGGCAATTAGCAATATACTCCTGAATAGCTTTGTTATACTGAAAGAAGTTGCCATGATTGACGGAATAAATTTTTCCATTTTCCGGGCATTTAATATCCGGATGGCTAAGTGTCCACTCGCCAATAGAGGGGTCTAAAGTAAAACCATTCACTCCTCTTCTCGTGGCATATACCAGCATGGTAGAAGATCCATAAACAATGTACCCTGCTGCCACCTGCTGATTTCCCGGTTGCAAAAAATCTTCTTCTGTAACCACTGTTCCAATCGGCGTTACTCTGCGGTAAATACTGAATATAGTACCTATAGACACATTGACATCAATATTGCTGCTGCCATCCAAAGGATCAAAAAGGCAAACATATTTTGATTTTACACTTTTCGCATCATCGAATGGAACAAAATCATCCAGTTCTTCACTGGCAATACCGGCACAGGCAATGCCATGTTGTAAAACCCGGGTGAACTGGTCATTGGCATATACATCCAGCTTCTTTACTTCCTCACCCTGCACATTGATGGTTCCGGCATCGCCCAGTATATCCACCAGGCCAGCTTTATTCACTTCTACATGTACTCTCTTGGCTGCAAGGCCAATATTCCTGAGCAAATGGGATAACTCGCCGGTAGCTTGCGGGAAATCTCTGAGCTGCTGTATAGTAAATTCATCAAGAGTTTGAACTTTCCGGTTGACATTCATATTGGCAGGTTTGAGTCAGGCAAATGTAAGGTATTGTAGAGGAGTTGAAAAGTTGAAAGGAATAGCTGTCAGAAGAGAAATATCCCGAATTTTGCCAACTTATTAATAAAGGGATTTTCATGAAAGTTTTCAAATTTGGTGGGGCATCTGTTAACAGTGTAGAGCGAATCAAAAATATGGCAGAGATCATGAACCATTACCGTGGCGAGCAAGTAATGGTCATTGTTTCGGCAATGGGTAAAACCACCAATGCCCTGGAAGAAGTGGTAAAAGCATTTTATGAAGGTCGCAAAGAAGAAGCACTTCTGTTATTTGAACAAATCAAACAGCAACATCTGACCACTGCAAAGTACCTGCTGGTCGTAAATTACCTTCCCTGCGAAACACAATTGAAGGATTTTTTCACAGAAGTGGAATGGTTGCTGCACGATAAGCCGGTAAGAGATTATGATTATTATTACGACCAGGTGGTTTGTGCCGGCGAATTATTTTCAACATCCATTGTAAGCCATTACCTGAACGAGAAAGGCATTTCCAATAAATGGGTCGATGCTAGAGATATAATCCGTACCGATGATGACTTCAGGGATGCAGTAATTCACTGGAATTTTACAAGGAACCAGGTAGAAAAAATGATTGTACCCCTGTTTGTTGAAAACAATATTATACTTACACAGGGATTTATTGGTGCAACGGATGAAAATGAAAGTACCACCCTCGGAAGAGAAGGCAGTGATTATACTGCAGCTGTTTTTGCCAATATGCTGGATGCTGAAAGCCAGACCATCTGGAAAGATGTGGAAAGTGTAATGAACGCAGACCCTAAACAGTTTCCGGATGCTGTACCCATCGCCGAGCTTAATTATAATGAAGTGATTGAAATGGCGTATTACGGTGCACAGGTCATTCACCCAAAAACAATAAAGCCATTACAAAACAAAGGAATCCCCTTGTATGTAAAATGTTTTCTCAAACCTTCATTAAAGGGAACTATAATACATGATAAGCCAGTTCATGGATTGCCGCCAATAATAGTTTTGAAAGATAACCAGGTATTGCTGGAAATGCGTTCAAGGGATTTTTCATTTATCGGTGAGCAACATGTAAGCCACCTATACCACCTGATGGAGAAGCTCCATATAAAACCCAATCTTACTCAAAACGGCGCAATCAGTTTTCTTTGTGTAGTTGATGAATGGCCCGAGAAAATAGAAAAACTGGCGTTGGATGCTTCTGATTTTTTGGATGTGCAGGTGAAAAAAGGATTATCCTTATTAACCATCCGGCATTACAACAAAGATGTTTTTGAGAAACTTGTTTCAGACAAATCAATTATACTGCGCCAGCAAACACCAGATACGATACAGGTGCTATTAAAATAAAATGCTAATCTCTTTCAACGGTAATCGTCTGAATCATTTTTTTGGCGACAGTTCTATCATGTAATGTCGCAGGTTTCCAGTTGCCCATATTCTCTAAGCGGCCAATAAGTTCATCTTCCAGTTCATCTGCATCTTTTATGCCCTTTAGAACTTTGAAATTAACCGGCACCCCATCTTTATCAATGATAAACTCAAGCTGTATATAAGCTTTTTTAATCCCTTTGGGAAGGAATGCCCCAACCTCTTTTCCTGTTCTTTCCAGGAACTTCATGAACGCATCTGCCCCTCCCGGATACTGTGGCCATTGATGTACCGCTTCTGCAAGGCTTGTAATTTGCCTGGTCCGACGTTCCATCGGGGGCCTTTTCACTTGTGATTTATCCTCAATAATCAATTTTGCTTTTTTAGGAGGTGCTTCATTGATAATATATTCACCTTTCTCTCCGACCATCACTACGGGCAGTTGTTTATATTTCTCGAAATATTCAAAAGCATCTTCCATCCGTTCTGCAAACTTTTTAAGTACCGGGTCATCTTTGGTGAGCCCTTCCAGGTAGTTTATACTTTTTTCTTTATCAAACCGGATAGGGAAAATATGAACCGGAATAAAATCCTGGCCCTGGTCTTTAGCATGAGCTGCTAAAATGTATAATTCATCAATCTGCTGATCAGTGATGGGAATACAGCCAACCGTCACACAACTGCCATGTATGTAAATGGCACTGCCCGGTCTTAATGAATCACTCAATATTTTATCAGAAGCATTCGGGTAGTTAATGCCTAATGACAAATAGTAGTTGCTTTTGGGGTTAAATTCATTGATGTAATAAAATCCTTCGGGCACCTGGTAATCACCTTCCATTCTTTTAGGACCAAGGGTACCAGCTAAAGCGCAAACTTTATACGTTTTGAAAAGCTGAAAAGGAGCATTTATTTCATTCTTTACCCAAACTTCCAATTGGCTGTCATACTTGAATGAACGGATATACATGTATTTAGCAGGCCATTGCAGCTTTTTTGCTTCAAACTGCTTTTGTAACGTATCCATTTTACGCTGCATAGCCTCACCCGGCCGGGGAAATGCTTTCTGGTAATCAATGAAAGAGTATGAGGGTCCTCCACTTTTAGAAGAAGATGGTTGCGCTAATATAGCAACGGAAAAAAGAGAAATACTTATTAAAATAAGAAGGCTTTTCATTATCCTGAATTTTAGCTTAACGGCGGGAAACGGATTTTATTTCTGCTGATTCGCTAAACTGTTTATAAAGATAAGAACAAAAACAAATGGGTCAAAAGACCAACTTCTGACCCATTTGCCTTAAAAATGTGAGGATTACAAATTTCCTCTCAGATCCTGCTCTCTCTCCAAAGCTTCAAATAATGCTTTAAAGTTTCCTTTTCCAAAACTTTTCGCTCCTTTCCGCTGAATGATCTCAAAGAAAAGTGTTGGCCTGTCTTCCACCGGCTTACTGAATAATTGCAGCAGGTAGCCTTCATCATCACGGTCAACAAGGATACCCAGTTCTTTCAATGGTTCCAGATCTTCATCTATATGTCCTACCCTGTCCAGCAGGTCATCATAATAAGTATTGGGAACTCTTAAAAATTCAACTCCCCTGTCCCTGAGTGCCGTAACTGTTTTTACAATATCATTCGTTGCCATCGCCACATGCTGGCACCCCTCTCCATTGTAGAAATCCAGGTATTCTTCCACCTGGCTCTTCTTTTTACCCTCTGCCGGTTCGTTGATGGGAAACTTTACATAGCCGTTACCGCTACTCATTACTTTACTCATCAATGCAGAGTATTCGGTAGAAATATCATTGTCATCAAAAGAAAGAATATTTTTAAACCCCATAACATCTTCGTAAAACTTCACCCATGGGTTCATCTGGTTCCAGCCTACATTACCAACGCAATGATCAACATATAAAAGTCCAGTATCTGCAGGCTTGAAATATGGATTACTCCATGGCCTGAATCCGGGCATAAAAGCTCCCTGGTAATTCTTTCTTTCGATAAATAAATGCACGGTGTCACCGTAAGTATGGATACCGCTCATAACCACTTCGCCATGTTCGTCTGTGAGTTTTGTTGGCTCCATGTAGCTCTTTGCACCACGTATAGTAGTTTCTTCCCATGCCTTTGTGGCATCCTGAACCCTGAGTGATAAGGACTTTACTCCATCTCCATGTTTGTAAATATGATCAGCTATAGGATTACCAGTTCGCAAAGGAGTGGTCAAAACAAAAGTCAGCTTGTTTTGACGAACGGCATAACTGGCTCTGTCTTTCACTCCTGTTTCCGGGCCGGCATAAGCCAGTGCCTGGAAACCGAAAGCACTCATGTAATAATGAGCTGCCTGCTTGGCATTTCCTACATAGAATTCCACATAATCAGTTCCTTCCAGCGGAAGAAAATCAGTTTGTGTATTGAGTTTAATATCGGTAGTTGCTGTTGCTGTATTCATGATTAATTAATTTATAAATGAAATAATAAACACAGGGAAACAAACTGCTCCCCAATTAACAGCAAAGTGAATCCATGGCCAGTGTTACTATCAGGAGGTTAAAAACACCTCGTTCGTCACAAAATAGCTTATGCGGATAATCCGGAATCATGGGACAAAGTTAGAAAAATCATTGAACAAGAATTACTCATCCTCTGCCTCATCTTGATTACTTTTGCCCCATGCCAAAGATCGGAATATTAGGAGGCGGACAACTTGGACGAATGTTATTGCAGGCGGCCGCTAATTATCCTGTTGAAATACATGTGCTGGAAAACGATGCTGAATGCCCGGCTGCTCATCTATGTCATCATTTTACCAAAGGAGATATTAAGAGTTTTGATGCTGTTTACAATTTTGGGAAGGGGCTTGATGCCCTTACCATCGAAATTGAAAATGTAAATGTAGAGGCGCTTGAACGGCTGGAAAACGAGGGAGTAAAAGTATATCCAAAGCCTTCCGTCTTAAGGACTATTAAAAACAAGATATTCCAGAAAGAATTTTATAGAAATTACAATATCCCTTCCGCAGAATTTATTATTACGAATAACATAGTGGAATTACAGGAAGCTGAAAATTTTCTGCCTGCTGTACACAAAATCGGCGAGGGAGGATATGATGGAAGGGGTGTGCAACTTTTACGATCAAAACAAGATATTGCCAAAGGATTTGACGCTCCCTCAGTGTTAGAAAAAATGGTGGCCGTAGATAAGGAAATTGCCCAGATGGTGGCCGTAAATGAAAAAGGTGAGACAGCTCTATACCCCCCGGTCGAAATGCTATTTGACCCTGTGCTGAACTTGCTGGATTACCAACTGTGTCCGGCCGAAATGGATATGAAGACACTCTGGAAGGTAGAAGCCATTACCCTGGCAGTAGCCCGCAGTTTGAATTCACCCGGCATTTTTGCCGTGGAAATGTTCATTGACAAAAACGGTGAAGTATTGGTAAACGAAACAGCTCCAAGAGTACACAACAGTGGTCATCATACTATAGAAGCACATTATTCCTCACAATTTGATATGCTCTGGCGGGTAATATTGGGCTATCCTTTGGGCAATACAGATGCCATTCTCCCTTCGATCATGGTCAATATCATTGGAGCAGAAGGATTCAGCGGACCAGTAAGATATGAAGGGTTGGAAGAAACATTACGGATTGAAAATGCCTTCGTTCATTTGTATGGCAAAAAGGAGACAAAACCCGGGCGGAAAATGGGGCATGTCACGATTCTCAGCAGAGAAAAACAAGAACTGCTCCACCGCTCAAATAAGGTAAAAAGATTATTGCAGGCCAAAGCATAAGTTCCTCTTATCCAATATATATACCGTTTGTAATGACACGGATTCCCTGTGAAAGTATCTGGCCTTTTCCCCGTCTAATTGCTACCGATTATCCGTTATCTTTATTCACTTTTTTACGATTACACCCAAACCAATGAGATTTATACCTTTTGTTTTAGTTTTCGCTGCTTTATTCCTGGTATCCTGTAACAAAAAAAAGAAAGAAGCGGCCAATGCAAAGCCGGCTGCCGGCGCCAAAGCCCCTCCCATGAAAGTGGATGGCTATATTGTCAGAACAGAGCCCTTCCAGGAAAATATTGAAGTACCCGGAACCATTGTGGCCAACGAAGTAGCCGAAATACACCCCGAAGTATCCGGCAGAATAGTGCAGTTGAATGTAGCGGAAGGGAAATACGTAAGCAAGGGTACTTTGCTGGCCAAATTGTATGACGGCGACCTGCGGGCCCAACTCAACAAACTACAGATTCAACTGGCTCTTGCAGAAAAAACTGAAGAAAGACAAGCACAGTTATTAAAGATCCAGGGCATCAGCCAGCAGGATTATGATATCAGCCTTTTGCAGGTAAACAGCCTTAAAGCAGATATTGGAATATTACAAACCAGTATTGCCAAAACTGTTATCAGGGCGCCTTTTAGTGGCAAACTGGGATTAAAAGCCATTAGTCCCGGGGCTTATGTTACACCTGCCAATGTGATTGCGGTAATTAATCAAACTGACCAGTTGAAACTTGATTTCACCATTCCAGAAAAATATACAAGCCAGATCAAGATCGGCCAATTGGTAACATTTACTATCGAAGGTTCCAAAAAGCAGTTAGGAGCAAAAATCATTGCTACAGAATCTAACGTCATGGAGAATACACGAAGCCTTACCGTAAGAGCAGCAGTGACGGGTAAAGATGAAGCACTGCTGCCCGGTGCTTTTGCCAAAGTGCAGTTGAGCTTTGATCCGGATCCGAACGCCATACTGGTTCCGACACAAGCGGTACTTCCACAGGCAAGAGGCAAGAAAGTAATTCTCTACAAAGGTGGTACCGCCATTTTTGCTGATGTTACCACAGGTATAAGAGACTCTGCAAGAGTACAGATACTGGAAGGATTAAATGCCGGCGATACGGTTGTTGTAACTGGTCTTTTAAGCGTAAGGCCTGAAGCTAAAATTCAGATAGGAAAAATTGTAAATGCAGGATCAACACCGGCAACAGGTGTAACTGAAGAGAAGAAGAAATAATTTAAATACCCAGAGACTAATCGGTGTATGAATATATCAGAGTTAAGTTTACGGAGACCGGTACTGGCCATAGTGATGAACATCATTATCGTGGTATTTGGTGTTATCGGGTTCAAATTTTTAGGTGTCAGAGACTATCCCGCCATTGACCCACCAAATATCAGTGTAAGAACCTCCTACCCCGGCGCCAATTCTGATATTATTGAAACGCAGATCACCGAACCACTGGAAAAAGCCATTAACGGTATTGCAGGCATCAAAAACATTACATCAAGCAGCAGCAACGGAAGCAGTAATATCAATGTTGAATTTGATTTGAGTATTGACTTAGAAGCTGCCGCCAATGATGTGCGGGACAAAGTTTCCCAGGCACAGCGTTCCTTGCCTTCTGACCTTGATGCCCCGCCGGTTGTTTCTAAAGCAGATGCCAGTTCCGATGCTATTCTTTCGATGACAGTTCAAAGCAATACCCGGAACCAATTGCAAATGACAGAATATGCCAATAATGTATTGGTGGAAAGATTGCAGACAATTCCCGGGGTGAGCGGTGTACAGATATGGGGCGAAAAAAGATATGCTATGCGTATCTGGATTGATCCTGCAAAACTGATTGCCCTGAATGTGACAGCGGCTGATGTACAGGCAGCTTTGTTAAGAGAAAATGTTGAATTACCATCTGGTAAAATTTCAGGTAATACCACTGAGCTAACAGTAAGAACTTTCGGCAGGCTTAACACGGAAGAAGAATTCAATAACCTGATTGTAAGAAATGCTGGCGGCGCTGATATCAGGCTGAAGGATGTGGGAGAAGCTGTATTAGGACCAGAAAACGAAGAAACCGTACTCAGAGGCAATGGCATCCCTATGATTGCATTGGCAGTTGTACCGCAACCTGGTTCCAACTATGTGTCTATTTCCGATGAATTTTTCAAAAGACTAGAAAAGATAAAAAAAGATGTACCTGAGGATATCAAGATCGATATAGCACTGGACCAGACCAAGTTTATCAAAAAGTCTATTCTTGAAGTGGAAGAGACCCTGATGATTGCCTTCCTGCTGGTGGTAATGATCATTTATGCATTCTTCCGGGAATGGATCATTGCTATCCGTCCGCTGATTGATATTCCTGTGTCACTGATTGGTGCCTTCTTTATCATGTACCTGATGGGTTTTACTATTAATGTGCTTTCGTTGCTTGCGATTGTATTGGCTACGGGTCTGGTAGTAGATGATGGTATAGTGGTGACGGAAAACATTTTTAAGAAGATGGAGAAGGGCATGAACAAGTGGCAGGCCGCAGTAGAAGGTTCGAAAGAAATTTACTTTGCTGTTATCGCCACTTCTATCACTTTGGCGGTTGTATTTCTTCCGATCATTTTCCTGCAGGGATTTGTCGGAAGGTTATTCCGTGAATTTGGTATTGTGGTAGCCGGCGCTGTACTTATCTCCGCATTTGTATCATTAACGTTAACACCGGTGCTGAACGTAAAGCTCACCAAAAAAGATGTTCATAAACATTCCTGGTTCTATTTGAAGACCGAACCTTTTTTCCGCTGGATGGAGAATACCTACCAAAGAGCATTACGTTCTTTTATGAAAGTAAGGAGATTGGCTTTTGTACTAATTGGCCTTTGTGTCGCTGCTATCATTTTTGTAGGACGTACCCTTCAGTCTGAATTAGCGCCAATGGAAGACAGAAGCCAGTTCAGGCTCCAGTTAACGGCACCAGAAGGTACTTCATTTGATGCCATGGACCGGTTTGTAAACCAGCTGACCAATTTCATGCTCGACTCTGTACCCGAAAAAGATATGGTATTAAGTGTTACGTCTCCTGGCTTTACAGGTTCGGGAAATGCAAATACAGGTTTTGTAAGGGTAACACTGACTCCGCCTAATGAAAGAAAAAGATCACAGAAGGAAATTGTGGCCATGGTAAACCGTCAACTTCCTAAATACAATGAAGGAAGAGCTTTTGCCATAGAAGAACAAACCATCTCCGTAAACCGTCGTGGCGGCCAGCCTGTTTCATTCGTTATCCAGAACAATAATTTCGATAAGCTTACTGCTATTCTTCCAAAAATACTGGAGGAAGCCAGGCAAAGTAAAGTGCTGATGAATGCTGATGTTGACCTGAAGTTCAATAAACCTGAACTTAGGGTAGAAATCGACCGTTTAAGGGCAGCTCAACTGGGTGTGAGTGTCAATGACATTTCACAAACATTACAACTCGCCTACAGTAACCGTCGACTTGGGTACTTTACCAAAGACGGTAAACAGTACCAGGTAATGGGCCAGGTGGCAAGAACCGACAGGGACGATCCCAACGACCTGAAGATGCTCTTTGTACGAAACAACCGGGGAGAAATGATCAGCCTGGACAATCTTGTTAGCACTTATGAATCCAATACTCCTCCTACTATCTATCACTTTAACCGTTATAAATCTGCCACTATCTCTGCGGGTTTACAACCCGGGTTTACGATTGGTGATGGTATTGAAGAAATGAATAAAATAGCTGACAAATTACTGGATGAAACTTTCACCACTTCACTTTCAGGGTCATCGAGAGATTTTGCTGAAAGCTCCAGCAATACCAGCTTTGCCTTTTTACTGGCCCTTGGCTTGATCTTCCTGATCCTTGCCGCACAGTTTGAAAGTTTTATTGATCCACTGATCATAATGTTCACCGTACCGCTGGCCATTGCCGGGGCTGTTCTGTCATTATGGTTATTTGGCCACACATTGAATATATTCTCACAGATAGGCATGATCATGTTGATAGGACTGGTGACCAAAAACGGAATCCTTATCGTAGAGTTTGCTAACCAGAACCAGATGAAGGGAATGGAGAAAAAAGAAGCAGCGATTTACTCGGCCACACAGCGTTTCCGCCCCATCCTGATGACGAGCCTGGCCATGGCCCTGGGAGCATTACCACTGGCCCTTTCTTTAGGTGCAGCTGCGACCAGCCGTATTCCTTTAGGTGTGGTAATTGTTGGGGGCATCTTGTTTTCTTTAGTACTTACTTTATTCGTAATACCGGCCATGTACTCGTTCATGTCACGCAAAAAGAAAAAGAGTGAGATTGACAAGTTTATCCACAAGGAAACAAAAGTATCCGAACCCGTTACAGAACATTCTTAAGACGACTTGATCATTATGAAAAGAAGTTTGCTTTTTATATTATGCTGTATTTCACTTCAGGCCGGTGCGCAGCGTTTGCTGAGCCTCGAAGAAGCCATTGCCACAGCATTGAAACAAAATTTTGATATACAACTATCAAAAAATGATTCTGCAGTTGCTGCACTTAACTATTCATACCGAAATGCAGCATTTTTACCAAGATTGAATGGTAATCTTGGTACTACCTGGAATAACAACAAACAAACACAGGAATTCAGTAATAATACCAAAAGAGAGGGCAAGGTTAAAACAAACAACCTGAACAGCAGTGTGAGTCTTAACTGGACACTCTTTGACGGAATGCGGATGTTTGCTACAAGAGATAAAGCAGAAGAACTCGTAAAACTTGGCGAGCTGGGCATCAAACAGCAGATCATCAATACGGTGGCTACTGTTATCAATACTTACTACAATATTGTAAGGCAAAAGCAACTGCTGAAAGCTATTGAAGAGCAAATTGCCTTAAGCCAGGAAAGAGTAAAATTGGCGCAGTATAAGCTGGACATTGGTGTTGGCGCCAAGCCTGATGTACTCCAAAGCAAAGTGGACAACAATGCGCAAAAAGCATTGCAACTGGAACAGCTTACTTTAATAAGTCAGCTAAAAGAACAGCTTAACCAGGCCATGAATGTGCTGGATGCACCACCTTATGATGTAAGTGATTCAATTCCCCTGAACACAAAACTTTCGTTAGGCGATATTCAAAACGGTCTGGAGACTACTAATCCCGGTTTATTGATCACCCGTAAGAATATTGAAATAGCTGGGCTTACGTTAAAAGAATTGAAAGCAGACCGGTTTCCCGTTGTTTCATTCAATTCAGCCTATAATTTTTCAAGGAACAATAATAACCTTGCCCTGAACCCAGCCCTGCCTGTTTTTAGCCAGAATAAAGGTTTCAACTATGGTCTTACGGCCACCATACCAATTTTTAATGGCTTTAATACGAAGAGACTTATTAAGCAGCAGGAATTGAATATACAATACCAGCGAATGTTTTTTGATAACCAGAAATCACAGCTTAATCTTTCGGTGATCAATGCATTCCTTGAATACGAACAACAGAAAAAAGCTTTGGCACTGGAAGAGGAAAATATTTTACTGGCAAAAGAAAACGTCAGTATTGTTTTCCAGGTATATAAGCTGAACTCTACCACATTGATACAGTTAAAAGAAGCAGAGAAAAGTTTGCAGGATGCTTACACCCGTCTTATCACCGCCCGGTACAATACCAAACTGGCAGAAACGGAGTTGCTTCGTCTTAAAGGTGACCTGGTGAAATAGATTCTGGTTGCCGGTTGCAGGTTTCTGGTTACATTTGAAACCAAAATTATCCGCATGAATCCTTTGGTTGGCATCATCATGGGCAGCGACAGCGACCTCAATGTAATGCAGGCTGCTTCAGATATTCTGAAACAATTTGGTATACCACATGAAGTAACTGTGGTTTCAGCACACCGCACACCCCATCGCATGATAGATTATGCCCAAAAAGCAAAGGAAAGAGGACTAAAAGTCATTATTGCAGGTGCTGGCGGAGCAGCACATCTGCCGGGTATGGTAGCTTCCGTAACCATTTTACCCGTTATCGGTGTACCTATTAAATCCTCCAATTCTATTGATGGATGGGACTCTGTTTTGTCAATTTTGCAAATGCCCAATGGTGTACCTGTGGGTACTGTTGCACTGAATGCTGCTAAAAATGCCGGAATTCTTGCTGCTGAAATACTTGCCATTGCAGATGAAAACATTTCACAAAAAGTAGCTGATTATAAGAAATCACTAAACAACGAAGTGATTGAGAAAGTGGAGAAGCTGAAACAACAAGGATGGGAAAATAAATTTGACTGAGCTGAGCCTTTTTTGAACCACATAGAATCATAGGAACATAGGGTTTTCACATAGTTAGCTATGAAAGTCACAAAAAAATACCTGAATGAGCTTACCTATAATGTTTTGGGTTGTGCAATTGAAGTCCACAAGTTTCTTGGACCAGGGTTGTTAGAAAGTGTATACGAAAAATGCTTTCTCAAAGAACTTGGTATCAGGGGAATTAAATATCAAAATCAACTATGGGTACCAATTTCATATAAAGGAATCGAATTAGATACTGAACTAAGACTTGATGTACTTGTTGAGGACATCTTATGTGTAGAATTGAAAGCTCAGGAAGGACTCTTGCCAATACATGACGCTGTGCTGCTTTCTTACATGCAAATGCTTAACAAACCAAAAGGGATACTTATTAACTTTCACTCAGTGAATATTTTTAGAGAAGGTCAAAAGACATTAGTTAATAATTTATTCACCACATTACCCGAAGATTAAATATTTCTATGTGTAAACCTATGCATCTATGTGCCTATGTGGTTCAACTCTGCAGAAATGTAGTCTTATTATTTCTGATTATCGGTATTTTTTCGTGTGGCAGTAATGAATTACTGGAAGAAGTTGTCGAATTTCCTTCCTATCCGTCCGCATCAGGGATTGAATACCGAAATAAAAAAACATACATCATCGGTGATGATGCCACTCACCTGCTGGTTCTCGATAGCAATATGGCTTATACAGATTCTATCATTCTGTACCAGGGAAACGAAAAGAAAATTCCGAAAGCCGTAAAACCAGACATTGAAGCAGCAGCATTTACAAATGATAGCAGCTTATTGTTACTCGGATCGGGTTCCGCTTCACCACAAAGAAATATTGGCTGGTTGATTGACCCCGACAATAAAAAAGCTGACAGTATCAGGCTCGATACGTTTTACAGCCGGCTGCAATTGAATGGTATTAAAGAACTGAATATTGAAGGTGCTACTGCCATTTCCGGTTCATTTGTACTTTCAGCAAGAGGCAGTAAAGGCTATCCCAGGAATCATCTCATCATCACAGACAAAAACTTCTGGCAAAAACAATCTCAGGCAGCCATCACAAGTATACTTGCCGGTTCAAATACAGACAGCAACCTCTTCAGCGGTATTTCAGGGTTGGCATATGCTTCAAAAAGCGACAGGCTTTTGCTGACAGTTTCTACTGAGGATACCCGCAACAGTATGGATGATGGCGCCATTGGGAAGAGTTATATCTGGATAATAAAGAACATTAGTTCCAAAAAAAGATGGAAAGCCATCAACCCGGACAAAATCATTGACCTGGAATCAATGGATCCCAAATTCAGGGGCCAAAAAATCGAATCCGTTTGTATTACAAAAGAAACTGCCGACTTTTTTCACCTTGTCCTTGTTGCTGATAACGACAACGGAAGCAGCACCCTTTTCCGGGTCATTGTCCAGAAGGATTAAGCAGGCTGTCAGAAATTCTGTATTTTACTGAGCAATCAACCTAACCTAAACCGTCCGGTAATATGAAAAAGCTATTGCTCCCCCTTTCAATATCTGTTTTAGTGTTGGCAAATACATCGAATGCACAAACACCGCTAAAGCCCCGTGATCCTTCCATAAATGGTCCGCAAACATTTGCCATTATCACCGGTATATCTAAGTACAAATATGTACGGCCGCTTACCTACGCTGATAAAGATGCTGAGTTATTCAGGGATTTTCTAAAATCACCCGGAGGCGGCAGTGTAAAAGAGGATAATATTTTTTGCTTGTTGAATGACCAGGCATTGAGTGCAAATTTCTGGACAAAGGGTTTTCAGTGGTTAAAGTATAAACAACTGCAAAAAGGTGACCGGCTGTTTATTTACCTGGCTGGTCACGGTGATGCGATTGATGAAGACCAATACTTCTTTTTAGGATATGATTGTAATCCTGCCGGTGATAAGAATAACTATCTCGTTGGTGGCGCTATTCAGTTATATAACCTGAAAAAGAAAATTGCGACAGAGACGGCTAAAGGTGTGGAAGTATTTTTTGTGATGGATGCCTGCCGCTCCAATGAACTGCCCGGCGGTGCTGAAGGTTTAAGCTTTTTAAATACTGCCGTTACAGAAAAAAAAGTTGGTGAGATTATGATGCTGGCCACCGCAGCTGGGCAAGAATCACTTGAAGATGCCTCCATCGGTAACGGTCATGGTTTATTTACATGGTATTTGGTTGATGGGCTCAGCGGACTGGCAGACACAGAAGGCAGTGCTGATAATAAGATCACCTATTCGGAGATACGGAAATATGTAGACAAAAACGTTCCATCGGTGGCGCAGCAACGTTTCAAAAAGAAACAACAACCTTATTTCTGCTGTGATGCAAATAGCGAAAATGTGATCAGCCAGGTAGATCCGGCTTATTTACAAAGATGGCTGCAACAAAAAAAACAGAACCGGGCAGGAGACTCCTACTTTGGCCCAACCATTAGTTCATTCGACTATTACCTGGCAGATACAACCTTACAGGAAACCTACAATCTCTTTTATAAAGCAATCAGGGATAAAAAGTATTCTGGTAATGCCTCAGCTGAATACTACTATCAGCAATTAGATGCAAAATACAAAGGGAACCCATATACACTCGATGCGCAATCAACTTTGGCAGCAGAATTTATCAATGAAGCGCAACAAAGAGTGAATCGCTATCTCGATTGCAGCGATGAGCCTTCTGCTAAAGAGAAAAAAGAAAACTATGAAGCAGGCCAACGCCTGGAAAAAGCTATTAGACTTGTAAGAGAAGATGACCCGGATTTTGCCAATGCATTGCTTGGCAGAATGTACCTGTTAAAATCAAACAGTGAAGAATCGGCTTTTCAAAACGCCTATGCTGCTCTGAGGATAGATCCCAATGGAGCTTACATACAAAATAAACTGGCTTTGTTACACCTCGCCAATAATAAAACCGACAGCGCCATGTATTATGCCAGTAAAGCTGCAAAAACAGCTCCTAAATGGACATGTGCATTGGCTACCCTGGCACTCGTTCAAAAGGCAATAAGCAAAAAGCCAGAAGAGGTAAAGAAAAATAATTCTCCTTTGCGAAAAGCCAGCTTTGGTTTCACTGCTGGTGGAGGATTGAGCCAGTCGAACCCCACATTTTCGGGAAATGTGAATACCGGGTTTATCGGGGTTGATGCAGCCACTGCTCCGGGGGGGAACCTTGGTATTATTTACCAGGTAAGTATCGGTGGTAATATTTCTGTGAGACCGTCAGCGACTGTAAGCATTGGCAATACTGATATCGATTTTCAGCGAAGAAATGTTACCGGCGGGCCAATCACGACGGAAACGATTGCTGTGAAAAGTAGCTCAGTGAATGTGTCGCTGCCATTGATCATCCGGTTAAGTAATAAAAATATCGCACCGTATATAGCCTTGGGACCTTCATTCAGTTATTTGCTGAGAGGTACAGCTTCAGCTGATGAAATTTTACCGGTGAAAAAATCTTTGTTCCTCGGTGATGGCGGGATTGGTGTGGATATTAACCTGCTAAAATCAGGTTTCATATTATCTCCTGAATTAAAATACTCTGCCGGTTTATCAGAATGGAAGGATGATGCAGCTACCAGCAATTACGCTGCTGCGGTTTCCTCATTAAAGAAAAACGGTTTTACGTTAAGCTTGTATTTCAGAAAGAGATAAGGGAGTTATCGTTCATTTTTCCAGTACGACAGTGAACTCCTGTTCTAAACCAAGAGAGTTTTCATAAAGCATTTTTATGAAACCCTTTCCCCATTTTGCATAATAGTAACTGATATTCTCCACCCGTTCCTGTAAACCATTACCGGGAAACAGGTGGGCTTTGATGGTATGTATCTGCCGTTGCTGGTCACTGAATTTTCTTTTTTCTGCCCGCAGCATTTTCTTTTCAAGTTCCAGCAGGCGGTGAACGGTTTTTGACTTTAATGACTCCACATGCTTTTCCAATGTGCTGTCAATTGCTGCAGCTTTTTTTCTGAATAACTCGTACAGCTTTTCCAGTTCATCCAGCGATCCGTTCAGTCTTACTTCATTTTTGCTGTCACGCAGCACCAGTTTATTCAATAAATCCTGCTCAGGTAAAAAGAAATCCTCAATGGTAAGGCCTAGCTTACCGATCAGTTCCTTCCATTTTTTTTCTACTACAAGGAAAGAGTTTCGCAGTATCAGAACGGGGTATGGCACACTGTAATGTTCAAATAGTTTTTTCAACTGCAGCCAGTAGGCAGTCTCTCCTCCGCCACCGATAAAAGCGATATTCGGCAACATTGTTTCTTCGTACAAACCACGCAGAATAACATTAGGACTGAAACGCTCCGGATGTAATTCCAGCTCTTTCAATATTTCTTCTTCTGTGAAAAAAAATTTTGTATCCACCACCCTGTACTGGCCGTTCTTTAATTCAATCCTGTTGCGGATGCCTTCTTCAAGATAAAATAAATTTATCTCCCTTCCGCTGGCCTGTACTTTATAACCGGCATTCTCCAGTTCTGCGGCAGAAGATTCAATGATGGCCGCTGAATGCTGGTTCAGCAATTCATCCTTGAATAAAGGAACCATTAGCCTTTTTAACGCAGGGTTATCCGGCAGTACAATCACCAAACCGTATTCAGCAAAAAGGGCATTCACAAAATGGAATGTGGCATGCTGCAGGCTGAGGCCTTCCTTATAAGAATTCTTCAAAAGGGCAATTATCTCACCTCCGTTCGGCTGCACACTTAGCTGACCTTCCATCAGGCTGATCAGTTTTAGCAATTCCTTATCCACCTTCATCCTGCCAACTGCCCCGGTTTGTTTTGTTTGCCAAACTAATTTTTCTCCACCCAGGTGAATGTGATTTAACTCATCAAGGTCGGCATCCTCAGAGCCGATATAAAAAACCGGAACAAAATGGTAAGAAGGAAAAATATCTTTCAGCGAATCGGCCAGCTTAATGGCATGTATGATCTTATAAATAAAATAAAGTGGCCCGGTAAAAATATTGTTCTGGTGTGCTGTGGTAATAGTAAAAGTATCGCCTGATACTAATGAATCTATATTAGCTTTTACTTTTTCAGTTGTTACAATATTCTCATATTGCTTTCTCAGTTCCTGCACCAGTAATTCCCTGTTTGTGGCAAATTGCTTTCGTCCTTCAATAGATTTTTGTAATCCTTGCATCGTTGACGGGTGAACAAAAAATGGTTTCAGGGAATCGCTCTGGTCCACATAATCCATTGCGATCTTTGAGAAAACTCCTGTCTGGCGGTAAGGCAACCGGGTAGATGTACAATTCATACGAGGCTGTAAAAGTAACCCACAGATGGGAATGATTGAAATGATATTAACTATCGGCGTCCATTTTATGAAAACCTTTCAACAGCAAAAGGCTGAATATCCATACTCAGAGCGGAATGACTGACAATTTCATTGACTAATTTACCTGTTCCGGCTCCCAAACTAAGCCCCAGCATAGAATGCCCTGTTGCAATGGTAAGATTATTGTACTTATTTACTCTCCCGATATATGGCAACCCATCAGCAGAGCAGGGCCGGTAGCCATACCATACTTTCTCGGTTGGTGGAAGCGGCACATCGAATTGCGGGTAATATCTTTTCACTGCATCCAGTATACCCTGCACCCTGTTCATTCTAGGTGGCGCTTTATGTGAAGTAATTTCCATGGTTCCGCCAAACCGGATCTTATTCCCGTCCATTGGTGTCAAAGCCACTCTTCCTTCCACCAGCACGGATGGATAGTTTATCTTATAAGGTGAATCTTCCAGCGTTACCGAATATCCACGGCCCGGCATCAGCGGAATGTTTATCCCGGCAAGTTTCGCAGTTTGTCTCCCCCATGAACCGGTAGCCATCACCACTTCGTCTGCTTCCAGCAAACCGTTAGTTGTTTTTACTTTGCTGATTTTGTTTCCCGCTGTTTCAAAACCCGTCACCTCGCTGTTTGACAGCAATTGCACACCAATTCCTTTAAGATAGGCAATAAGATCAGACATCAGTTTGTTGGGATAACAATGTGCATCGCATTTAAAATATAAAGCCCCCAATGCATTGATTGTTGTTTGAGGCTCCAGCTTTGCCAGCTCTTCTCTACTTAAAAGCACCGTATCGGTTAATCCAAGCTGATGTGCTTTTTTCATCGTATGCTGTGCATGGTCTGCTCCTTCTTCTGTCTGGAAAATTTCGAGTAATCCTTTGTGCTCATAAGCGAAATCAAACTCCGGCAATTTCAGCCATGCCTCATACTCCTGCTGACTGAGCAATGCAATATCCCGCAATGGTGCTGCAGCCTGTTCCACTTTTTCTTTAGTGGCGCTTCTCATGAATTTCAAACCCCAGCTGATAAGATTCCAGTCAAACCTCGGCTGCACATAAAAGGGACTCTTTGCATTCCTCATCCATTTCAATCCCTTCTTTACAATTCCCGGTGTGGCCAGCGGAATAAAATGGCTGGGACAGATATAACCGGCATTACCATAAGAGCAGTTGTCGGAAAAATCACCCTTATCTAGCACTGTAACTTCCCAACCGGAATTTCGTAAGTACAAAGCCGAGCTTAAACCAATAATACCTCCGCCAATAATAATCGCTTTCATGAATATTGAGCAGCTTTATAAGTCTATAACCATTCCTTCTTCCGCAACTGCAAATCCTTCTTTTCTCACTTTCCCTTTTTCATCAGATTCTTTTTTTAACAGCGGATTAGTATGATTAAAATGAATGAATACAACTTTTGATTTATCCTTTGAAGATAGTGCCGAAAATTTTTGCAGGCTCTCTTCCACAAAAGGATGCGGCACTTCACGCATATCCCTGCCGGGAAGTTCTCCATTTTTATAAAAAGTACCATCGAGCAAGGCCACATCCACTTGCTTTATTTGGTCGGTAATATCTCTCTCCCACTTTTCCCACTTATCAATATCAGGGATAAACAGCAGTTTCTTTTTTTCACTTTGAATCATAAAGCCCACTGTCTCTGAATATTCATCCCGGTGCGGCACTTTTACTGGCGTTATTGAAAACGAGGCATTGAGTTTAACTGTACTGTCAGCCGTCAGCCTGTTAAGCCGGATATTATTCAGTGATACCAACTGACTCCATGGACCATTGTTTCTTAAAAAAGAATCCATGCGGGGCATTGCATGTACCGGTATATCTTTTGCCCCCATCGCCTCTCTGCCAAGTTGCATCAGGCCGGTATAATGACCAATATGTGCATGAGTAATTAAAATACCATCCGGCGAATAATCTGTAACAGGTAAATAGGTTTGCAGGTCTTTCAGTTGCGCTGCAAAATCCGGTGTGGCCTCCAGCAACCAGTATTGTTGGGCTTTCCAGTCAACAAGGGCAAGGCAGGTAACAGATTTCTTTTCTTCCTTTCCTGCATAATAAGCAGCACAACATTCCTTCACACATCCGGCCTGCGGGTAACCTGCATCCTGTGCTATACCCAAAACGACAATGAACTGTTCTGGTAAACTGGTTTTCTTTCTCGAAACCTGTTTGTCGTTCATTTGCCCGCAACCAGTGAACATGGCTGTTGCAGTAACCAGTAATATCAGTTTTGCTGATTTCAATATCACTTTGTTGTTAATCGGTGAACCAATTTATTGTCTTCCGAAGAACCGCCGATCATTACTTCGTATTCACCAGGATACACCATCCATTTTTTGGCTTGCTCATCATAATATGCAAGGTCATTTTGCTGCAGCAATAAATTCACTTTGCGGGACTCTCCCTTTGCCAGTGTAATTCTCCTGAACTCTTTTAATTGCTTCACCGGTTCATCCCTTTTCGCATTCATCCGGCGGATGTACAATTGCACTATTTCATCCCCGCTAAAGTTACCCGTATTGGTAACCGTGAAATTAACCGAATAACCTGACGGCACTGCTGTTACTTTCAGTCCGCTGTAGCCAAATGATGTGTAACTAAGCCCGAAACCAAAAGGGTGCTGTACCTGACCGGTGAAATAACGATAGGTTCTTCCCTTCATAGAGTAATCTTCAAACGCTGGCAAATCATTATTAGAACGGTAAAAAGTAACCGGTAATCTACCGGCAGGATTTGTTTTTCCAAATAATATATCTGCTACGGCATTTCCTCCCTGTTCCCCGGGATACCAGGCCAGCAAAACGGCATCAGCCATCTCTTCCACTTCTTTCAACTCTATGGCCGAACCGGTTGTAAGAACAACAACAAGGGGCTTCTTTGTTTTCTCCCGTAGTTTTCGCAGGTATTTTAACTGTGTATAAGGAAAAGTAATATCCGTCTTATCTCCACCTGCCTGCGATAAATAGGCGTCCCCATTTTCTCCTTCCAGTAATGGCGACAGCCCCATAACTGCCACCACTGCATCTGCTTCTCCGGTCATCCAGTGAATATTTTGTAAACTGGTATCGGTAAGCTCACAACCACGGTTATGATAAATAACAGTAGACGGACTCACCGCATTGGTAATTCCTTCCAGCACCGTAACCATATTGCCTGAATTGCCATTGTAATTAGCCAGCAGCACATCTAAATCATCCGCATTCGGTCCTGTCACTAAAATCCGTTGCAGGTTTTTGGACAGAGGTAATGTGTGGTTACTGTTCTTCAATAGCACCATGGATTGTGCTGCATTTTTACGGGCAAGCTGCCTGCCGGCTTCGTTATTGATATCCTTTTCTCCTAACTGGCTGTAAGGTGTTCTATCCTGTTTATCAAACCAGCCCAGTTTCATTAGCACTTCAAGGTTGATGGCCAGTGATACATCAATATCTGTTTCTGTCAGCAAACCCTGCTTCATAGCATTTTGCAAGGTATTGAGTGTGTTGCCGCATTCCACATTCACGCCGTTCTTAATGGCAATGGCAGCGGCTTCTTCCGGTGTCTTTACATATTTGTGATAACGGAAAATATCATCCAGTGCCCAGCAGTCAGTTACCAGGTATCCTTTAAAGCCCCATTCTTTTCTAAGTATATCCTGCAGCAAAAATGAACTGCCGCAGCAAGGCAAACTATCTAAGCGATTGTAGGCACACATTACTCCGCCCACTTTTGCATCAACCACTAATTTTCTGAAAGCAGCCAGGTAAGTATTATACAGATCATTATCACTTATCATGGCATTGAATGCATGCCGGTCAGGTTCCGGGCCGCTGTGAACGGCAAAATGTTTGGCGCAGGCCACAGTTTTATAATAGCGGGGATCATTCCCCTGTAAACCGCTTACAAAAGCTGCCCCGATTCTCCCGGTAAGAAACGGATCTTCTCCGTATGTTTCATGTCCACGGCCCCAGCGAGGATCACGGAAAATATTGATATTGGGCGACCAGAAAGTAAGTCCCAGGTACTGCCCCCGGTTATTATTCTTAACGGCAATATTATATTTCGCCCTTGCTTCATCACTGATCACTGTAGCCACCTGCTTTATTAATGCGTCATTGAATGTGGCTGCCATACCAATCGCCTGCGGAAACACCGTAGCCCTTCCTGCACGGCCCACACCATGTAATGCTTCATTCCACCAGTTATAAGCAGGAATACCCAACCGCTCCACTCCCGGACTATTATACAACAACAGACTGATCTTTTCATCTGTTGTGAGCCGGCCAAGTAAATCATCTACTCTTTTATCAACCGGCAATGAATGGTCATTAAAAGGATACTGTGCCTTGCAAAAGGAAACTGTAGTTAGTATAAAAAGAATAAGCAGTTTTAATCGGTGCATTGATTGATTGTTTGGCCTGTCATTTTATTTTCTTGCCCTCCATTTCTCTCCGGTTCTGTATCAGTATAAGCGAAACGATTTCCATTTTCTCGTTTCTTACAAACTTCAGCTGCGCTTCCACCACTTTGTAAAAAAATAGGTCTTCTTTCTCAGGAAAAATTTCAAATTCTCCCTGGCCCGTGGCCTGTGCAAAAATTCTGTCGCCCTTGGCAGTAATGGTAATGGAGAATTCTGGTACCAGTTGGTAAACTCCTTCATATTGCTTCAACAAGGCTGAATCCACAGGGGTTGTCATTTTTTCTTTCCCCTTTATGTTGTAAATAAGATTGAGCAGCGTATTGTATTCAATTTGCATATTACCATAGTTATTCAACAGGATTACAGTTTTGCCTGTGGAAAAATGTTTCTCTATCCATGTATTATACCCGGGCCAGCTGCCTCCATGGTTCACCACAGGGCCTATACCCGAAAGGCTATCTGTCATCCATCCGTAAGCATAATTCGTTATATCTCCATCATTAAGTTTACCTGCACTAAATATTCGTTCCTTCACCGATGCAGGCAACAGCAGGTTTTTATCAAGGGCAAGCGACCATTTCAGCAAATCCCCCGTGGTGGAGTTTACTGTTCCATCGCCAATAATGCCATCGAGGCGGCGAACCATGTCTGCATAATTTGGATGCTCATCAGGCAGGATCATATTTTTCAATGAATCGCTTTTTACATGCCCGTATGCATAGTTCTTCACTTCCCGGTTTTCAAACCTGCGCCGGTACACTTCCGTATGCCGCATACCCAGTGGTTTAAAAATTTTTGCCTTCAAATACTCACCAAATGTTTTTCCGGAAACTTTTTCAATAATGCTGGCCAGCAGGGCATAGCCGGTATTGCTGTATTCCCATTTTTCACCGGGCTTAAAATTTACCGGAGGTTTATATTGAGCCAGCAACCGGATAAGGTCTTCATTGAATGTAATTGATCCCCGTTCAGTCTTTTCTTTCATCAGGGTCATATAATCGGGCAGGCCTGAGGTATGGTAGAGTAAATGCTCCACCGTTATGTTATTGTATGGCAGTTGCGGAAAGAAATGTCGCAGGCTGTCGGTGTATTTTAGTTTGCCATTTCTTTCCAGCAACACAATACCCATAGCTGTAAACTGCTTAGAGACAGACGCCAGTTCAAATACAGATGAATCATTTAGTTTTCTGCCTGTTGCAATTTCAGCCAGTCCAAAACTTCCTTTATAAATAACGGTATCATGCGATGCAATCAGCACATTACCGTTAAAACCTCCTGCCTCATGCATTATTTTGAAAAAACTATCAATGCGGGCAGGTATATCCTGGGCCTTCGCTGTTAGAAATGACAAACCTGTTACCAGCAACAAAAACTTTTTCATAACAAACAATTAAATCACCTGGAAGCCGTATGCATACGGATCATCATCTCTATCGATCCAGATTTTATTATAGCCATAAATTTTCGCCCAGCCTTCCACACTTGGACGGATGGCCGGTTTTCCCTGCAAAGTTAGTTCCTCTTCTATCCGCCCGGTGAATTTGCTGCCGATAATACTTTCATGAATGAATTCATCTCCCTTCTTCAGTTTGCCTTTAGCATACCACTGCGCCATTCTTGCACTGGTGCCTGTACCGCAAGGTGAACGGTCAATGGCTTTGTCACCATAGAACACCGCATTCCTTGCAGTGGAAGTTTTATCCAGCACCGCTCCTGCCCATAAAATATGCGAACATCCTTTTATCGTTGCATCTTCCGGGTGCACAAACTCATACTTCTTATTGATATTCTTTCGCAGCTCTCTTGCCCATGCAATGAGTTTATCAGCTGTATAATGTTCTAACCCTTTAAAATTTTGCTGCACATCCACGATAGCATAAAAATTTCCACCGTATGCCACATCTATCACCAGCTCTCCCAGGTCAGGACAAGCTGCTGTGAGTTCTGCTGAATATAAAAATGCAGGTACGTTTGTCAGTTTTACTTTTTCTACTTTAAACGACCCACTGACGACTCCCGGCTCACGACTCCCGACTGTCTTGTATTCAATTTTCACCAGTCCTGCGGGAGCTTCCATAAGAACAATACCGGGTGTCTTCGGTTTGATAAGTCCCTCTTCAATCCCAATCGTAATCGTTCCGATAGTACCATGCCCGCACATAGGTAAACAACCACTGGTTTCAATAAATAAAACCGCCACATCATTGTCCGGGTCATGCGGCGGGTAAAGAATACTGCCACTCATCATATCATGTCCTCTTGGTTCAAACATCAGGCCGGTTCGTATCCAGTCGTATTCACGGATAAAATGCTGCCGCTTCTCACTCATGTTATTTCCCTGCAATACCGGTCCGCCTTCCTTGACTAAGCGAACAGGATTACCGCAGGTATGTGCGTCGATACAGTGGAAAATATGCTTCATGATTCTTGATTCTGGTTACTGGATTCTGGACGTTTACCACTTTCAGGGCGGCTGTGGTCCTTCTCAACTGATCGGAGAAAATTATTAATCTTTCTTCCCAGTATTTCTAATTTTGCTCTTAGCTCTTTATACAGTTTCTCATCTGCCAGTGATTTTGTTTCAAATAGGATATCAAGATGGTCAATTGTTTCATCGTTAGAAGCAAGGGCATAGATAATAAATTTTATATAGTCATTCTTATAAAACCGTCTCCCATATCCTTCCACAATATTTGACCTGACCGATTTAATTGAACGTCTGATTTGTTGCGCTTCCTCAAACTGTTCAAACTTAGGAAGCTTTAAAGTCATATTATGCACTTCAACGGTCAGCTCTCTTGCCAGTTGCCATATCTGTAATTTTTGGTAGCTCATACTACATGTTTTAAAGATTCTTGATTTGGGCGCTGTATTCTTATCGAAAACCAGCCAGATTCCAGAATCTAGAATCCAGAATCCTTTGTAAATTAGCCCCATTATGGAAGCCTACGGCAAAATACTACTTATCGCCATGCCCGCCTTCCTCCTTCTTGTACTTTTTGAAAAATGGTATGGCTGGCGCAAAGGTTTTGATACCGTCCGCAATATGGACATGATATCTTCATTGAGCAGCGGCGTTACAAACGTTACTAAAGATGTGCTCGGTCTTGCTATCGCCATCAGCATCTATCCTTTTATGCTGAAGCACCTTTCCATTACCACTATTGAGAATACACTGATCGTTTACATACTCACTTTTATCATCATTGATTTCAACGGCTACTGGGTACACCGCTGGAGCCATAAGATTAATCTCTTCTGGAACCTGCATGTCATCCACCACAGCAGCGAGGAGTTCAATCTTGCCTGTGCCCTGCGACAGAGCATCTCCTCTTTCTTCAACCTCTTTACCGTTTTGCTGCTGCCTGCCGCTATACTCGGCATTCCGGAAGAAGTGATCAATATTGTTGGCCCGATCCAGTTATTTGCACAGTTCTGGTACCATACCCGGCATATCAACCGTATGGGTTTTTTGGAAAAGATCATCGTTACCCCCAGCCACCACAGGGTACACCATGCCGTGAACCCGGAGTACATGGATAAAAACCTCTCGCAGATCTTTATAGTGTGGGACAAACTCTTCGGCACTTTTGCGGAAGAGAAAAAAGAAGTTCCGCCGGTGTATGGCATTACCCGGCCGGCCCGCACCTGGAACCCGATAAAAATAAATTTCCAGCATCTCTGGCTCATGATAAAAGATGCATGGCGCACTAATAACTGGGTGGACAAATTCACTCTCTGGTTCAAACCCACCGGCTACCGCCCTGCTGATGTGGCCGAAAAATACCCGGTGTACAAAATTGAAGATGTGTACCACTTTGAAAAATATGATACCAAGACCTCCCCGCTCTTTAATGCCTGGTGCTGGGTGCAGTTAACCCTCATACTGCTTTTTATAAGTTACCTCTTCGGAAATATTGCTTATATCAACAGTCTTGACAGCAGTTATATTTACTGGTACGGCGCATTTGTATTCTTATCTGTGTATGCACTGACCGACCTGATGGACCGCAACCGTTATGCTATTATCTGGGAAATACTCCGTTGCGGCCTTTCCTTTTGGTTTTTATACGAACAGCAGGATTGGTTTGGCATCAGTAAAATGATGGAGTTGAAATATTTGTTGTATGGGTATTTTGGATTGTCGGTTGTGGTGACGGGGTGGTTTGCTGTAGAACACAGAAAAGAAGACTCAGAATTTAATATTGCAAAATCCAATGCTTATATTAAGTAAAATTGATAATGAATTATCTATATGGAAGAGCAGAGAGAAATCCTAAAACAATTTCGGCAGCAACAAGAAAAATATGTCTATTACATCGTAGCATTATGTGTTACTAGCATTGGATTTTCAATAATTAAAACTTCTGGCCAAACAATAAAATGGAGTCAAATACCATTGGCGATTGCAGTAATTTCTTGGAGTACTAGTGTATACTGTGGACTAACTTTTCTTAGATATGTGATTAGTAGTCTTTATGCTAATAAGGTTTATCTTGACATAACACAAGGGCTGCACCCCGATTTCCAAACTAACCCAGCTATAAGAGAGGCTGCTGCAGATGGAGTGATGAGTGCCATTCAAAAAAATTCTAATAAAACAATGCAATATTCAAAATGGCAGAATTGGCTTTTTTATTTTGGAATAATCCTCTTCATTATATGGCATGTCATTGAAATGTATTTAACTGCTGCTTAATTCTCAAATGAAAACCATCCCAGTCAGGAAAATTACAGCTGCCCAACAGGAGCAAAGCGATGCAGGCCGCTTCAGCATCCGGGAACTGCAAACACTGATGAACGGGAAAGACCTTTACCATGAGCTGCACAAACACGAATTCTTTTTTGTGCTGGCCATTCAAAAAGGCAGGGGCATCCACGAAATAGATTTTATAGAATACAAAGTGCATGACCACACGGTTTTCATCCTTCGCCCCGGGCAGGTACACCGGCTGGAACTGAAAGCAGGCGCCACCGGTTTTTTAATGGAATTTGATCTCAGCTTTTACCAGCCTAAGAAAAGCCTCACCGAACAACGCTGGCAAAAAGCATCGGGCAAGAATTACTGCGAACTGGCTGCTGCCAGGTTTGCCAAACTCTTTGCTTCCCTTGCCAATATATTCCATGAATTTGCTGCAAAAGAGGAAGGATACAAAGAAGCTATCCGGGCCAGCCTCGATCTCTTCTTTATTGAATTCATCCGGCAAAGCCACAACCCGAAAGAGATCAACAAAAAAGAAAATCTTTACGCACAGGAACGTTTTGAAGAATTGCTCCGCCTGCTTGAATCAAACATCGGGACAATGAAAAATGTATCACAATATGCCCGCCTGTTACACCTCTCCCCCTACCAGTTGAATAATATTGCCAAAGAAGCAGTGGGCAAAACAGTATCAGCACTCATCAACGAACAGATCATACTCGAAGCAAAAAGATATTTACTGGCCACTCCCAACCAGGTAAAAGATATCGCCGATCACCTCGGCTATGAAGATGTTTCCTATTTTATCCGTTTTTTCAAAAGGCATACTGGCCACTCACCGGAGGCTTTTCGCAAGAATTTTAAATAAGTCCTGTTCAACTGCAAAATCGTCCTGTCATCGCCCCGTAATGTCAATTTAGTTTTGTGTTGTCAAAATTATTGGTCAATTAAAAAACTTAAACAGCATGAAAACAAAAACAAGACTTTTTATGTCACTAAAGATCTGGGCGGTGATCTATCCTTCCATCACTCTTTTTCTTTTTCTGTTCGGGCAGCAGTTGTCGGGTCTGCCTCTATACCAGAGAACATTCATCCTCACCATTTCCTTAGTTCCCTGGATGATGTTTATCGGTGTGCCGTTCATTGATTTTCTTCTTCGCCGGTTATCAAAGGCAGATGCGCCAAAATAAAGCGATGTTGTTTCATGAATGAAAACAATCACCCATGTTGCATAGGCGTAACTTTATTAAACAGGCAGGAATGGCGGCAGGCGGAATGATACTTCCCCTGCCCATCATCACCGGCATAACAAAGAGCAAGATGAAACAGGAAAATCAATATGACATTATTATCGTTGGCGGCAGCTATTCCGGCCTGGCAGCAGGCATGGCATTGGGCAGGGCCTTACGAAAAGTGCTGATCATTGACAGCGGGAATCCTTGTAATAAACAAACTCCCCATTCGCACAATTTCCTCACCAATGATGGCAAGACTCCGAAAGAAATTGCTACTCTTGGCAGGCAGCAGGTACAGGCCTATGATACAGTCACATTTTTAAATGCCTTTGTAACCTCAGGCAGTAAAACCGAAACAGGTTTTGCCATACAGTTGGAGACAGGAGAACTATTTACCGCCAAAAAATTAGTGTTTGCCACCGGCATCAAAGACACAATGCCTGCCATTCCCGGATTTGCTGAATGCTGGGGCATCAGTGTGCTGCATTGTCCTTATTGTCATGGCTATGAAGTGAGGCATCAAAAAACGGGCATACTTGCAAAAGGTAATGATGCGTTTGAACTGGCAATTCTTATTTCTAACTGGACAAATGAGCTGACGATTTACAGCAATGGCAAATCAATGCTTACAGAAGAACAAACCGATAAGCTAAGGAAAAATAATATCAATATTGTTGAAACGGAAATAGCCCTTCTTGATCACTACAACGGTCATATCGAAAACATCATCTTCAAAGACGGATCAGCAGCAATGGTTAAAGCGATATATGCCAGGCTTCCCTTTGTACAACATTCAACTATTCCGCAATCACTCGGTTGTGAGTTAACACCCGAAGGCTATATCAAAACGGATATGGCACAACGGACAACTGTTCCCGGTATTTATGCCTGCGGAGATAACACCACAAAAATGCGGACAGTGGCAAATGCGGTAGCCATGGGCACCACAGCCGGGATGATGCTGAACAAAGAAATGACAGAACAGGAATTTGTATAAAGTAGAGATATCGTCACTCAAAGAATAAACAGCTACTTTTAAAAAGTGATAAACAACCATAAACTTCACCGGCAATGCAAAAGCTCCTGATAGAAACAAAACGGCTTCGTATAAGAAATCTGGAACTGGGTGATCTTGCCAATTTTCATGCTTACCGCTCAAACCCTGAAGTAACAAAATACCAGGGTTTTGATGTTTTCTCCATGAAACAGGCTGAAGATTTCATCCGGGAGCAAACGGATAAAGAATTTGGGAAACCTGGAGAATGGGTGCAGTATGGTATTGAAAACAAAGAATCAGGCAGGCTGATCGGCGACTGTGCCATCAAACTGAATGAACAGGATATGAGGCTTGGTGAAATAGGTATCATCATTTCACCCGGTGAACAAAAAAAAGGATATGCCAAAGAAATCCTTCATGCCATATTGGATTTTTTATTCAGCATTGAAAATTTTCACCGGGTGACAGAAACAGTGGATGCAGAAAATACGGCTTCTATACAACTATTGAAAAGTGCAGGATTCAGGGAAGAAGGACATTTCATCGAAAATATTTTCTTCAAAGGCAAATGGGGAAGCGAATACCATTATGCTATGCTGAAAACAGAGTGGCTGGAAATAAAAAAGAAAATAAATTAACTATGAAAGCATTTACAAAAACAATATACGGCGGACCGGAAGTGCTGAAACTGGAAGAAGTGGATAAGCCAGTAGTAAAAGATGATCACCTGCTGGTAAAAGTGATGGCCAACTCTGCCAATCCTGCTGACTGGCATATCATCCGGGGCAAACCATTCTTTGCACGGTTCACTTTCGGTTTGTTCAAACCCAAAGACAAAATTCCCGGTGCCGACTTTGCAGGCATTGTTGAAGCCGTTGGAAAAAATGTAACCCATTTCAAAAAAGGCGACCGGGTATTTGGCGAAACGTTGAAAGGAGGCGCCTTTGCAGAATATGTTTCTGTTCCGGCCAATGTCTGTGCCATAATGCCGGGTACAGCAAGCTTTTTAGAAATGGCGGCTATGCCAATTGCCGGGTTAACGGCCTTGCAGGCCATTACCACTCATGGCAAACTGAAGGAAGGAGAAACGGTACTGATCAATGGCGCTTCAGGTGGTGTGGGTCATTTTGCAGTGCAGATAGCAAAGGCTTACGGCGCTAAAGTCACGGCTGTTTGTTCTGCAAAGAATGTGGAGTTTGTAAAATCCCTTGGCGCCGACGAAGTGATAGCATACGACAAAGAAAATATTCATCATCACAAAGGCAACTATGATCTCGTTGTTGATACAAATGGTAATCTCTCACACAAAGATTATAAACGCATGGGCAAAAGAGGGGTGATGATTGGTTTCACTACTATGGGTCACATGATGAACGTACTGCTGAAAAAAGCTTTCAGTAAATTTCCACTTACACAATTCACGGCAACAGCCAATGCAAAAGACCTGGAAACGCTGGCCCTGCTGGTACAAATCGGAAAGATCAAAGCTCATATAGAAAAAACATATTCATACAAGCAGATCCCGGAAGCCATAAGTTACATCGAAGCTATGCGCACAAAAGGCAAGGTGGTGATGATATGGGATGATATGGTTTACTGACTTGCTGTATTTCTACCTTAAAAAAGTTAGTTTTTTTTCTGTTTGTATCCCAAATCGGTTTCACCGTTTAAACAAAAGCAGTCTCAAACTTGTAGTTTTGTTTTATTAAGCAGGTAATAAAATAAAAAAAACGATCTTATTACTTATTTAAACCTTTTATCCCAAATCCTATCAAATCGCCGCCAATCTTCAAACTATGAAATATTTACTCAGCCTGACCTTACTGCTCACCCTTTTCTCCTGCCAGAAAGATTCTGACCCGGCTCCTGCCCCGGAAACCATGTACTATCCGCCGAACGGCAGCAGCACATGGGAAACCAAATCCATTTCTTCTCTTGGCTGGAACACAGCCGCTGTACAGCCACTGAAAGATTACCTGCAGCAGAAAAACACCAAATCATTCATGATACTGGTGAACGGACGGATTGTAATGGAAGAATATTTCAACGGCCATACAAAAGATGACACCTGGCAATGGAACAGCGCCGGTAAAACACTCGTTGGTACCATTACCGGCATTGCCCAGCAGGAAGGCCTGCTGCAGATCAATAATAAAGTATCAGACTATATCGGTACCAGTTGGACAAGTGCCCCTATCAATAAAGAAAACCTGATCACCAACCGGCACCTGCTTACTATGACTTCCGGTTTGAACGACTCCAACCAATTGGTCATTCGTCCCAATCTTACCTATATGGCTGATGCAGGTACCCGCTGGTCATATCACAATGTGTTTCAAAAACTGATGGATGTGGTAGCCGCTGCCTCATCGCAGAGTTATGATAGCTATTTCAACACCAAACTCAGGGATCGTATCGGCATGGATGGCTTTTGGAACAACGGTATCATTTTTAAGATCTACCACAGCACTACCCGCAGTATGGCCAGGTTTGGTTTATTGGCACTCAACAAAGGCAAATGGAATAATGAACAGATCATCAACCAGTCATTTTTTGAAGAGAGCATCAATACCTCCCAATCCATCAATCCGTCATATGGTTATTTCTGGTGGCTGAATGGAAAAAGCAGCGCCATGCTGCCCGGCGGCCAAACGGTTTACCCTGGTACACTCATTCCGAATGCACCGGTTGAAATGTATGCCGCTATGGGTGCCGAAGACCAGCGCATCTATGTAGTGCCATCTAAAAAGATGGTGGTCATCCGCATGGGCAATGCATCCGATCCCAATAATCCCGTTTTTGCTTTGTCCGGTTTTGATAATGCACTCTGGGAAAAAATAAATGCAGTAATCAATTAAAGAGCAATAAAAAACTAAATGGTTTATACCGGGCCTGCTATTTAGGAATGGATGTACCTTTATGCAGAAGAAAAAGTTCTTTGAGGAAACAGGTTAACTCACTATTCCAACTATAGCAAATGAAAAAGATAATACTTTGCCTGTCCGGAATATTTTTTACGATTGGCCTTCCGGCACAAACCAAAACATTTAAAGGTGCATGGTTTGATATAAAATATCCTTCCAGCTTCAGCGTAAACCCTTCTCTAAGATCAGCGACAGATGCCAATGGCTATGAAAGTGCCTTTTTTGAATCGCCTGATCACCTGGTTGAATTTTATGTATTTTCTCCTCAATGGAGAGGTGAGGCAACAGATATTGTATTAAAAACTTCAGAAAAACTCACTGGCACCAAAACGGAAACTTCAGGAAATACAACTATTAAATGGTGGACAATCGCAGCAAAAAACGGCAGCTATACCCGGAGTTACCAGGAAAAAACAGACAACCTGGCAAATACGAATTGGGTAATTGGCATCAAATACAAAAACCAGGCAGCATTCAATAAATACAAAAAACAATACCTGGCTTTTAAGTCTTCACTTGTTCAATATGCAGATTGAAAACAGGTAAAAAATCAACTTTATTTCTTCAGCCTGAACCCTCTTAATGAAATGATCTTTTTATACCGGTCAAACACAATTTCAATCCGTTCGTATTGAAAACCTGTTCCGTCTAAATATTCCTTACCCACCACAATAGCCGTAGTATTACCGGCTCCATCAATAAGCCGTATTGGCTCCGTTATATCAAACTTGTTTTTGGGGTGGGCCTTCCAGAATTGTTTATCGCTTTCAGTGATTTTTCTCTTTGGCACATTCCGCATATACTTCATGTAGACTTTTACCGTGTCGGCAAAGAATTGTTCAGCCGAATCGGCCTTATGCTCATTCCGCAGGCGGTATAATTCCTTTACAATTTGAATTTCTTTTCTTTCCTGTTGCCTGACCGGCACTGGCATACCCTTTGTACATAACAATGACCATATATACAGCGCTAATAACATCCGTAGTTAATTGCAAAAGTATATTGTTTAATTCGGCTATTCTGTCCGCATAACGGGGTCTGAACCTCGAATCCCGCAACCCGTATTTCTTTTATTGCTTCACAACCGCTTCACCATATCAATCCATAATCTTGTTCTTATCCTAAATCCAATAGATTCATACAACTGAATTGCACCGGAATTACTCGTCAGCACATGCAGGAAGGGTGTAAAGGAATTTTCGGTTATCAATTTCATCACATGCAGCATCAGGGCCTTGGCGTATCCATGTCCGCGGTGATCAGGATGGGTACATACGGCGCTTACTTCCATATAAGGCACCGGGTGCATCCGTTGTCCTGCCATCGCCACCAGTTTTTCATTTTTAAAAATGCCAAAGTAATTGCCAAACTCAATGGTACGTTCAAAAAAAGGCCCGGGCTTTGTCAGCGCCGTAAGTTCAATCATCTGCGGTACATGTTCATTGGTGAGAGGTTGTATCAATTCGCTTTGCGGCGTGATAAAAGAGTCCACCGGTAGTTCATGCACCATCTGGCAGCAATCCATATGATGCTGTACCTGCCATTTGTTTTCATCCAATGCAGCGTCATTTAAGTAAGAAAGGGCAATTCTACGGCCAGCCGGCAGCAATGCATGTAATTTTTCAAGGTTTGCTGCATTCCATTCTTTCATCCCGGCAAACGGTGCAATCTCCGGCCGGTAAACGCCAACATCCCCATCCAGCAGGGCAATATCCTTGTTGCCGGTACTGATGGCCTGCCAGATCATATTATCAAGTAAATGAAGCATGATTAAATGTAGATAAACTTCCTGTTTAACTGCAAAGCTAAATGCTCACTATATCATCAATATCCAAATTTGACCAGCGGTTAAATTACGGTGTTAAACACAACTGTGCAGTACAATAAATTTTTTTATAGTTCTGCATATGTCATCTGCATTTATTACAGCTATCAATAATTTTGCATATTCGCTAAAACATGACCCCTGCCACCAAACTCATATTGGCCAAACTACTGCATACACTTATCTGGATATTCTTCAATGTGGTGATATTTTACCTGTTGTATGCAGTCATCGTAAATAAAATTGATAAATGGGTATGGATATGCATCGGGCTAATTTTTTTAGAAGTAGTTACCCTTGCTATTTTTAAAAGAATGTGCCCGGTTACCTTAGTGGCCCGCCGTTATTCTGATTCACAAAAAGCAAATTTTGATATCTACCTGCCGGAGTGGCTGGCGAAATACAATAAAGAGATTTACACCGTTATCGTTATTATTTGCCTGGTTATACTTGGCTGGCGGTTGACGGCTTAAGATGCAAGGCTATTTACAGATAAAATTATCAGCCCTGCTTTCTTAGATACTTCGTCAGTATTACAATCTGCTGGCCTTCTATCCTTCCTTCGATCTGTTCTGTATTACCGGGCACCAGCCGGATATTACGCACCACTGTTCCCACTTTGGCATTCACCGTAGAGCCTTTCACATCGAGTGATTTGGTGAGTACAACATTATCACCATTTTGCAAAATGGCGCCATAACAATCTTTATGCAGTTCAACAGATCCATCATTTTCATGATCACCGCTTGCTTTGGCCCAACTCAGTTTCTCCTCATCTAAATAAAGCATATCCAATTGCTCCGCCGCCCAGCTTTCATTACGTAAGCGGTTCAGCATCCGCCATGCCATTACCTGCACAGCAGGCACTTCACTCCACATACTGGTAGTAAGGCACTGCCAGTGTGCACTGTCTAATTCCTCTTTCTTTTCTATTTGCGCTAAACATTTCGGGCAAACAAATATGGCATCATCCATATTACCCGTTGCAGGAGGGACTTCAAATACCTTCAGTCCTTCCGTTGCTTCACAGAGTTCGCATTTATTGCCACTTCTTTTCGCCAGCAGTTCGTCTTGTTTCATGATAATCTTTTAAAATGGCGGCGAATGTAAGGAAATTAACCTGCAGTAAGGGTGATCCTGAACCCGTTCAGGTCTTCAAACACAACTTCTCTTTTATTACTAAAGGGTTCTTCGGTCAGCTCAATGATCTTTGCCTTGGTTTGTAACCGCTCTACGAGATCGTTTAAAGATTTAACCCGGAAAAATAACCCGGCATCTCTCACCTCATGGGTTCTTTCTGCAGGATAAGGAAAAAGCATAAAGGCTGCATCTTCCCATTCCATTTGTGCCCAGGTAAGAGCCGCTCCCGGTTCCCAGTAGCGGTTGCTGCCCGTACAGCGAAAGCCGAGGCTTTCATACCAAAGTACAGTTTGTTCCAGGTTTTGTACACCCAAAAAAGGAATGCATACTGCCATATGATAAAGGCTATTGACTAATGACTATCGACTCTATACTCACGACTCACAACTCACGACTCCCGTCTCCATATCCCCAATGGATTTCCCTCCTTCAATTCATCCGGCAACAATTGGTCCGGCCAGTTTTGAAATGCGACCGGCCTTGCAAAGCGTTTGATAGCATCCGCACCAACGGAAGTAAACCTTGCATCTGTTGTCGCCGGAAAAGGACCACCGTGATGCATACTGGCACATACTTCCACCCCGGTGGGCACAGCATTCAGAATAAAACGTCCGCAAATATTTTTTACTGCTTCCACCAGTTCTTCGTTCTCTTTAATTTCATTCACGGTTGCCATTAAGGTAGCAGTAAGCTGTCCTTCCAGGTGCTTTGCCACTTCAACCATTTCCTTCATATCCCGGCAGCGAACCACCAGTGAGTAAGGACCAAATACTTCTTTGTGCAAAACAGGATTCATCAAAAAAGTTTTGCCATCAACCGTGGCGATTGTTGGTTGTCCCTGCACATTGCCAGCCGCATCTGCAGACTCTGCCACTAAATGAACATTCTCCTGCATCAGCGCTTCTTCTCTTTTGGTAACATATGCATCTGCAATTCCCTTGTGTAACATAGTGCCCGGTGCAATCTGCTGGATTAATTTTCCTAAGTCATGTATAAAATTTTTCAATCCTTCGCTTTCAATACCGATAATCAGACCGGGATTAGTGCAAAACTGTCCCACACCCAAAGTAATGGAACCTGCATACATATTGGCAACAGAAGCTGCATCCGTTTGTATTTTTTCCGGTAAGAGAAAGACAGGATTCACACTTCCCATTTCTGCAAAAACAGGAATAGGCTCTTTTCGCTGATTCGCCCAGTCGAATAATTGTTTACCACCAGCGTAAGAACCGGTAAAGCCAACGGCTTTTGTGCAGGGATGCATCACCAGCGCCTTTCCCACTTCGAATGAATAACCAATAACATGGGCAAAGATGCCCTTGGGCATATTGCATTTATCTGCTGCTTGCAAAATGGCATCCGCCACTATTTGTGATGTCTGCAAATGGGCTGGATGTGCTTTTACCACTACCGGGCAACCTGCAGCAAAAGCACTGGCCGTATCACCACCAGCTGTTGAATAAGCAAAAGGAAAATTGCTGGCGCCAAAAACAACCACCGGCCCCAGCGGCACCAACATTTTTCTTATATCAGGTTTTGGAGGATTTTTACCAGGTATGGCTGTGTCAATACTTGCTTCCAGCCAGTCACCTTTTTCACAGGCCAGTGCATAGCTTTCTAACTGGTAGATCGTTCTTGCTCTTTCGTTGCGCAGCCTTGCTTCGGGCAAATTGGTTTCCTGCATCGCTGTTTGAATCAATACATCACCGCATTCTTCCAGTTCAGTGGCAATGGCCCGCATAAAACTGGCCCGCTGTTTCAATGAATATTTTCTGTAATTATGAAATGCCTCCCATGCCTGCTGCATTATACCATTAATCTCGTCAGCTGTTGCGTCCTTAAACATTTATGTATTGAATATTGATGATTGAATATTTCAGTGTTTCTGTGTTTCAGTGGCTCATACTATAAAACAAAAGAATTATAGTTGAGGCCTTGTAGCGATTCCATGTTGTATTATTTTCAAAACCCTCTCTCTCTCCTCTCCTTCCAATACCAGTCTTGGCGCCCTAACATATTCGCTGCCGATACCGGTTTGTGCTGCTGCCAGTTTGATATACTGTACCAGTTTGGGATGAATATCTAATTCGAGCAAAGGCATGAACCACCGGTAGATCTTTGTGGCTTCTTCAATTTTTCCTTGCTTAACGAGGTTATATATTGCTACTGTTTCCCTGGGAAATGCATCCACCAGTCCTGCCACCCAGCCGTCGGCTCCCAAACAAAGCTCCTCCATCGCCAGTGTATCCACACCGCATAAAATTTTAAAGCGGTTACCAAAGCGGTTCTTCATCCTTGTCAGGTTCGTCACATCTCTTGAACTTTCTTTCAATGCCTGTATATTTTCAAACTTCACCAGTTCGTCAAACATCTCCGGCCTTGTATCAATTTTATAATCCACCGGGTTGTTGTAAATCATAATAGGCAGATCAGTAGAAGCAGCTACTGCTTTAAAATAGGTGATGGTCTCCCTGTCATCCGTTTTGTACCGCATGGGCGGCAATAACATCAGTCCGTCTGCACCCCATCTTTTCGCATTGGCTGCCTGTTTGATGGCTTCTTTGGTAGTGCTTTCAGCAATGTTGACTATAACAGGAATTTTGCCGTTGATATATTCAACAGAAAACTCTGTTAGCTCTTCTTTTTCCTTTTCGGTTATGGTGCTGGCCTCTCCTAACGAGCCACCGATAATGATACCGTGAACCCCGGCATCCAGTTGTGCCTGCAGGTTTTTCTCGTATAGCAACAGATCCAATTCTTCATGTTGGTTAAACGGGGTAAGCAGGGCAGGAAAAACACCTTTCCATTCAAATGCCATAATTCTTGATTTTGAGCTGCCTAAAGGTAACAAATCAGTTCTTTGCTCAAACAATGGTTTGCATAAACAAAACAGGCAAATGCCCTTTGTCAAAAGTGCTAACAGACACTATTTTTCTGTAATTTCCCTCCGCATTTCCCCATGGCAAATACTTTAAACATCATTTCATGAAAAAAATTTTTACAAACCTTGTAAAAACACTGTTCATTTTTTTAGCCCCGGGCTTTTTATTTGCCCAGGACTATAACATACAGTTACATGCAGGAAAATTTATTCCGCAGGAAAATATCCAAACCATCACCAAGAGTGATCCTGTTTTTCAAAAAAGCTTATTCAGCGGTAAACATTATGTGACTATCCAGCTTAAAACAATTCCTTCGCAAACCTTGAAGGAGCAATTGAAAGCCTCAGGTGTAGAACTAATTGATTATATCCCCAACTATGCCTATACAGCCGCAGTCAGCGCTGGTGTAAAAATGTGCAGGCCTTAACAGCTTTCCCGTTGCGGAGCATATTCCAGCTGGATGAAAAACAAAAAATGCATCCCGCTTTATATCGGGGCGAAATACCACCTCATGCTGTTAACCAGTTTGGTTATGTGGATGTATCTGTCATCACCTATGAAAGGATCAGCGCAGCTGCAGTAGCCGCTTCCATTCAAACTGTTGGAGGAACCATCCTCGCTGATGTGCCTGTTTTCAAAACATTCCGTTTAAGGATACCGCAAACAGCGGTGCAAATGCTGGCTGGTTTACCTTATGTACAATGGGTGGAAGCAATAGACCCGCCTAATGTTTTAGAAAACCTGCCCGGCAGAACACTTCACCGGGTGAATATCCTGAATGATGGTGTACGCAACCTGAAAGGAGATGATATAAATATTGGTATCTGGGATGGCGGCCCTGTAGATCAACACCTCGACTTTTCACCCGCCGGCCGTCTTACAATTATTGAAGCAGGATCAGCAATTCAGCATGCTACACACTGTGCAGGAACTATTACCGGAAAAGGCATCATCAATCCTACAGCAAGAGGTATGGCGCCTAATGCAAGATTGTTCTCCTGGAATTTCAATGGAGATATTCAATCTGAAATGACAACTGGCATTCCGGCCAATAATCTTTTGGTGAGCAGTCACTCTTACGGCTCATCCAGTTCGCCAAACTGTGATATTAATGGCCCCTTACTTACTTATAACACGACAGCAAGAAATACGGATATTGTTTTAAACACAAACAGCAACCACCTGCAGGTACACTCTGCCGGCAACTCAGCAACATCATGTTCAGGTGGTTACCTCACTATCACCGGCAGTGGTAAACCTGCTAAAAACAACCTCGTGGTAGCCAGTGTAACTGCTACTGAAGCATGGTCCACATTCAGCAGCAGCGGACCTGTGCAGGACGGAAGAATAAAACCCGAGATCAGTGCTATGGGAGACCAGGTATTTTCTACCAGCACACCAACTAATTCTTATGCTACGCTGTCCGGAACATCAATGGCTACTCCCGGAGTAGCAGGTACGTCTGCATTGTTGTACCAGCGTTACAAACAACTTAACGGTAGTGCAGTGCCCCCATCCACATTGATAAAAAATATTATTTGCAATGGCGCACAGGACCTGGGCAATCCCGGCCCTGATTACAAATTCGGGTTTGGACGTATCAATGCATTGACTTCTGTAAGAATATTGGAAGATAACCGCTATGCGCTGAATACAGTGACAAACGGCGCTTTCAATGATCTTCCTCTTACTGTTCCAACAGGCGCTGCCCGCCTGAAAGTGATGCTGACCTGGAATGACCCTGCAGCTACTGCCAATGCCAACCCATCACTCATCAACAATCTTGACCTTACCGTTTCAGAAGGAGCCAATATTACTTTGCCTTGGATATTAGATAAAACTACTCCTTCTGCAAATGCTACCCGTGGTGTTGACAACTATAGTAATATTGAACAGGTAACAATTGATAACCCAACTCCCGGCAATTATATCATGCGGGTAAGCGGTACTGCTGTTACCACCGGGCCCAACCAACCCTATGCCCTTACCTGGACAATAGATCAGCCTTATATTGAAGTTATTTATCCCAATGGCGGTGAGTCATTCAATCCTGGAACTTCACAAAGAATTACCTGGGACAATGCCGGTGTAACCGGTAACCAAACCGTTGAATATTCGCTCAACGGCGGTGGTACCTGGACCACTATCGGAACGGTAGCAGCCAATGTAACCCGTCTTAACTGGACAGTTCCTGCTGCCAACACTTCTACTGCCCTTGTCAGAGTAACCAGCGGATCGTTAACAGATGTAAGCGATGCAAATTTTAATATTATTGGTACACCTACCGGCCTTAGCACCAGCAGTGCCAGTTGTAATGCAGGTGAATTGATTGTAAACTGGTCGGCTGTAACCAATGCCACACAATACGATGTTTACAGGCTCGATGCCACTACGGGTAATTATTTACTTGCAGTACCTAACGTAACCGGCACCACAGCCACCATCACTGGTCTTACACCCGGCTCTACAGAATGGGTGTATGTAATCGCTAAAAATTCAACCACCGGTGCGATTGGCGACAGGCCTACTGCGGTGAGTGGTGTTGTTTCTACCGGTAGTGGCGGACTTGGCGCTGTCGGCCCTATCACCGGTCAGCAAAATATTTGTGGCAACCCAACGGGAGTTCCCTATTCAATAGCTGCTGTTTCCGGTGCCACCAATTATACTTGGTCAGTACCTCCCGGCGCAAATATTGCCAGCGGTCAGGGAACCATAAATATCACAGTCAACTATCCTCCGGGCAGTACCAACGGAAACGTAGCCGTATTTGCCAGCAATGCTTCTTGTCAGTCAGGCACTGTTACATTGCCGATTACTATTGGCGGTGCATCCGTACCATCACCTACCAGCGGCGGCAACCAGACAGTGAATCTTTGTCCCGGTGATCCGGTGCCAACATTGACGGCCACTGCAACTGTTCCCGGTGGCTATACCCTTGTTTGGTATAATGCACTCACCGGCGGCAGCATTGTTGCAAGCCCAACATTAAGTACTCCGGGCACAGTTACTTACTATGCGTCGGCAAGAGATAATACCACTCTTTGCGAAAGTATTACCCGTACTGCCGTTACCCTTACCATTACACAGGTATCATCGGCTGCTATCAGTGCCAACGGACCCACCACCTTCTGCCAGGGCGGCAGCGTTATCCTTACGGCCACACCGGGTACATCTTATTTGTGGAGCAATGGCGCAACTACACAATCTATCACCGTTACTGCATCCGGCAGTTTTAGTGTTACCGTAACTACTAACAGTCCTACCGGAACATGTAACAGCACTTCACCAACCACCACTGTAACGGTAAACCCGGTACCAACCGCTTCTGTCACAGCAAGTGGCCCTACCACCTTCTGCCAGGGTGGCGCTGTTACATTAACAGCCAGTGCCGCAGCTTCTTATTTATGGAGCAATGGTGCTACCACGCAGGCAATCACCGTAGCTACATCCGGCAACTATTCCGTTACAGTTACCAATGCATCCGGTTGCAGTGCCACATCTGCAGCAACCACCGTAACTGTTAATCCTAACCCACAGGCTACTATCACCGCCAGCGGGCCGACTACTTTCTGCAACGGTGGCAGTGTTACCTTAACCGCCAGTTCCGGTACATCCTATCTCTGGAGCAATGGCGCTACCACACAGGCTATCACTTTAAACAGCCCCATCGGTACGAATAATTATACAGTTCAGGTTACCACCGGAAGTTGCGTAAGCACCTCTGCTGCCACTTCCGTAACTGTTAACCCCGTACCAACAGCCAGTATTACTGCCAGCGGCCCAACCACTTTCTGCCAGGGCAATGCAGTAACATTAACCGCTACAGCCGGTGCTTCTTATTTGTGGAGCAATGGTGCTACCACACAAGCTATCACAGTAGGTACATCGGGCAACTATACCGTTACCGTTACCAATGCATCCGGTTGCAGCGCTACATCTGCGCCAACCACTGTTACAGTAAATGCTAACCCACCTGCTGTTATCACAGCCAGCGGACCTGTCACATTCTGCAACGGTGGCAGTGTAA
>CAZWIM010000001.1:222821-281162 GCA_964634265.1 uncultured Chitinophaga sp. | reverse complement strand
GTTTATAAGTTCTGCGATCAAAGGTCTTTTAACAACAGGAGTTTTATATGCAAAGACTCTGCACCAATCTTCAGCACTTGGTCTCAATTGTGGCTTATCGTGTCCGTTATCAAAGCATTGAATAAAAAGTGATTTTATTTCATTGGGTAAACTTAAAAAATTGGAATGTTGGGGTTGCTTAAAGTTTATATAATCGCTTTTCCTTCCATGAAGAAAAAGCCCATTTTTAATCATATCAGGGCAATCCGTGCAATTGTCATATGGAGACTTGCAGCCAACTCCCAAAAAAGGATGAATACCGCAAAGAATATTATAGAACAATATGCCTAAGCTGTACCTATCCCAATTTTGAGAAGCAGCACTTTGTTTATAGTCTAAACCGTTATGGAATTCAGGCGGGCTAAAATCAGGTGTTATCACTTGTGCCGCATAAAGAACTTTAGTATTTTCAAATACTTCGATATTGTCAATATCAATTATTGAAACAAGCCCGTTTTTATGAATTTTAAAGTTTGAAGGTTTTATGTCTGCAATCGTATAATTGCTGTTTTTGTGAATTATATTTATTGCTATTGCAATGTTAGAGCATAGCCGTACTCTATTTTCTATGCCTTTCTCATTTTCTAACCTAAATTTATCCCAGTCTTTTGTATCATTTTTTCGCCACCATCTGTCATTTAAAAATTGTTCCAATCCAATGCCGTCAGCATAATTCATTGTAAACCCAACAAATCTCCCATTTTCCAGTACTACTTTTTTTATCCAAACAATAGATTCGTGTTCACCTTGGTTAATTTTCTTTGAAATCAAGTGCCGTATTTTATTTTCTGCTTCCTTAGTCAGCCTTTCTTTATGGTATAATTTTACAACCTGATTTGTTAAGTATGCTGGGGAAAGTATTTTATAGACATCACCTGAACCACCACTTCCGCAAGGCTCAGTGTCAATGGTGATATTTGTTTTGTCTTCTAATTGTAATACTCTTGGCATAGGTTGTTTACTTAGGCGGGTATTTTCACAGCTAATATCATTGTCTTATCATCGCTTTCATTTTTCAAAGTGTCATTTCCGTTCGTTAAAAAAGATTTCCAAATTTCATTGAGTTCTTGCGGTTCTTTGCCAGCTTTAACCAACTTTGGAATATTTGTGTTTATATTGTCATGAAAAAAATCTTTGAACGGTTTATTCAAGTCTTCTGGAATGGATGTTTCGGGGTTTACTTTGTAACATTCAAAAGATGCGTTTTCACAACCGTCTGTGAGTAAACAGAATGCTTTTACTTTTTCAGTTATAATCTTGCTTTCAATATATTTGTTTATTGCAGATTCATCATGCCAAATTTCTGATGTTATAAAAACAGTTTCATTATTGTAGCTACCCTTATAAGGAGTTAGCATAGCTTTCCACTCGTCTTTGTTGTTGCAATAACCGGCTCTTCCATCTCCAATATGTGTTATCAATAATTTGTCTTTAAAATGAATTACAATAATTAGTGTGCAGGACAAAGATTTTAGTTCACATTTTTCTGAAATGCATATAGTTTCTAAGTCTTTTTTTATTGCTTTCAATCCTTTTATTGATAACTTATGCCAGTCTTTGGATTTTATTTTTGCTTTCGCTTTGTGCCATTTTTTTTCTTCAAGTAATTTGGAAAAATGATGATTAGCGGATAAGGTTGCATTTATTGAACCTATATCAGATTTTTCACATGAACCTGCACCATCACTGACTACACAAATTGAGTAACTTGTATGCTGAAAGACATTACAATAGTCTTGGCAGGGTATATTCTCTTCGATATGCCCCTTTCCCTGAACAGAGGCATATAAATAACTCCAGTCTTTCATTAATTTATTGGGCTTTGTTGCATGAAATCACTGCCGGAAATATCAGAAAGGCTTTTGCCGCTACTTATTTCATCTGTGCTTCGGCTTAACCATTTGAAAAATCGAGAATAATTCAAGCCAATCTCATAGATTAATTCTTTGGGGCAGAATTGCGAAATCTTAGAGTAATTATATCCTGAAGTACCTATAACATGCAGAGTGTATTTTTTAGCAAGCATATCTTCTTTAAGAAGGGAAGCTAATCCATATATATCTTGGTCGCTATCGGGTTCTCCGTCTGTAATTACAAGTATCATGGGTCTTGAATACTGTGGACTGTATTTTTTGTAATACTCTTTTCGCAGGTCAACTTGCTTTATCGCTAATTTGATTCCATCAACCAGTTTTGTTGTCCCATCAGCTACTAATGATGGCATTTTGAAATCATCAACTTTAGCTGGCTCCTGAATACATTTCACTTCGCTGCCAAAAGTAATCAGACATATTTCTAACTTCTCAGCCGCTTCATCATCCTGGTTTATACTATGATAGAATTCTTGCAACGCACTATTGAGCTCAAGTATTGGAGTTCCTGCCATTGAACTGGAAACATCTAATGCAAGAACGCATAGACAAGGTTTTTGAAAATTCTTAGGGGAGATTGCAGTTAGTTCGTTCATTGTAATTTGTTTAATCGTTATTGTGTGTCTTTGGATTCACTTTCTATAAGTTTAGTTGTTTCTTCTTCATCGGTTTCCAGTAATTCAATTTCGGCAAGAAAAGCATCAGGCATTTTGTTTTTGACAGTAGCCTCTAATTTTCTGATATTTTCAATTCTGCCAATTATAGTTTCACCTCTTTTTTTGCCATCTTTTAATTTATTCATTGCTGCATCATAAGCATTGTCAGCATCTCGTATTCTTCTTTTGATTTCAAGCATATCATTGGCAAAGCCGACAAACTTATCATAAAGGCTTCCGCATAACTTAAATACTTTTTCAATATTCTCTACTCTTTGCTCTTTTTGCCAAAGAAGTTTTACAACTTTTAAAGTAGCAACCAATGTGGTAGGGGTCAGGATTATTATTTTTTTGTTCAAGGCATAATTGAACATATCAGGATTTTCATTTAATACTAAAGTGTACGCATTTTCTATTGGCATGAATAAAAGAACATAGTCTGTTGTGTTGATGCCATTTATTTTTTGATATTCTTTACTTGAAAGCCCATCAATGTGATTTTTCACACTGTCAATATGTTTTTTAAGGTGTAGAGATTTCTCCGGAACATCTGATGAGTTAAAATAATCCACATAGGATTTTAATGAAACTTTGGAATCAATAATAAGGCTTTTGTTTTCAGGCAATTTAATGATGTAATCAGGTTGTTTATTTGTTTCATATTCCTCACTCTTGTAAACATCTTGTTTGGTATAGTCAATATACCTCTCTAATCCTTCATTTTCAATTATCATTTTTAACCTGTCTTCACCCCAATTCCCTTGAATTTTGCTATCACTTTTAAGGGCTGAAACTAATTTTTTAGCATCATCACTTAATTGATTGTTTAATTCGGCAAGATTTTTAATTTCTGATTTAAGGCTCGTTACATCTTCAATTTGTTTTTCCCTTGTATCATGAATTTTATCTCCAAACTCTTTAATTTTTTCTTTCAAAGGATTTAGAATGATGTCAAGTTCTGTTCTATTGGCCGTTTTAAAGGCAGTGCTTTTTGCTTCTAAGACTGCATCTGCTTGTAAAGTAAACTGCTCTTTAAAATAAATATGGAGCTTATTCATTTCATCTTTCAAAGTATTGAGCCTGTCATTAAGGGCATTTCGTTCAGCCTTTTCTTTTTCCAACTCTCTGGATAAATCTAAAATGGATTTCGACTTTTCATTTATTTCAGTAAGCTTTTCGCTTAATGTACTTTTTGATTCTTTTAATTCATCTGTCTTTGCAGTAAGGGTTGCATTTGAGGTTGCTAATTCAGCAACTACCTTATCATAATCAATTTTTATGGCATTGTTTTTTTGTTTTAGTTCTGCTATCTCTTTTTGGAGATTGATGATTGTATTTTTACCACCATTCAGTTCTGATTCCAGCGACCCTAACTTTCCTGTAATTTCCGTAACAGTATTATTGTAATTTTTGAGTTCTGTTTCTTTTTCAAGTAGCCTTTTGTTTAAGCCCTCTGTTTTTTCCTTTTCGGCATTTAGTAATGGTTGTACTTGTAATAAAGAATTGTTTACCTCGTCAAACTTGCTTTTAGATACACTTCTCGATTTCAAATAAAAGTATAACAATGCCAAACAAACTATGAAGGCAATTACTAATACAATTATGAATGTAATGTCAAACATGGCTCAAATTTTCATGAATCTTAAAATTACAAATCTCTGTTGAGGTTTTATATGATGTTGGGCTTTATTCTGTCGCTGGGCAGAAGCGTTGGCAGAATTACAGCTCTTTTGCAGGTTGGCTTCTGTGTATTGGCTTTGTGTGCCTGCAAATGTGCTGTAATTGTGTGTCGGCGGTTTTGTCTTACGATTTTGAATTAGCAGAGTGTGTCCCAATAGGGTTACCTACAACGGCCAGGTATTGCCGATGGTGGGGAAATTTATATTCGTCCGCCGGAACCGCTGCCTGGCTTTTTAATAAAGTTAAATATTAAGAACTAAAGCTAGGCTTTATTCGTCGAGCCCCGAACCGCAGTACAACAGAATTACCATTGCTGATTGTTCCAATGTCCAGCCCCACTATTGGCAATACCAATGTTACCTGCCGTTTTTGTTTTATGAATTAGTGTCATGTTTTTTTCTAGTTGGAGTTTGAGGGTTTAGGATTATTGTCGCCAATAAACCGGTTATTATTAACGAAAGCCCAATTTGTGAAATACTAAAGTATTTATGCTCAAATATCATTTCAAGTAACATTATTGACAGTGCTGCGATAACAAATGGAAGCCTTGCTTTTTCAATATTAAACCAGCGATATAAGGTTACAGTAAGAGTGTAAATAAATAACTGGCTCAATGCTCCGATAATTAGAATCCATAAGTCTGTGAAACTGAATTTTAGATTATGTCCGTTATAGTATAAAATTATAATGCCAATAACCAAATTGCTTAAACTAAAGACATTGCAAATCAGAATTGAATTTTCATCATTTGATGATTTTTTAACTAAGAGATACCCGATTGAAATCAAAAAAACACTAACAATAGCATACACAAATCCAATAGCTTCTTCGTCTATAAAACGGGCATCAATTGCAAGGAAAGTTATTATAACTACAGTCCAAATTGAAAGCCAGAATTGTAAATTGCTTTTCCTTTGCCCAGTAAATACGGATAGGAAGATTATAAAGGGAATATCAAGTCTGTTCACTAATGCCACTGTAGATGCACTTAAATAGATAAAAGATATAATTGACAAGTAAGAAGCAAAACCGTTTGTAAAGAATCTGGCAATTTGCGGCTTCCATTTTTTAGGAAATAAGGATACTCCCTTAATCAACGAGTAAGTAATTCCAAAAAGCAATGCAACAGCACCTCTTAAAATCATGATATTCGGTGCAGAGTACCCTCTGTCAGTCAATGCTTCAACAGTGTAAGTATAGAAAGTTACTGATAAAATTATTCCAATGCCAATTAACCATTTAATATTTTCATTTTTTGAAATAGGCATGTAGTAATGTCAATTTGGGAAATTAGCTTATTCTGGGATTAAATTTCAGGATAATTTAATACTTCAAGCAACTCATTATTTTCAGTTGTTATTATCAATTTAGGAACAAATTTCTTGACCTCATCTTCATTTAGTTGAATAAATGATATGACATGAATCTCGTCATCTTTTGCAAAATGTTTTGAGGCGGCACCATTAATTGTTACATATCCTTTTCTGTTACTGCGAATAACGTATGTTACAATACGATTACCATTTGTAAGATTGTTTACATGGACTTGTTCAAACAATTTTAATTCCGCTGCATCAATTAATTCATCGGGCAAAGCAATACTCCCTTCATATTGTATTGAACTATTACTTACTGTAACCTTTTTAATTTTAGATTTTAGTACTGTGGTAAGCATTTTATTTTAAATTAAATAAGTATTTTATCATTAAATCTGAAATATTAATATCCAAATACTTTTGATGAATGGCAAAATCTTGGGGGCAATTAACCTCAAGCACATAATTGGTATTTGTCCTTTCGCATGTAATTATGTCTACACCGGAAAAATTTAAATTTGCATTATGAGATGCTTTAATTGCCAAATCCTTTATGGGGTTGCTAGCTTCAATAAACTCTGACTTATCTGATACAATATTATTTCTGAAATCGTTTTTTTTGATGGGTCTTTTGGCTGTGTATATTACTTCATTTCCAAGTACACATACTCTATAGCAAAAACTTGAACAGATGAATTCTTTAAGTTGAAAATCTATTCCTTTTGAAATTAGAAAATCAGAAATACTATACAAAGTTTGATAATTATCAATCTTAATTACACCGTGACCGCCTGTTCCGCCATATGTCTTTATTACAATAGGAAAGTTTTTCAATTGAATGACATATTGATTAAGAAGTTCTGTATTATTTGTACCCTTGAAAATTGTTTTTGGAATTGGTACTTTATTTTTTTCCAGTTCCATGCACAGAAAATTACTGTCGTCTCTTTGAGAATAAAGAGGATAATTTCTATAAAAAGATTTTACATTTCTGTTTATTAATCTACTTTCAAGTAAATAACTTCCTCTTGCACAATTGTACAGTGCGTCATCTGAATTCGGAATAGGTAAACTTGAGAAATCGGCTATTGATTCATCTATTAGTATAAATTCAATCCCATGTTTATTGCATGATTCTTTTAAGAGTTTTATTCTTTCCTGAACATTAAGACTGTCAGATAAACGACTGTTATACAGGCAATAAAATTTCGGCATATTTGAAATATTGAATTATTGAATTATAGTATTTTAATTATAACATTTACTAAATGTCTTGGAGTTGATGGGTGATACCTGACAAAGGCTTCCCCCAAATTTACAAACCCCAGTTTTTCTATCATATACTGTGTCCTTTCACTAGCAAGACCAATTAACCAATTTAGTTTAAGAGTATCTGCAAGTTCAAGAATAGAATTGTCAAGCTTTGAAGATAATCCATTGCCTTGATGTGAATTTGAAACTACAAGGCGACTATAATAGCCATATGGAAATTCAATAGGAAGATTCAAATGTTTGACATTTTTGTAAAATGGAAAATCTTGATAGTCGTTAAAGATATTTAGCCTAGCTGCAGCTATAACATTTTGAAACGAGTCAATAATTATGAAATTATATGCCGAGTTGTCTAAGTGGTCAGTCCAACCGTTTGGGAATAGCTTTCTGTTAACAAATATCTTTTGGGGTGAGTTCTCCCATACGTTAACTCGGAGTTGAAAAACCTCATTAAGTTTGATTTTGTCGGTCAATAAAATTGGTTCAAATGTCATAAAAGTGGGCTCAATAAAATGGCAGGTAACGTTGAAGCATTGGCGATGTGGCGGTATTCATTGAACGTCCAGCCCGGTGCCGCTGCTGATTAAAGATACAAAAGCTCATTGTTTATTCTTTTGCTTGGCGTTATTCGTCGGCTGGAACTAAAGCTGAGTAGCATTATTCAGTTGATTTTTTTTGAGTCGCCCCGCCATATTGCCAACGCAATGTTAGCTGTTGTTTTTAGCTCTGCGTTTATAACGAAGCGTCACAATCAGAAGAACTCCAGATGTTAGGATGCCCAATGATTGCGCAAGAATAATGACCAAATCATTTTTGATAATTCCATGAATTGTCCAGAAAACATAAGTAACTACGGTTAGCCAATAATTTAAAATGGAAATGTTGTCCACTCTTTTTGTAATGATGATTTTCCGTATCTGGTCTGGATAGCCAATCACCTTTATTGCAATAGAACTTACTACTGTCATTACGGCAATAAAGTGGATGAATAAGTTACTCATTCTCTAATTCAATTATGAAAGTTTCAAGTCCATCCATACACTTGTAATCGTCTTGTTCAATTACTTTATCTAAAATTTTGAAGCCATATTGTTCAAGCTTTTTAGCTCTTCGTATTCCAGCGGTAGCAACAACTTTTTTAATGTCGTAATGTGCTCTTATAAAGTTCAACCGTGCTTCGTCAAGTAAGCAACTTAGACCACTTCCTTGAAAATTCGGGTCAACTACTAATCGTGAGTAAAAGAAGAATGGATGATTGTCAAATTGAATAACTCTTTTAAAAGTTTCAGGACATGGGAGTTCTTCCGGCTTATTCACAATGTTGAGCCTTGCAGAACCAACGATTAGGTTATCTTTCAAAACAATCCAGTGTAAACCATCTTCATCTAAATTATCATAGTAGCCATTGGGATAATTGTCAACGGTGATAAGACCATGTTGCCGCCAAGCTTTAATCCGAAGGTGATAAATTTCAGTTAGTCTTGATTTGTCCGTCAGCAAGATGATGTTGTCCATAAAATAACAGCTAACACATAAATTTATGATATAAGATGTACTGTGGCAAAAAATATAGGCATTGATTTTCAAGAATTTGACATTATACATTTTGTATTGTTATTAGGACAATACACACTACCAGTCGATCTCTGTTTTTTTCCATAAGTCATCAAATGGGCTGATAACGTTAACTAATTGTTTCTTGCTTACATGTAAGTACCGTTCCGTTGTTTTTATGTCAAAGTGTCCCAACAAATCTTTTATATATCTTATATCTGTGCCCTTATCCAATAAGTGGGTGGCAAAACTGTGCCGCAGGCTATGTATCCCAACTTCTTTTCTGATATTGGCTTTCGCTTTTGCGTTACTAAAAATTTGCTGTACCGTTCGGGTTGGGTAGGCCATTAACGTTTTTTCGGATTCAAATAAATATTCTAATGGCCGGGGTTTGGATTGTTTAATGTAACTGCGTAATAAGTCAAGCAATACAGGGCTTAGGTTTACATATCTGTCTTTTTTGCCTTTAGCGTTTCTTATAAGTATTTGCATTCGTTGGCTGTCAATATCACTTAGTTTCAAATTCACAATTTCACTTACCCTTAACCCGGCACTGTAGGCTGTGAAGAGCATGGCCTTATGTTTCTTGTTGGTGAGTGCATTGAAGAGTTTGGCTATTTCTGTCTCATTTAATAAGCGGGGTAGCTGTTGCGGTTTTTTTGGACGAGGTATTTCCCAAAAGAATTTTTCTCTGTTTAGTACCTGTTCGTAATAAAATTTAAGTGCATTGATACGGCTATGGAGTGTATTCTCTTTTAGTCCAAGTTTTTCATAGCAATATACGAGGTAACGCTTCAAGTGTTCTGGTTGTAATACGTCGGCGGAAATGTTTTTCAGCGCAACAATAAGCTGATTCATTTCGCCGAGGTATGTTTTAATTGTCGATTTGCTGTATGCTTTTAATTTTAGTTGTTGTTCCATAGCAGGCAGCACATGGGCATTTACTGGACTTATTTTCTCCTTTTTATGAACAACAGGTTTTTGCGTTACCCATTTTGCCATTGCCGGCGGGCTGGCTGAACTCACTTGTTTTACGGGAGCTGTTAGTATAACTTTCTGCTTTTTCTTTTTTTCCAAATAATCATGCAGGGCCGATTGCTCAATAGCAGCCAATCCCTTTAAAGCGAAAAAGAGTTTATTGTAGCTCTCCTTGCTCAGCGGAACATACCAGCACTTTTTTGTCTGGCTCCACCGGGCTCCGGCTTTTTGGCGTATAGCCCCGTTGATTTTTGCATGCTGCCCAAAGTAAACGCCGATGCATTCCTGGTCACGGTGCTGCAAGGGCTTTAGTTCTACTTTTTCCATAGAAAGGTTTGTGAAATGAATGTACAAAAGCTTTGTCATTTCACCTTCACTACCACTTCCACCGGTTTGTAGGTGTATTGCTTGTCATTCAGCATCCGGTCGGGATAAACTTCTTCATCGTAAGTGCCGCAGAGGGAGTACACATCATCATTGGTGGCGGAGATAATGATTGTTTCAAAGAGGTCCTTCTTTTTGTCAGGCCGGGTATAACTTATTTTGATATTGTATTGCCCCAATGGAAAACGGCTGCGGGTTACCAATACATAATTGTCTTTTGCAAAGGGAAAACGGATACGCTTCGGCTCAGCCGGGTTTTCATTGTCTATATATCCCTTGAAAGTAGTGCGGGGAGGGTTTTGCCAGAAATCGGCCACCCATTTGCCATTACTGTCAATGAGGCTGATAGTTAAGCCCGTTAATAACACTGTGTCTTTGTCGGTATGAATGTTTACGACAATGATACCAGACATATCAAAATGGCAATGCTGCGCTTTTGTTTTAGCAATAAGTAAAAACAGGAAAAAGGAAAGGAGGAAACTTTTTATCATGCTTCCATGATTCATCACTTACATTATTTACACAAGACTGTTAACCCTCAATATGAAAACTGATAACGATCATCCTCGATTTGATGCGGTCAAATACATTGGAAAAGCGGAGGTTTTCATCCCTTGCATGTATGTTGCGCATACCATTGCTGATCTTTATTTCGGGAGAGAAGATGAAGCTTTCAAAAAAGAAATTGAAACCAAGGCCAAACTCGGGACCGAAATCATGTTTTTCAATCTTCACTAATTCTTCAGCCCTTTTGGCCCTTGCATTACTGGCCATATCAATATCGGCTTTAAAACCGGCCAGCGTATATACCCTGAAATTGCCGATACGGTCGCTCTGGAATTTTAACTGGAATGGAAAACTCATGATCACTGATTCCACTTTCTTGGTCACATCATTATTACCGTCAATATCCGGTTGCTTTAGCTTGTAGCGGATATTGCGTTCAATGAACATCAGCTGCGGATTAAAGCGCAACTGGAAGCGGTTGGAAATGCGGGCTGTGGCGGATAAACCGAGGGTCAGTCCACCTGAGTTAGTAGGCTCTGCTATAAACACACTGTCTGATTCTAAAAAACGGGGATGCAGGTCAGTATGAAACCTTGCCAGGTTGATGCCGACGGTAATGCCGAAATAGTAAGGCTTTTCATCATGATCATACAGGTTCAGGTCGGTACGGGTATATTGCGCCGAAGCCAGTGAGGCCAGCAATACAAAACCGGTGAGCAAAGAAAGCCGGTAGCTGTTTAGTTGGATTTTCTTCCGGAGTAAATGCAGCATATTCCTAAGGTAAGCGGTTCAAAACCGGTGTCGGTGTAGCCCACTTTGTTTAAAATGTCAGTAAATAAATGGCGGTCAGGAAACGCATTGGCAGACTCATTCAGGTATTGATATGCTTCTTTATTCTGCCTGAGCCAGCGGGCCACCTGCGGGGCCACAATACCCATGTACAGGTTATATAAACTCTTGACCGCTTTGCGTCGCGGTTTTGAAAATTCCAGTACGATCAGCCGGCCTCCGGGTTTCAGCACTCTCCGCATCTCCGCCAGGCCTTTTTCCAGGTTTTCAAAGTTCCGTACTCCAAATGCCACCATTACCGCATCAAACGTTTTATCTGCAAATTTTATTGTTTCTGAATCGCCGGTGTGTAAGTGGATTTTGCCTGCAAGACCTTCTTTTTCAATCTTTTTTCTGCCAAGGTCAAGCATGCCTTCCGAAATATCAATGCCATCCACCCGGTCGGGGTTCAGCAGCCTGCAGGTCATAATGGCCATATCGGCAGTACCCGTAGCCACATCCAAAATGTGCTTTGGATTATCCTTTTTCAGCATCCGGATGGCTTTTTTGCGCCAGCGAACATCAATGCGGGCCGAGAGCAGCCGGTTCATCACATCATAGCGGCCGGCTATTTTGTCAAACATTTCGGCCACCTGTTCTTTTTTGCCTTTTTCAGATTCTTTGAACGGGGTAATATGGTCGTGGGGCAATGATTGGGACATTGGGGGCAAAGGTAGCGCTGGTTGCTGGTTTCTGGTCACTTGTTGAAAGTTTTATAGCAGCAAGTTTCCGTTATCTTGCGGCCTGCATGGAGATAATATCAGCCACCTATATTGTAAGCAGCCCTACCTGGAAACAGTGCCCGCCGGCAGATAAACAGGAGTATGCCTTTATCGGCCGCAGTAATGTGGGCAAATCATCGCTGATCAATATGCTGACGAATAAGAAGGGACTGGCCAAGATATCTGCCAACCCGGGAAAAACACAACTGATCAACCATTTTGAAGTAGTTTCTTCTGATAAGAAAAAATGGTACCTCGTCGATCTGCCCGGTTATGGTTATGCGAAAGTGTCGCAGAGATCGAGGAATAACTGGGGCAATATGATTGAATCGTACATCCGTAAACGGGAGAACCTCGTTTGTTTGTTTGTGCTGATCGACAGCCGGCATGAGCCGCAGAAAATTGATATTGAATTCATCAACCAGCTGGGGGAGTGGCAGGTGCCTTTTGTGCTGGTATTTACCAAGGCGGATAAAAACAAGCCCGGCGCCACCAGGCGAAATGTGGCCGCTTTTGTAACAGCGCTGGCTGATAACTGGGAAGAGCCTCCGCCATATTTTGTAACATCAGCGCTTACCAGGGAGGGCAGAGATCTTTTATTGAATTATATCAAAGATTTTAATGCCGGAATTTCAAAGGCTTAAGATTTTTTACCCTGTTTGTGGTATTTTTTGTTGAGGATTTTACCCTAATTTGCACCCAATTACTGGACTGTTCATGAAAGCCATCTTATCCGAAAGAAATATTGTTGTAGTATTATTTATTATGGTACTCGTTACTTTTTCCTTCGCTCAGGAAGACAGCAGGAAAATTGAAAAAATGTACAGCGGTGTACAAGCTCAAAATGCCCGCATGCTGGTACAGCAAAACCCGGTTATCCTCTCTGCAGATCAAACTACCGTAAAATAATTCAGCTGATTTTTTATTTACATTCATTGCATGAAAAGAATGTTCATCGCAATCATCGTTTTGCTGCCCCTGTTTTCCAATGCACAGGCAGGTACCCAAACCCGTAAAGGAGATATAAAGGAGAAATTATTCAGCAACGATTCGGTACAGCAGAAAATTCAAAAAATTAAAGAGGACATTGCAAAGGCGGTGGACAGTCAGCAGGTAACGATCAATGTTCAGAATAACGTAAACCGGTTATTGGAAATACAGAAGGAAAATAAAGATCGTCAGCTTAGAGCTGCTGTTACAAGACTGGCGATTGGTGCTGCATTTCTTGCATTACTCGTAGTGGGATTGATGAAAAGAAGGAAAAAGCAGGGGTGATGGGGTTATGTGCAGGAATTTCTTCCCGCATGTACGGCAAAGAGCCGGCAAAAATCAGTTCACAATTTTGTTTGCGCAGCTGCTGCTGGCAAAGGCTTCCGGTTTGGCTTTGAAGGCAAAGCCCATTCCCAGGATATAACCCATTGCCTCCTTCAGGGCATCATTGCTCTTGAAGTTGGGATTGGTGTTGATGTCGGCATGCACTTCCATATCCACATCATACACGGTAAACAGGTTGCAGAGTTCGTAAGCAATTTCAATGCTCTTGGCTACTTCCATCAGCATTCTTTCTTTGATGGTGAATTGCTGGCGGGTTTTTTCATTGTGAATGAACATAAAACCGCCATGTCCTTCCCTTAAAAAAACAATGACTGTGGCAAACTCTGTTTCCTGGCCTTTTACCTGGGAGTCGGTGCCGATGCATACTTTCAAACGGAAACCTTTTTCTGTTTCCCGTTTGATGGCATTTTCAACAGCTTCCTTGATAGGCAAATCAATAGGGTCGCCATTAAATTTTCTCCAACGCATATGAAAAGAGGTTTTCCTAAGTTACAGGAAAACCTCTTAACTACAAAAGGGCACGGATTAACCTTCTGTAAACAGAAGGAGGAAAGGGGTTATTGTTTAACGAATTTATCTGTCCATTGCTCGTTGCCATTCACAAAGCGGATAATGTACATTCCACCGTTCATGAAAGAGGCAGGGATATTATTCAGGCCATTTGTCAGTTGTCCTTTTGCGGTCACCTTGCCGTTCATATCCACTACAGTGTAGCCAAATACACCCGGGCTTGTTACTGTGATCAGGTTATTGCTGACAAGGTTGGTAACCAGTCTCGGTTTCTCCACGGAGCCGGTTCCTTTTAAGGTAACTACGTTTGAGTAATAAGATTTACCGTTATCAAATGTTACAAATACTCTGTATTGCGCAGCTGTGCTTACATAAGGCCTGTACATGAATGTGCGGTCATTATTACCGGGCTGAATAACCGGGCTGAAATTGCGGCCATCAGTAGCCACTTCCAGTACTTGTTCTACCACCTGCTCATCAGCATCAATAAGCCAGTTCAGCCTGTGCCTGTCTCCGGACAATTCACCAGTAAGTTCCAGCCTTCTCAGCGGCAGTGTACCGCCTGCTGTAAGACTGCCCTGCAAAGAGTATGAACCAAGACTTGCATAGTTGGGAGCATACATATTTCCTTTTCCCTCTATTCTCAGGTAATAGGTGCCTGCATTCAGTAAAGTGTCAACAACTGAGCTCAGCAATGTACCCGGATTATATACACTGATCTGGTTTTGTGCACCATCAAATAAGGTAACCTGCAAATCAAGATTAGAACCGGAGTTTCCGGTACCAACATTATAAGGAATAGCGTTTAACTGGAACCTGCCTGCTGTTGGTTTTGTAAACTTAAAAAGATCCTGGTCGGTATTTTGAGTAATAACACCACTTACGGTAAACTGGTTATTTACAAAAGTAGCAGTGGTTGCTGTCGGGAATGAAGCAGTATGATCATCGGTACGATAAGTAAAGCCATTATTGGCAGTAATAACAGTCAGGTCATTTTGGATATTACTGCATCCGTAAGGGTTAGGACCGCTGTTCCAAAGGGTAAGGTTTTGATAGTAGCCAACTCCCATGATAGGGGCCCAGCCAATTTCACCTGTACCTGCTCCGGAGTGATAATCTGATACTTTCACACAATTGGCGTCATACCTGGCCTGGTGATACAGACCCAGTGTATGGCCGGCTTCATGTGAAGATGCTTCAGAAATATTTTTTGTATTGTAGTTCAGCAGTGAAGTGAACACAAAGCAAGGTGTATCATCACCCCAGGTAAAGGAGTTTACAAAAGCTACACCACCGGCGCTGCCATACCATTCATAGCTGACAGTGAGGATTACCCTCATGCGGCGGTTGGCGGGTGCGGCCAGGTACTTGGTTGAGTCTGTGGTAATATTCACATTAAAGGGCCTGTAATCCTCAGCTACCCGGTTAAATACTTCGGTGATCTGGGAACTGTTCATTCCGGATGCACCGCAATAGATAGGACCTGCATAATTCCAGCTGGTACCGTTTACCGTATGACCGTCAAAGTCAAGGAAGATGACAGCTGTTGCTGACGGTAGACTGCTATATACCGGTACCTGTGCATTGGACTTCACTGCACCGAATAAGAGCAGCGCCATAAGGCAGGATTGTAAATAGTTTTTCATAACAAAGGCGGATTTTAAAATGTTTTTCAATAGGTACTAAAGGATACGGGATCAAAAACGGGTCAGTTATTCATTTATCAGGTCGTAAAATTTTCTTTTTACCAGGAAATAGCCACTTTCGGTCTTTACCAGTTCATACAAATCGCCGCTTTTCATACTCACAATACGGCCGGTGTATGATACATTGCCGTTACTGTCTGTTACTTTTGAAATGGTAAGGCCGGCGCCATCATATACATTGGACTTAATAACAACACTCTGAATGCTGTTGCCGTATTTACTGGCGATTGACATTACTTTTCCCGGGAAGGCGAACTGTACATTATCAGAGATATTCACTGATACATCTTCACCTTGTGAAAAGGAAACAGCTCTGTCGAAACTGGCGATGTTTACCGGAATGCTGTCGGGGAAACTTCTGAACAACAAAGGCTTGTTGTAATCTGGTTCATTTAATGGTACATCCTGGTTTTGTGCCAGCAGCGGTACATTAAATAGTAGCACACTAACGCATAGTGCGATGAATGAACGGTTTTTCATTTCAACTTTTTTTAAGTCAACAGGATATTGTTCGGCAACCTGGATTGGGTGGTTGCAGTTTTCAGGGGGGACGGGATGTAAAGATTTGTGAAAAAAATAGCTGAATCCAAGTAAAAAGAAAATATTCAGCGAAGATCGAGGGCTAGTACACGACCAAAATCGTAAAACTTCGAAAGGGCTAAGTGTTTATCTACTATTAATATTGGTTTGTACTTAACATTACCAGTGTGCAGGCGTCAATTGTTTCAATACCTTTTTGGGTTGCCAGCTCTGCCAGCTCATCATTTTCTGCTCCGGGATTAAAGATGATCCTCTTTGGGTGGAGTGATAATATATAATTATAGTAGTCCTGCTGATGTTGCTCGTTTAAATAGAGTGTAACCGTATCAATGTCTTCAAATGGTTTCTTTTCTGTCATTATTTCTGTGTCATCTACAAAACTGTGTTTTCTGCCAATGGCTTTTACAGGGTGGCCTTGCTGGCGAAGACGCTTAATAGCCAGGTAGCTGTAGCGGGAAGGATTATTGGATGCACCGAGCACAAGGGTGGTTTTTGCTTTCATCCTGTAAAACTAAATGATTCTTTATTTAAGGTGAATTAATTCCCTGTGCCGGATAGTTCTCCATTCGCTAAGACCTATTATGAAATACCAACAGGCCAGGATAGGGGAAACAACAAGCATTGCCAGCAGATAAAAAAATACAAGGGGTACATCCGCCAGCATGAGCAGGTAGTTTATAACGCCAAGCACTGCAGCCCAGAGAATAGTAAGACCATAATTTTTTCTTTCCAGCCAGTTGGCCCAACTGGTGCTGAAAAGAAAGTGTGTTGTAAAACTCAATAATTGCCAGCCGCCGAGAATAAAATAGAAGTACGGCAGAATTTGCATCTCATCCTTTATTAATCCCAACGTAATGCACACGACGGTGATCAGTATTTGGATTATAAGGTCCGTTAGCTTAAGCAGTTTCATATTTTTAAGTTTCAGAAAAAATTGAAAATATAGTTACAAATAAAAGCCGGAATTGCCGGCCTTTATGATGTACTTATTTAAAGAGTTTCATTAATGATCCGATAAACCATGTTTCCTCGGCTTTGATCATTGTATCAAGTGTTTTGTCGGCCTGTCGCCCCAGCTTTTTGATGCTGCCTACAGTGTCAACAAAGGTTTTTACATGCTTGTCTCTTTTGTCGCCCTCTACCTCTTCCAGTTTGTCGAGTAACTGCAGCATCGGTTCCAGTTCCCTTTTCTTTCTTTCCTTTACAATCTGCTTTACCACTTTCCAGATATCCTTTTCAGCACTGAAATATTCTTTCCTTTCTCCTGTAAGCAGCACCCTTTCTACCAGGCCCCAGTTGATGAGTTCCCGGATATTCATATTGGTATTACCCCGGCTGATATTCAGCTCTTCCATGATATCATCCTGTGTGAGCGGATCGGGACTTACTAATAATAAGGCATGAATCTGTGCCATCGTACGGTTAATTCCCCAGTTGGTGCCAAAAGCACCCCAGCTGCTGATGAATTGTTGTTTGGCTTCTGTGAGTTTCATAGCACAAACCTAAGCCAACTATTTTGTATTTTCAAAATTTATTGAAAATATATTTTTTGAAGCCAAACTTTTGCTTTTGTACATTCGGTTTCATACCAAAACCTGACGTATATGAAAAAAATGATCATTTACCTGCTGGCAGCTTTTTTTGTAACTGCCTGCAAAGACAGTAAGAAAGAAGATGATAAGAAAACTGAACCGGTGATTTCCGCTACAGAGAATAAAGAGCCGGCTCCAACCGGTGCCGATGCAGCATTAGTACAATGGTTAAGTGGAAAAAAGCTGGTTTCAACTGAGGCAGATCCTAAGTTTGATATGTGGCATGACCTGAAACTGAATGCCGATGGAACCTGTACCGATAAGGATAATGCCAGTGCCAAATGGACAGTGAAGGAAGGTAAGTTTGTTTTCGAGTCAGTTATGAACCTTACAAAAGAGATTGTAAAAAAAGATGATACAACATTGGTATTTAAGGGACAAATTAAGGATCAGACTTATATCCTGAAACCATTGTGATAAACATAGTCAATGCTTAACAAAGGCGGCTGCAAATCAGTCGCCTTTGTTTTTATTATAATAATTAACTTGCTACCTATGAAAAAGGCGCTGATACTTCTGATTCTTACAACTGTTTCGCTTGCAGGGTTTACACAGGTAAAACCAAAACCCTTTCGTTTTGCTTTTATTTCTGATACACATATTGGCTCTCCCAACGGATCTGCAGAAGAAGACCTTCGCAGAACGGTCCGGGACATCAATACTATGAGTGATGTTGCTTTTGTAGTGTTGACAGGTGATATAACCGAGCTAGGCACCAATGAAGAAATTAAATTGGCTAAACAAATCTTAGACAGCCTGGATATCCCCTGGTACATTATCCCTGGCAATCATGATACCGGGTGGAGCGAAAGTGGCGGGGTGATGTTTACCACTGTATTTGGTTACGACAAATTCAGTTTTGAATTCAATGGAATAAAATTTTTAGGTTGTGCATCCGGTCCTTATGTAAGAATGAGTGATGGACATGTGCCAAGAGATGCGGTGAACTGGCTGGATAAAGAACTGAAAAAAGTAAAAGAAGGTCAGCCAGTGATATTTTTAAATCATTACCCGATCGATAATGGTTTGGATAACTGGTATGAAATAACTGACCGGTTGCGCAAACATAATACATGGGCTATCCTTTGTGGTCACGGTCATGCCAATAAGGCTATGAATTTTGAAGACATTCCGGGTGTGATGGGGCGGTCAAACCTCAGGGCTAAGGATGAGGAGGGAGGTTACAACCTGGTGGATGTGAGAGGTGATTCTATCCTTTTTACAGTCAGAAGGCCCGTTTCTGGTAAAGAAAGATATTGGACAGGGGTTAAAATTGAAACAAGAAATTTCGAACAGGAAAAAAAATTTCCACGACCTGATTATTCAATCAATGAAAAGTACAGCCAGGTGAAAAAGAGTTGGGAATTTTCATCTGATGCCAATATCATTTCAACACCTGCCGTGGCCAATGAAAGAGTGTTTGTCGGTAACCAAAATGGGTTGATGACCTGTTTTTCACTGAAAGAGGGAAAACCTTTATGGACATTCAAAACAGAAGGGTCAATTTTTTCATCACCAGCAGTAGCCAACGGTAAACTGGTATTTGGTTCCGGTGATGGAAATATTTACTGTCTTAACGCAAACAAGGGAAAATTAATATGGAAATATAAAACTGCTGCTTCAGTGCTGGGTTCTCCGGTAATCAATGGTGATACCGTTTTCATTGGAGGAAGTGATCATTCTTACCTGGCGTTAAATAATAATAGTGGTCAGCTCATCTGGAAATTTATCGGGCTGGAAGGACCTGTAGTCAGCACACCTTTGTTATACCAGGACAAAATTGTCTTTGGTGCCTGGGACCGTCATTTATATACTTTGAACCGTTCTGATGGTAAACTGCTGTGGAAATGGAACAACGGATCTTCTGTTCGAAATTATTCACCGGCTTCCTGTATTCCTGTTGCAGCAGACAATGTCATTTATATAATGGCCCCTGACCGGGTGGTTTCTGCCATAGATGCAATAAGTGGCAAAACATTATGGAGGAGCAAGGATGGTGGTGTGCGGGAATCTATAGGTATGTCAGCAGATGGTAAATGGATCTATGGAAAAAGTATGCAAGACACAATTGTAGCATATGCAGCCGGCAGGGAACAACAATCAGCTGCATGGAAACTTCATGTGGGATTTGGCTATGAACATGTGCCATCGATGCTGATCGAAAAGGACGGGTATGTATTCTTTGGAACAAAGAGCGGAGTTGTCTATTGTATTAACCCAACTGAAAGAAAAGTTGTTTGGGCGCATAAGATCGATAACTCCATGGTAAATACTGTAAGAGTCCTGAGCAAAAATCAACTGGTTGTATCAACAATGGATGGAAAATTGGTCTTGCTGAATGTTTCCGGTAGTTAGATCAGGAAGTATATTTTCTTTTCTTACGGGCAGGGTTCCTGGTAGCCACATCGTAAGCCCATATTATAGCACCTAACGAAAGGGATAATGCACCTATCCACAGCATGGGAACGGAATGTGAACCGTCGAGGAATTTTAATACAAGACTGAATAGTACAAAAGATATACCTGTAACAAAAAAAAGCGTTTGCCAGGAAAACTCATTGAGGTCTCTGTCTTCCATAAGATTGAATTTGCAGGAAAGGTAACAGGGAAAACTTCCTAAAAGCATGACAGGCAATACCTATTTTTTACTTTTAAGACGTTACCCTTAATGGTTTACAGTGCATTAATTTATTTCTCAATTATCCTGCCAGAGGGATAAGTGTAATAAAAAAAGCTACCCACCCGGGTAGCTTTACTGAGTTATAGATTGGTAAACATACTTACAACAACATGGTTATCGGGTTCTCCAGGTACTTCTTGAACGTTTGCAGAAATGCTGCACCCGTTGCTCCATCCACACTGCGGTGATCACAACTGAGTGTTACTTTCATTACGTTGCTTACACCAAACCCATCACCTTTCCTGACCACAACTTCTTTTATTCTTCCAACTGCCATGATGCAGCTATCAGGCGGGTTGATAATAGCAGTGAATTCATCAATATCCATCATGCCCAGGTTGGAGATAGTAAATGTATTGCCAGAAAATTCATTCGGCTGCAGTTTTTTGTTCTTTGCTTTCCCTGCCAGTTCTTTACTTTCCGCAGCAATTTGTGGCAATGTTTTCTGATCAGCAAAACGGACTACGGGTACAATCAATCCGTCCTCGATGGCTACTGCAATGCCAATATGTATATGACTGTAACGGCGTATCTTATCACCCAGCCAGGAGGAATTAATGGCAGGATGCTGACGAAGTGCTAATGCCACAGCCTTCACCACCATGTCATTAAAGCTGATCTTCACGGGGCTCAGTTCATTCAGCTGAGTTCTTGCTGCCATCGCATTATCCATGTTGATTTCCATGGTGAGGTAAAAATGCGGGGCACTGAACTTACTTTCTCCCAAACGCTTGGCAATAACATTGCGCATTTGTGAGTTGGGGATGTCAGTATAGCCTTCTTCACCGGTTGCAGTAAATACAGGTGCTATTGCAGCAGGTGCAGCCTGGGCAGTTGGTTTATAATTATCAATATCTGCTTTTATAATACGGCCACCGTCACCGCTTCCGGCAATAGCCCTGATATCAATACCTTTTTCGGCTGCTAATTTTTTGGCAAGAGGAGAAGCTTTTACCCGACCGTTGCTGGCTACTGCCTGCCTGCCGGTCATGTAGGGTTGCTGGTGACTGATTGCCGGTTTCTCAGTATTGGTTGCTGGTTGCTGGCTACTGCCTGTCTGCCTGTCAGGCAGGGTTGAAGGCGGCTGGTTGCTAACGGCTGGTTGAACCGGATTTCCATTTACAGCAGCAACAATTGCATCTACATCTACTTTTTCTTTTTCACCGATAATACAAAGTAACCCGTTCACCGGTATCTTTTCTCCTTTCTGTGCGCCAATATGCAGAAGTGTTCCATTTTTATAACTCTCCAGTTCCATTGTGGCTTTATCGGTTTCGATTTCAGCCAGCACTTCTCCTTTTTTCACAGTATCTCCTACATTCTTGTGCCATGCAGCAATAACACCCACTTCCATGGTATCACTTAATCTTGGCATCAAAACCACTTCTTCCATCTTAGATACATCGAGGGTTTGTGTTGCTGCAGGTGTTGAAACGGTCGCAGCAGCGGAAGGAGTTTGCGCAGGTTCTTCTTTTTTAGATGCTGTTTTTGAGCTTCCCAATAATGCAGAAATATCCTCACCGGGTGCGCCAACGATAGCAAGAAGGTCGTCTACCTGTAACTTACCACCTTTATCGCTGCCGATATGTAAGAGGGTACCATCTTTATAGCTTTCCAGTTCCATGGTGGCTTTATCGGTTTCGATTTCAGCCAGCAGGTCACCTTTCTTTACAGAATCCCCCACTTTTTTATGCCAGGCAGCGATCACTCCTTCGGTCATGGTATCGCTGAGGCGGGGCATCAATATCACTTCGGCCATATGCCTTAAAATTTTGGCCGAAATTAAGGTAAAATGACCAATACTGCCCTTCATAAGCTGAGGGCCGATAAATAGATAGGTTAATAATCCAGTGTCAGGTTTAGCTTGTCTTTCAAGTCCTTAACCAGCGGATACAATTCCACCATTTTGTTGTACTGTTCTGAGGAACTTAGGGGAATTTCTATAACAGGCCTGTTCTCTGCTTTTTCTTCTATAGCTACACTGAATTGCAGGAGCCGGTTTTGCAAACGTTCCCGCAGGTAAACAAACAATTTGTTCCTGTCCTGTTCAATGAATTGTTTTTCTATGGAATTTGCAGTAATCGCTTCAAAGCTGTTTTCATCCCGGATGCGAAGTACGGCCAGTTCAAAAGGCTGGGCTGCCGGATTTTTAGCTTCTTTCAGTTTTACCACATAATCGGCCCATGCTTTTTGCAGTTCCTCCATTTGCAACGGGTGATTGACAGTATTTCCATTGTTACCGTTTTGCTGGTATTGCTGTCGGATCTTGTTGAGGGCTGTTAGTTTTTTACCGGTAGCAGGTTGCTGGTTACTGCCTGCCTGCAGATCAGGCAGGGTAACTGGTTGCAAGTAACTGTTTGTTGGTTCTTGTACTGTTGGGGTTGCAGGAGTCTCAATCACCAGTTTGGCTTCATTTTCAATATTGCCCTTGCCTATGGCTGAAGTATCCGGAATAAATGACCTGATAGACCTGAATGCTACCGGCTTTGCCGTATCAATCAGTTTTTTTTTACTTACTGCATTTCCAGCAGTTGTTAATTCGATTGCCTGTTGCAGGTAGCATAATTTAATCAATGCCAGCTCCACATGCAGTCTCTTATTACGGGCAGCTTTGTAATTCAGTTCAGCATCATTAAGAATATTCAGTGCACTGATAAGTAAAGCAGCAGATATTTTTTTTCCAGTCGCTATGTACTTGTCTTTAAAACTTTCCACCACTTCCAGCAGACCGGCAGCTTTTTCATCTTTGCATACCAAAAGGTTGCGGATAAATTCAGCAAAGCCGTTCAGTACAAGATCTCCTTCAAATCCTTTCCGGTTGATCTCATCATAAAGCAGCAATGCTGCAGAGAGATCCTGTTGTTCCATACAATCCAGCAATTTGAAGTATACTTCTGCATCCAGGATATTCAGGTGTTCCAGTGTATTGCCATAGTTAAGCTCTCCGTTGGTAAAGCTGACGATCTTATCAAGTATGCTCAGTGCATCCCGCATACAGCCTTCACTCTTTTGCGCAATTACCTGCAGCGCTGCTTTGTCAGCTTTAATTTCCTCTTTTTCACAAATTTCCTGGAGATGCTCAACCGTATCGTTGGTGGTTATCCGTTTGAAATCAAATATCTGGCAACGGCTCAGTATGGTTGGAAGAATCTTATGTTTTTCGGTAGTGGCAAGGATAAAAATAGCATAAGAGGGTGGCTCCTCCAGTGTTTTCAGGAATGCGTTGAAAGCCGAAGAGCTCAGCATATGCACCTCGTCAATCACATATACTTTGTATTTGCCTGTTTGTGGTACAAAGCGAACCTGGTCCACAAGATCACGGATATTATCGACTGAATTGTTGGAAGCAGCATCCAGTTCAAAGTAATTCATGGAAGCCCCTTCGCTGAACGATTTACAGCTTTGGCATTTATCGCAGGCCTCACCGTCTTTGGTGGGGTTTTCACAGTTGATTGTTTTGGCCAAAATCCTTGCACAGGTGGTTTTACCTACACCCCGGGGTCCGCAAAATAAAAAGGCATGGGCCAGTTGCTGGTGTTTGATCGCATTTTTTAGTGTCGTAGTTATATGCGATTGACCCACAACTGTATCAAAAGTCTGGGGTCTGTACTTACGGGCCGAAACAATGAATTTATCCATAGTGCTGAAGTCTGAGGTCAGATGTAAGAAGCCGGAGGAACTCCATTACATTAAGATCACTCAGATCTGCAATAATAAAGAAAGTTTTGACAGTATTTTCACCGCTTTTCGCACAGCAAAAGGAGGAATTAAGTAACTGTAGGAAACTTCTTACATCCGGCTTCTGGCCTCCGGTGTCATAATATAACCGGGTGGGGTTTAAATTCTTTTGTTTGGTCAAAAAGATACCTGTAGGTTATCAGTTTTCGGGTTCTGAACGTGTCACCAAAGTTTTCGACAACATTGATCATTTTGGGATTGAACTCCCCGATCCACTGCATCTCGTATTCGGTGTAATCGGTCTGGGGCTGTATTACGAATTTTGATTCATTGATGATAAAAGCGTCTACACCCATACCCTGGAATTCTGGTACAATACCGAAAACAAGACCGGTGAAGCGATGATTTTTTCGGGTCTTCTTGATCCAGAGAAACTTTAGCTTATGCCAGAGGTCAAATTTTCCGTTAAGGTATTTAAACCACTGGTTCAGATCGGGCAGGTTTACAAAAATGGCAATTGGGTCCTGGTTGTGATAGGCAAACCAAATCAGTTTCTCATCCATTACCGGTTTCATCTTTTTGAACATGGTAAGCACCTGTTCTTTTTTCAATTCTTTTAATCCACCATGGCCGGCCCATGCCTTGTTGTAAACAATGGTAAAATCAGCTGCAAATTTTTCCAGCTGATTTTTTTTGATAAAACATGAACTGAACGCCGGGTTTTCTTTCAATTGTGCATGCCTGTCCAGTATCTTCTGGCTTATTTCTTTTTTGGGATCCAGCCCATAGCAGATTTGATTGAAGAATGGTTTAAAACCGTATCGTTCAAATAAATCTTTATAATAAGGTTTATTATAGTTCATACAATAAGGCGGAGGCTGAAAGCCTTCTACAATCAATCCCCACCAGCGGTCCCTTTCGCCAAAATTGATTGGACCGTCCATTGCCTGCATACCTTTTTGCATAAGCCAGTGTTTAGCCACATCAAAAAGCATATCGGCAGCCAGTTGGTCATTAATACAATCAAAAAAGCCGATGCCACCTACCGGCACATCATCACCTTTGTTTTTATATTTTTTATTGACAAATGCTGCAATTCGTCCGATTAATTTTCCCTGGTCATCTTTTAAAATCCATCGCACTGCTTCTCCAAAGCGGAAAGCTTTGTTTTTATTTACATCAAATACTTCGTTGATGTCTTTATCCAGCGGCCTGATATAATTGGGATCGTTCTTATATAATTCAACATTGACACGGATAAAATCCCGGGCAAGTTGGGGGGTAGTAACTTCTGTCAGTTGCATGCTGCAAATGTAATAAAGAGAAAGTATCAGGCTGTGTGCTGCATCTTAGTCAGCCTTTTGTACACACCTTCATCTATTTCGATCAATTCATTATGATGACCCCGTTCAATGATCTTACCATCATGCAGCACTACAATTTCATCTGATTCTTTTATAGTGCTGAGGCGGTGGGCAATGACCAATGTCGTACTTCCTTTCATAAGCTGCCTCAAAGCTTCCTGTACGGCTCTTTCAGGTTCTGAATCGAAGACATAGGCAGCTTCATCCAAAATAATGCAACGGGATATATTTTATGATTGGAACCTGGATAAAATAGTATCTCTTATTATATGCAAAACTGCCAATAAAAGCTTTTTTAATGCTTCAATTAGGATGGCAGACTACTATCGAAAAGCAGGCGGAAAGGCGTAGTACCGAGTGAAGAAAGACCCAGGCTTTTCATATCAGCAAGGGTAAGTAGTTGTAGTTACCTCCCTTTGTATAAATATCTATTAGCTGCAATAGCCGGTAAAATCATATTTCCCGTTGCCTGACAACGGGTTATGCCCGGTTTTCAACCCCTTTTCCACAGCCAAAAATCTTTGGTTTTCAAATTGGCAGATTAGACCTGCCCCCTTACCTTTGCGGCCTGAAATCAAACCTCTTATTTAAACTCCTTATATGGCAAATGTTGGTAAAGTAAAACAGGTAATCGGTGCGGTTATCGACGTACAGTTTGATGGCAAACTTCCCGAGATCTACAACGCTTTGGAATTGAAAAGAGAAAATGGTGATATACTTATACTTGAGGTACAGCAGCACCTGGGTGAGGACAGTGTCCGTACCATTGCGATGGACGGTACCGAAGGTATTGTTCGTGGTACAGAGGTAGTAGATACAGGGTTGGCTATAGCAATGCCAATTGGCGAGGGTATTAAGGGCCGTCTTTTTAATGTAACCGGCGATCCTATTGACGGTTTACCAGCGGTAAGTAAAGTGGGAGGTCGTCCCATTCACGGTTTGCCGCCTACATTTGAGAACCTGAGTACTGCTACAGAAGTACTTTACACGGGTATCAAAGTAATTGACCTTATCGAACCTTATGCAAAAGGTGGTAAGATCGGTCTGTTTGGTGGTGCTGGTGTGGGTAAAACGGTATTGATTCAGGAGTTGATCAATAATATCGCCAAAGCTTATTCTGGTTTATCAGTATTTGCCGGAGTGGGTGAAAGGACCCGTGAAGGAAATGACCTGATGAGGGAAATGATCGAAGCAGGCATCATGAAATATGGTGATGCTTTCAAACATAGCATGGAAGAAGGCGGATGGGATTTGAGCAAAGTGGATATGAAAGAGCTGGCCGACTCAAAAGCAACTTTCGTATTCGGACAGATGAATGAGCCTCCCGGAGCAAGGGCAAGGGTGGCATTGTCTGGTTTGACAATTGCTGAATACTATCGTGATGGTGATGGACAGGGCAAGGGCCGTGACATCCTGTTCTTCGTTGATAATATCTTCCGTTTTACACAGGCCGGTTCTGAGGTATCAGCCCTGCTGGGCCGTATGCCTTCTGCAGTGGGTTACCAGCCTACGCTGGCTACCGAGATGGGTATCATGCAGGAGCGAATCACTTCTACCAACAACGGTTCTATTACATCGGTGCAGGCGGTTTACGTACCTGCGGATGACCTGACTGACCCGGCACCAGCCACAACGTTTGCCCACCTTGACGCTACAACCGTATTGTCAAGAAAAATTGCTGACTTGGGTATCTATCCTGCGGTTGACCCGCTGGATTCTACTTCCAGGATTCTTTCTCCTTTGGTAGTGGGTGAAGCGCATTACAACTGTGCAAACAGGGTTAAGTCAATGTTACAGCGCTATAAAGAGTTGCAGGATATTATTGCTATCCTCGGTATGGATGAATTGAGTGATGAAGATAAATTGGTGGTAAGCCGTGCAAGAAGGGTGCAGCGTTTCCTTTCTCAGCCTTTCCATGTGGCAGAAGCCTTCACTGGTTTGAAAGGAGTACTGGTACCGATCGAAGAAACAATCCGTGGTTTCAATATGATCATGGATGGTGAAGTGGATGAATATCCTGAAGCAGCTTTCAACCTGGTAGGTACGATTGATGATGCAATTGAAAAGGGTAAAAAGTTATTGGCAGCAGCCCAGGGGTAGGTTTGGGTTTAAGGTTTGACGTTTTAAGTTTAACGTTAGGCCTGCACATTTAAACCTTCGACTTTAAACATTAAACGATGAACTTAGAAATATTAACTCCCGAGAAAAAGCTATACAGCGGTGAAGTGTATGGTGTGCAAATGCCCGGTATCAGTGGCTCATTTGAGGTGCTGGAAAAGCATGCCCCGCTGGTAAGTGCTTTAAAAGCAGGTAGGGTAAAAGTGCTGAAAGACAAACAGAATCATGTGGCCAACTTTGATATACAGGGTGGCTTTGTGGAGGTATTGAATAACAGGGTAACTGTTTTAGTGGAAGGCGCCACCGAAGTGGAATAAGTAACTGGAAAAACCACCAGGTGTCCGGATTTTGAAAACAAATTATGAGCCCTCTTCGCAGAAGAGGGCTTTTCTTTTTATAATCAGTTCTTTTGAATTTTTCGTTTTATTTCCCCTTCGGCCCAGGTAAACACTTTTCGCATCATATCTGTCTTTCTTAATTCATACTTACTTCTTATTTGTTCTTCTTCATTGGCCACCATCAGGAACATAAGGTCAATAACTCTTGCAGAAACAAAATCAGTAAGGCTAGTCTCCAGTGGTTTATTGATGAATGGAATACTGTTGTAAATACTGGTAATACCTTTCCATTCTTCGTCAGCTTTTTCTATTTTAATAGTACTGTCCACAATAGGGCGGAAAGCAATCATTAATCCCGGCTTCATTGCCTGTTTAAAATAATCAGTGGCAGCATGAGTATTATCGGTCACAAGGATTTTAGCTGCATCTTTTATCGTCATCTTCTTAACGGCATCGAAAAATAATGGCTTTGCCACATTTACAGCCGATGACATGGCCCTGGTGAATTTACCTGTCACCTGGTTTATGGCCTTATCAAATCCAAGATCTCTTAATGTCTTTTCAATCTTTTCTGCCTCGCCGGGAAAAGCAAAACGAACCAAGGGGTTACCTTCCGGGTTAGCAAAGGCGTCAAATCCTTTAAACAACCCCTGAGATAATGCGTCTTTCAACCCAATAGCCATTTCCAGTTCAGTCGGTATCAGCCCTGAATTTTTTAAAACACTGCATCCTGAATGCAACATAAATATGGGTAACATAGCAACCAGGAATAAACGTTTCATAGCAGAGAGTTATATGGTTTTCGGAAAATTGTATCAGTTCAACTGCGGGTCGATCGGGAAGTTTACCATTATTTCATAATCACCTCCAAGGTGTTTCAGTGAGTCTTTCCATATTTCCTGGTGATCGTTATGAAAAATAAGTTTACGATTGGCTTTTACGGTGAGCCATGTTTTTTCTTTCATTTCACCTTCCAGTTGTCCTTCACTCCAGCCGGAATAGCCAATGTAAAAACGGATCTTCTTTTCATCAATCTCATTATTCTTGATCAGGCTGACCAATGCTTCAAAATCGCCACCCCAGTATACACCTTTTATCACTTCCTGTCCCCCGGGTATGAGTTCGGGGTACTGGTGAAGAAAATGCAGGGAATCAAGTTGTACCGGCCCTCCATAATATACCGGCAGTTTATATCCTTCCAGTTCTGGTATCAGTTCATCTAATGTGTTTTCATATTGGCGGTTCAGTACAAATCCAAAACTACCCTCGTCCTTATGCTCACATAAAAAAACTACGGTGCGAAGAAAGTTAGGATCTTTCAGAAAGGGATCAGCTATCAGTAAAACGCCGGGTGCAGGTTCAATCATACTTCAATTTAGTATATAAAATCATTTTGCAAAAAAGCTGTTTAAAAAAACCGCAAGGTCAATAATAAATTATATGCCGGGATATCATTAGTTGATTGGTAAAACACCGTTAAAATCAGTCATATACCCAATACAGGGGATGGCTGCCGGTAATGGAAATGTATTTTTGCAGAGGTGATCTTTTTAGGAAAACCTATTATCTTTCAGGTTTACAGATACATTTTGTGAAACGCATTTTTACCGTCATAACAGTTTTGATAAGCCTCTCACTGGTTGGGATTATTGCCATCCAGATATCCTGGCTGAAGAATATGCTCTTGCTAAGGGAAGAACAGATTTTGGAGAAAGTTCAGGAAGCAACTAAAGTAGTAGGTGAGGAGTTGGGAGAGAGAAAAGGCAGCTACGCAGCAGGCGGGAAGAAATCCAATCTCTTCGATGGACTCACATTTGACCTGGCCAAACCCTTTACAATAGGAAAACAGCTAACAGTAGAGGAGATAAAAGAAAAATTAAAAAAAGCCCTTGCGGAAAAAGGGCTGAAGGATATCAAGTTCGAATTTGGCATTGCCTCTTTTGGCAAAAGCGGGGTAGAAAATTATTTTGAACGGCAGTCTGAAAATTTTGCTGCCTATTACGAGAATACGGAGAATAAATCCTTTGTTACTCCCTTAACAGCTCCCAGTGGCAGCGCAGGGGAGAATCTTGCACCCAATGAAGTGCTGATTGTTGTAGTTCCTAATGTTGAGAGCCAGGCTTTGCAGTCGTTGAAATGGCGGATCATCATGTCTGGATTATTTACCATCATCATCATTTCTGCTTTTTACCTCACTGTCAGAACAATGATCCGGCAAAAGAAACTGGGTGAAATCAAGAATGACTTCATCAATAATATGACGCATGAATTCAAAACACCAATTGCCACTATTTCATTGGCAGTGGATGCCATGCGAAATGAAAAAGTACAGCAAGACAGGGAAAAGCTTAGTTATTTCAGCGGTATCATTAAGGAAGAGAACCAGCGGATGAACCGGCAGGTGGAAACAATATTAAAGGCCTCGCAATTAGAAAAGCAGGAAGTTGACCTGAACCTGAAGCCGGTTCATGTACATGAAGTGATAAAAGATGTGGTGGACAATTTTGCGTTACAGCTTGATTCTAAAAAAGGAAAAGTAGAGCTGCAGCTAAATGCGCAGAATGACCTGATTGCTGCCGACGAAGTACATTTTTCTAACCTGGTAAATAACCTGGTTGATAATGCCGTTAAATATGCTAAAGACAATATTCCTCCGTTGATCAGGCTGTCTACACAATCTAACAACAAGAAATTTATTATGCGGATTGAAGACAACGGTATTGGTATGAGCAGGGACACAGTGAAAAGAATCTTCGAACGTTTTTACAGGGCGCATACCGGTAATGTGCACAATGTAAAAGGTTTTGGACTGGGTTTAAGCTATGTTAAGACAATGGTAGAAGCTCATGACGGAGATATTAAAGCTGAGAGCACCCTTGGTAAGGGCAGTACATTCACCGTTGAACTACCACTGAAAAAAGCTTAAGATTTTTTCCAGAGTAAGCTTCCATCTCCATAACTCAGAAACCGGAAATCATTATTCAGGGCATAATCGTATACTTTTTTCCAGCCCACATGTCCGGAAGGCTGGTCGTCTCCAATAAGCGCAGCTACCAGTAGTAACAAAGTGGATTGTGGCTGATGAAAATTTGTAATAAGGGCATCAATTATTTTAAAAGAATATCCCGGTGCTATCAGAATCTGTGTTTTTGTAACCAGTCTTTCCAGTTTATTATCGTCCATCCATTTTAATAAAGCATGTAATGCTTCTTTTACCGGAACATTATGTTTTGTAAGTTCATATGGTTCCCACTGTGATAGCTGTAAGGAATAGGGGTTAATAATTGATTTTGCACCTAACCAGTACAGGCTTTCTATCGTACGTAAAGAAGTAGTACCGACAACTATGATATTTTGATCCAGGTTATCCAGCAAGTTTTGAATTGTTTTTCTTGAAACGTCCATCCATTCTGCATGCATCTCATGTTCTTCCATGGTGTCACTCTTCACAGGTTTAAAAGTGCCGGCACCCACATGCAGTGTTACAAAATCTTTTTTGATGTTCTTTCGCTCCAGTTCATTAAATACTGCTTCAGTGAAATGGAGACCGGCAGTGGGCGCAGCAACTGAACCTTCAAAATGGGCATACACAGTTTGATACCTTTCTTTATCAGACTCTTCAACCGCTCGTTTGATATAAGGTGGGAGGGGAATCGCTCCGAAATGATGCAATACCTCGGCAAAACTCAATGAGGAGGGAGACCATGACAGCTCAATTGTAAATGAACCGGTTTTCTTTTCAATATAGCTGGCAGTAAGCAGAATTTCTTTTTCCGCTGCCCTTATTCTCTTTTCAAGTACCTGGCCTGGTTTCCATTTGGAAGCCCCACCTACCAAACAATTCCACCATACTTTTTCTTTTTGCAGCATGGCTGTGGTGATGTCGGGATATTGCTCATGCGGTTCAAGACAAAATATTTCAATGACACCACCTGAAGGTTTTTGAAAAAGCAATCTTGCTTCTACTACTTTGGTATTATTAAAAACAAGCAAAGAATCTTCCGGGATGTATGCTGCTACATTTTTATACTTATCCTCATTTATCAATCCGTCTTTATAAATAAGCAGTTTGGAAGCATCTCTTTCTGCCAGTGGATATTTGGCTATGCGTTCTTCAGGAAGATGGTAGGTGTAATCCTGTATGGATATTTTCTTTGGATCTGTCATAACACAACTGACTGTTGTATTTGGTGAGGTGCAAATATCCTGAATTGTCCATTTAATACATAATTCACAGCTTTTCCACCACTATTCACACTCTATTCACCTCAATTTACCTGCAAATTTTATCACACCGGTTGAAACCCTTGCCAGTACTGCATTTCAGGTAAAAATTGGTGGTGGAAAAAAGAAAAATAGAAAAATTTGGTAATTAAGTGGGAAAAAGTGTTATTTTGTGTCAATTAATTCAAAATTGACCCAATTCACTGATAATGACAGGCTTTCTCGGAGAATTCGAGGCTACTTTGGACGCCAAGGGGCGGTTCCTCCTCCCGGCGGGGTTCAAAAAGCAATTGCCGGAAGAGGAAACCACCCGTTTCGTTATCAACAGGGGTTTTGAAAAATGTTTGGCCCTTTACCCGGTAAAAAACTGGGAACCGCTCTTTGCAGACATCAGTAAACTGAACGACTTCGACCCTAAGGTCAGGGAGTTCCGCCGCTACTTTCTGAATGGCGCCACTTTCGTGGAGCCGGATACAGCGGGAAGGTTGCTGGTGCCGCCAAACCTGAAAGATCATGCGGGTTTGCAGAAAGATATAGTGCTGGTGGCAGCGGTTAATAAAATAGAAATCTGGGATAGTAATACGTACAAAAAGTTCTTTGACTCATATTCACCGGATGCATTTAGCAACCTGGCGAAGGAAGTGATGGCGAAGGATAACAATTAACCGATAACCATGAGTGAACCTGTTTACCATGTTCCGGTTTTGTTAAACGAGGTCATCGATGGTCTTCGCATCAAACCCGATGGTATCTATGTGGATTGCACTTTTGGAGGGGGTGGTCATTCAAAGGCCATTCTTGAAAAGTTAGGCGTAAATGGTAAACTGGTCTCTTTTGACCAGGATGCCGATGCAAAAAAAAACCTGCCGGCCGACGAAAGATTAGTTTTTGTTTCACACAATTTTCGGCACCTGCAGCGTTTTCTGAGACTTGAGGGGGTAACAGCCGTTGATGGTATTATGGCCGATCTTGGCGTAAGCAGTCACCAGTTTGACGAAGCTGAGAGAGGTTTTTCCATCCGCCACAACGCTGAAATGGACATGCGAATGGATCAGCGGCAGACACTGACCGCATTTGATGTGGTGAACACCTATACTGAACAACGATTGCACAAACTTTTTGAACAGTATGGAGAAGTAACCAACGCCAAAACGTTAGCCAAAACTATAGTTCAGGTTCGCAGCGCAACATCTCTTAAAACGATCGATGCGTTTAAGAATGCACTCCGGGAAATTGTAAAAGGAAATCCGAATAAGTACTTCGCCCAGGTTTTCCAGGCTTTGCGCATTGAAGTGAACGATGAATTAGGTGCATTAAAGGATATGCTGCAGCAGATTCCATCCCTGTTAAAACCAGGCGGCCGTGTTGCCATCATTACGTTTCATTCCCTCGAGGACAGGCTGGTAAAGAATTTCTTTCGCCGGGGTTCATTCGATGAACCGGAAGAGAATCCCTTTATCAATTCAGAAACAGTAAATGAACTGATGATTGTAAACAGGAAACCAATACTTCCTTCAGAAAAAGAGCTGAAACAAAACCCAAGATCAAGAAGTGCAAAGCTAAGAGTGGCAGAAAAGGTGATGATGGTATAAAAAAGAGTTCATACAGTAAATATAGAGGGTATAAAAATCTGGAAAATCTATATCCTTTGAAATCAACCCTTCTCACAGAGAAGATGAAAAACCAAAATTAACGAGCTAACAACTCATGTATGCAGGAACAGCAAAATCCAAAAGAACGGGACACACAATCCGGCCCTGCTTTAGCAGGCTGGAAGCGTTGGCTGAATTATCAGTCCATCGTGAAACAGGTGCCGTTCTTTTTGTTCCTCGCAGTGCTGGCAGTGGTGTATATCTACAACGGTCATTATGCAGATAAGACCATTCGTAAGATCAACAAGACAGCCAAAGAAGTAAAAGAACTGAAGTACGAATATATAGCGGTAAAGAGTAAGGTGATGTATCAGAGTAAACAAAGTGTGCTGGTAAAAGCGGTGGAGCCGCTGGGTTTAAAGGAGCTTACTCAATCACCGGTGGTATTGAAAGACAGTGTGACGATCAGTCAGAACTAGGAACGAACGACAACTAAAATCCTTTCCCTGAACAAGAAAGGTGGACGGATACAACGAACAACTAACGAACACAAGCAGAAGGGCCTTGGAAGTAAAACGTGACATACTTTGGAGAGTATATCTCAGTTTTCTTGGTATAACCATACTAAGTTTATTTGTACTCGGCAGAGCTTTCTACATTCAGCAGGCTGAAGGCAAGCACTGGCGGAGTATGAGCGACAGTCTTCACCAGCAGTTCAGGACACTGGATGCGGAAAGAGGTACTATCTACAGTGAAGACGGCCAGATGCTCAGCACCTCTATTCCCACCTTTGATATTTACATTGATTTTAATGCAGACGGTTTAAGGGAAAAGAAAGGAAAACGTTTTCATGAAAACGTTGACTCTTTTGCCATTGCCCTTGCTGATTATTTTGCCGACAAGCCGGCAGCGCAATACAAAAAAGAATTGCAGCAGGCTTTCAGGAATAATGAAAGATACTTCCCCCTTAAAAAGAAACTCAGTTTTGAAGAGTATAAAGCATTCCGTGAGTTTCCTTTGGTAAGACTGGGCCGCAACAGGAGTGGTGTTATCGTAGAAGTAAACAGCAAAAGAGAGACTCCGTTCGGTTTACTGGCCAATAGAACGATTGGTTTGTCAAGAGAGTTTAAAGACGCTAATAACAAATCCAAGAAGCAGAACGTGGGTCTTGAGAGAAGCTATGATTCTGTATTGAGCGGTAAAAATGGTCAACAACTGGTTCGGTATATCGCAGGCGGAACTGCCATCCCGATTGAAGGTTCGCAAACTGATCCGGAAAATGGAAAAGATGTCTTCACCACTATCGATGTAAATATCCAGGATATAGCAGAAACCGCATTGATGCGTATGATGTTGCAGTGTGAGGGTCCTTATGGTACTGCTATTGTAATGGAAACAAGTACCGGCAAAATCAAAGCAATGGCTAACCTTGGCCGCCGGCCTGATGGCACTTATTGGGAAGATGATAATTATGCTTTGAGGGCTACAGAGCCTGGTTCTACTATTAAGCTGGCAACACTTTTATCTGTTCTGGAGAAGGGCACCAGTAAGATTGATGATATGGTAGAAGTAGGCGGTGCTGGAAGGTTACAGGTGGGAAATAAAATTGTTACGGATGCTGAAAGATCTCCCCGTTCTGTGCTGTCAGTTAAAGAGTGTTTTGCCCATAGTTCTAATGTGGGCATGAGTAAACTGGCATATAAAGCCTTTGCGCAGAAACCGGTTGAGTTAAAGGAATACCTGCACCGGTTTCATCTGGACGTAAGATCGCCAATTGACCTCGCTAATGTTCCAAAACCTACTATGGCGCCATTGGATCAAAAAGGAAGTGCTGGGGGTAATATGCTATGGATGAGTTTTGGTTATGGCTTACAGGTAAGCCCCCTGCACACATTGACATTATATAATGCAATCGCTAATAATGGCCGGATGATGAAACCTTACCTGGTCAGCAGTATTCAGCGAAATGGAATAATCACCAAACAATTTGAACCAACTGTTCTGGAAGAAAAGCTGGTTAAGCCAGAGGTGGTACAGGCAGCAAGATCAGCCATGGAAGCAACTGTAATTGACGGTACAGCCACAAGGGTATTTAAAGGAATGCCCTTTGCAGTGGCCGGTAAAACGGGTACTGCACATGTATCTGACGGTGCTATTAAGTATGCACATGGTGTTTACCAGGCTTCATTTGTCGGTTATTTTCCGGCAGATAAACCGCAGTATACCTGTATAGTAGTGATTCGCACCAAACCTCATGCTGCTTCACATTATGGTGGTACACTGGCAGCGCCTGTTTTCAGGGAAATTGCTACTAAGTTATATGCGATGTATGTACAGCAGAAAAACCCATCACTGTATGCTGCAGTAAAGGACAGTTCCATGTTCTTTTATGCAGGTAATACAAATGATATAAAAAATGTGTACAGGAACATGAATGTGTCTTTTACGGATTCAACATTGCAGCATAACTGGGCAAGTGTTTATTCTGTAAAAAATCAGCCTGTAGTTAAGCCGGTTTCTGTAAAACAAAAAGTGATGCCTAACGTAAGAGGCATGGGTTTAAAAGATGCTATTCACCTCCTTGAGAATATGGGCTTGAAAGTGGCAGTAAAAGGAAAAGGAAAAGTGATCATGCAATCTGTTGCACCTGGGACGGCATTGGCTAAAGGAATTACCGTAATACTGGAGTTAAGTTAAAGAAAGTGCTGTTAAGTGATATACTATATAAGGTGAACATCAGGTCGGTAGCAGGAAGTACAGCGGTGGATGTGAGTGATGTGCAGATAGATTCGAGAAAAGTAAAGAAAGGCTCAGCCTTCATTGCGGTAAAAGGAGCAGCAGCAGATGGTCATCAGTTCATTGATAAAGCAATAGAAAACGGTGCATCGGTGGTGGTTTTTGAGGAAATGCCTGCAAGGAGTAAAGATAATGTAGTGTATGTGCAGGTAGAAAATAGTGCAGTAGCTGCCTCTTATATGGCTATCAACTTTTATGGAAGGCCGGCTGAAAAATTGAAACTGGTTGGTGTTACAGGAACAAACGGAAAAACAACTATTGCGACATTATTATACAAGCTCTTTACAAGATTGGGATATACATGCGGTTTGATCAGCACAGTGGAGAATATGATAGGTGATCAGGTGGTACCTGCTACGCATACAACACCAGATGCTATCAGTCTGAACCAACTGCTAAGGCAGATGGTGGATGCAGGTTGCAGTCATGTGTTCATGGAAACAAGTTCACATGCAGTTCATCAGCACCGGGTAACAGGCTTACTGTATGCAGGGGGCATATTCAGTAACATCACTCATGATCACCTCGATTATCACAAGACGTTTGATGAATATATCCGGGTGAAGAAAGCCTTTTTCGATTCTTTGCCATCATCGGCGTTTGCTATCAGTAATGCTGATGATAAGAGAGGGACAGTGATGCTGCAGAATACCAATGCCAAAAAGTATTACTACAGTCTGAAAACGGTAGCTGATTTTAAAGGAAAGATTCTTGATAACAGCCTGAGCGGCCTGCTGATGATGGTGAATGAAGTAGAAGTGAATTTCAGATTGATAGGAGAGTTCAACGCATACAACCTGTTGGCTGTTTATGGTGTAGCCATTTGTTTGGGAGAGGATAAACAAGAAGTGCTGACAGCGATGAGTATGCTCACAGGTGCCGAAGGGAGATTTGATTATATCATTTCGCCAAAAGAAAAAGTTATTGCCATTGTTGATTATGCACACACACCGGATGCTTTGTTGAATGTGCTGGCAACTATCAAAAAACTGAAAAGAGGGTTTGAGCAGGTGATTACAGTAGTTGGTTGCGGTGGTGACAGGGACAGAACTAAAAGACCGGTGATGGCAGAAGCGGCTTGTGAACATAGTGATAAGGCGATTTTCACCAGCGATAATCCAAGAACAGAAGACCCGGCGCAGATCATAAAAGATATGGAAGAAGGATTAGCTGCGGCGTATAAAAGAAAGTATATCTCAATCGTGGACAGAAAGGAAGCAATCAAGACGGCGATAAGTTTAGCGAAACCGGAAGATATAATACTGATTGCGGGAAAAGGACATGAGAAATACCAGGAAATAAAAGGAGTGAGAAATCACTTTGACGATAAAGAAGTTGTTAAAGAATTTTTTGAATTATTAGATAAGTAACCAAACCAGCATGCTGTATCACTTATTTGACTGGCTGAACAGTGAAGGGATAAAATTCCCGGGAAGCAGGCTCTTCGACTTCATCACCTTCCGGGTGCTGCTGGCGGTGTTACTTTCTTTATTCATCACTACTTTTTATGGGAAGAAACTGATAAAATTTTTGCAGAAGAAGCAGATCAGTGAAAGTATCAGGGAAGAGGGCCTTGCAGGTGAAGAGAGTAAAAGAGGGACACCAACGATGGGTGGTATCATCATTATCCTGGCGATACTGATACCAACGATACTGCTGGCCGACCTGACAAAAGTTTATGTACAACTAATGATCATCAGTACGCTGTGGATGGGAGCTATTGGTTTTATTGATGATTACCTGAAGCTGAGAGGTAAAAAGCTGGCACAACAAAGGGGAGAACAGTACAAGAAATCAAACAAGGATGGATTGGCGGGTTGGTTCAAGATTCTTGGACAGGTGGGTTTGGGAGTGATCGTTGGTGCTACGCTTTACTTCAACAGTGAAGTAAAGATCTGGAGAGAATATGTAGGTAAGGTGCCACCAACAGACTCAACGGTTTTCAGCAAAGAAGTAAATGGCAAAACAAAATATTTCGTTGAGGCAAATAATTCAACTGTGACAACAATCCCGTTTGTAAAAAATCATGAGTTTAACTACTCCAAGCTGCTGCCGGCATCCTGGAGAGGATACACATGGCTGCTATACATACTGGTGGTAATATTTATAATCACAGCTGTATCAAATGGTGCCAATCTCACAGACGGATTAGATGGCCTGGCTACAGGTACCTCAGCCATCATCGGTACACTGCTGGGCATTTTTGCCTATGCCAGCGGTAACCTGGTGTTTGCGGATTACCTGAACATCATGTACATCCCTAACCTTGGTGAGTTGTCCATTTACATAGCAGCACTGATTGGAGCATGTATTGGTTTTCTCTGGTACAACTCATATCCCGCACAGATATTCATGGGAGATACAGGTAGCCTGACATTGGGAGGTATTATCGCTTCGCTTGCCATTATTGTGCATAAGGAATTGCTGATACCAATTTTTTGCGGAGTCTTCTTTGTTGAATCGCTGAGTGTAATGATGCAGGTTGGATATTTCAAGTATACGAAGAAGAAATATGGTGAAGGAAGAAGAGTGTTTTTAAAGGCGCCATTACATCACCATTACCAGGTGAAAGGATATCATGAGGTGAAAATTGTAACGAGGTTTTGGATCGTTACAGTGCTGCTGGTAGTGTTGAGCATTGTGACATTGAAACTAAGATAAATACGACGGTTATCTGTTATTGAAAAGATATTACTGAAAAACCCCGTACCGAAACCCTGTAGAAGACTGATGATGTTCTGATCCAATCGAATTGTGGTGCAGTTGTATTGAAAACTAATACTTATGAAGAACCCAATTCCGTACACTTATCGAAAGAGACGATGAGTAAAAGGTTTGTCATACTGGGAGGTGGCGAAAGTGGTGTGGGTGCTGCGCTGCTGGCGAAGCAACAAGGGTATGATGTATTCCTTTCAGACGCTAGTTCTTTGAGTAATGAGTATCGTAATGAGTTGCAGGGAGCGGGAATTGCTTTTGAAGAAGGTAAACACACTGAGTCGCAAATCCTGAATGCAGATGAAGTGATGAAAAGTCCTGGCATTCCTGAAAAAGCAACGATGGTAAAAAAGATCAGGGAAAATGGTATTCCGGTCATCAGTGAGATTGAGTTGGCTTACCGGTTTAAAGGTAATAGCAAGATCGTTGCCATTACCGGCAGCAATGGAAAGACCACTACCACAGCATTGACTTACCACATCTGCAAAGAAGCTGGTTTGGATTGCGCATTGGTCGGAAACATTGGTGATTCATTTGCTAAAAGAGTGGCTGTTGATCCCAAGCCATTGTATGTAGTGGAAGTAAGCAGTTTTCAGTTGGATGATATAAATACATTCCGGCCGGATATAGCTATACTGACCAATATCACCGAGGATCACCTTGACCGTTACGATTACAAATTCGAAAATTATATCAGGAGCAAATTCCGTATCACTATGAACCAGCAGAAAGATGATGTATTCATCTACTGCGCGGATGATGAAGTAACTATGAAATATTTAAACCAGTTCAATATTCAATCAAACCAACTGCCAATTAGTATGAAAAGAGAATTACCTAACGGAGCATTTATTAAAGACGGGGATATGTATGTAAGAACAGGACAGGATTTTACTTCGATGAGTGTTTATGATTTCGCCTTAAAGGGAAAACATAACCAGTATAATACCATGGCAGCTTGTGTGGCAGCCACCACACTGGATATCCGTAAAGAAAAGATTCGTGATGCGGTACAGAATTTCCAAAGCCTGGAACACAGGATGGAACATGTGGCCACCGTAAGAGGAGTGGAATTTATCAATGACAGCAAAGCTACCAATGTAAACTCAACCTGGTATGCGCTGGAAAGTATGACAAAGCCTACCGTATTGATCTTAGGGGGTGTGGATAAAGGCAATGATTATTCTTTAATCGAGGAACTGGTAAAAGAAAAAGTAAAAGCAATTATTTGCCTGGGAACAGATAACAGGAAGATACATGAGGCATTTGGTAGTACGGTAGGTACTATTGTTAATACCTCAACAGCGGCGGAAGCGGTGCATGCTGCGTTTCATTTTGCTGAGAAGGGAGATGTAGTGTTGCTGAGCCCCGCCTGTGCCAGTTTTGATTTGTTCAAAAATTATGAAGACAGGGGCAGCCAGTTTAAAAAAGCAGTGAAAGAATTATAATTAATGGAAGCAACAAGAGATATAGGATTGGGTGGGCTGAAGAACACCTTCAATGCCAATAACCTTATCAATAAGACAAGGGGAGATAAGGTGATATGGGCATTGGTGATATTGCTGACATTGGTGTCCCTGCTGGCAGTTTACAGCGCTACAGGTTCGTTGGCTTATAAAAACTACAGGGGGAATACTGAGATCTATCTCTTCAAACAGATTGCTTTTATCCTGGTAGGTATAATGGTTATTTATTTTGCTCACCTGGTTAATTATACTTTCTATTCAAAAGTTGCCAAGATTGCTTTTCTTATTTCGCTGCCTTTATTATTCTATACATTATTCTTTGGCGTAAAGATGAACGAGGGAAGCCGGTGGATACGTTTGCCATTAATTAATATGACGTTGCAGACTTCCGACTTTGCAAGGCTGGCCTTGTTTATGTTCCTTGCCAGGTTGCTCAGTAAGAAGCAGGATGTTATCAAAGATTTCAAAAAAGGATATTTACCTGTTATCATACCTGTTGCGGTTACCTGCCTTTTAATTGCGCCGGCCAACTTGTCTACGGCTTTATTATTGGGAGCAAGTTGTTTATTGCTATTGTTTATTGGCAGGGTAAGCACCAAACATATATTAGTAACAATAGGTGTTGCATTAATACCAATACTCTTTCTTGTTTCAGCAGCGGTGATACGTCATGGGCAAACAAAGAACGATGATGTGGTGGTAGCAAAGAAATCATCCTCCACTTTGTTCGGCAGGGTGGATACTTGGATCGGTCGCATGGAGAGTTTTATTTACGGCAGTAAGGATATTGATGATGATGCATACCAGACAACACAGGCCAAGATCGCAATTGCAAAAGGCGGAGTATTTGGTGTAGGTCCCGGTAACAGTACAACTAGAGATTATTTACCACAGGCTTATAATGATTTTATTTATGCCATCATTATTGAGGAATATGGATTGATGGGCGGGGCATTCATCATGTTTATTTACCTGGTATTCCTTTACCGGTGTATCAGGATATTTAAGAAATGTCCTTTTGCCTTTGGCGCTTTCCTGGCATTGGGATTAAGTTTCACACTGGCCATACAGGCAGTGGCCAATATGGCTGTAACGGTGAATTTGTTCCCGGTTACCGGTGTAACACTTCCGCTGGTAAGTATGGGTGGAACCAGTTTCATATTTACCTGCCTTGCCATTGGTATAATATTAAGTGTGGCAAGAAACGTAGAACAACTGGAAGGGAAGACAACAGCTGAGTTTGCTAAATGAGTGATATGAGCAAAAGAGTGATCATAGCGGGAGGAGGAACAGGGGGGCATATTTTTCCGGCGATAGCGATCGCCAATGCGTTGAGAAAGATTGACGGGAATATTGAAATACTTTTTGTAGGGGCAAAGGGAAGAATGGAGATGGAAAAAGTACCGCAGGCAGGATATAAAATTGAAGGATTAGATATAGCGGGGTTCAACCGCAGCTCTTTGATAAAGAATATCGGATTACCACTCAAGCTGGTCAAAAGTTTTTTACAGGTAAGAAAAATTGTAAACCGCTTTCGGCCGGATGCAGTGATCGGGGTTGGGGGATATTCCAGTTTTCCTGTATTGAAAACAGCGCAGGCAAAAGGGATTCCCACTTTCATTCATGAGTCGAATTCATTTGCCGGTAAATCAAATATGATGCTGGGAAAAAGAGCGACAAGGATTTTCACCGGTACTGATGGAATGGAAAAATTTTTCCCGAAAGAAAAGATCATGATAACCGGGAATCCTGTCCGTACGACCATTGCGCAGTCAAGCGTAACAAGAAGTGAGGGGATACAATTTTTCTCATTGGATGAACAAAAGAAAACAATGCTGGTGGTGGGCGGAAGCCTCGGGGCCAAATCCATCAACGAAGCCATAGATAAAGGCCTGGATGATTTGCTCAACGCAGGTTTGCAAATCATCTGGCAAACAGGTAAACCTTATTCAGCAAAAGCAAAGGAAAGTACCAGTGGAAAACAATCAGTTTGGGTCAATGATTTCATCACACAGATGGAATATGCATATGCCGCTGCCGATATAGTGGTGGCCCGTGCAGGAGCAATGACTGTAGCTGAGTTATGTGTCGTTAAAAAGCCCGTTTTGTTCGTACCCTATCCTTTTGCTGCTGAAGATCACCAGACGGTGAATGCACAGCAACTGGTGAATAAGCAGGCTGCCTTGATGGTAAAAGACAATGAAGCGATGGAAAAGCTGGTGCCGATGATAATAGAATTGTCGGCAGACGAAAACAAACAGGAAGAATTGAAAAGAAATATAGCAGCACTGGCCATAACCGATGCTGATAAAAAAATAGCGGAAGAAGTTCTTAAAGTGATTTAGCCGCATGAACGTACGAGCCAATACTGTCCTTATGAATACCCCCTTCCGGGGGATTGACAAACTGAATGAAGTGTACTTCATCGGCATCGGGGGAATCGGGATGAGTGCCATTGCAAGATTCTTTCATGACGGGGGTGTAAAAGTGAGTGGGTATGATAAGACGCCAACTGTACTGACGAAAGAACTGGAGGCAAGCGGCATTAAAGTGCACTATGAAGAAAACCTGGAACTGATTCCAAAAAGTCCCGATCTCGTGGTATACACACCAGCAGTGCCGGCAGAACACAGGGAGTTGGTTTATTACAGGGATAATGGAAGGAAGGTGGTAAAGAGAAGTGATGTATTACAGATTATAACAGAGAGTTCTTTTAATATATGTATTGCCGGAACGCATGGCAAAACAACGATAACCACCATGGTGGCACATTTACTGCGTGACAGTGGTTTTGGTTGTAATGCGTTTCTCGGTGGTATCTCGGTAAACTATGGTACCAATTTCTGGAGCAGTGAAAGAAATGTTTGTGTGATTGAAGCAGATGAATATGACAGAAGTTTTTTGAAACTGAACCCTGATGTGGCCATCATCACGGCGATGGATGCAGACCACCTGGATATATATGGTACAGCTGAAGCAATGGAACAGGCTTTTATTGACTTCAGTAAAAGAGTAAGACCGGGCGGATTATTGATCAGGCAGTTTGGTTTGAACAGAGGAAGAGAGTTGAAGGCTGAGCAGCAAATTACTTACAGCCTGCAGAATGAAAGTGCTGATGTGTATGCCACCAATATCCGGATGATGAATGGCAGTTACGAGTTTGATGTGATGTTGAAAGATAACAGGCTGGAAAATGTGAAGCTGAACATGGGTGGTATGCATAATGTAGAGAATGCAATTGCCGCTATAGCAGTGGCCAGTTCTTTGGAGATTGAAAATGAAAAGATCAAAGCGGCGGTGGAGAACTTCCGTGGGGTGAAAAGAAGGTTTGAGTATATCATCAAAAATGACCGATTGGTATTTGTAGATGATTATGCTCATCACCCTGAAGAACTCAGGGCTTTGATCAACGGGGCAAAGACCTTGTTCAGGCACAAAAAATGTACGGTGATATTTCAGCCACACCTGTACAGCCGCACAAGAGACCTTGCGGATGGTTTTGCAGAAGTGCTCGACCTGGCAGATGAAGTACTGCTGTTACCCATTTATCCTGCAAGAGAATTGCCAATAGCAGGTGTGAACAGCGAAATGATACTGGAAAGAATGAACAATGATAATAAGAGAGTAATGGGAAAAGAAGAGCTGATGAACTGGATAAAGAAGGACTATGCCGCCACGCTGAACAAAGAATTTGGAGAAGTACTGATAACAGCAGGTGCAGGTGATATTGATGTACTGGTGGAACCGATAAAGAATGAATTAAGGAGTATTTAGAGTGAATGCAAAAACAACGATAAAGAAAATTTTATTCATCACAGTATGGCTGTGTATAGGCGGAGGTATGTTCACCCTGCTGATGGCTGCCATTACCAAAAAGAACAGGGGGCTGTGCAAGGACTATAGTATAACTATAAAAGGAGGAGAGCAGAACTTATTTATTGATGAAAAAGATGTGGAGCAGTTACTGAAGAAAGCGACCAATGGATCTATCAAAGGCGAGCCGGTAGCCTCATTCAATCTTCATGACCTGGAACATGCACTGGAAAACAACACCTGGATCAGTAAAGCAGAATTGTATTTTGATAACCAGGATGTATTGCATGTAACGATTGAGGAAAGAGAGCCTGTTGCAAGAATATTCACAACGGCTGGAAACTCATTCTATATTGACAGTATCGGAAGCAGTATGCCATTGTCTGAGAAATTGAGTGCAAGGGTTCCGGTATTTACCGGTTTTCCTGCGAAGAAAAAGCTAAATATCAGCGACAGCCTTTTGCTGAATGATGTAAAAACGATTGGTAACTATATCATGAAGGAGCCATTCTGGATGTCGCAGGTGGCACAGATTGATATCACTGCTGACAAAACTTTTGAAATGGTGCCATTGGTGGGTAATCACCTGGTGAAATTGGGAAATGGTGAAAACATCGCTGCCAAATTCAACCGCCTGATGGTTTTCTATAAGCAGGTAATGAGCAAAACGGGGTTTGATAAATACAAGCTCATTGATGTGCAATACAAAGGGCAGGTGGTGGCTTCAAGATATGCCGGCGACCCGAAGGTAGACTCTGTACAGTTGCGAAAGAATGTAGAGAAACTGCTTAGGCAGTCTGTTGAATCAGAAAATGATACAATAGTAAGGGTATTGCTGCCGATTGTGAAACTGGAAAAAGATTCAACGGATACTCCTGATCCTTCATTACAAGATAAACCTGTAGTAAATAATACAAATAACAACGACAAGACAAATTCTGTTTCATCCAAACCGGTAAAGCAAAACAAACCGAAACCTGCAGAACCAAAGAAGGTTCCCAAAGCAGTGATGCCGAAAAAGCAGCCGACGGAAGATGAAAACGGAGGTTATAATTAAAACAACTATTTCGACTATAAAAACAACAACTAAAAACAACTATCATGAACAACGAACAACCCATTATCGTCGGTCTGGACATTGGGACTACAAAGATCGCAGTAATTGCCGGTCGTAAGAATGAATACGGCAAGCTGGAGATACTCGGTTTCGGTAAAGCCAATTCCAACGGTGTGAAACACGGACAGGTGCTCAACATTGATGAGACCATCAAGGCGATCAGGACTGCTTTGGAGAATTGCTTTGCTTCCAACCCCAACCTGTCGGTGAAAGAAGTGTATGTCGGCATTGCCGGTCATCACATCAAAAGCTTGCAAACCCGTGGCGATATTGTACGCCAGACAACGGATGAGGAGATCACCCAAAAAGAAATTGATCAGCTGATCGAAGATCAGTACAAAACCTATATACCTGCCGGCGATCAGATCATTGATGTTATTCCGCAGGAATTTACGGTGGATAATTTCCAGAACATTCCCAACCCCATTGGATATGGTGGTGTAAAGATTGGCGCCAACTTCCACATCATCACCGGTGATAAGAATGCGATCAAGAACATTAACCGTAGTGTAGAGAAAGCAGGTTTATATACTAAAGACCTTGTGTTGCAGCCGTTGGCTTCTTCTTCTGCCGTAATGGGACAGGAAGACCTGGAAGCCGGTGTGGCTATCGTGGATATTGGTGGTGGTACTACTGATCTCGCTGTATTTTATGAAGGCATATTGAAGCATACTGCTGTTATTCCTTTTGCCGGTGAAAATATCACTAATGATATTAAAACCGGTTTAGGCGTATTGAAAACACAGGCTGAGCAAATGAAAGTACAGTTTGGCAGTGCACTGGCTAATGAAGCCAAAGCTAATGCCTATATCACTATACCGGGATTAAGGGGTATGCCTGCCAAAGAGATCAGTGTTAAAAATCTCGCTAACATCATCCAGGCAAGAATGAGTGAGATCATGGATTTTGTTACTTATCACCTCAAGCAGGTTGGTTTGGATAACCGCATGCTGAACGGTGGTATCATTCTTACCGGTGGTGGTTCGCAATTAAAGCACCTGATACAGTTAACGGAATATGTAACCGGTCTGCCTGCAAGAATAGGTTTCCCCAATGAGCATTTGGCTGCTGGTCATATAGAAGAGCTGGCCAAACCCACTTACTCAACCTGTATCGGTCTTATTCTGAAAGGCTATGATGATTATGAGCACAACCGCAAGCAGTTTGAAAAAGATTTCAGGAATGTGGAAGTGCCGGAAGGATTAAAGCAGGCTGTAACAGAAGAACTTCCCGCAGAAGAAGAAACTGTCAGTACAAAAGAAGTGGTAAGAAGAAAAAGCCTTACAGGTTTCTGGGGCAAGTTCAAAGAGAACATCATTGAACTCTTCAAGGAAGAAGAAGACAAGCATTTGTAACCGAACCTTAACTGCATAAGAAAATTACTAACCCAAATCAACGTCCTTACCAGGGCTAACTAAATTCAACACTATGATACATTTTGATCTGCCTAAAGAGAAATCATCCATATTAAAAGTGATTGGTGTAGGTGGTGGTGGCGGCAATGCGGTGAACTACATGTTCAGCCAGGAGATAGAAGGTGTCAATTTCATCATCTGTAACACTGATGCACAGGCATTATCCAATAGTGGCATTCCCAATCGCATACAGCTCGGGCCGCATCTTACACAGGGCCTTGGCGCCGGTGCTAATCCTGAGATCGGTCGCCAGGCAACCGAAGAATCACTCGAAGAAATAAAACGCATACTCGAAGTGAACACCAAGATGGCCTTCATCACTGCCGGCATGGGTGGTGGTACAGGTACAGGTGGTGCACCCATCATTGCCAAGATCTGTAAAGACCTCGGCATACTCACCGTGGGGATCGTTACCACACCGTTTGCTTACGAAGGAAAAAAACGTCAGCAGCAGGCACAGGAAGGTATCAAGAAGCTGGAGCAATATGTAGACACGTTGCTCGTCATTAGCAACGACAAACTGCGTCACCAGTTTGGCAACCTGAAAATGAGAGAAGCTTTTGAAAAAGCAGATAATGTATTGGCCACTGCCGCCAAATGTATCACCGATGTCATCAACAGTACCGGGCAGATCAATGTAGATTTTGCCGATGTATGCACGGTAATGCGCAATGGTGGTGTAGCTATTTTGGGTAATGCAGAAGCAGCCGGAGAAAACAGGGCACAGAAAGCCATCGAAGAAGCATTGAATTCACCGTTGCTGAATGATAACGACATCCGCGGCGCTAAATGGATACTCATTAATATCACATCAGCCACAGGTGAGCATGAGTTTACCATGGATGAAGTAGAAGTGATACAGAACTACCTGCTCACCCAGGCTGGCGAAAATACAGATGTCATTCTCGGTATGGGGTACGACAGTAACCTTGGCGATAAACTCGGCATTACACTTATCGCCACCGGCTTTGAGCATAAAGATCCTTTTGCAAAACCTGCCGCCAAAGTAGAAGAGCCGAAGAAGGAAGAAAAGATTGTAATGGTGCTCGGTCAGCAGGAAGAAGAAAAAAAGCCGGTTGCCATACAAGAGCAGGCTATCCTGAAAGAAAAGGAAATGGAAGCGATGGAAACAGCCCTGCAGCCCGAAGAGCCGGTGCAGGATTACCTGATGCCGAAACTGGTAGAAGAAATTCCTGTGGTGCAGGCGCCGGTAATAGACTTCAGCGATATCAAAGCCGAAGAAGAACCGGTGGTGGTACACTTCGAGCTAAAGCCGGAAACAGAAGTTTTACTTAGTAATACTACGGATGAAAAGATGGGTATATCTACTGTTGGCAAATTGTCAATAGTGGGAAAAGATGATAGTATAAATTCGGCAGAGCAAAAAACTTCCGTACCTCAACAGGCAATCAAAGAAACAGACGCTGAGTTGATACTCAGTATGAAAGATAGTACTAGTAGTACGTCCCCGGTGTCTGCAGCATCAGGGGGTTATCTGGCCAGACCGTCCAATATCTATGCAGCATCACAGGCAGAGGAAACCACCTCGAAACGTGCCGCTGAAGAACCGGTCCTTTCTGCAAAAACCACTGCCAGCGAAGAAGAGGAAGAACTCCTCGATTTGCAAATGCAGATAGTAGAACGGGATGACATTCCTGCGGCGGATATGCCGTTGGCCCATCAGGCTCATCCCGATGGTTATCGGGAACCTTTGACTGCGGAGGTTGAAGACCCAACTTTGTTGGACGAAACCGAAGAGCAAAAACGTAGGGCGGCTGAAAGACTTCACAAGTTGAGAAACTTGTCTTTCAATGTTAACGCTGCTGACCCCAATAATGAGTTTGAAACTGTGCCGGCTTATATCCGCCGCAATATGGAATTGTACAACCACAATTCCCAGGTAGAGAACTTCTACAGCAACTACGAAGTAAAGACCGACGACAAAAATCAAACACACATCAGTTCTATCAATACCTTTTTAGACGGGAAGAAACCCGACTAACCCCTTTGTCACCCTGTCCCGATAGCTATCGGGATGCGAAGGGTGATTGAACGCAGTTCGTTCCAATGAAACCTTAGCAATTAGCTAGTGTTTTTTAGTTGTTCCCCCCGATTTCTATCGGGGGGTTTTTTATCCCCTCCTCGGAGGGGTAGGGGTGGGTTATTTACCCGGCTGCATTGCTACTATGTTTTTTGGTTGCGTCGCACCCTTCATCGTCCGGTAATTCTATTCAGCATCTCAAACGCCTCCGCTGTCACCCTGAGCCTGTCGAAGGGTGAGCCTGTCGAAGGATGCCCAAGGAGGTACACTCCCTTTTTTCCCCTGCATTCCTTAAATTTGATGAATACGAAAACCATCCCATGAACCACCTTTACTTTGGCGATTGTCTTGATGTATTAAAAGAACTCCACAGCCACTACCCCCAGCCCTTTATCGACCTTATTTATATTGACCCGCCCTTCAACAGCAAGCGCAACTACAATGTACTCTTCGAAAGCATTGATGTAAAAGATGCCAATGCACAAAAACAGGCCTTTGCCGATACCTGGAGCAACGTTAGCTATATGGACGAACTCCACATGCTGGCCGAACTTGACAAAGACCTTTATGGTGTTTTACAGGTATTCAATGGAACTAAAAGTATAAGTAATAGTGCAGTTGCCTATCTAACTACTATGGCACACCGGCTTTGGTACATGCACAAGCTCCTCAAAGATACAGGCAGCTTTTATCTCCATTGCGACCCTACCATGAGCCACTATCTAAAGCTCATTTGTGATATGATCTTTGCTGAGAAGAATTTTAGAAATGAAATCAGTTGGAAAAGGACAAACCCTAAAAGCAATAACTCTAACAATTTTGCAAATTCGAGAGATGTTATTTTAAGATATACTAAAACGGATAAGTATACTTTTAATAAAATCTTTGGTGAACATGACCCAGAATATGTTGAAAAAGCTTATCGGTATAAAGATGTAGACGGGAGAAGATACCGTCTATTACCACTTTTAAATCCAAATGATAATAGACCAAATCTTACATATGAGTTTTTAGGGGTTAAAAAAGTTTGGCGTTGGACAAAAGAAAGAATGCAAAAAGCCTATGAGGACGGTTTAGTTGTTCAATTAAAGCCGGGTGCAGTTCCTCAGTACAAAAAATATCTTGAAGATTCTGCTGGAAAGGTAATAACGACTGATTGGAATGATATTACGCCACCAGCTTCCAACGAGTCTCTTGGCTATCCCACTCAAAAGCCCGAAGCATTATTAGAACGCATAATCAAATCAAGCAGCAATGAAGGTGATGTAGTAGCAGATTTCTTCTGTGGCTGTGGCACTACCATATCTGTTGCGCAGCGTCTAAATCGCAAATGGCTCGGTGCAGATATTTCACATCTCGCTGTTCGTTTAATCTTAAAGCGGCTGATAGATACTTATGGTGATGGTGTAAAACACAATGTAAAACTGCATGGTTTTCCCAAAGATGTGGCCAGTGCCAAAATGCTGGCGCAGGATACCGAAAATGGCCGCTTCGGTTTTCAGGAATGGGTAATAGAAGTATTGTTGCATGGTGTCGTCAATCCCAAAAAGGTAGCCGATGGCGGTTACGATGGTTACCTCACTTACCAGACAGACAAGGCAAAAGAATTTGTACTCATAGAAACCAAAAGCGGCAACGTCAATGTAAAAAACATCAGGGAGTTTATACAGGTAATAGAAGCCCAGAAAGCCGCAGCCGGCATCTTTGTCTGCTTTGCAGACACCGTTACACAGCCAATGATTATTGAAGCAAAAAAAGCAGGCCACATCAAAATCGGCGGTATGGACACCGGCCTCGATAAAATCCAGATCATCACCGTAGACGATCTTCTTGAAGCCAAGCAACCCCAGCTCCCCAATATAAGCTCCACCTTCAAAAAAGCACAAAAAAAAGAAAGCAAGGGAAGTAGCCTGGGATTGTTTGATTAAAATAAATAATGAAATAATTTAATCATGGACACCAGGTTTATTTTTTGCCCTAATTGTGGTGTTCGAAATTTTTCTGATGATCCTGTTTGTGGTGTTTGTAAGACTCCTTTAAGTGGAGCTAAAATAAAAACTGACACACAAAGGGGTTCATCAACTAATATTTTGAAAATTTTAGCGGGAGTTATAGGTGTTCTTTTTATTATATATGTGATTTTGTTTGACGAACAGGAATCTACTACGACAAACAAGACTGCATTAAAAGAAAGTCAATTAAGAAGTTCACCTGAAACCCAATTAGCGGTTATCAATGATAAAACAAGTACTCCGAAGCAAATAACAATAAACTTATTTGCAAATTATCTCAATACAATTTCCCTTATTTATGCCAATACAAGCAGACAGAAGATGGCAGATGTATTGGTAGCTGCTCATAACTTAATAGTAAAAGAGGGCATTAATGACTCGCTTCTTGTCTTTACAAGTGGATTTGTAAGTTATTCAAAGAATTTAGATCCGGATATTAATTTTTCCATTGAAGAAGCACTGGCGTTTTATGTGAAAATGGTTTATATGGTATAGGTTTTCGGACTTATGAGACCTACTCCGTTTCCTAAAATAAAAAAAGAAAGCGGGGCATAGTAGCATATTTTGATTGATTAATTTAGAAATTGAATGTATAGACTTTTTTTTGACAAACGACATGAGCAAAAAAGGTGGGTAATAGTTTTTAATGTACTAATGCCTTCTCTCTTTTCTGTATTAGGTATATTTTATGCTATTAAATCATACAACATTTCTGTAGATATGAAAAATAATCGGGAGCAGATGGATTCATTAACTGTGATGATCAAAGAGCTGAGACAACAAAATATTCTGTTACAGAAATCTGTACTTACCCATGAAAATGAATTTAAATTGAAAGCTCAAGAGTTAAAAAATTTAAATAGACCTCAGTTAAAAGCAGAAGATCTTCAGGCGGGTGAAATCGAAAACGAAGTTTCTAATCTTAAAATTAGAATACATAATATGGGGGGTGATATTTCTTATTTCTCATATGTCTTACCTAAAGATTTGGTGATAAGTAAAAATGATTTTCCAAAGAATAGACAGCTAGCTAAAGGAAGCTACTTTGATGTTTATATAAAGAATATGATGAAGCCAAATTATGTTATTACGTTTTACTTGCGGGATATTCAGGGCAATAAATATTCTCAGGAACTAATTTGTACTAAAGAAGCACTTTGGGGCTATGTCTTTAGTTTTGGAGCTTTAACTGAGGAAAAATCAATAGAATGATGATAAAAAAGTTGCTTATTAGCAATAATTGTCTACATGGATGTTTGCATAACATATCGCCTTTCTGAACTAACAAACTTATCAAAAGAATCAAATTTTGAGGGTTTGGAAATGAAATATTTTGAAGGAATTAATGAGTTTCTAAATAATGGATATGTTCAAATAATTTCAAACGATTATTCAATTATCTCAATTATTTATAGTCCTAAAGATCTGGCAAAATATTTTACTAAGCTGGGCTTAAGTATTCCTGTTGAACACACACTATCCTTGGGGTCTATTTATTCAACAATAATAAACCCTAATGCAAAAAATTATATCAGCTTGTTGAAAAGTTTAGTTTATAAATTAAATTCAGAAGGGTGTACAATTAATTATGATGCAGATAAAAATCTGTTTAAAACAGCTAATCTTATTGAAGAAATAAATTTCAAATATTATCCTGCTGTTGATGGCAATTATATATTAGTCATAAACTATAAAAACAGAATTGAGAGTGAATCACAAAAGTTAGAAGTTGCTATTGAATCAGAATTAATAGAAGAGTTAACATCCTTTTTAAATTTAATGACAAAATAATTGTCGTGAATACCCCAGTTATACGAGACTTCAAGTCTCGCAGCCCTATTCTTAGAAAACAGAACTCTCCCAGCGCCTTGTTCCGCCGTACTTTAATACTTATATTACTTTAAACACTTTCAAGGCGGAACACAGCGCCTCCGGTGTCTTCGCATAACACGATGAGGAGTCTTGCCCAATCGCCCCACTCATTACCAATGTTTATATAATAACTCCGCCGCCCCAACTCACACCGGTGCGCCGGCCGGACAAACAGGCGGAGCCATTTGTTTGTCCTTGATTTTTTTGCTCCACTTTTTGTATCAAGACAAAAAGTGGAAATACCCCAAAACAAAACTTTAACACATTTCCTAAGGTCAAACCCTTACCTCTACCACTAACAGGTAATTGACTCGCTTTACCTTACTCCCTATTTTCGCTTTCTCATTACCGCCACCCTTACAAAACATTGTAAAATAGCCCCTTACCCTAAAAAGGAACGAAATCCGGCTCGTTGTTAAAGGCCCCGAACTGGCTGTTAAACGACCCGAATTCGTTGTTAAAGACCCCGAACCGGCTGTTAAAAGCCCCGGCGTCTCGGTTAAAGACCTCTGGTTAGCTGTTAAACATCCCGAACTCTCTGTTAAAGACCCCGGACTGGCTGGTAAAAGCCCCGGACTCATGGTTAAAGGCCTCCGGTTGTTTGTTAAGCAACCCGGACTCGCTGTTAAGTAGCCCGCATTCATTGTTAAAGGCCCCTGGTTGGTAGCGCAGTATAGCAGTTACGTCGCTAATCAATCATTAATAACTAAAAACAGAAACAAAATGCCAACAAAAACGTATGCTTGCAGTCAGCAAGCCCTCTATGCAGTATGCCGCAGCGGCTGGGCCTCATGCACCACCTACCTCGCAGATTTCGCCGCAGCCTTTCCCAACTACACCGCACCCATGATCGCCGGTATGATTGCCGACATCGATGCAGCCGAAGCACTCGGCGATGCAGAGCAGCGTACAGAAGACAGTCGCACATTGCGTGTCGATTTGAAGAACAAAGCAACAGAAGCATTGGAGCAGTGGCAGTTGTTGAAACGCTACATCACCAAAGCCTATCCTGCCGACCAGGTAGAAATAAAACTCGATGCAGCAGGCCAGTCACATTATGCAAAAGCAAGCAAAGATGATTGGGGTGCTGTCGGCCGGTTATTAACAGATGGTGTTGCATTCGCCACAGCCAACACGGCCGACCTCACAGCAGGCAACATCATGCCCGCAGGTTTTCCCGCAGCATTCACCACAATCAAAGTAGATTATGATGCACTCTATCAATCATACATCACCGCCTCACAAACAGACGAAGTAGAAACACAAACAAAGATTGAAGCCAACAACGGCATTCATGCATCAGTAATGGCAATGTTCCGGGATGGGCAGTTAATTTTTAAAAAGAATGAAGCAGTAAAAAAACTCTTCACCTTCGATCAGGTATTATTAACTGTAGCGGGTCCTGGCAATCAGGGCATCAAAGGAGATGTAACCATACAAGGCACAAGTAATCCGGTAACAGAAGGAGAAGTTTCATTCACCGGCCCATCTAGCAAAACAGTAGAGATAGACGAAGATGGTCATTACGAATGTCCGCAACTCGCAGCAGGCTTTTACACCATGCTCGTCACTGCTCCCGGTTTCTCAGGCGTTACATTCAACGACATCGAAGTAGAAACCGGCATCATGAAAACAGTAGACGTAGAACTCACACCCAACACATAAATCTTTTTTCTCTGTCCGTCTTAAGCAGTGTTTACACAAACCCCGGTATTTCCATATCGGGGTTCTTTATCTTATCATCTTCGCTATGGTTTATAGTGGGGCATCTTCCTTCATGCATAGCTGTCAAAACCCCGTCTGGAATTAAAACCCTATCTTCGCACTCTACTCCACATAAATGACACGGCAGGTTGTAAGCCGGTGGTACTTAGACAAATTTTCGCTGATTCAGACCCTACAACATCTTAGCCAGCTACATCCGCAGTATAAATCTGCGATTTAAACATAAAAACCTATTATGGCTTTTAAACAATTAGACATTATTGAACCTATCCTGAAAGCGGTAGCCGCAGAAGGGTACACCATTCCCACACCTATTCAGCAAAAGGCAATACCACTGGTGCTGCAACGCAGAGACCTGCTGGGCTGCGCCCAAACCGGCACTGGTAAAACAGCCGCTTTTGCTATTCCCATCCTGCAGTTGCTGCATGAGCAAAAACCCATGGCACCCGGCATCAAAGTACTGATTCTGACTCCCACCAGGGAACTGGCCATACAGATCAATGAAAGCTTTGCTGCTTATGGTAAGCATACAGGCATCCGTCACACCGTGATCTTTGGTGGCGTATCGCAACTGCACCAGACCAATGCATTGAAAAGAGGAACGGATGTGCTGATAGCTACACCCGGCCGCCTGCTTGACCTGATGACACAGGGCTATATACGCCTGGACAAACTGCAAATATTTGTGCTGGATGAAGCAGACCGTATGCTCGACATGGGCTTTATACATGATGTAAAAAGAGTGATAGCAAAGTTGCCGGCAAAAAGACAAACCTTATTCTTTTCGGCTACCATGCCCCCGGAGATTCAGAAACTGGCCGATGTATTATTAACGAATCCCGCCAAAGTGGAAGTAACGCCGCCTTCTTCTACCGTAGATAAGATAGAGCAGCGCTTATACTTCGTAGGTAAAATGGAAAAACCGGAATTGCTGCTGCACCTCTTAGGTAATAAAGAAATAAAAACGGCGCTGGTGTTTACCCGTACCAAACATGGCGCTGATAAAGTGGTGAAGCTGTTGCAGCGTCATCACATAAGGGCGGCTGCGATACATGGCAACAAATCGCAAAATGCGAGACAGGGTGCACTGACTGATTTTAAGAACGGCACCCTTCGTGTGCTGGTGGCTACGGATATTGCAGCGAGAGGTATTGATATTGATGAGCTGGCGCATGTCATCAATTTTGATCTGCCGAATGTGCCGGAAACTTATGTACACCGTATTGGCCGTACGGGCAGGGCGGGTAATGAGGGGATGGCTATTTCTTTTTGCAGCAGGGAGGAAAGAGATGAATTAAAAGATATTCAAAAGCTGATTGGTAAAACAATACCTGTGGTGCATGAGCATCCTTTTACAGCCAATGCGATGGTGGCGGCACCGGTTGCGCCAGCAAGGCAACAACAGCAGGCCAGGCCGGCAAGAAATCCTAACGGACAGTCGCGGCAGGGAAATAATAATTTCCGTAACAGGCGCAGTACACAAAGGGCCCGGTAATTTTTCTAAGAGAAACAGAGAAAAGAAGTTGTTTTAAAAGTATGACTAAGAACAACTGCCACGAAGACACGGAGACACAAAGAATAAATAACCACTCTTAGTGTAGCTTAGTGTCTTTGCGTCTTTGTGGCTAAGAAGCTTTTTTTATTCAGCCTGCCCGAAGGTGAGTAAGTTATTATCCGGATCAAGGAGGGAGAATTCTTTTTGCCCCCATGGTTTTGCAGCTAAATGCCCTGCCGGGTGTATAGCTACTTTTTTATCAAGCAGAGACTGATACAGGCTGTCTATATCATTGGTGCGGATATACACCTGCCCGTAATTCTCTTTGGGCTCAAGGTCTTTGTATTCAAAAAAATGTATTTGTATGCTATCCTTCTGTATCATTAAATAACCATCATAGTCGGCGCTGCCGATTAATGTAAAGCCAAGCTCATTGAGGTAATAGTCTTTGGTGATTGCTTTATCCCGCATGGGCAGCTTTGGATGAATAGCGGTGAGCATACATTTTCTTTTTTGGTTATAGTTAGTGTTGAATAGCATACAGAAAACTAAAACTATCGTTCTGTATTGACCTTAAACATTAAACTTCCAACTTTAAACTATTTCAGATCCCTTCTTTTATTCAGCCAGTAACAAAATGCCCAGATGATGGTGGTGAGAATGACCGTCATGACCACATGCTGCGGAATGGATGCCACTAATGATTTATACCGCTCCGGGTTGAGGCGGGCCATAAAGGTGGGCATAGGTATCAGCCTGTCTGACATTTCGATGGGAAGAAAACGACCCTGGTCACCGGCTTTGGCATAGAGATAACCGGCCAGTATGTTTTCCAGTATCATGTACTGGAATAAAAAGATACCGAGTGCAAGGAATGCTTTGCGGATAAGGAAGCCAAACAGGAAGGCAATGGAGAGTTGCGAAAATGTTTGCAGTGCAAAGAGTGCAATATAATGTGCCTCGCCCCATGTGTTTTTGATGAGCCGCTCCTGGTTATTGATACCGGTTACCAGCGCAATGATAAAATATAGCACAGTGATGATAAGAGTGATGATGAGTACATCAATGAGCTTGCTGGTAACAAACTGGCTTCGGCTCCAGCCGTCAATGATATTCTGCCGGTGGGTGCGATAAGTATATTCATTGCTGATGAACATGATGACAACCACGGCAGGTATGAAAGTGAACAGGGAAGAGGCAAAAGCTACGGTATGCCATGCTTCGGGAAAGGAGAAAGGATTGCCGATAAACATTTTAGCCATTTGTGCTGCCTCGGTAGGGTTGCCCATGATATCTTCATAGATCTTGTAAAATCCATAGTTGATAGCAGGGTAGGCAAGGGCCGTGGCGCCCAGTATCCACCAGAAGGCGGGATAGCCTTTCATCTTGAGCCATTCGGTGCGAATAAGATTGGTCATAGTTCGTTTTATTTGTCACCCTATCCCGATAGCTATCGGGATTGTCGAAGGGTGATATCGCAATCATGCTTCGACAAGCTCAGCATGACATTACGTTTAGTTATTTGTCAATTCAAAAAATCTTGCTTCTAATCGTTTTTTCTTCAGCATCAGTTGCGAGAGCACAATGCCGTTGTCAAAACAAAGACGGTTGATATTTTCCATGTTGGCTGTGCCCTTGGGAAACATTACCTGTACGGTGTTGGCTTTTTCATCCAACAGTACTGCTCCACTGAGTTTGCGCAGCAACTCGGCCAGTTGCGGCAGGTTGGCGGCGCTTACTTCCACCACATCTTCATCCATCATAATTTCGTCCACAGGTCCTGTAGCTATTAGCTGGCCGGTTTTTAAAATAGCGGCATGGGTGCAAACTTTTTCCACTTCATCAAGCAAATGGCTGGCCATGATAACAGTGTGGCCCCTGTCTCTTAATTCAATGATCAGTTCTCTTATTTCAGCGATGCCAACAGGATCGAGGCCGTTGGTAGGTTCGTCCAGCACCAGCACTTTGGGATCGCCGAGCAGCGCAGCAGCAATAGCAAGGCGCTGTTTCATACCAAGACTAAACTCTTTAAAACGACTGAAACGGCGATTATACAGGTTCACTTTTTTGAGTACTTCATCAATATCTTTTTTGCTGCCGCGGCGACTGATGGACTGTGTGATCCGGAGGTTGGCTATACCGGAGAGATAGCTGTAGAAATTAGGTGTCTCCAAAAGAGAGCCGATCTGCTGGCGCAATTGCGGTGAAGTGCCGGGCTGGCCAAACCATAGGAACTGACCGCCATTAGCCCTCAGTACATCCATAACAATACCGAGCAGGGTGGTTTTGCCGCTGCCATTGGGGCCTAGGATGCCGAATACAGAACCCTGCGGCACATCGAAGGAAACACCGTTCAGTGCTTTTACTGATCCGTATGATTTGGAAAGGTT
>CAZWIM010000001.1:0-222721 GCA_964634265.1 uncultured Chitinophaga sp. | reverse complement strand
CATCGAAGGAAACACCGTTCAGTGCTTTTACTGATCCGTATGATTTGGAAAGGTTGTTAATAGAGAGTACTACACTCATGCCATGAAATTTATGGCGGTGAAGGTAAAAGTTTATAGATAATGTGGTACAACAATATGGTGAATGGTATGTTGTTTTTGTTCCCACAGAGACACAAAGGCAAGGAGGAGGCTGGCGAGGTATGACAGGAAAGTTTTGTCCACAGATGAACACAAATGAACACAGATTATTCCGCAGGCGGAATGGGTGGCCACGAATGGCACTAATGCCATGAAAAAATTATGGATGAATAGAATTCACCTACGGTGATTAGTATGTTGTTTTTGATATTGCCTTTTGGGGTAACTTGAAACGAGTATGTTGTTAGCCGCCTTCGACCCTTCGTTACCTCAGGGTAAACTGAGCTCAGGCTGACATTCCATTTCAAATAAGCAGAAATGAAAACAATATTAATTACAGGCGGTACAGGATTAGTGGGCAGGGCGTTGACAAAGGCCTTGCTGGGAAAAGGTTATAGGGTGATAGTGATGGGGAGAGGTGGGGTACCGGATGCGGGATACGGGATGCGGGATTTGGGTGGCGGGTTGGAGTTTGCGAAATGGAATGTGGAGAAACAGGAGATAGATGCGACTGCCGTTGCAAAAGCAGATTATATTGTTCATTTGGCAGGTGCAGGAGTGGCGGAGAAAAGATGGACAGCGAAAAGAAAGAAAGAAATTGTTGACAGCAGGGTTAAAAGCGGAGCATTGCTGGTAAATAGTTTGACAAACATTCCCAATAAAGTAAAAGCAGTTGTCAGCGCTTCAGCTATTGGATGGTATGGAGCGGATAGCATAACCGCCGGCAGAAAATTTGTGGAGTCTGATGAAGCTGCAAATGATTTTTTAGGACAAACCTGTAAGCAATGGGAAGAGAGTATTGAACCGGTGGCAGCTTCGGGCAAACGGTTAGTAAAGCTTCGCATTGGCATTGTATTGTCAACTGAAGGCGGTGCATTAAAAGAATTTATACGACCGTTGCGATTTGGAGTCGCATCAGTGTTGGGCAGTGGTAAACAAATCATCAGCTGGATTCACATAGATGACCTAGTGAATATGTTTATTACTTCTTTCGAAAGAGAAGATATCCATGGTGTGTATAATGCTGTGTCTCCTTCACCGGTTTCTAATAAAGAATTAATCTTAACACTGGCCAAGGCCCGCAATAAATTTTACCTACCTGTTCCGGTTCCTTCTTTTGTATTGAAACTCATGCTGGGCGAAATGAGTATTGAAATACTGAAAAGTGCAACGGTGAGTTCAGCTAAAGCAGAAAAAGCGGGGTATTCTTTCCGTTATGCAGATATAAAATCAACGCTGAACAGCTTTATCAGGCGATAAACTAAACGTAGTTTCCGGAATCAGCCATAATTTTCTATTTTACAGAACCATGTTAAGGCTGAATCCATTTTTTTTACAATCTCCTTTTATCCGTTTGTTTTACGGATATGTTTTATTAATAACTGCCTTACTTTTTCTGATTGCCTGCAGCCGGAAAAATTCAAAAGATAAAGCCAAAGACGATACTGCAAAAAGTGATACGGCAGTGATCAACTCCCTAATTAAAAAGGCGAATGACTTTGGCCAGACCAATTTTGATTCCATGCATATTTATGCCGAACAGGCTTATACTGCTTCTGCAGCTGCCAATTTTCCACAGGGAAAAGCAAGGGCAAGGGCCGTGGAGGCCAACTACCAGCGCAGAAAAGGGAATTATGACCGGGCTATTACTATTGGCCTGGAAGTGATGAAGAGTTATGACAGTATGGGAATGAAGGAGGAATCTATACGGCTAAAAAATATCATTGCCGATACTTATAAGGAAATGGGCGGGGAGAAAGGCACCAAAGAATTTTTAGCAAAGGGACTTGAATTATCACGACAGGCAGAGAGAGATGCTGAGAAAATGAAATATGTGGCAGGGGTAGTGAGCAGCCTGAACCAGCAGGGTATTATTTTAAGAGATATGAGCAAACGATCAGACCGTAAAGACCTGATGGACTCTGCACTGGTTTTATATCAAAAAGGGATCAAATTGGTGGAAACGACCGGAGAGGGAGAGGAAACATTAGGAAAACTGTACAACAACACCAGCCAGGTATATAATGAACACAGAAAGGATTATGCCACTGCTTTGTCTTACCTGGACAAAGCTGTTGATTATAACAGTAATAGAGGCAACCTGACAAGTCTTTCCTTCAATTATGGAAATATTTCAGATGTGTACCTGCGCATGGGTGATCATGATAAGGCGAGGGAGTATGCACAACTTACGCTGCAGATAACAAAGAAATTAAATGCACCTCACCGCATTATCAATGCCTGTAATCAATTGACAAGAGTGTTTAAAAGAACAGGCCAGTTTGATTCAGCCCTTTATTATAAGGACTGGTCGGTGATGCTGGCCGATTCACTGAATAACCTGGAGAAGACGGCACAGATCGCTGAAATGCAGACAAAATATGAAGCAGGTAAAAAAGATGCACATATAGAAGAACTTACGGAGCTGAATGAAGTAAAGAATCAGCGGTTCTGGTTGCTGGCCGGGGCTTCACTTGTTTTGGCGGGTTTATTATTTGTCGTGTGGAATCAAAAGAAAAAATCGCAGCGCCAACAAAAAATGATTGCCGAACAATCAGATCGTTTGCAGTGGATGATGAAAGAACTACATCACCGGGTAAAGAATAACCTGCAGATCGTTTCAAGCCTGCTGAACCTGCAAAGCTACCGGCTGAAAGATGAAGAAAGTGTTTCTGCTATTAAAGAAAGCCAGCTGCGGGTACAGGCTATGTCGCTGATGCATCAACGGCTGTACCAGGTAGAAGATGTGAGTATGGTGAACTTTAAGTTATACCTGACAGATCTTACCGAAACCCTGATGAGGGCATACGGCTACCACTCAGATGATTTTGATCTTGCTATTGATATTGAAAAGGAAATGCTGGATGTGGATACAGTAATGCCGATGGGCTTGCTTGTGAACGAGATTATTACTAACTCCTTTAAGTATGCTTATAAGGATGTGAAACGACCAGCCCTGCGGATAAGGCTTGCAGGCAAGGATAAAAATCTTATACTCGATATTGCAGATAACGGGCCGGGTATCCGGACAGCTGGTACAACTAAAGCAGGATTTGGGACAAAACTAATTTCAGCATTGAGTAAACAACTCAAGGCTACTTACACAGTTGATCATTCATCCGGAACAGCCTATTCATTTACTATCCCTTATTCCAATAAAAAAGCAGCCTGACCTATGCCTAATAAAGTAAATGTGATGATTGTGGAAGATGAATCTATTGTGGCCATGGATCTGGCTGCCGGTTTGGAGCATGATGGTTACAAGGTGGTGGGTATTGCAGATAATTATACTGATGCATTAAATATATTTAAAGAAGAAACGGTTGATATACTCCTCATGGATATAAATATTCATGGTGATAAGGACGGTGTGGAAACAGCGACTGAACTGATGAAAATAAAGCAGGTGCCATTAATTTATCTCACCGCTTTTACTGATGCCAAAACAGTGGAAAGGGTAAAACATACAAATCCTTCCGCTTTTTTGACAAAGCCCTACAATATAGATAATGTCAGAATCGCCATTGACCTGGCCCTTCATCATTTTGCGGAAACAAAGGCACCCGGAAAAGTGGTTCCGATAGAAAAGCCTGCAGCCGGGGAAAAGAAAACAGATAAGGAACAGTTCCTGCAATTGAAAGAATACCTGTTCATCAAACAGAATTACCGTTTTGTAAAACTCAGGCTATCTGAAATACTTTTTGCAGAAGCGGATAATAATTACGTCAACATTCATACTGCCGGCCAGAAATTTTCGCTCCGACTCTCTCTCAGTGAACTGATTGAGCGGCTGCAATTTCAGCGGCTTGTAAGGGTACACCGCTCCTACGCTGTGAATATCGATGAGATCAGTTCCTTTGACGATCAGCTGATCCGCATCGGCAAACATGAAATTCCTATCGGCCGGAACCATCGCCAGGAATTCCTGGATCATTTTAACCTTCGCTGACCTTTTACGAGGATACATTCACATACAAAAGCCGGTCGTTCACATACATTGGCCTGAACAGGCCTTAATACAAGGCTAATTTTCCGGTACTAATCAAACAGTATGAGAAAGATTATCCTGGTTATTTCCCTTATTCATTTTGGCCTGCAGGGTTCTTCTCAAAGCATCACTCCGATGGTGATCAACGCAGGCGGAGGTTTTTATAATAACCCGTCGTCCTATTCAAGATACTTTGACTGGAGTATTGCAGAACTTGCCCTTATTAATACGGTGGCTTCAACGGACAGTTCTGTAGTTGTGTACCAGGGCGTATTACAGCCGGGAGCAGAGAAACCGGGTTACACTCCGTTCTCCGCCAATTTCAACAGTGAAGATGTTAAGCTATTTCCTAACCCCACTGTAGGAAAGTTTGAAATCAACTTTTTTGTAAATGCACAGGGTATCCTTGACCTGGAACTCACGGATGCTATGGGCCGCATCCTGGAAAGAAGAAATATGAATTATGGTGGCTGCTGCCGGATAGTTCATTATGACATCAGCAACCTTCCTGCAGGTGTTTACTTCATCATCGCTACTATACGGCCTGATCCTTTTAGTACTTATAATGTAGGACAACAACCCCGAAGAAGCGGTTTGAGGGTAGTTAAAATGAATCCATAATCAAATACCATTAACCATTAAACCTTTTTGAAGACAAGTTCAACAACCTCAATGTAACTATTATGAGAAAGCTATTGTTAACATCCTCCTTTCTTTTGCTGCTTGTCATAAACATGACAGCGCAGGCACCTTCATTTTTTAATTACCAGGGGGTGGCCCGCAATTCAGTAGGTAATGCCCTGGTAAATAAAACTATTAAACTCCGGATTACCATCCGTGATTCGAATCCTTTGGGTTTGCCATTGTATAGCGAAACAAAGGTAGTTACTACCAATGCCTTTGGCCTGTTCAACGTTCAGGTAGGGGCACCTCCTGCAACCAACATTACCGGATCAATGAGCAGTATTAACTGGAATGTGAACAGGAAGTGGATGCAAGTTGAAATTGATGTTGAAAATAATGGAACTTTTGTAGAGATCGGAACTACACAACTTAGTTCAGTTCCCTATTCTTTACATAGTAATCAATCAGGAGATGTGATATTGCCATTTGTAAAGTCACAGAATGACGAAAATCCATTGATGAAAATCACTAATACTGGTAACAATGCAAGCAGTCTCGCTTTTGAAGGTTTATCTAACTCTACAGCCAATAATGCCACAGCTATACGGGGAATTATTTCGTCACCCTCACCTGGCTCTTTTTCAGCTGGTGTTACGGGTCAGAATAACGGGACCACGGGTAATGGAATAGGTGTTTATGGTTCACAGAATGGCAGTGGATATGGTGTATACGGTACTACTCCTGGCGGCGCAGGTGTATATGGTAACAGTACCAGTGGTACGGGTGTATATGGACAGTCTGTTTCTGGTCCGTCTGTTATGGGTTACCAGCCGAATACAGGTACAGGCAATGCAGGTTTGTTTCAGAACTTTAGTACTACCAATGTAGCCTCTGTTTTAAGAGTTTTAAGTAACGGTCTTGGTGAGGGTTTAGCTGTGAACATGACAGGTTTTGGTAAGGGAGGTGTATTTGTCATCAATAATGCAACTAACGGTAATACAGGTTTGGAAGTATCGACAAACGGTATTGGCAGAACAGGATTTTTCCAAAATTCCAATGCTGTAAATCCCAGTACTGTTTTTGAAGTGTTGTCAAATGGTTCAGGAAGAGTTGGTCTTTTTCAAAATACCAATGCCGGAAGCACTGCGCCTACCTTAAGTGCAGTGTCAAACGGAACCGGGGATGGAGTACAATCAATTATGACAGGGAATGGCAAAGCTGGTTTGTTTACAATCAATAATGCATCTAATGGAAATTTTGCTTTGGATGTAAGTTCAAACGGAACCAATAGTGTAATAAATTCAATAAGTACAGGCACAGGCCGGGCTGGTTTCTTCAGGATATCCAATGCGGCTAATACTTCATCTGCCTTAGAAGTGAATACTGCAGGCTCTGGATATGCCGCCAGTTTTATCAGCTCCAATGCATCTCCTAAAGCATTAAGGACTGTTGGTGCAATTCAGTTCACAGGTGCTAATGAAGGTCCTGGCAGAATTTTATCAACTGTTGACGGAACTGGTACTGCTACCTGGCAAAATGCAGCTTCTGTTGGTTTGGTTAGCGGGTCAGGCACTACCAATTTTGTTCCCAGATGGACTCCGGATGGAACAATCATAGGCAACTCTCAAATAGTTGATAATGGTTCAAACATTGGTATTGCCGGCGCAATTGATGCGAACTATAAGGTGAATCTTTCAGGTACATTCAGGGTAAATGCAGGTGTATCAAACGGTGCGGTTGCAGTATTTGAAAATACCAGCAGCGATGTAAACAGTGATGGTATTGTGATCAAACTTGGCCGTACCCATACCCGGTGGAATGGCAGTGCATATGCCAATGTGCCTAACCCGGTAACACAGGGTGTAGAGACACAGGTTAACCAGATACGGGACTGGATCTATGGTAATGACAGTTTCAGCTGGGATGACCTGATCAACCTGATGCCTTCTCAATATCTGACAGGTACGGTTTGCAACCTGACAAATTATATTACTCAGAGGATTAATAGCGCAATTGGTCTTCCGGTAGGGGTGCCTCCGGTTGATGTGGGTTATCAAATGTTAAGTGCACTGAATAGTGTTGCAGATGTGCTTATTGATGATGACTGGGTAACGGATATACAGGGCGATTTTGTTATTCCCGGATTCCAGTTTCCTGCTATACCACAGCTTAACTGCAATGGCTTACCCAGTCTTTCTTTCCCTGTCTTTGTTTTTGATGATGTAAATAACTCTTTGAAAAAGACAAATGAATTTGTTTCATTCGTTGATAAAGACAACCGCAAACTTGGTGCTATCCGTGCACAATCTATCCAGGATTTTTCTTACGACTATTTTGACGGTCAGAAGATGCTGGACCTGGCAGCAGAATTTATCGGGATTGACATTGTGGATGATTTTATGAGTATTGTTTCAGGAATTTCTGAAATGGTAACAGACTATAACAATATAGGTGTGGAATATTCTTCGGGTAATGGTGATTACGCTGAGTGGCTCGAAAGAATTGATCCCAGAGAAGAAATCAGTTATGGGGATATCGTAGCTGTAAAGGGAGGTAAGATCACAAAAGACCTTAAAGATGCACAGCAGATCATGGCTGTATCAAAGCAGCCGATTGTTTTGGGTAATGTACCCGATGCAACTAAAACTGAATCAGGAAATAATATCGCTTTTATGGGACAGATTCCAGTTAAAGTGATGGGGCCTGTTGCTTCAGGTGATTATATTGTAGCAAAGAGTGATATTCCTGGTTATGGCATTGCAGTTCATCCAAAGGATATGCAGATTGATGACTTCAAACTGGCAGTAGGCCGTTCATGGGATACCAACAAGAAGGAAGGGCCAAAGATGGTGAATACGGTAGTGGGTGTTCATAATCATGATTTCCTGAATATTATTTCGGGTTTGCAACAAAAAGCCAGTCAAACCGATGAAAGGTTGAAGGCAATTGAATCAGCATTGAATATCAAGAGCAGTACAACAACAAAAGAACCTGTTAAAAAAGCATTCAAATGACTCGTCGTATAACTCTTCTTTTAAGCATATCGTTCCTGTGGCTGTTGTCTTTTGGCCAGCCGCAGAAACTTATCCCAATTGACACTACCAAAAAAAGCGTTGAGCATTGGCAGAAATGGCTGACTGACCTGAATGAATTGGGAGTAGAAAAGAAGAATGATTCTTTCTTTGTAAAGCAGGAAGTTCTGCAGCTACTCAGGGATTCTGATTACAGAAAATCAGTATACCCCGGAGTCTACAGCTGGCAGAGAGTTACCGAATTGATGAACAACATGGAGTTAAAGAAAGCTTTCTGGCACCTGATCAATCTTTACCAAACAGATACTGCCAGGAGGAATATTATTGTTGGAACCTTTGTTCTTTATGATAGCCTGATGGATATGGATAAAATCTTGATCAGTACTTTCTACACCTATGCGTTTACCGATCCTCAGGTATGCAGAATCAATAACAGTAAACCGGATATTTATCGTCCGGATCTTCTAGAAAAGAAATTACGAACAACTAGAGAGATCATCAGTTATATATGGATGAACAGAAAGAATAAGCAAAGCGGATCAAAAAAGTAACATCGCATAGATAACCTTGAGCAGATGTTATCGGCCTCACTTAAGCAGTGAGGCTTTTTTACACCCAATTGCCCGGATTGATTGTAGCATGATCCGGATGCCAGATATTGGTGAATTCGCCAAGGATTGCTTTGTTCTTTTCAAATCTGAGTTTGTGGAGTTTCAGGTTTTCAATATCCTGTTGCAATACTTTTCGGTACATGGGGTGTAGTGTACCACCTTTGGTTCCGGCAGGTTTATCGGGTTCGTATTGGTATTGCGGATCAACGAGGGTCCCTCTTGGGTACATAATACCCGGAACACCTTTACCCCTGATATCAAGATCATCAGGATGCTCAAGTCCTAAGGTATGTCCAAATTCATGGGCGGCAGTAGTCGAGCCCATATAAAGGTTTTCCAGTTTGAAATAGCCGCTGTTGCAACCAAGTCCATCGACGAATGAAATATTGCCGTGGGCAAATTCTTCTATTCGGAAATAATTGTTGCGTGGATCAAGATTCTGGTAAATATCAATATCCAGAATATTGGGCTGGTAAGAAGCACTAATCCTGAAAACAACCTTAAATAGTAAACCATCTAACTTTAAACTACCTCCTGGTTCATTCCACATGGTTTCAATTTCATCCCTGATCATTTCGGTCAATGGCGGGTTAGCCGCATTGCCATACGTTATTAAATGCGAAAAAATAGTGAGTGTACCCTTATCTATTTCTGCTGAACCCATTTTATTCTGCCGGAATTAATTTGACTTCAGATTTTTTTATCCAGCCATAGACGAATTTACCGGGTGAAGGGATGTATTCGGTATAAATACATTTTTCTGTTTCAGCAATGCTCATGAATTTATCGCCTTTCACAAAGTAGCGTTTGGGCGAAAAGGAATGCAAACAGGTTTCATCCTGGAAAATTTCTGCCCGGTTGTCCGTTACCAGTGCGACAGGTGATTGGGGGTATTCCTTTTTCAACCATTCATTATTAAAAACCGGTTGAATTTTTAGTTTGGTGTACTCTCCATCAGCATGTACACCTTGTCCAAACCCGCAATTGAAAGAAGTAGAATGGCTGTTAATGGTCACTATATTACCAGTTATCTTTAAGCTAAGAATGCAAGGATGGGTAGCATCTTCAAATGTATTGTCAAATGATGCGGTGTCGTTTACAAAAGTGATGGTTCCGTCTGTTTCACCAACATGATACTGTGGCCAGCCTGTTTCCACATCCAGCCAAAAGCGGTATTTGCTGCCTTCCATTTTCAATAAAACAAGGTTCCCTTTTGGTCCCCTGTTTTTCTCAGTGGCAGGCGGTTCTCCCTGTGGTTTGAAGGAATAACCATAAGCACCGGAAAAATTTGTTTGTGCATTTGTGATTAAACAAATTAAAGCAAAGCTTAACAGAAGGATCATTCTTTTCATAAAACAAGGTGTTGGTTTTTATTTTAAATGTTCGGTTATGTAATCTGTTACTTTTTGATACAGGTGTGCCCTGTCTTTGCCCAGCACATTGTGTTCATGCCCCGGATAGATCATATAATCAACCTGCACACCGGCATCCACACAGGCTTTTACAAAGTTTACAGAATGTTGCTGTACCACCACCGGATCCTGAATGCCATGGATCAGCAACAATTTATCCTTCAGCTTGCCAGCCTGTTTGATAAGGTTGGTGGCATTGTAGCCTTCAGGATTTTCCTGCGGGGTGTCCATGTATCTTTCTCCGTACATGATCTCGTAATACTTCCAGTCCATTACAGGACCGCCGGCCACTCCTGCTTTAAAGATACCGGGATGATTAAGCAGGAAGTCAGTCGTCATAAATCCTCCAAAGCTCCAGCCAAACAGGGCCATTTTTTCTTTATCGACAAATGGTTGTGCATGCAGGTAGTTTACAGCTGCCATCATATCCTGCATCTGCACTTCGCCCAGCTTTCTGAAAATACTTTGTTCGAATACTTTACCCCTGTTGTCACTTCCTCTTGTGTCAATGGAGAAAACAATGTAGCCTCTTTCTGCCATGTATTGGAACCAGTAATCACCAGCGCCGCCATTCCAGCTGTTCAGAATCATTTGTGCATGCGGACCACCGTACCAATAAAATACAACGGGGTACTTCTTTTCAGCTGAAAAATTTATTGGTTTAAACATCCGGCAGTAAATACTGTCTCCGGCATTATTCTTAATGGTAAAGATGGCGATTTCACCTGTTGCGTATTCTTTTAGCGGATTATCTGACTGAAGTAATTGTTTTGGTTGGCTAATCAGTTTTTGTAGGCCTTTTGCTTTTTCCTTTGGCTTTGCCGACAAATATTTACTGATGTCAATCAGGCGGATGGTTCTTGGGTTTGTAGTGGTGCTGAATACATCTAATATCTTACTGCCATCAGCACTTATCTGGGTACTATGTACCCCTTCATCTGCGGTTATCATGCTTAGCTGACCGGTTTTCAGGTTCAGCATTGCTAGATTTTTATTCACCGGTGAAAGTGCCGTTGAAACAAAGAATAAGTTTTCGCCTTTTGCATCAGATCCTTTTACTTCCAGTACTTCCCAGTTGCCGCTGGTGAGTTGCTTCACCATTTTTCCTGTTGTATCATACAGGTATAAATGATTCCAACCATCACGGTTACTTTGCCAGATAAACTGTGTTGGGTTTCCCGGCAGAAATTGAATTGGTATTAATGGTTCTGTGTACTTTTCGTCCGTTTGTTCAAAAAGTGTCTTAATAAAATTACCCGTTGTGGCATCGTACTGGTTCAACCACATATGATTTTGCTGCCTGTTTACAACAGCAATAAAAATGTATTTGTCATCCGGGCTCCAGGCAATATTTGTAAGATATTGCTCGGCAGGTTCACCCGTTTTTAACCATGTGGTTGTTTGTTTTGCTGTATTGTAAACACCCACCGTAACATGGTGACTCTTATCACCAGCCATCGGGTATTTGATCATTTCCGCTTTTGCCGGCCTTTCTGTCCAGTTGATGATCGGGTAATCTGTGACCATGCTTTGATCCATCCGGTAAAAGGCCAGTTGTGTGCCCTTATTGCTCCAGAAAATACCTTTGCTGATTCCAAACTCATCCCTGTGTACGGATGATGCATAAACAATATCCTTGCTGCCATCTGTGGTCACCTGCTTGGCTGTTGTTCCGTTATTAACAAACAGGTTGTAATTATCTAAATATGCAATGAAGCCTGCTTTGCTTTCTTCTGCATTTTCTTTGGAAGCCAGTTGTTTTGGCAGCAGTACTTTAATAGCACCGGCAACAGGATCAAGCAATATCTTGTTGTTATTAAGATTAAGTAACCATCCTGCAGAAGTGAATTTTATAGCAGGCATTGCTTTAGCCGTGTCTGATCCGGCCTTTTTTAGTAAGCTGTTTAACTGGTCAAGTGTAAGAAACACCGTATCAGCAGCCATTTTGTAATTACCCCTCATCCAGCTATCCTTACCATCTGTTTTTTTCAGGTAAATATAGTCGTTGGTATTACCATAGAACTGTAATTGCTGCAGGTTCGATGGGGCCAGTGTAGTCCGGGCTTTCAGCATGGCATCTTCCATACTAAGGAGTTTGTTTTGTGCCGTAACAGTTACTGAACTTATTAGCAGTAAAAGGAAAGGGAATACTTTTTTCATTACCGGTATTTATTTATCAAATGTACTTATAATAAAAAAGCCCGGTAAACTACCGGGCTGAATTTGCTTTATTGTGTTAATTACTGAAATAGGCCTTGAATGCTTCTGAAAGACGGGCAAATTCTTTTTTTACCTGGTTCATGCCAATCAATCCGCCGGATATACCTGAGGAATCTTTGTGGAGCATAACTGAAAACAGATCACCTTCCTGCTTCACATTCAAACTTTGCTTATGATATTTTACAAAGGCGCCAAATAACAGGCGCATAACCCGGTTGCCTTTTGTATAATAGGTAGTATCACCTTCTGTGGCTCCTTGTTTATATCCTTCGGAAGTAAAGAACAGGTTTAGCTTATTCATCAGCTCTTCCCGGGTACATTGGGTAATATTATAAACAACACGGTCTTTGGCAAAATCAACAACAGATACTTGCATGGTGAAAGATTTTTGATTGTATTAAAGATAGCATTAATTCCGTATGGGCCTGCCGCTCTTCAATACACTCTGTATTCTTTCAAGGGTCTTCTTTTCACCACAAAGAGAAAGGAAGGCTTCTCTTTCCAGGTCAAGTAAATATTGTTCAGAAACCAAAGTGGGTTCACTCAGGTCACCGCCACACATGACATAAGCCAGTTTTTTAGCTACCAAAGCATCATGTTCTGTTGCGTAGTTAGCAGTCTTCATAGCATGAATGCCGGAGTATAATGCGCCAAGGGCAGATTGTCCCAAAACTTTTATATCGTTTCGTTGAACAGGGGCTGTGTAACCACTGTCATATATTTCTATCACCGATTTTTTGGCTTCTGCTATTCGTCTGTTAATATTAAGAACTACTTCATCAAGGCCTTTTCGGTATACACCCAGGCCAAAACCTTCATGCGCAGAAGTGGCAACCTTTGCCGTTGCGATAGACAGGAAACGGTTCTTCAATGTAATTGTCTCCGGTTCGTCTTCATGCATTTCGTCAGAGGCTCTGAGTACAAATTCTTTTGTGCCACCACCACCGGGAATAAGACCAACACCGAGTTCAACTAATCCGGTATAGGTTTCTGCAGCCGGACAACATTTATCTGCATGCAGACTCAGTTCGCAGGCACCGCCTAATGCCAGGCCATGTGGTGCCACAACAACCGGCACAGAAGAATAACGGGCCCGCATCATGGTATTTTGGAAAAGACGAATGGCCATGTCCAGTTCATCATATTCCTGGTCAATCGCCAGCATGAAGATCATACCTACATTGGCGCCAGCAGAAAAGTTAGCACCTTCATTTCCTATCACCAGCCCCTTATATCCTTTTTCTGCTTTATCAATTGCAGTCTGAATACCACTCAGCACATCACCACCAATGCTTCCCATTTTGGTAAACCACTGTAATCCGAGTACATCATCACCCAGATCATACAAACGACAGCTCCCGTTTTTCCAGATCTGCTTATCAGTGTAATTACTCATTACAATAAATGCTTCACCACCGGGCAGTACTTTGTATGATTTTGAAGCAGGGTCATAGCAATATTTTTTACCGCTCTCTACTTTATAAAACGATTTATGGCCAGCGGCTATCATTTCCTCAACCCATTTTGCCACTCCGTAACCTGCTGCTTTCATCGCTTCTGTAGTTTTAGCTACTCCCAGCACATCCCAACTTTCAAAAGCGCCGATCTCCCAGCCGAAACCAGCCATCATCGCATCATCTACACGGTACAACTCATCACTGATCTCTGGAATACGGTGTGAGATATAAGAGAATAAACCATAATGGAACAAGCGATAGAATTCTCCTGCTTTATCGGTTCCGGCTACAAGCATCTTTAATCTTGTATACAGGTCATCAACCGGCTTGGCAGTTTCAAGAGTAGCGAATTTTGGTTTTACTCTTGGTCCATATTCCATTGTATCAAGGTTCAGGGTGAGGATTTCTTTTTCACCACCTGTACCTTTTGTTTTTTTGAAAAATCCTTGCCCGGTTTTATCACCCAGCCAGTTGTTGGCAATCATTTTGTCTAACCAGGCGGGAATGGCAAACTGATCCTTTGCTTCGTCATTAGGACAATTATCCGCTACGCCTTTCGCCACTTTCACCAATGTATCCAGCCCAACTACATCTCCTGTTCGGAATGTGGCCGATTTGGGGCGACCAATGATCGGGCCTGTCAGCGCATCAATTTCATCAATGGTCAGTTTCAGCTTTTCTTTTACATTCATTATGGCCATCATACCAAACACACCGATACGATTGGCGATAAAGGCCGGAGTGTCTTTGCAAAGAACTGTTGTCTTACCCAGGTACAGATCGCCATAGTTCATCAGGAAATCAACGATCTCAGGATGCGTATAAGGAGTTGGAATTATTTCCAATAAACGGAGATACCGGGGAGGGTTAAAGAAGTGTGTTCCGCAGAAATGTTTTTTAAAATCATCACTTCTGCCTTCAGCCATCATATGAATAGGAATACCTGAAGTGTTAGAAGTGATCAGCGTACCGGGTTTACGGTATTTTTCTACCTGTTCAAATATTTTTTGCTTTATATCTAATCTTTCCACCACCACTTCAATTACCCAGTCACAACCAGCAATATCTTTCATATTGTCTTCGAAGTTGCCGGTAGTAATTTTTTTGATCACATCTTTATGATAGACAGGAGAGGGGTTTGACTTTACTGCAGCGGTCAGCGCATCATTTACTATTTTATTTCTTTCAGCAGGTTTGGCATCAGCGGTAATATCTTTAGGAACTATGTCAAGCAGTAACACTTGTACACCAACACCTGCAAAATGACAGGCAATCCTTGATCCCATAACACCACTTCCTAAAACTGCAACCTTTTTAATGACTCTCTTTGACATAAAACAAAATTAGTTAGTTATGCAACTATTTTAAAATCGAAGATAAGTGTTTTTGTGAAAGAGGAAAAGTGGGGGTGACGATCATTCTCCAACCATGACAAAAGCCCCCCAATAATAAGGATGTTTATATTTTTCTTTGATGGTCTTTTGCGCTACCTGGTAGGCGGCTGATTTATCCTTTGTTTGTAAAAAATGCTGGTAAAATGTGATCATGAAGTCTTTTGTTGCATTGTCATCCACTTTCCATAAGCTGGTAATGACGCTGCCTGCGCCTGCTGCTCTAAAAGCTCTTTGTAAGCCATATACCCCTTCGCCGGCATCTAAATATCCCAGGCTCGTTTCGCAGGCTGAAAGAACTACAAGTGACGTTTTGTCCAGGTTTAGGTTTTGTGCTTCATAAGCAGTTAAAATGCCATCATAGGTATCAGGATAAGTGTTGCTGCTATAGTAATTAACAACGCCTGTCAGCAATAATCCTGAATTAACCATTGCATTGAAGACCCTGTATCCATCAGTCGCATTTTCCCCGGCGCCGGACCAATATCCGTGAGTGGCAATATGCAAAATTCCGGGACTGTTAAGTTGGTACATTTTATCTTCAGTGGCCTGTTCTTTTACATATTGCATTACGCCAATCTTTTTCAACTCCAATTCTTTTTTGATGGCTAAGACTTCCTCTTCTGTGCCGGGCAGGTCTGTTACACTATTATTCCGAAAGTTGTTTACAAAAGAACGGGTTGTCTCATTTGTTCCTGCTGATACTATTAGTTCATTGTTTGTTTTATATGTTGGCCGCCCAAACAAAACAGCGTTACCGATTGCATCTTCACCGGCTGTTGAAAATGCAATGTCCGCTGTTGATGTAGTGGAATGGATTTCTAATTCATCAACGATAAATTTGTTTGTAACCGGGTTCTTTAATGTGTTAATATTAATAAGATGATAAATGCCATCCGGGGAGAAATAAATTTTTGAAATGTTGTTTAGTTTTTCGCTGATGGCTTTCCAGTAATGATTATAAGATTCTTTGTCATTCAGCTTCAGACGGATATTGTTTTTGTATAGCTTATAAAATTTGTTGTCCATGTCTGCCGCAGCATCGGGCAGGTATACTACTTCCGGGTACTGGCTGTCTTTGGTAATGATGTAAGCAGCATAGTACGCTGTATCGGAGTAATAAACCTGGTCACGCCATTGGAAGCGTACAATCTCTATGGCAGCTTCTCCCTCTTTTAATTTTTCCTTTACTTCCTTCCAGTCAGGTGGATTTAGTTTCAATAATTTCTTAAAATCTTTAGCTTTAACAGTGAGCTCATTTTCGAGCTGGTTTACCTCATTCTGCAGTGATTTTAGCAATGTTTCATTAACCCGGCTGCTGGTGTCAGTTTCAGAAGGATTATCTTTTTTCATATACTGCCGGATCAGTTGTTGCTTTTTCTCAATCCATGCATCATATAGTTTTGTTACAGCGGCGTCATTTGTTTTCAGGAAGGCTTCTTTTCTTTTTTGTGTTCCCTTTAAGGCAATTGATTTTGTAAAAAGCAGGTTATTATAAGCCTGTACTGCAGCATTCCCGTATAATACCGGCGTTTTTTCATTCAGCAACTTTACAAAGCTGTGATAATTATCATATCCTTCTTTCAGTTTTGCGTTGTAGAAGGTGACAAAAGCTTTTTCTCCGAAAGTGAAAATAATGTCGTTGATCCAGTCAATATTCAGGGCAAAAAGTTCATTGTATGTTTTTTGAGATTCATTAAAGTTTCTGTCCCTCATTCTGAAGTAGGCATAATTGGAAAACGGTGTGGTTGACTCCCTGAAATCATGTGTCTGCTTCACTTTTGCCATAATCTCATTGAAAAGAGAAGGATAGTTATCACTGCCCAAAAAACCGAGTTGTGTTGCTTTGGCAACCGTAGCACTCAGATCAGCATATTTACTATAACTGTTATAGTGATCTTCTGTTTCCTTTATAAAAAATGAGGCAGGCTTCGGTAAGTTTTTATGTTTCCCTCTTTTGATTAAATAAACGGGGTACATGGAAATGGGGTAATATTTTGCATTGGGGTATGTTTTGTTATAACAATTCACCCACACATAATTGGCGGAGTCGCGGCTTTTCCAGAGTTTTTCTGCTATATCGTATTCCCGCAACATTTCCTTACCAAAGGCAGCGTTGACCAGTTTTATACCGGGGTAGGGGTCACAGGCTGTTTTATTAGTCTTATGCCACTGGGCAGAGAAGTACTCGTAATTTTTTTCTGAAGCCTGAACATAAGATTGATAGTCTCCTATATTCAGGTAATAAACTACTCTTGCAGACATCGCTTCAGACCTGTATCCGTCTTTAAAAAAATCATTGGCTTCCCCTGAAAGCTTTTCCATTTTACGGATGAACTCATCTGCTTTGAGGTAATCGCCGGTACGGGTAAGAAAATTTGTATAAAAAAGATAGGAGTGATAATCTTTTTTTTCATCTGTTACATAGTTCAACGCCTCCTCGTAGTTTTCTTTGGCTTTTAGAAAATCATTATTTCTTTCAAATGAATATCCGATATAAGTATAGTTGGTAAAATTTTTCAATTCAGGATTTCTGTTCAAGAAAGCAAGAGCCTTGCTGGCATTATCGGGATCTTCATTTTTGAACAGTGCCGGAAAATAATGGGTTGCCCATGCCATGGCGGGGTTACTGGTGTCAGCCTTCATTTCATTATTCAGGCCTACCATTGCATTCATCAGTTTTTCTGCTTTTTCTTCACAGGCTTTTGCGAGAGCTGCATCCGGCGCCTGGTTTTCAAAAATGTTTTTTAAAAGGTAATAATTGGAATAGGTCTGCAAGTCCTTCTTTTTTTCCACTATATTAAATAGTTCCCTGGCTAAAGTGAGGGCCTTTTTCTTGTCAGCGGCGTTTGAATATATGTCAGATAGTCTTGTGTTGAAATCATCCTGGGTTTGACTGAAGCTTAGTAAACTGATGAGGCTTAGGAAAAAACAAAGCAATATTTTTTTGATCAGCATAAAACGGTAAGGTGTAATTGGTAACTTAAGATACATAAATCTGTTTACCCATTCATCATTCTTTTTTGCAGATTTAATCGGCCTCTATGGCTGGTAGCCGCCTCTTCTTCAGTTCGAGACGGTTTTTCTTCATTTCTTTCCGGTCATTTTTTGCACCGATACTTGCCTGAAAACCATTAAGAACAATTTTTACAAGATAGTTGACAGCAGATTTATCACGGTTACGAATAAAAAAAACAGGAGTGATTCTTGATTTGTTTCTTTTTCTTATAACAAAATTATTTGCAATAAAATTTTTAATACGGTCTCCAAATGACCTTTTTGATGTATCTCCGTCTTTCAATAAACTTATCTTCAGATCATGATAAAATAACTGCATTTCGCCTTGTGCAAGATATTCACGGCCTGTTACCTGCAGATTCAGGGTATCAAGATTGCCTGATTCTAATTTCATAGAAGCGGCAGGTATAAAAATTGGATTGAGCAGGCGCAGGTCAGCAGGTTTGGCCTGCACGGTCATCCGGAATCCTTCCAATGAATCGGTATAAGATTGTTTTACTTTAAGCTTTACCCATAAAGTATCAAGCAAATAACCGGTCGATTGTATGTCGAGACTGTCATCCTGTTTTATCTGGTAGTTTTTCAGGTTTATTAATCTTGCATTTATCCGGGTTACCGGAACAAACAGTGTTTTACCAGCTGTGTTCATTATTTCTGTATACTCAACTGCAGTATTATTCAGAAAAACTGTATCGACAGAAATCAGCGATTGGATTTTTTTTAATATCCTGACAGGCAGTGGCTTGATGATGCCTGCATTGAATGGCAGCCGTTTGTCTTTATAATCTGTAAAGAAAAAATCTTCTATAATTACTTTACCGGCTCTGAATTCGTTCTTATTGAGAAATTGATTAACATCGAAAGGACTTATTTCAATAACTCCGGATTTTGCGGTTATATAATCAACCTGGTGAATCTGTTTTGCAAGAAAGGAATCTCTTGGCAGGGATGGCTGGTAAGAAAATGAATCAAGGGTTATGGTTTTGGTTGATCTTTCGAAATTAGCGTTTGTCCATTTTGCAATTGTTGCACTATCAATATAGCTACCGGTGAATTGTTTTACTTCAAAATCCTTGTTGGTTTCTGTAATGTTCTGCAAATTTTTCAGGAAGCCTGAATTGAGCTGAATATTTTTCAAATTAATAGATTCAATAGCAAGGCTGCCTTCTTTTTTTCCCACGTTATACAACACTAACTTATTACATAGAAATCCGGACAGCAAGGCAGACCACTTTAATTTATCGCCTTTGTTATACTGCAGCAATATATTATTAAGTGTTCCGGAACCTGTAGCGTTTCCTGAAGTAAATAATTTTCCGTTTGGTGTCTTAAGCTTAATATCAGAGGCGGAGAAAACAGAACTGCTGATGGCAGTTGCCTTTTCGTTTATGCTTACATCATTGAATAGAATCGAATTGAACTCTTTTTCCTTTCCTTCCCATTGAAAAATAATATTCTCTTTTATGTCTCTATTTTGAATAATTACTGAAGGCTGCTGAAGTTTTATTTTCCCAACCCAAACGGCTGGTAAAGGCTTGGATAAACTGCTGTTATTATTTGAATCAATACTTTGTAGGCTAATAACTGGCTTATAAGCTGAAATTTCATCAATCAGAAGCTTGTTATTTAATAAGGTTTTGATATGTGTAATAAATTTTATTTCCGGCACAGTCATATCTATTTTGATGCTTCCGGCTGTTTGCCTCAGGCTAACCTGTGATGCAAGTGATGATTCACCATCTATAAAGGCGTAATTTTTCATTAAAAGATCGGTTGAACCACCGCTTACCTGCAGGTTATCGCCGTTAATTGCCAATCCTTCCAGCCTAAGCTTGTTCTCAGGATCTTTTACGAACTCCTGTAATAATAGCGTATTTAGATTTCCTTGAATTTTCTTGTTACGGGTACTAATATCTATGATAGTGTTGCTGCCTTTAATATTTGTAATATCAATTATGGCCCCTGATTTTTTTTTGTTTTCTGTCAGTATTTCGGGTTCCAGTTTCAATAATCCTTTTTGCCAGGTCAGGCCATTTGCATAAATGTTTCCAGTCACTTCATTTGCCTGTAGTTCCTTTACCCGGACATCTGAAAGGATAATGTTTAAGTTTTTTTTCTGTGACTTCACTGCAATATCACTGGCTGTAAAGCTTTCATCAGTCCCGTTATACCTGATCCCCTTCATTTTTATTGACAGATCCCCTGTTTGTATTATGCCATCTTCGAAGTAAAGCCCGCCCAACGAATTTCTGATACCTGAGAGTCTCGTAGAAGATAATAATGACTGGCTGCTTACAGAGAATGTGGCATTTTCAAGCTGAATTTTCAAATCCTCCTTTAATGTAAGATCAATCGTACCATTTATAACGTCCAGTTGTTTCAGGTCCATGAACTCATTTACTGCTGCAAGCGATTGAAAAATATTCCTTTTATTCTTTCTTCCTGTTACTGCAGAATAACGGATATATGGTTTGTACATGGTAGCAGCATCTGCTTTGAATGTTCTTTCAAATACGAGATCGTTCCAGGAAAGGCCGGATAAGTTGAATTGAGGAATGCTGAATGTATTTATTACTTTCCCGTTATTCAGTTTGTTAAAAACAAACCTGCTCAGTATCAATTTGTCATTTCTGAAAAGAATACTGTCGAATTGTATGCTGTAAGTACTGTCTTTTATGAAATTTTCGTAATTACGGATGGCCATGGTAAAGCTTTTTACCTTCAGCGGTTTTTCGGCTTCTTTATTAATATTGAGCCCATCCATTTCAAAATTATTATTGCTGAATACAAAAGAATTGGGCACTCCATCCTTTATTGTCTGGATATTAAAATCAGCATTAGCCACAACTACATGATTCAGATCCAGGTCGCCGGTTAATTGCTGAATAATATTTTCCAGCCTGGGCGGGTTTTTCTTTATACCGCTTTTGGTATCGCTGACAGCCAACAGGCTGAATTTTGGATTTACGCAATAAACAGAGTCTGCTTTTATGACCTCATGGCGGTATAATGTATCAAAGTCAATATTGGTCATCAGCAGAGCATCAAAAAAAATATTGAATGAGGAAGCAGTATTGTCTGTTCTTGTAGCGGCGATGGTGCAACTGTCAAATTCAACCAATTTGTTTTTTAAATTAATTTTAAAACGGCTGAAGCTGAGTTTATGCCGGCCATCCGGAAATGTAATTTCCTGGTTTTGTGTCCGCAAAGTGATATTATCGCTAAAAAACATTTTTTCATTCACCCGGGATTTGCTGCTGTCAACCTGAAGGTTGTCAATATCAAGGTGCAGGTTAGTAATACGAACAGGTCGTTGGTCAGGCTCAGTCTTATTGGCTAAAATGAAAGTGGCATTTTCAAGCTGAAATTTTTTAACTTGTAAAACATTAATCGCATCCTGGATGGAAGAATAAATTTTACCCATTTCCTCCGGTATTGATACTTCTTTTCTTTTTCCTGACCTGACAGCAGTATTTACCCTGTTTACTTCAATAACCGGATTATCAAGCGAGAGGGAGTCAATAAATAATTCTTTACTGAATAAAAGTTGTATTAAGCCTTTCCCTTTCATCTTCAGTTTATCAATGTAAAACCTGTAGGAGGTAGAGGTGGCTACAGAGTCAGTATTAAAAAAAACAGCTTTTTCTAATTCAATTTTATTGCTGAAGTACCCAAATCGCAGTTTTTGGATCTTAAGATTTATTTTTCCTTTTGACCGGGTTGCTACGAGATCTTCAATTATGTCTTTGGCATGGGCTCTGAACCAGAGATGAAATCCCAATAGTAATGCCGCAAGGATACCGATAATGAATCCTGTTATTTTAATTGTTTTCCTGATGAAGCGTACGGGCAAGTACTAATTTATTTTGAAGTGAATTTACCAATTTATACGGGCTGTAAATGAAAAAGCCCCGCTTTGTGATGAATAAGCAGGGCTTTTGCAAATTTTTACGATTTAGCTAACGTTTGAACCCGGTGATACCGGATTTTCAGGTTTAAGGAGTTGTAACTTTCCATTGCTGTCTTCCGCAGTCAGAATCATTCCCTGGCTTTCAATCCCCTTCATTTTTCTTGGAGCAAGATTGGTTACAACAATAACTTGTTTGCCCACCATTTCTTCCGCTTTATAATGCAGGGCTATACCTGAAACGATAGTTCTTTTTTCGGTTCCGAGATCAACTTCCAGTTTCAATAGCTTATCCGCTTTTTCCACTTTTTCGCAGGCTGTTACAGTGGCTGCCTTCAATTCAAGTTTGGCAAAATCATCATAAACGATCTCAGGTTTGCCAGCAGGTTGTTTTATTTCTTCCATTTTAGTAGTCACTCCAGGTTTAATCAATCCGGCTTTTAATTTTTCTATTTGTTCAGCAATTTCACTGTCTTCGATTTTTCTGAATAATAATTCAGGTGCCCGCAGGTTGTAGCCGGGACTCAAAAGTTTTAGTTTCCCGGCATTTTCCCAATCCAGTATTTTATCCACCACTTTCATCATATACAGCATTTTTTTGGCTGTATTGGGTAGAAACGGATTAATAAGTATAGCGAGATTGGCCGTAAGCTGCAGGCAAAGATGAAGGCAATTATCAATCTGTCTTTGATCCTCTGGTTTTTCAGCTAAGGTTTTGGCAATGATCCAGGGTTGTTTTTCCTGCATGTATTTATTGCCTTTGCGGGAAAGGTCTACTACTTCAAACAGTGCTTCTCTGAACTTGTATTGTTCCAGTAAGGATTCTACTTTTTCTTTAGCTGCAGCAATATCTGAAATGAGTTGTTTGTCGAGTTCATCAATAATATCATTATGAAAAACGGGCACTTTACCATTGCACAGTTTATGCATCAGCACAAAAGTCCTGTTCACAAAATTTCCAAAGATGGAGACCAGTTCACTGTTCACTGCATCCTGGAAACCTTTCCAGGTAAACTCACTGTCTTTTGTTTCAGGCGCAATTTGTGTAAGGTAATAACGCAGCATATCCACACATTGCCCGCCGCCACCTGCCTGTCCGGTAGGCAGGTTTTCTTTTTTTACAAAGTCTGTGATATAATCCCGCATATCCAGCTTCCAGTTACGGCTGGTACTCATTTTATCACCTTCGAGATTCAGGAATTCATTGGCAGGGACATTTTCCGGTAAAATATTTCCATGCAGTTTCAGCATGATGGGGAAAATGATGCAATGGAAAACAATATTGTCTTTGCCAATGAAATGAACCAGTTTGGTATCCTTATCGTACCAGTAAGGTTCCCATTCTTTTTTATTATCAATAGCCCATTGTTTGGTGGCACTGATGTAACCAATCGGTGCATCAAACCAAACGTATAACACTTTACCTTCCGCTTCTTTCAGCGGAACTTTTATTCCCCAGTCAAGGTCACGGGTAACAGCCCTGGACTGTAAACCACCTTCGATCCAGCTTTTACACTGGCCTACAACGGTTGTTCTCCAGTCATCTTTATGCTGGCTGAGTATCCATTCTCTCAGAAATTGTTCATGCTTGCCCAATGGCAGGTACCAATGCGTTGTTCTTTTTTTTACGGGTGGTTTACCACTTAAAGTACTGACGGGGTTGATCAGTTCATCAGGGCTAAGTGTTCTGCCGCATGATTCACACTGATCTCCAAATGCCCGGTCACTGCCACAATTAGGGCAGGTGCCTTTGATATAACGATCGGCTAAAAAGGTTTTAGCTTCTTCATCAAAATATTGTTCTGTTTCTTTTGTTTCCAATTCACCACGGTCATGGAGATAAGTAAAAAACTCCCGGGCAGTTTCATGGTGAATCGGTTCGCTGGTACGGTGATATATATCGAAGCTAATGCCCAGGTCTTCAAAGTCCTGTTTCATGGCTTCATGGTACTTATCAATAATTGCACGGGGTGTTGTTCCTTCTTTGGTTGCCTGGATTGGGATAGCCGTACCATGTTCATCACTGCCGCAAACAAACACCACATCTCTTTTTTGTGCCCGCAGGTAACGGACATAAATATCAGCCGGTATATAAGCTCCGGCAAGATGGCCAACATGCTTTAAACCATTGGCATAAGGCAGTGCAGAGGTGACTAAATATCTTTTCGGGGTGCTCATCAATAATCTCACTTTGTTAGCCTGCAAAAATACCGGAATAGCCATCATTGCCCAAAAGCATGATTTCAGATAACTTTAGGCCTAAACCATAAACCGGCCAATCATGAGAAAATTCATATTGATACTGCTCGTACTATCGCTGAGTCAGGCTAGAGCTAATGACGGCGTCTTTTATGCAATGGGCAATACATTAGTGCCGCTGAAAGAAACAACGATCCGTTTAAAAAAGGAAATACTGAATCTTGACAGAAAAGGCGACTGGATGCAGGTGAATATCTACTTTGAATTTTTTAATCCGGGCACTGAACGGGAACTGACAGTAGGCTTTGTTACACCACCAGCAGTGGGAGATGTATCGGATGAAGAAGCGAAGCATCCTTTTATCAAAGATTTCATGGTGATGGTTGGCGATAAATTGCTGCCATACAAAGTAGCTAAATTAGAAGAGACAGGCTTCAAAGTGAACTCAAAGGTTGCGGAAGGCTATGATTTTGTTTACCATTTTACTGTAAAGTTTACGAAAGGCATTACTGTCATCCGACATAGCTATATATACAAAGGAGGAGGTTCGGTAGAGGCAAAACAGGATTTTGATTACCGGCTGACAACAGGTACCACCTGGGCTAACAGTGCCATTGAGGATTTTGAATTGAATATTGATATGGGTGATGACAGTTATTTTTCAGTGCCGTCTTCATTTGGACATTCTTTGTCGCCATGGCAGGTTATCGGGATTGGAAAAATTAGCAAAAACAGTTTCCCCTTACCATATATGGCAGAAGATAAGGCAAAGCTTAAGATGGTTTATCTCCGGAAAGGGAAGTTGCAATTGAGAACGACAGGATTCAAACCAGCAGAAGACCTTACAATTCATTTCTGGAATTTGCATAATGAGATAAACCTATGGTGTGACAATAAAGAACAAAATGATTTTAAGGGAATGATGGATATGATATGGGGTGATTCTGTGGAGGCTTCGGTCAGCAAACTGACAGATGCACAACTCAGGCTTTACAGGAATCTGAATTATGCAAGGCTGGGTTATGATTTTAAAGATGAGGAATTGAAGAAAGTTTTTTCTAAATACAACTGGTATATACCTGATCCTTTACTGAAACCGGGAAATGTGCCCGATTATTATGTTACGAAAGAATTACAACAACTTATTATTGCAGAAGAAAAACGCAGAAAAATAAAAACAGATAATTTATGATCAAGATTCCGCCTTATATAAAGAAAGGAGATACTATCGGGCTGGTTTGTCCCGCCGGATATATGTCGATGGAGAAAGTGCAAACCTGTCTGCATATTTTGCAGGAATGGGGCTACAAGGTTAAAATTGGCAATACCGTCGGCGGAGCTTCATCAACCTATTTTTCAGGATCAGATAAGGACCGGTTAACAGATTTTCAGCAAATGCTGGATGATGATGAAGTGAAAGTGGTGCTTTGTGCAAGGGGAGGGTATGGTACCGGCAGAATTATTGATAAAATAGATTTTACAAAATTCCGGAAGAAGCCGAAATGGATAGTTGGTTATAGCGACGTTACTATACTTCATTCACACATCTATTCCAACTACTATATTTCTTCTTTACATGCACCTATGGCCGCAGCGTTTAATGAAGAGGGATTTAAGAATGAATTTGTCCGGTCATTGAAAAATACCCTTGAGGGGAAGAAGCAGAGATATAAATGTGAAATTCATGAGTTCAACAGAAAAGGAGAGGCAGTAGGAGAGCTTGTTGGCGGCAACCTTGCTTTGCTGGCGCACCTGGTTGGAACTGGCTCGGATATTAAAACAAGGGGTAAAATACTTTTTTTGGAGGATGTGGGAGAGCAGCTATATAATATTGACCGTATGCTTCATCAATTGAAGCGAAGCGGTAAATTGGCAAGGCTGGCGGGGTTGATCTTTGGTGGATTCACAGAAACGAAAGACACTGACAGGCCTTTTGGTAAATCGGTTCATGAAATACTTCGTGAAATAGTTAAAGAATATGATTACCCGGTTTGTTATGATTTTCCGGTGAGCCACACCGACAGAAACTATGCTTTAAAAATCGGAGTTGGTTACAAACTGAAAGTTGGCAAATCAAAGGTGACATTGGAGGAATAGCTTATTCTTTCGGATATAAAATAAATCTTCCTCCACCATTTATTTTGTAATAAGTCATATCGGTGTATGACTTGTCATTGACAGTTATTCTTGAATCCTGTACGATCTTGTAATCCTTACAAAGCAGGGAAGTGATGTTATAGCCAGATTGTTTTTTTTCACCGTTAACGGCTGCTTCCAATTTAGCTATAAATTGACCGTCTTTTTTGAGGGTAATAAAATAAACGACCTGCACACCTGAGCTGTCAGCCCTTTTTTTCTCTTCCAGCAAAACAAAGAGATCAAAATTGGCTTGTGAAGTGATTTTACCTACTGTGGCATAGGTTCTGTTCTTTAACCTGTTTTTACTGCCAGCAGGCAAAATGGAGTTGAACCATTTTCTTACCGATGCAGAATCCAGTGCCGGTATTTCTTTGATTTGAGCATCAATTAAAAGGCTGTCTGTGAAATTTATCTCAGGAGTGTTCTCTAACAACTGCTCATAAGTCAGTGGCATTTGCGCCCTGGCGCCAAAACATAAAAAAAGCAATGGTATGAACAACCTGAAATTCATCCGGCAAATATATACTTGACATCTGGTGGCCACAATACCACATTTGAGGTATTTTATGGAAGCCTGAGCAAGGAATCCAGCTTGCTTATGGTTTCGGGATAAGTGAACAGGTTGTTGTGGCTACCACCTTTGATGGTAACCAGTTCATCTTTGGCTTTCAGGTGCTTAAACAGTTTTTTTGCATTCTTATAAGTTACAATCCTGTCTTTAGTACCATGAAAAATGGTAACCGGGGCATTTACATCCTGCAGATACTGGTAAGTGGGAAGCTGGTATTTCAACAACCAACGAACAGGGTATACTGGTAAGTAATGTTGTACCACTGCCGGAAAGTCGTAATAAGGCGTTTCAAGTATTAATCTTTTACAATCTCTCACTGAAGCCAGTTGGGCTGCAATGCCGGTACCCATACTTTTTCCGTAAATGATGATGCTATCAGCGGCGAATCTTTTGATGGCTATGCGGTAGACCTGTAGCGCCCAGTCATAGAGTTTTTTTTCGGTTAGTTTTCCAGTGCTTTTGCCAAAACCGGGATAATCAATCATTAATACCTGGTAGCCATGCCTGGTAAAGTAAGGGATGTACTTTGCGTACCAGGAGATATTTCGTTTGTTTCCATGAAAGTAAAGAACAACTCCTTTGGTGATAGTGTCTGTACTAGCAAAGTCAACGAGGTTAAGGGTGTCTTTGGCATTTAACGGTATACTTATGTCTTTGTGAGGTTCAGGAAATGTATAGTTATATGACCTGTTAAGTCTGACCGGGTGAAATAAAATTGCATTCTGCAGAAAATATAGCGACACTCCGCCAAGTATATAAACGATGGCTGTAATTTTCAGCCACTTTATTATTTTCTTTTTTTTCATTTTCGTTGCAAAGATGAAAAGAAAAAGGACATGATTGGCATGTCCTTTTTACCTGTAATTCATGGCTGGATTATGATCTGCTGAAATAATTCTTTATTCTGTATAAGCTGTTATTGCTGATTTCTTCCAGCAGGCAGCGGATAATTTCGTTTTCACCGGGAGGAAAATCCCTTCTTCTGTTCACCAGTTGTTTATCGTTTTCACTCAGGGCTCTTTCGTCTCCCCTGTACGTAGTGAATTCGGTTGACCAGTTATAGGTGGAAGAAATATTATCACTCCAAACCCGTATTCCCTGTTCATCTCTAACAATTATCTGCAGGGTGGCATCCGATTGCATCACTCTTCTTGTGGTGGTAATATCAGCAGATACTTTTGCGTATTCTCTTACTACTGAATCAGGTTTGTAAACAATCTCTTTTACGACAATCTCCTTTGTTGCTTTTCTCCTGGATAGATTGTCGCGGAACTGGCCAATGTTTAAAGCCGCCATTCTCATTTCAAGTTGTTGATCAACTCTTATGTTCTTACTCCTGGCATCCCAGGCGGAATAAAACCGTATAAATTCATTGCCACTGTTGTATTGCAGGTTTCTTATCAGCTGATCATCAAGGTTGTCGCCGTCTGGTGAATAAGAACTATAAACGTAACCGCCTTGCTGTTGCATGGGCAGAACTATCACATTGGTAACAGCAAATTCATACGCTTCATTCAATTTTAAAGTAGCATCAAGATCACCGGGTTTGAAACGCAGGGCAGCCTGGAACTCCCGGTAGGCATTGCGGTAGCTTTGTTTATCGTAACGCTGCATGAATGCAATTCCCCTTTCATATCTTATTTCACCAGCTTTTTCGCTGTACGTAACCAGGTAAGATGAGTAATTCACTGGCTTAACAAGGTCAAAGACTGCGGGAACCTTATAAATGGCATCATACATTCTTTGAAGAGAAACGTACTCATTGTACATCCACTCCCATTTAAGTTCATTATTGCTTTGAGCATAATCACTGATCCGGCTTTCATGATCGTTCACTGCATAGCGATAGGAACTCTGAATGATGTTAAGTAATTTGGGATCATCGGGGTCTTTTTGCAGTTTTTTTGCCGCCAGTTCAACAGCTTCATCATAATTCCCTTTCTCATACATCTTGCTGGCTGTCTTGCAGGAGATGACTAAAAGACTTATTCCTGTAATTAATAGAGTGTAGAGTTTTAATTTCATAAACACCTCCGTTTTCATGTAGTACGTTCAAATAGCAGTCCATGTTAACAAGGAGTAATGTCAATTAAACAATCCTTAACAATTGGGGGGCAATAATCTCAATATTTCAGAATGTCCCGGATGAAGTTGTGATATTCGTCAAAAGATGGGAGGTTATTATGGCCGCCACCATGTATCCGGATAAGTGTAATTTTTCGTGGATTGATCTTTTGTAATGATTCGCTATGGCGAATAGGTATCAGCCAGTCTTTTGTACCGTGAATAATATAAACCGGGCAAATTACTTTTGTAATCCAAATATCTGTTCTCAGGTGATAACGCAATACAATCCTTACCGGCAGTATCGGCAGGAACCGTTCTATTACTTTTAAAAAATTAAAATAAGGGGCATCAAGGATCAGGTACCTCGGATTATTGTCAGACGCCAGTTTAGTGGCAAAACCACTGCCCATACTTCTGCCATAAACAATGAGGTGATTTTCAGCATATCGTTCTTTTAGTTTATCATAAATAAACTGCATATCGCCCAGCATTTCCTTCTCGCTTCTTTTACCGGTGCTTTTACCAAAACCACGGTAATCTACCAGCAGCACATCATAATCATAACGGTAAAAATCTTTGGCATACCGGGCCCAGCCTTTTATGCTTCTTGTGTTGCCATGAAAGTAAAGAATCAGGCCTTTGGGATTTTCCCGGAAGAAATGAAGTCCGTTTATTCTGACACCGGGTTCAATATCAAAGAAGTATTCTTTAAAAGGTGCATCATATTTGAACTCAAAGTCCTGCTTTAGTTTTTCAGGTTTGAAGATCAGCCTTTCCTGCAATAAATAGGCAAGAACAGAAAGGCCGGCAATACCGGCAAGAATATACCAGATGAGGTTGGGCAAGTCAGATTTGGTTTACCTGTTGAAATTAAACAACTAAATAGAAAACCGGATACTTTCTTATTCTACCCGCTTAAGCTTAAGATTGGTAACAGGGGCCACGATTAACGGGAATTTTTCCACGGTAACATTAGCAAGGTCAAGCCCGAAGCCTTTTTCTTCAGAGAGGCTATGCTCTTTGAGCCAGAAATGGAACTTCATGATGACCCTTTCAATAAACGGAAGTTCATTGTCCTGGCTCAGGTATTTTTCCATCACCATAAACTGGAAATCGCCCACTGTACCGGTACTGGCAAGGCTTTCATAACGGCTGATAATATTTACTTCTTTATTGGCTACAAGGTCCTCAACCACTTTGCGGAACATCAGGTTTATTCTTGGCTCCATGCGGAAGCCTAACCGGAAGTCTATTCTTATAATATCGTTAGGAATAATATGTTCCACTTTATATTCACAGGTATACGGGTCATCTAGTGTATCAATATGTACAAACCAGTAGATATCGGCTCGTTTAGGCTTTTTATTCAGAATAGAATAAATGATTTTATGCTCAATTTCTTTGGGATTGTTTGCACTTGTCATATAAACAAGATGAGTAGCATATTTCGGCACTGATTTATCATTACTTAATTCCTGAATTTTAGGTACATAATGTTCCATACGTACAAATTCTACGTAGCGGTTTTTAATTTTTCTTGCTCTGTACCACACATACATAACCATAAAGAGGATACCACCAACAATCAATGTTACATAACCACCATGACTGAATTTATCGAGATTGGCAAAAAGAAATGAAAGTTCAATACTCAGATAAACGGTCAGATATAAGTATACCAAAATTGATTTTACCCGGTGTAATACCAGGTAGTTGGCAAAAAGAATTGACGTTGCTATCATACAAAGTGTAATGGCCAGTCCGTAGGCCGATTCCATATTGGAAGCTTTCTGGAAATAAAGTGTAATACCAACACAGCCAACAAACAATATCCAGTTTACACCCGGTACAAATAGTTGTCCTCTTTCTTCTGAAGGATAATTAATTCTCATCTTAGGCCACAGGTTTAGCCGCAGTGCTTCGCTGATAAGCGTAAATGAGCCTGAAATTAATGCCTGGCTTGCTATAATCGCTGCCATTGTTGCAATTACAATACCGATTATTTTAAACTCCTGTGGCATCACACTGTAAAAAGGATTAAAGCCAGTATCAATCATTTCTGCGGTTATCACCTGACCTTTCAAATGGCTTAATAACCAGGCGCCCTGTCCGAGGTAATTTAATATTAAACAGGTTTTTACAAATATCCAGGAATAGCGGATGTTCCATTTTCCGCAATGCCCCAAATCAGAATATAACGCTTCAGCCCCGGTTGTGCAAAGGAAAACGCCGCCTAGTATCCAGAAGCCTTGTCCACCATCGGATTTTAAAAGAGCTACTGCATAATGAGGACTAAATGCTTTGAATACACTCAGGTCATCAAACAAATGCATACAACCCAATACTGCCAGCATTAGAAACCAAATGCTCATCATAGGGCCAAACAAACGACCAATGGAAGCTGTTCCAAATTGTTGTAAGAAAAAAAGAACGGTTAAAATGCCAATTACAATAGCAACAATTTCACCAGTGGTGATGGTGTTGAAAGCAGAAATCTGGCGCAAACCTTCTATAGCCGAAGTGACAGAAATTGGCGGAGTTATCATACCATCTGCCAGCAAAGCTGCACCACCTAACATAGCCGGAATAACCAGCCATTTTTTTCTTCTTCTGACTAATGTGTAAAGGGAAAATATCCCTCCTTCTCCCCGGTTATCAGCCTTAAGTGTAAGGATAACATACTTAACCGTTGTTTGAAGTGTCAGCGTCCATATTACGCAGGATAATATACCCAAAACAAGTTCTTCGGAGATAGTCCGGCCCTTTGTTATAGCATTTAAAACATAGAGTGGGGATGTTCCGATATCTCCGTAAATGATTCCAAGGGCAATAATCAATCCGGCTGCGGTGACTCTGTTGGTCGGTGTTTTCACTTTCTGTGGTTATGGTTTATTCCTGGATTACCTGGCCGTTCATAGGTTTTGTGATATGGACAGCAGCGGCATTTATCATGTTTGATAAAAGACAATATACAAATGTATAGGCAAAAATGGTTTCTTGCAGGCAACCTACAAAACTTTCTGTATCGTCATTTGAAACAAATGGGGATAAACTGTGTTTTTTCGAAAAGGGAATAAAATTTGTTTACTACATGTAAAATGCTAAAAAATGGCATCTGTGTAAAAACAAGACCCGGTTTTGAGGAAGTACCTGTAACTTTAATCAGCAAAAAATCAGATTATTATGTCTCATTGTAGATGGATACTGCTGTTGTTGACCATTTGTGCCGGATTTTCTGCTCCTGCCCAGAAAATAGTTTATTCTGAACCCGATAAGGAAGACTCCAGGCGTATGAATTTTGAGATAGCAGGAAAAATCAATGGCAATTTCCTGATCTATAAAAATGTCAGGAACAAGAACTGGATAGTAGTGCTGGATAACGAAATGCAACAGATTGCCAAAGTGGAACAGGACTATGTACCAGATAATGACAGGATGATCAATGCTGATTTTTTTCCCTACCAGGATTTTTGTTACATGATTTACCAATACCAGAAAAAGAATGTGGTGTACTGTGTAGCCTCCAAAATTGATGGTATGGGTAATAAGATAGGCGATATAATCGAGCTGGATACCACCCATATCGGATTTGCGGCCAATAATAAAATTTATACTGTTTTGAGCAGTGAAGACAAAAGCCGGTTGTCAGTATTCAAGATCAACAGCCGCAACCGGAAAGTATATGTGATGACAACTATGCTGATGAACGATAAGCTGGAATTGCTGAAAAAAAGCCGTCTCACCATTCCAATGGAAGAGCGAAATGAATTTTTGGGCGACTTTAACCTGGATAATGAAGGCGACCTCATATTCAGCAAATTTGAAAGAACGAACAACGATAATATCAGCAGGGCTTTTTTTGTAATAAAACATGCACAGGCTGATACGCTGATGGCGAAGGAACTCAATATTGAGAAAACCTGGTTGGATGAGATACATATTAAAGTGGATAATCCCAACAAGCGGTATCTTCTTACTTCATTTTATTATAAGGAAAGAAGGGGCAATGTAGACGGTTTTTATTTTTATGTGTGGGATAAAACAACTTCACAACCAGTAATGGAAGCTACTCACACTTTCACAGATGAATTCCGAAAAGATGCAAGGGGAGATGCCAGTGTGAAAATGGCTTTCAATGATTATTTTATCCGCAATATCATTACCCGTAAGGATGGCGGCTTTATCATAGCCGGAGAAGCCTATTATACTACCTCCCGTTTCAATAACTGGAACCGATGGGATTACCTGTATGGTTCACCGTATTTTGGAGGATTGAACAGCTGGTACTACTCACCTTATTACCGCAATATGTGGTGGGGAAGCCGCATGAACACCAACCAGGCTGTACGCTACCATGCCGATAATATTGCTGTACTGTCTTTTGACAATAAAGGACAACTGGAATGGGATAATGTGATTGGGAAAAGCCAGTTTGATGATGACTCAGATGACAGGGTTTCTTACCAGGTAATGAATACAGGAGGGCAACTTCACTTTTTATTCAACCAGCAGGAAAGAAGGAACAACTTATTGACAGACTTTAGTCTTACCCCTGCGGGAGAATTAACCCGTAACCCTACATTAAAGAACCTTGATAAAGGCTATGAGTTCATGCCGAAATATGGAAAACAGGTAAGTGCCCGCCAAATGATTGTTCCCTGTATCTATCGTAACTATATTTGCTTTGCCAAAATAGATTACACACAGAACTAAATAATACCGTCCATTATCCGTGACAGGCATATTTAAACAGAAAAGCCCGGCAAACATATTTTTGTTGCTGGTATTTGGGGTTTTAATAAAAATTCCTGCTTTCCTGCATCCTCATATCCCGGTACCTAATAATGAAGATGGATTATTGTTTAGGGAGATTATCCGCTATCTTGCTCCTGCCGGTAACACCAATCCCGTAATATACCCTTTGTTGGCTGTAGGATTATTGTTTCTTCAGGCCGTCATTCTTACAAGATTTATCAATCACCAACGTATGACTAGCCATCAGACCTGGTATCCCGGTATGGCTTACCTGTTGTTGACTTCCTTGTTTCCTGAGTGGAACTATTTTTCAGCGCCACTTATCATTAATACCTTTTTGCTTTTCATCTTATCGGCTTTGTTCAAAACGTATAACCAGCCTGATGCCCGGGGCAGTATTTTCAATATCGGTCTAGCTATGGGTATTGGGTCCTTTATTTTTTTCCCCTCTGTCACTTTCATCATCTGGATTATACTTGCTCTTGCTGTTATGCGTCCCTTTCGCCTGGCAGAGTGGTTATTGTGTATAGTGGGAGCTACCACTCCTTATTATTTCTTTGCTGTTTATCTTTTTATTACTGACCAATGGAGCTGGCAAAACCTGTTGCCGCACTTTAGTATTGATATGCCTGTTTTACTTCCTTCCTTATGGTTGGCCGGGGGGGCTTTTCTGTTGGTCATGCCTTTTTTGGCAGGAGGTTATTTTGTGCAGGATAACCTGCGAAAGATGCTGATTCAGGTAAGAAAGGGGTGGAGCCTGTTATTACTCTACCTGTTGGGAGCTCTTTTTATTCCGTTTATTAACAGTACTAACAGCCTTGAAAATTGGGTGATTGTGGCGATCCCCTTTGCGGCTTTTCATGCCAGTATGTATTTATACGCTACCTACCGGATTGTGCCACAGCTTTTTTTCTGGTTATCTGTTGGCTTTATCCTTACATACCAATACTGGGGGCCGGGTTGGTAAAAGGTGGAAAAGAGTTGGCTTGCCCGGGTTATCTTTGTGCCTCAATTTAATATTCATCATTTATGAAGTTTGGTGTTGTAGTTTTTCCGGGATCAAATTGTGACAGGGACATGTTTGATGCCCTGAAATACGATCTCGGGCAGGATGTAACCATGCTCTGGCATAAGGACAGGGATTTAAGCAGTTTCAATACAGAAGATTGTATTATCCTGCCGGGTGGCTTTTCTTACGGTGATTATTTACGTTGCGGGGCTATTGCCCGGTTCAGCCCGATGATGCAGAGTGTGATTGAGTTTGCCAACGCCGGGGGCAAGGTGTTTGGCGTATGCAACGGGTTCCAGATATTGTGTGAATCTCATTTATTACCCGGTGCCCTGCTAAGAAATGCTAATCAGCAGTTCGTTTGTAAGAATGTTTATATAACAAATGATACCGGAAAACCGTATAAGATCCCGGTAGCCCATGGCGAGGGTCGTTATTATGCAGATGAAAAAACATTAAATGAGCTGGAATCAAACGGGCAGGTTATTTTTTACTATTGTGATGAAAACGGGAAAATAACTGCTGAATCAAACCCCAACGGTTCCACCCGCAATATTGCCGGCATCTGTAATGCCAATCGCAATGTATTTGGCATGATGCCACATCCGGAAAGAGCCTGTTCACCTGTTTTGGGAAATACAGACGGGCAGGAGATTATCAGAACAATGCTGATGGCAGAGCAACTGGTTTCCTGACAACTAAACAATGTCTTGATTCATCTTGTTATCGTAGCAGGATTTTAACAAGTCAGATAAAGATTTAATTAGAAATTTGTACCTGGAAATTGAATAACATGAAATTATCAGTATTAATAGCTTCAGTATTATTGACAATATCGCTTCAGGCTCAACTAAATCCTGTAAGCTGGTCTTTTTCGGCTCAAAAAGTTGGTGATAAAACTTATGAGATTCAGATGGTAGCCACCATGCAAACAGGTTGGCATCTTTATTCCCAGGTTCAGCCGGAAGATGCGATTGCTATCCCCACTACTTTTACAATAACTCCTAATCCACTCTTTACACTTGACGGTAAGATAAAGGAAGTTGGTAAAATGGAAGTGATGAAGGATAAAGACCTGGGAGTTTCAGCCAACCAATACTCTAAAACCGTGACATTTGTACAGAAGATAAAACTAAAGGCAAATGTAAAAACCAACTTTAAAGGTAATGTCGAATACCAGACCTGTGATGATAAAAAATGTCTTCCCCCCAAAACGGTTAATTTTGATATTGCTATCAAATAAAAAATGAATTAAACTGCTAATTATATAACGGGTTCTTTTTCAGAACTCGTTTGTTTTTTAATATCAGCGGCATGTACAAAATTTTACAAAGACTGGTTTTATTTGCTACAGTATACCTGGTAACATTTTCCGCAATCAGCCAGGATAAACCTGTTACATTTTCGGTTCAGCAAGAGGGAAAGGGAAACGAGTATGTATTAAAACTTAAAGCAAAAATTAAAGAAGGAAGTAAAATTTACTCTATAAAATCCTTCGGGCCAGATGCGCCAATCAATACACAAATTAATTTCGATAGTTCTTCGAAGGCTTTTCTGAGAGAAAATATGCTGGAGGCCGGTACGGCTAAAACAGAAACGGATGCTTCATTTAATGTAAGCGTTACTTATTTCACCGACTCGGTGGAATGGCAGCAAAAGCTTGACCTTTCGGAAACGGATACAGCCGTTATCAGCGGTACCATTGCTTATTTTGTCAAAACAGGTGAGGAATACAATAACTACGAAGAGCCGTTTAAAACCACTATCATTAAAGCAACAGAGAATGTTGCAAATAATAAAGCCGGGGAAAAAGGCTCTTTGAATGACAATTTAAAAAACCGTTCACTCTTCTGGATATTCCTAGCTTCATTCGGAGGCGGCCTGCTGGCTGTTATTACACCTTGTGTTTTCTCAATGGTGCCGGTCACTGTCAGTTTCTTTACAAAAAGAAGCAGTAACAGGAGAGAAGGGATAAAGAATGCTTTCTTTTATTCAGCTTCCATTATTATCATTTTCACTTTACTTGGATTGCTTATCACATTGATATTTGGACCCGCAGCGTTGAATAAACTGGCCACAAACTGGATTGCCAACCTTGTCTTTTTTGTATTGTTCCTGGTTTTTGGTATTTCATTTCTTGGAGCTTTTGAAATCACCTTACCCTCATCATGGACCAACCGTGCCAGCATGAAGTCAGGTACGGGTAATTTTTGGGGAATTTTCTTCATGGCACTGACGCTTGTGCTCGTTTCTTTTTCCTGCACCGGCCCTATCATTGGAAACCTGCTTGTATTAGCTTCAAAAGGTAGTTTTATTGGTCCGTTGATTGGAATGTTCGGTTTTTCATTGGCACTGGCATTACCCTTTTTCTTCTTTGCGTTGTTCCCCGGGTTTCTTAACAAATTGGGAAAAGCAGGTGGCTGGCTGAATGCAGTAAAAGTGACACTTGGATTCCTGGAACTGGCATTAGCGCTGAAATTTTTATCCAATGCCGATCTGGTTCAGGGATGGAGATTGCTCGACAGGGAGATTTTTATAGCACTGTGGATAGTGATCTTCACAATGCTGGGGATCTACCTGATTGGTAAAATCAGGTTTCATCATGATGATGAATTGCCTAAAAATGATTTTGGTGTTCCGTACCTGAGTGTTACACGGTTATTCTTTGCAATGGCTTCGTTCACTTTTGTAATTTATATGATGCCGGGAATGTGGGGGGCACCTCTCAAGGGTATCAGTGCCTTTTTACCACCTTATGGTACCCAGGATTTTCTACCAGCTTCTGGTTCCTCAGCTTCAACAGCCCATTATGTTTCTGGGGCCACCCCACCAACGAAATATGTAAAAGAATTGAGCCCCTATGAACCTGAAGTTGTAAAAAAATATGGACTCGTCACCTATTTTGATTATGATGAGGCGCTGGCTGCTTCCAGGCAACTTAAAAAGCCATTGATGATTGACTTTACAGGCATCAACTGCATCAATTGCCGTAAAATGGAAGCACAGGTGTGGAGCAGCCCGGAAGTAATGAGAAGACTGAAAGAAGACTTTGTGGTTGTTTCCCTTTACACAGATGTAAGAATCAGTTTGCCAGAGAACGAGGAGTTTGATTCAAAAGAATTGGGTGAGCATGTAAATACAGTAGGTGAGAAATTCATGCACCTGCAAGCCAGCCGGTATGGGGCGGTTTCGCAGCCGTTTTATATTTTCCTGGATGGTAAAGAAGAAAAACTGGCACCCGATGGTTATGGTTATGACCCAGATGTGCAGGCTTTTATTAAGCACCTGGATAATGTAGTTGCAGAATTCAAAAAAAGAAACAACTAACTAAGCAGATAATAAAAAAGACCCCGTATAAATAAAGCTATACGGGGTCTTTTCAATTTGGTGTCATTCTGTACCAGCCTTCCGGTTTGGCAAGCAAACAACATTCCTTGATTCAGAAATTGTTTTTCTCCGGGTGGAGATACAGAATGACATATTTTTCACCTCTCTTTACTGAGAGGATGGTTGAGGTCAAAGAGCAATTTGTTTTTGGGTCATCAGCTTGCGCAAATTAATTAATCCGTAGCGCATACGGCCTAAAGCAGTGTTAATACTGCAATTAGTGGCAGCTGCAATTTCTTTAAAACTCATGTCAGCGTAATGACGCAGGATGATTACTTCCCGCTGGTCTTCCGGCAGCCTGTCCAACATGTCTCTTACCCGGTCATGGCTTTGTCTTCTCATCATCACCGTTTCGGCGCTGTCTTCTGAGAAATTAAGCACTTCAAAAATGTCTTTATCTTCTCCGTTTCTGATGGTGGGGGTTCTTTTCACTTTGCGGAAATGGTCCACACATAAATTGTGAGCTATACGCATAGCCCAGGGAAGAAACTTTCCTTCCTCGGTATAACGGCCGCCCCGCATCGTATCAATAATACGGATGAACACATCCTGGAAGATGTCTTCTGCCAGGTACTTATCTTTTACTAAGAACAGAATAGAGGTATACAACTTGTCCTTGTGACGAAGCACCAGGGTTTCAAGGGCATCCACATTACCATCTGTAAAAAGATGGATCAGTTCATAATCGGTTTTTTTTGCTAAAGCTTTCATAACTCCTACAGGTTTGGGTTGCTTTCCGTTACTGCATGGCAATAACAGAGGTTCATTGGATATTGGTTACAATAAAATCGGTTAAAAAACAGAGTAGAAGTTATGCGATAGGCTGGGTAAGTTTTAGGTTATTCATTTTTTGGATATTGTATTGGACTTTAAAAATAGGCCATTTCACGAAATTGCCAAACATTTGTAAAATCAAATTGTAATTTAGAGTGCTAAGAAAATGTTAAGACTCTGCCCGGAATACTAAGATTTATAAGGGGTTACATTTGCAGCTCATTCAATGGAAAAGACAATAAAAGGGAAAATTCCCGCTAATATAAAGACCGTAAATTCCGCAGAAAATATCCTTATTAAGGGGGCCAGGGTACATAACCTGAAAAATGTTACTGTTGAATTTCCCCGCAATAAGCTTATAGTTGTGACCGGAGTATCCGGCTCAGGAAAATCCTCACTTACTATTGATACATTATTTGCAGAAGGACAGCGTCGCTATGCAGAGAGTTTAAGCGCCTATGCCCGCCAGTTTCTGAACCGGATGAATAAGCCGGATGTGGATTATATAAAAGGCCTTTGCCCTGCCATTGCCATCGAACAGAAAGTAATAACCCGTACACCCCGTAGTACTGTGGGCAGCATGACGGAGATCTATGAATACCTCCGCTTATTATTTGCCCGGATAGGAAAAACTATATCTCCGGTTTCCGGCAAGGAAGTAAAAAAAGATGATGTAACTGATGTACTGACAGCGATTGAAACATTAAAAGAAGGAGATAAGGTTTTTATACTTGCCACTTTTAAGCAGCATAAGAACCGTAATACTAAGGAAGAACTTAATATTCTCGTACAGAAAGGATTTGTGAGAGTCTACAGCAGGGAGTCTGGAGTCAAAAACCAGGAGCCGGGAAATATTTTCAGGATAGAAGAGTTACTTGAGCTGGAAGAAAAGGAACTTAAAAAGAAAAAGATCACTCATATTCTTGTTGACAGGATTGTGGTAAAACAGTTTGATGAAGATGATAAACACAGAATCACTGATTCAATTGGCACTGCTTTTTATGAAGGTGAGGGAGATGTTTACCTTGAAGTGAATGGAACAAAACCGCTCCATTTTAATAACAGGTTTGAGCTGGATGAAATGCAGTTTGAGGAGCCGCAACCAAATCTGTTCTCGTTCAATAATCCGTTTGGTGCCTGTCCGACCTGCGAGGGCTTTTCACAGGTCCTGGGCATCGATCCGGACCTGGTGATACCTGACAGAAGATTGAGTGTGTACGAAGGTGCCGTAGCACCATGGAAAGGGGAAAAATTAGACTGGTGGAGACAAAATTTTATTAAAAGATCCAGAGCTGTCAATTTTCCCATTCATAAACCGATTGCTGACCTGACAGATAAGCAGTACAAACAGCTTTGGGAAGGTGTGGATGGAATTGGTATAAATGACTTTTTTAAAGATGTAGAATCTCAGCTATATAAAGTTCAATATAGGGTATTGCTGAGCCGCTATAGGGGCAGAACTGAATGTCCGGACTGCAACGGGTATCGTCTTCGAAAGGAAGCCTTGTATGTAAAAGTTGGAGATAAGCATATCGGAGAGTTGAGCAATATGCCTGCAAAAGATTTAAAGATATGGTTTGATAAACTGGATAATAAGTTAAGTGCACATGATAAACAAGTAGCGAAAAGAATACTGTTAGAAATTCATCATCGCCTGGATACACTCCTGAGCGTTGGGTTGGGTTATCTGACAATGAGCCGGCTTGCTAATTCATTAAGCGGTGGCGAAAGTCAGCGTATTCAGCTTACAAGGAGTTTGGGCAGTAACCTGACCAACTCTTTATATATATTGGATGAACCATCTATTGGGCTACATTCGAGAGATACAGCTAACCTGATCACTGTTTTGAAAGAATTGAGGAATCTCGGCAATACAGTTGTTGTTGTGGAGCATGATGAAATGATGATGCGGGAAGCTGATCATATTATTGATATGGGACCAATGGCATCACACCTGGGAGGCGAAGTGGTGGCTGAAGGAGACTATGATGCTATTATTTCAAACCCCAACAGCCTGACAGGAAAATACCTGAAAGGTGAGCTGCGTATTGATCCGCCCAAAACTGTTCGAAAATGGAACAGGTCAATAACAGTGGAAGGTGCAAGGCAAAATAATTTGAAGAACATATCGGTTGAGTTTCCCCTGAATGTGCTTTGTGTGGTAAGTGGTGTTAGTGGAAGCGGAAAGACAACTTTAGTTAAGCAGATACTTTACCCTGCTTTGCGCAAACTGAAAGGAGAGTTCGGCGATAAGGTTGGGTTTCATAAACAAATAACAGGTGATACGGAAAGTATTGCTCAAATAGAGCTGGTTGATCAAAACCCGATAGGCAAATCATCAAGAAGTAATCCTGTTACTTATATAAAGGCTTATGATGAGATCAGAGATTTGTACGCAAGGCAACCATTGAGTAAGATGCGGGGTTTTCAACCAAAACATTTTTCCTTTAATGTAGATGGCGGACGATGCGATACCTGTAAGGGAGAAGGTGAACAGGTGGTGGAGATGCAGTTTTTGGCTGATGTACACCTGGTTTGTGAAAGTTGCGGTGGTAAGCGTTTCAAAGAAGAAGTATTAGAAGTGAAGTATAAGGGTAAAAGCATTTTTGATGTGCTGGAAATGAGTGTGGATGAAGCCATCAATTTCTTTTATGATGAGAAAGCCCTTTCTAATGCCCTTCAGCCCCTAAGTGATGTTGGCCTTGGCTATGTTAAACTGGGTCAGTCATCCGACACACTTTCGGGGGGAGAGGCCCAGCGGGTGAAGCTGGCGTCATTTCTCGGAAAGGGAAGAGCCGGAAATAAAATTCTATTCATTTTTGATGAACCAACCACCGGACTTCATTTTAATGATATCAAAAAATTACTTGCTTCCTTCAATGCTCTTATTGAGCAGGGACATTCCATTATAGTTATTGAACATAACACCGATGTAATTCGTAGTGCCGACTGGGTAATTGATCTTGGTCCTGAAGCTGGTGATGGCGGTGGTGAAATAGTTTTTACAGGTACACCTGCTGCCTTAAAAAAGTCCAAAGAGAGCCATACCGCCCGGTATATTTCTTAATGATTTTAAAAGGTTTTCATTTTTAACTTTCCAGGCTTCCAATTAACCCCTTCTCGTAAACTTACGATACAAGAAAAAGTGTATTTACTTATTCTCTTCCATCTTTTAGATAAAAACCATTATTTCTTATAAGCAGATATATAATTTAGCTCTTAGAAATCGTTAGTAATAAACCCTTAGTGGTTCATCCAAATATCCTGTCAATGAAAGGTCTGATCACAGCACTCATTTGCTGTATTATATTTTATACAGCTTCAGCGCAAAACACCTACACCTGGAATGTGGCCGGAGGAGGTAACTGGAATACATCTGGAAACTGGACTCCTGCAAGAACCTCTGCGGCTGCATCAGATATCCTCATTATCAATAACGGTGGTTCAAAAACAATAACCAATGTGCCGACACAAACAATTGGAAGATTGGTAATTGCCAATAATACCTCTGTTACTTTATCGGGAGGAGGCGGATCACAAACACTAACTATTTCCAATGGAACCGGAAATGATTTTATTATTGAAAGCGGTTCAACTTTAGTACAGAACAATAATTTAGAGAACATAACACTTTCCGCTAATTGTAGTGCTGATATAAGCGGTATTTATGAAGTAAGGGCAACTTTCACTACAACAGCTTCCGGTGCTGTAACTACTGTGCAGGGAGAGTTACAAAATACTTCAGTAATAAATTCCACAACTACGGATAAACTGGTTTTTAAAAATGGCTCCGTGTACCGTCATAACAGAAACGGGGGTACTGTACCAACTGCAACCTGGGAGACCGGTTCGGATTTAATAATTTCCGGTGTAACAAGTTCTTTACCCGGAAACATGAGCCAATCATTTGGTGATTTTGAGTGGGATAACCCAAGTCAAACAACCGGTTTTAACCTCGCAGGTTCGGTTACATCAGTTGCTGGTGATTTCAGGGTTACCAATACAAATAACTATGGATTGTTTTTAGCCAGTAATTCCGGTAGTACCTATAATTTATTAGTATCCGGAAACCTCATTTTATCCGGAAATTCATGGCTTTCTGTTACCAATGGTGATAATATAACTGCTACAGTTAATATCGCAGGTGATATTATTATGTCTGGCGGATTTTTTGATTATCATGTGGCTACTTCTGGGGGTACAACATTAAATAAAATTATCCTCAATGTTGCCGGTGATGTAACTGTCACTGCTGGTATTTTTGATTTTGCCTGGGGTAATTCCAATGCTGCTAATTTTACGGAGTTGCGGTTGGGAGGTAATCTTTCCGTTTCAGGTACCGGCGTTTTCAGAACTACAACTACTGATACTGATATTTCCAATGGTACAGTTTACTTCAATGGTCCGGGCAACCTGCAAACATTTTATGCGGAAACACCGGCGAATGTTACTTATGTAAATTTTGTGATCAATAATAAACTCAGATTATTATCAGACAGGGTGCTTGCCAGTAATAATGTGGCGGGTTGGGCAGACCAGTTTACAGTTAACAGCGGTGGCAGTACAGATCTGTCAACGTATAGAGTTATAAGTTCCACTGGTTCTTCCCCGGCGGTAAACAGCTCCTTTGTGTTACAGGCAGGTGCAGAAATGATTACCGCTAATGCTGATGGCATACAATTGAATGAAACAAACGGTTCTGTTTCTACAGCCATTGCGAACAGAACGTACAGCAGCGGTGCCAATTATATTTATAACGGTTCGGTTGTTCAAAACAGTGGAATATTCACCACCACACCTGTGGCTAACCAGGTCAATAACCTTACTATTAATAATACAGCCGGAACCTACAGCACGGGACTGACACTGCAGCAACCTTTAGCAGTAAACGGCAATTGTCTTTTTACGGCTGGTGTTATTACAACTTCACTAACGGATATTCTTATCATCAATGACGGCGCCACAAGCAGCGGAGCTAATAATAACTCTTCAAATCCTTCATTTGTAAATGGGCCAGTTCGAAAAATAGGTAACGATGCGTTTGAATTCCCTGTTGGAAAAATTAATGCGGGTTACCGCCCCTGCAGTATAACCGCCCCGGCTGTTATTACCGATGTTTTTACGGCTGAATATGTTAGAAGTAGTGCCACGGCTTTGGGTACAGTAACTGCTCCCGGTTTACAAGCAGTAAGTAATTGCGAATATTGGGACATTGAAAGGACTGCAGGTACATCTTCAGTTAATGTTACATTGTCATGGAGCAGTATAAGCCCCTGTAATCCTGCAGCAACAGTCACTGACCTCAATGATATCACTGTTGCCCATTTTGATGGCAGCAACTGGAATACTCATGGGTCAAATGCAATAAACGGCATGGTAAATTCAGGCACAGTTACCAGGAATGGTGTAAATAATTTCAGCATTTTTTCACTTGGTATAAAAAGCTCACAGGTGCCATTGTCTGTAAAGTTTACCCATCTTACAGCTTTTCCATCGGGTTCGGCCAATATTATTGAATGGACAATCAATGAAGAATCGGGAGTGCAGGATTATGAACTGCAACGATCTTACAACGGAGCAAACTTTATTACTGTAAATACTATAGCTGCCAGGAATAATAATGGAAGCAATGAGCAATACCGGTTCAGAGATGAACGGCCCGGGGCTGATAAAGTGTTTTACCGGATAAAAGCTAATGAACTGGACGGCACTATTACCTACAGCCTCGTAGCCAAAGTAGTAAGAAGCGGCAATAATGAGGATGCTATAAAGGTTTATCCCAATCCTGTTACCGGGAAACAATTCAGCGTTCAGCTGAATAAACTGGAAAAAGGAAATTATATACTCCGGATGATCAACAGTAAAGGACAGGAAGTACAGCAGGTTTCTTTACAACATGCAGGCGGGTATCTCTATCGTTCAGTTGAGTTACCATCAACATTACCAGCAGGATTATATCACCTGCTGCTTAGCGGTTACTCATACAATCACCAGGCAACGCTGATCATTCAGTAAACCATTCGTAGATTTACGATAGATGATTTTCGTCAATTAATCGAGAAACTACTTGCGAAACGGAGAACCACATATTACCTTAACAGCAATAACCCCTACCCAGGGATTTTAATATCCGTTATCCTTCGTAATTACCCCCAAAGAAATCTTCAACCAGCCTCATTTTCAAAATTGTTACAGATAACTGTAATTACGGCTGTAGTTGAATACCGTACCCAATCTCCACTGAAAAGGCCTTCCTATCCATTTCTTCATGCAAGACCGAGGCTTTGATTTTTTTACATTTTAAAACTATGAGCATGAAAAAGATTTTACTTATTGCAGTTTTATTTACTGCATATTCTCAATTGTCAGCACAATTGCTTTTGACTGAGCAGTTTGTTAACCCACCATTTTCAGCTAATGGAAGTTTAGGTACACAAAACTCATGGATTCAGGATGGATTTGGAACGGATGTGCAGGTTGTTTACCGGGCAAATAATACGGGAGCATTAACGTACCCGGGTTATACCAGTGGACAAAGTTCTGTATCTGTTGCTCGATATACTGGAATATTCTCTGGTCTTGACCCATACAAGAACTTTAATACAGCGATTTCCACTAATTCCAATTCTGTTGTTTTTTTGTCTTTTGTAATTAGAGTAACAGCAGCTCAAAATACGGGGGATTACTGTGTGTCATTCAGAACCAGTGCAGGAGGTAATTTAGGACGTTTCTTTGTCAGAAATAATGGTAGTAATGTAAATTTTGGTATTGAAACAGACGGAACTACCAGTGTTGATTGGACTGGTAGCTATGCCTATAACGTTACTCATTTAATTGTAATGAGATATGACATTAATAGTAGTAATAATGATGATGCTGCTTATCTATGGGTAAATCCAACAATGCCAACTCAACCCTCAATTGCATCTGTTCAAGCAAATGTTGCCAATACAGGTGATAACAATACTACCACTTTAGCAGCATTAGTAATAAGGCAAGGTGGAAGTAATGCTTGTGCTGCTCAATTAGATGCATTTCGGGTAGCTTATGGTACTGGACAAGGGACTACTACTGCAAATGCAAATGCTGCTTGGGATAACTTATCACCAGCAGGGGCTCCCCTTCCTGTAAAACTCGGTCCTCTCACCGCTTTTGAAAAGAACAATGGTGTGCAGATTGACTGGACTGCTTACTCAGAGGAAAACATGGATAAATATGTGGTAGAACGTTCTGCTGACGGAAGCCGTTTCATGGCTATCGGTGAAGTGGATGCCCGTAATGTAACAACAGAATCAAAGTATGGTTTCTTCGATGCTAATCCTTTACCGGGTGTAAGTTTCTATCGCCTTCGTAATGTGGATATAGATGGTAAGAACGGTCTGAGCAATATCGTAAGGATCAACCTCAGTAAATCAGGAACTGATCTGAGGCTCTACCCCAACCCGTCAACGAACGGAACAATTTCTTACCAGAGTACCAACCTTACCAAAGGAAATTATGCAGTCCGCATATTCAATGCAGCCGGCCAGCAGGTGTATACTCAGCGGGTTGCACACCAGGGCGGGGCTATTACACAAACTATTCAATTGCCTGCCGGTTTACAGGCCGGTCTTTATAACCTGAGAATGGAAAGTGAAACAACTGTAGTGGGTACCAAAACTTTCATGCTTCAATAGTGCAGTAAGCCAATACTGCTAATATGTAAAAATCCCCGGTTTAATTACCGGGGATTTTCAATTTTAAAGCTGGGTGTATTATTATCGTAATTTATCCAGGCTCTTTACCAGCTTTTCATCCTTCCTTATATCCCGGAAAGCAAGAAAATAGCAGGTTAAGAAAACAAAAGGTAACACAGCATAAAGTGCCAGGGTGGTATTAGTCAGCTTATTCATCAGCATGATATAGCGGACGATGATGATGATGGAAACCAGTAAGCCCAACAGGCAGAGCCGGATCTGCATCTTCCTGTCTTTAAAGAGGAAAATAATAACGGTAGAAAGGATGACGGATCCTCCTGTAAGTATAAGCAGGAAAAAATCACTGGCAGCATCAATCACTTTATCTGCCTGCATATTTTTAATCGCTTCTTTTCCTGTTACAAAAGGAAACATAAAGCTCAATACTGCTGCAATGGTGGCAAGCAATAACCATAGTGTTTGTCGTCGCTGAATCATTTGACTGATTTTATGCTGGCTAAAATTATTGATGATTAACCCAATTCAGGATAAAGTGGAAACTGCTGCATGAATGCTTTTACTTCATCTCTCGTCTTGCTGATCGTTGCTTCGTTGTCTGTATTCATTAAAACATTGTCGATATGAGCAACAACAGTTTCCATATGCTCCTCTTTTAGTCCCCTGGTGGTGATAGCAGGAACCCCAACCCTGATACCCGATGTAACAAATGGTGATTTATCATCAAAGGGAACGGCATTTTTATTTAATGTAATGTGTGCTTTGTCCAGTGTTTCCTGGGCTTTTTTGCCAGTCAGGTTTTTATTCCGGAGATCGATCAGCATCAGGTGATTATCTGTGCCACCACTGATTAACTGGTACCCCCGGTTTACAAATGCTTTGGCCATCGCCTGTGCATTGGCAATAACCTGTTTGCCGTAGGATTTGAAATCTTCAGAAAGTATTTCACCAAAAGCTACTGCTTTGGCTGCAATGACATGTTCCAGCGGCCCACCCTGCGAACCGGGAAAAACGGCCAGATCAAGCAACTGGCTCATGGTCCTCAAATTTCCTTTAGGATCTTTTATTCCCCATGGATTTTCAAAATCATTGCGAAGCATAATAACACCTCCTCTTGGGCCACGCAATGTTTTATGCGTTGTAGAAGAAACGATATGACAATGTTCAAACGGATCATTCAGTAGTCCTGTTGCAATCAGGCCTGCAGGATGGGCTATATCTGCAAATACAATGGCGCCAACTTCATCAGCCACTGCACGGATGCGTTTGTAATCCCAGTCACGGCTGTATGCAGACGCACCGCAGATGATCATTTTGGGTTTTTCAGCTCTTGCTTTCGCTTCCAGCTGCTCATAGTCAATAATACCGTCTTTGGTAACACCATAATGAATAGCATGGTAAGTCTTTCCGCTGAAGTTAGCAGGGCTTCCGTGGGTTAGATGGCCACCCATACTCAGGTCAAGTCCCAGGAATTTTTCTCCCGGTTTCATCACCGCCAGGAAAACGGCAGCGTTGGCAGAAGCGCCGCTATGCGGCTGAACATTAGCCCAGCTGCAGTTAAAAACTTTTTTCAATCTTTCTATGGCCAGCGATTCGATTTCATCTACTACTTCGCAACCGCCATAATATCTTTTGCCGGGGTAGCCTTCTGCATATTTATTGGTCGGTACAGTTCCCATTGCCTGCATTACCTGCAGTGAGGTAAAATTTTCCGAAGCAATCAGTTCAATACCGCTGCGCTGGCGATCAAGCTCTTTACGGATGAGGTCGAATACCAAAGTATCTTTTTGCATAAGGCAAAAATAAGAGAGTAACAATGGATTAGTCCCAAACTGTTCAGGATTTTGTTTTATTCTAAAAGTATTACTTTCGTTGGCTTTTGATTAGTTACCACCGGCAGTAGTTGCCGGAAAAACAAAGTGGCTTATACATGAAATGCCCAGAAATTATGGCCACATATCATGCAGGAAAGATTAACCAGGGCATAACATGTGACAAAAAATAAGCCGCCAAAGGCGGTGATATAAGTGAGAAACACATGAAAGCTATAATACCAGTGGCTGGTGCCGGCACCAAGCTACGACCACATAGTTACACACAGCCCAAGGCATTGATCCCACTTGCAGGTAAGACAGTGTTAAGCATTATCATTGATCAGCTAAAAGGTGCAGGAATAAATGAATTTGTTTTTATTGTAGGCTATCTCGGTGATAAGATCCAGGACTATGTTAAAACAAAGTACCCGGATATTAAAGCACACTATGTTCACCAATATGACAGGCAGGGAGTTGGCCATGCCATAAAACTGGCAAGAACTATCATCAACCAGGATGAAGTATTTGTGGTTTTAGGAGATACTATCTGCGAATATGATGTGCAGGAAGTGGTGAACAGTCCACATTCCATGATCGGTGTACGAAAAGTAGATGATCCAAGGGAGTTTGGTGTCGCTGAGATTGAAGAAGACAGTTCAATTACCCATGTAGTGGAGAAACCACAAATTCCTAAGTCCAACATGGCCATGGTTGGTTTATACAAGATCAGGGAAAGTGACCAGATGTTTCAGTGCCTGGAAAATAATATCCGCCAGGGGCTCCGTAGCCATGGTGAGTATAGTTTAACCGATGCACTGGACTGCATGATCAAAATGGGAGTGAAGTTCAAATCATTTAAAGTGGAGAATTGGTTTGATTGCGGACGGAAAGAAACCTTGCTGGAATCAAATGCCACTTTATTGAAAAAATTTGCACCTGTGACGGATGCCCGTCAGTATGAAAATACTGTCATTATTCCGCCGGTAAGTATTGGGGCGGGCTGCAATATTAAAAACTCCATCATCGGGCCTAATGTCACAATCGGTGAGAATACAGTGATCGATGATTCTATTGTCAAGAACTCCATTATTGGTTCTTTCTCCAATCTATTCGATATTGTACTTGATGAATCAGTGATCGGTAGTGATACAAATCTACGGGGTGAAACCCGTTCCCTTAATATCGGTGATAATACAAGTATTGACCTTGGATAATTGGGTCATTAGTCGGGAGTCTGTAGTCAATAGTTATCTTTACTTCAGCAAAATTTATCATCATCGCCATGTCTAAGTTCGCTAATCGAATTACCCAGCTTTTCGGTATTGAATTTCCAATAATACAGGCTGGTATGATCTGGGCCAGTGGCTGGAGACTGGCCAGTGCCGTAAGTAATGCCGGTGGCCTGGGTATCATTGGTGCCGGTTCCATGTACCCGGATGTTTTTAGAGAACATTTACAGAAATGTAAAGCTGCTACGGATAAACCATTTGCCGTAAACCTTCCATTGCTTTACCCAGATATCGATAAACATATAGCTATCTTAATAGAAGAGGGTGTAAAAATTGTTTTTACGTCTGCAGGTAATCCCAAAACATGGACAGGCTTACTGAAAGAAAAAGGCCTTACAGTAGTTCATGTGGTCAGTTCATCCAAATTTGCCCGTAAAGCTGAGGAGGCCGGTTGTGATGCCGTTGTTGCAGAGGGTTTTGAAGCGGGGGGACATAATGGGCGGGAAGAGACAACCACAATGGTGCTCATTCCTGCTGTTGTTAATGCGGTTAAAATCCCGGTCATTGCTGCAGGAGGTATCGCTACAGGCCGGCAGATGCTGGCGGCCATGGTGCTAGGGGCCGAAGGTGTGCAAATGGGCAGCCGGTTCGTTGCCAGTGAGGAAGCCTCCTCTCATATTAGTTTTAAAAAAGCTGTTATCAATTCTTCAGAAGGTGATACCCAATTGATGATGAAACAACTTACCCCTGTCCGGCTCCTGAAGAATGCCTTTTTTTCTGAGGTACAGCAGGCTGAACTAAGAGGGGCAACCATTGAAGAGTTAAAGACGTTGTTAGGAAGGGCAAGGGCTAAAAAAGGGATGTTTGAAGGTGATATGGAGCAAGGGGAGTTGGAAATTGGGCAGGTCAGTGCTATACTGGATGATATTTTGCCTGCCGGACAGATTATAAAGAATGTTTGGCAGGAATTTATGAACGGTTTGGCCGAACCAGTGAAAATGCTTTAATTTTATCTGTCACCATGAAAAAGGACAGTGCTGAACGGTTATAAATAACCTGACAAAACAACGACAATGAAACAAAAATCTATCCTGCTGGCATTTTCTCTTATGGGATTTGTTGTTGCAAAAGCCAATAACGGCCCCGGCGATGGCCTGTCTGCCGGACAGGCAGGCAAGAAGGATGAAGTGAATGGAACCGTGGTACATTCCGAAACAAAGAAGCCGCTTAAAGATGTAACAGTTACTGCTTACCTGGTTTCCAAAAAGGAAAAGATCAGCGCTACTAATGAGATCGGAGAATTTGCTTTCGATGAATTGAAACCCGGTACGTACAAGTTTGTATTTGAAAAAGCCGGTTTCAGGAAAGTGACAAAAGAAAAGGTAGTAGTGAAAACAGACGAAGCATTCCAGATGAATATCGAAATGATCGAGGCAGGAGATTATGATATTATGCCATCTCCCTTCAATATCGGCGGCGGGATATAAGTAAAATAGTTGCCTAACAAAGGAATCCCCGGTTCATTGAACCGGGGATTTTTATTTTTCATGGCTGGTTTTGGGCTACTGGTTTAAATTAGTCAAGGTTCATATCAAAATCATCATCGTTCTTCTCAATGCTGAACTTTTTATGCTTTTCCAGGAAGGAACGGTACTTGTTGTAGGTTTGCTCAGATGCTTTCTTTCCGTTGATGAGTAATTCACCGTCTTTGTGTTTTAAGGTATATCCCTCTTTTTTATTGATCAATCCATCCTTTTCAAGGCCATCAACAAAAGTTTTATATTCTTTAATCTCTGCTTTTGCCTTCTCCAGGCCTTCCTTTGCTTTTGCCATTTCCTTTTCCAGTTTTGGCCCCAGGTCTTTCATTTCTTCCTGCACTTTCTTCATTTCTGATTCCAGGTTTTTCATGTCCACCTCTTTTACTTTTTCCATTTCGGTCTTTATCTTTTCCCAGTCCACTTTCGCCATAGATTCCTGGATTTCCTTTTGAATTTTTGCCTCATCCAGTTGTTTCATAGCTTCCTGCATCTGTTTTTTGATGTTATCGAAATCCACTTTGGCCAATGAGGCCTCCACTTCACTTTTAATTTTTTCCAGGTCCACTTCTTTTAAGGCTTTCTCCACTTCTGCTTTGATTTTTTCTACATTGATCTCTTTAAGTGATTCATTGATTTCCTTACGGATTTTTTCCATATCAACATTCATATCGGCCTCGTTTAATTCATCTAATACATCATCCAGGTCACGAACCTTCTTTTCCCTGTCCTTCAATTTTTTGGGTGTGGTATCATTTAATGACTGTTCATATTTTCTCGGCGATTGTTGACGATCCCATGATACAAGCCCGATAGTAAGACCGATGGCCGCTACGGCAAACAGGAGACGCACATTCATAAATTTTGCTGGTTTCATACAATTGTTTTTAATGGCTGATTAATTTGATTCACGAAATATTTCGTATCAAATATACGATTGATTTCGTATTTAACTAATTTCAATTATCCTTAAGGAAAATTTTAACAAACGAGCCGCCCGGTTTACCGGGCGGCTCGTTTAAAGAATATTCAATCAAGTCTAATTTTTCCTAAAGGCCCAGCGAAGCATTTCTTTCCAGGTAGGCTTTTTCCCATACATCAGGATACCGGTACGATAGATTTTTCCTGCAAACCATACGGTGAAAATAAATCCAAGTATCAGCAAAGCCATGGAAAGCCCCAATTGCCACCAGGGAACGGTATTCGGCACTCCAAAGGGTATTCGGGCCATCATAACAATAGGAGAGCTAAACGGGATAATACTTGCCCAAACAGCCAGCGGGCTGGTGGGATTGGCAATTGCTGCACTCATCATGGCAATGGAAAGGATGACAAGCATGGTGATGGGAAAACTAAGTGACTGGGCTTCCCGCATATCCTCATTTACTGCACTACCAATAGCACCGTAAAGTGAAGAGTAAAAGAAGAAGCCGGCCAGGAAGTAAAATCCAAAACAGAACAGGATAAGCGGTACGTCAACACTGGAGAAAAGATTCTGCATATTACCCACTACCTGCCCGGTTATTCCATCCGTTCCGCCGGTTGCTTTTCCGATATTATAAACAACAAGGACAAAAACGATCCACAGGAAAAACTGTGTAAGGGCAACCAGGCCGATTCCCAGTATCTTACCCAGCATCATCTGGAAAGGTTTCACGGATGATACCAGCACTTCGGCAATGCGGTTTGTTTTTTCCTCCATCACACCCATCATTACCTGCGAACCATAGATCAATAAAATAAAGTAAATAAGGAAACCAGATACATAACCTATGCCTTCCGCAATTTTTACATTAGCTTTTTCATCTTTTATATTCCTTGCACTAAGCCCAAGCCTGCTGGCCGCCAGGATTTTTTGTTTTTCACTATCAATCCGAAGGCTGTCGTTTTTAATTTCATTCCAGATCCTGTTCAGTTTGCCTTCCACCAGGCTTGTGGAGCTGCTGCCGTATGACTTATTAGATTTGAAAAAAAGACTATCAGTTCCGGTTTGCCAGTTTACAGATGGTATTACTATGTAACCATCATACCCTTCTGCCTGGTGATCGGCCATTACTTTTGCTGCCTCATCTTTTACCAGTAACAAGGTGGAACTTTTATCAATAGAATTCTGAAAAGCCAGCTTTTCAGCAGAGAAATATCCTGATGAGTCTATTACTGCCACTTTCAGGTTTTGTACACTTTCTTTGGCAATATATCCCATTCCGAAAATGAGCAGGATATAAAGTATAGGGAAGAGCAGCGTTGAAATGATAAAAGTCTTCTTCCTGACCCTTGTCAGGTATTCTCTTTTTATAATGATCCAGATTTTTTTCATAATGAAATCTTTTGGTATAATGGTTAGGCAGTTACTTTTTGAAACTGGCGGGCTGTCGGGGTTCCTTCCACCAGCTTAATAAAGATGTCGTTTAGTGATGGCAATATTTCATTGAATGAATGAACAGGAATATTTAGCTGCAACAGGTGTCTTAAAACATCATTGGGGCTATTCCCGTTTTTAATACGGACGACATATGAATGATCTTTAGATCCTACAATTTCAAATGGAGCATTTTCTTCAGCTGTTATTGTAGTTTGATCTGTACCAATGCTAAAGAGGTTTTCTTTAAAGTCCTGTTTCACCTGTTTTACAGATCCATCTAAAATTTTCTTCCCTTTATTCACCAGCACAATATGGTCACATATTTCTTCCACCTGTTCCATCCGGTGTGTACTGAAGATAATTGTTGAACCAGTCTGTGCCAATTTGAAGATCTCATCTTTTATCAGGTTGCTGTTTACCGGGTCAAGACCGCTGAATGGTTCATCCAGTATGATTAGTTTAGGTTCATGTAATACTGTAGTTACGAACTGCAGTTTTTGCCCCATCCCTTTTGAAAGATCTTCTACTTTCTTGTTCCACCAGGTTTCCATTTCAAAACGGATAAACCATTTTTTGATCTTTTCCATGGCTTCCTTATGGCTCAGCCCTTTCAATTGGGCCAGGTACATTGCCTGTTCGCCAATTTTCATTTTCTTATACAAGCCTCTTTCTTCCGGCATGTAACCGATGTACGCCACATCATTAATAGGGTCAAATTTTTTACCATCAAAGATGATGTTTCCTTCATCCGGGTAGAAAATTCCGGTGATCATACGGATCAGGGTCGTTTTGCCGGCACCATTAGGTCCCAGCAAACCAAATATTTGTCCCCTTTCAACATTCAGGCTAATATCATCAACAGCTTTTTGTGTAGCAAAGTATTTTTTCAGGTTCTGGAGTTCAAGTATAGGCATAGTTATGGTTTGTGGTGGCAAAATTACTCCTGATTACTTTACAGGCAGGGAAATTTGGTGAGTGGTTATTATTAGTGGGTAAATCACTTTCATGCCTGTGTTCATCACTTTGTTAATTTATTTGAAAGTATAGTGGCGACTTTTTCTCCGTCCATTGAGGCACTTACGATACCGCCGGCATAGCCGGCACCCTCGCCGCAAGGATACAGGTTACTGATTTGGGGATGCTGAAGGGTTTCGGGATTACGGGGTATCCGAACCGGTGACGATGTTCTTGATTCAGTGGCCACAACAATAGCATCATTGGTCAAATAACCCCTCATTTTTTTTCCAAACTCTTTAAATCCCTGTTGAAGCCGTTTGTGTATAAAGCCGGGTAACACCTCCTTTAACGAAACAGAACTGATACCGGGCAAATACGAGCAATCGGGTAATGAAGAGGATATCCTGTTTTCTGTGAAATCAACCAGGCGTTGTGCCGGGGCTATAAACTTTCCCCCTCCTTTTTCAAATGCTCTTTTTTCAACGGATTGCTGAAAATACATGGCTGCCAGCGGCCCGAATTTTTCAAAAGGCCTTATGTCTTCTGCTTCTACCGAAACTACAATACCGCTGTTGGCAAATGGATTATTCCGTTTGGAAGGACTCCAGCCGTTTACTACCAGTTCACCGGGAGATGTAGCAGCTGGTGCAATAATGCCGCCGGGGCACATACAAAAGGAAAAGACACCCTTTCCGTCTACTTGCTGAACCCATGCATAAGCAGCAGGGGGAAGGTATTCACTTCTGACAGTGCAATGATATTGGGCACTGTCAATCAGTGATTGCGGATGCTCCACCCTCACTCCCAGAGCAAAGGGTTTTGCTTCGATCAGAATTTTTTTGTTATTCAGCAATTCAAAAATATCCCGGGCCGAATGGCCGGTGGCGAGTATAAACGCATCTGCCTGAAATAAATCGCCATCTCCTGTTCTTACACCGGTTATTTTCTCTTTAGTAATAATAAAATCAACCACCTTTTTCTCAAAAAGAAACTCACCGCCACATTCTACGATCTTGTGGCGCATGGCAGTAATTATATGAGGCAGTTTATTAGTGCCGATATGCGGATGAGACTCGTACAATATTTTTTCTTCCGCACCAAAATGTACAAAGAGGTTTAATATCCGGTTAATATCTCCCCGTTTGCTGCTACGGGTATATAATTTACCATCGCTGTAGGTGCCTGCCCCGCCTTCACCAAAACAATAATTGCTTTCCGGGTTAACTTCTCCTTGCTTATTAAGCGTTGCCAGGTCTCTTCTCCTGGCTCTTACATCTTTTCCCCGTTCCAATATTATTGGCTTTATTCCATTTTCAATTAGTTTCAATGCAGCAAATAAACCGGCCGGACCAGCACCGATAATCACTACTTTCTTTTTTGTCCGCTCTACAGATTTGAATGTAAAAGGTGCCAGCTCCCTGTGATGGAAAGGCTCGTTTATATAAGCAGTAACCGCAAGATTTATCCAGACTTGTTTTCCGCGGGCATCAATAGAGTGTTTGTTAATGATATAACCAGAGACCGAAGAAGGATAAACTGCTTCAGCGCTGGCGATATAATCTTTAATAGTTGCGTCACTGGCGGCTTCTGAAGGAAGCAGCTTCAATGTAAGGTTTTTTTGCATTGGTCAGGTATTTATCCTGAAAAAAATATAAAACAAAGATGCAAAGAAAATTTGGCTTCAAATGGCTCCGGATTTTTTGTTACATGTGAAAATTGTATACCTTCAAATCAGACTGCTTAATATGAGAAAGAATCCGTTATTGGCACTTGCCGGCCATTTAGTTTTTGCTGCATGTTTATCCTGCAATGTCACTTACCAAAGCCAATCATTACAATATAAGTCATACAGAGTAACTGATACCGTTTCAAAGAATGCTACTGCTTTATCACTATTGAAGCCGTATAGCGATAATGTAAATAAAACCATGAATGAAGTGGTAGGGGTTGCGGAGATCAGCCTGGAAAAAAGACAGCCGGAAAGTACACTGGGCAATTTTTTAGCAGATGCATTTTTAACGATGGCACAGGAGAAGTATAATACTAAAGCAGATATTTCACTGATCAATTTCGGAGGTATCCGGTTAACACAACTCCCCAAGGGGGAAGTTACCAATGGAAAAATCTTCGAATTGATGCCTTTTGATAATCTCCTCATTTTGCAAAAAGTCAGGGGAGATATTCTGCAACAGTTTTTAGACCTTATTGCAGCAAAGGGAGGATGGCCGGTAGCTGGAATGACAATGCAGATCAAAGACAAAAAGGCAATCAATATTGTGATTGGCGGAAAGCCGCTTGATCCAAAAGCTACCTATACAATTGTCAATTCTGATTTTATTGCAAACGGGGGCGACAATGCGGACATGCTAAGGTCAATTCCGCAGATCACCAACGGATACCTGATGCGGGATGCTATTTTCGATTATATAAAGAAACTGAAAGGGCAAGGGAAAAATATTACAGCAAACATTGAAAACAGGGTAACCAATGCTCAGTAGAAAAAAATTCATCAGGCAGACGGCTATATCAGCAGGCGCCATACTGGCCGGCCCTGCATTGACGCAGGCAGCCGATTATTTCAGCCCATTAAAATTGACCATTCTGCATACCAACGATACACATAGCCGGCTGGAGCCCTTTCCAATGGATGGTGGACGCAACCAGGGACTTGGAGGCATAGCTGGAAGAATGCAACTGATCAACCAAATCCGGAGCGAAGAAGAAAATGTGCTGGTTTTTGATGCCGGCGATATTTTCCAGGGTACTCCTTATTTCAATATTTATAAAGGTGAACCGGAAATAAAGGCAATGTCGGCGATGCAATATGATGCCTGTACGATAGGCAATCATGATTTTGACGCAGGGATGGAAAATCTGGCCACACAATTAACCAATCATGCCAGTTTTCCGATGCTGGTTTGTAATTATGATTTTACCGGCACACCCATGGAGTTTAAAACTCAACCTTACAAGTTATTTCGAAAAGGAAAATTAAAAATCGGGGTGTTAGGTGTAAGTATTGAGGGCAAAGGATTAATACCCGACAATTTGTTTGGGGCTACTAAGTATCTCGATCCGATACAAAAAGCCAATGAAGTAGCCGATAAACTGAAGAAACAGGAAGGGTGTGATATGATCATCTGTTTATCTCACCTGGGCTATCAATACAAAGACACTAAAGTAAGCGATGAAGTGCTTGCAAAAGAATCAGAGAATATTGATCTGATTATCGGCGGGCATACACATACTTTTTTAGACAGTCCAGCTAAGTATACAAATAAAAAAGGAGATGATGTAATAATAAATCAGGTGGGCTGGGCAGGTATCATTTTAGGCAGGCTTGATTTCGAATTTTCCAAATTTTCAGGTAAAAAATTGGCAAAAAATCATTCCATTACTGTTTCACAAAAATCAGGTGGGTAAAAATTTTTTTTTAGAAAAGAAATGGTGATATTCGCCTTCCTGTCCAACTTTTTTTATTGACATAGTGTGAAGATTTTTTTTGGACATTATGAGAAGAACAACTATAGTTAACCCGACATAAACTGCTTACTAATCTGATGGAGAAAAATGCTGAAAAAATCTGGACCAATTGTTTGAAGATCATCAAAGACATTGTTGAATGGCAGCATTACAAGACCTGGTTCGAGCCCATCAAACCTGTATCACTGAAAAATAATGTACTCGTCATCCAGGTTCCCAGCCAATTCTTTTTCGAATATCTCGAAGAACATTACGTAAATTTATTAGCGAAGACATTGAAGCGGGAATTGGGTAAAGAAGCGAGGCTTGAGTATCGCATCATGGTTGACAGCGGTAACAGCAAGAACAAACCTGTTACCATGGATGTAAGCGGCCAGGGTTTTAAAACTTTTTCAAATAACGAAATGGATTTTCCTTTAGTCATAAATAATCCTGTTAAGAATCCCTTCGTTATACCGGGGCTCAAAAAAATGCAGATTGATCCCCAGCTCAATCATATTTATACATTCGAGTCATTTATCGAAGGTGATTGCAACCGGGTAGCCCGCAGGGCCGGTAAAACTGTGGCGGAGAAACCGGGTGCTAACTCTTTTAACCCCCTGGTAATCTACGGTGGAGTAGGATTAGGAAAAACTCACCTGGCACAAGCCATCGGAAACGAGGTCAAAAGGCTGCACCCCAATAAAGTAGTATTGTATGTGAGTTCTGAGAAATTCATCAACCAGTTCATGGATCATAGTCGTAATAATGCTATTAATGACTTTATTCATTTTTATCAGCTGATTGATGTACTGATCATTGATGATGTACAATTCTTTGCCAAGGCGGAAAAATCGCAGGATGCATTCTTTGCTATTTTCAATCACCTGCACCAGTCACATAAACAACTCATACTTACATCAGACAAATCACCCAAAGACCTGGAAGGTGTGCAGGAAAGATTGCTAAGCCGGTTCCGCTGGGGTCTGAGTGCGGACCTGCAGGTGCCGGAATACGAAACCAGGATTGAGATACTGGAAAAAAAGATGAAGAATGACGGGCTGGAAATGCCAAAAGAGGTGGTCAAATACATTGCTTACAATATCAGTAATAACGTAAGAGAACTTGAAGGGGCTCTGATATCGCTATTGGCACAATCTTCGCTTAACAGGAGGGAGATTGATCTAGACCTCGCTAAGAAAGTGTTACGCAATTTTGTCAAATCATCCAGTAAAGAAATTACGATAGAAACCATCCAAAAAATGGTTTGCGAATATTTCGATGTGCCATATGATAAGCTATTACAGAAAACCCGTAAAAGAGAGATCGTACAGGCCCGCCAGATAACCATGTACCTGGCAAAGGCATTTACTAAGAATTCACTGAAAACCATCGGAGAACATTTTGGTGGCCGGGATCATACAACGGTTATCCATTCCTGTCAAACGGTAAAAGACCTGATGGATACAGATGGGGTTTTCAGAGAGAATGTGCTGGAACTACAACAAAAAGTGCAACTGGCCGCCATGTAAATAAATAATTAGCAAACAATAAAACCCAGATTCCAGGTACGCAGGAATTTGGGTTTTGTTTTTTTGGGATTTGAAAGCATTAATCTTTATTTTTGCCTCCCCCAAACGGAGAGGTGCCTGAGTGGCCGAAAGGGCCGGTTTGCTAAACCGTTGTACGGGCTTAAACCTGTACCGAGGGTTCGAATCCCTCCCTCTCCGCATCAGCCAGCCTAAGCTTTTGCTCTGACTGGCTTTTTTATTGAAAGAGCTTTTTGATTGTTTTAACAGCCACGTCGTTAATATACCCTACTTCGGGTATGAAGATGCAACGAAACCAGTATATTTTCGACTTCAATTAAATCAAACTAATATGAAAAAGGTCCTGATTTTCGGAATGATTCTCCTGGTAGCAGGTATTGAGTCTAATGCTCAGTTCTTTCAGAGAGGCTCCTGCAGCACACCGGTTGGTCAATTGATGCTTAAAGAAAAAGATTCACTGGGAAGCAGGGGTGTTAGTGATAATTACCACCTCTGGGATAATGGTACAACACTCCTGGTGAAATTTATGCCCGGAGGCAGTAAGATATTAAGAGATAAGGTAATGCTATACGCCAAAGAATGGTCAAAATTTGGCAATGTCACTTTCAAATTTGTAGCAGATACGGCTTCTTTTACCCATGTTAGAGTAAAACTGGGTAAAGGGTATGGACATAATTCGGCGGTGGGAACCGAGTCTAAATTCCGCAGGCAGAATGAGCAAACAATGAACTTTGACACTTTGTATTGGGCCGATGCTGATTATTATGTTGCAAAACTTAAAGCAAAGAATATTAATCCCCCTTATAATCTTAACCAGCTAATTACAGAGATGAGGGCTGATCCTAATCACTGGAATGAAAAGGAATTGCGCAGGGTGGTGATGCATGAATTTGGTCATGCATTGGGATTATTACATGAGCAAAGCTACCCGGGAGCCATCAAATGGAAAAAAACAGACTCTGTATACAATTATTACTGGCAAACACAGGGATGGGATAGGGAGAAAGTTGATTTCAACGTATTTGAAGTTAGCAACCAGTTTTATACAAATGGAACGACGTATGATCCTAAATCCATCATGCATTATGCAGTAGCAGCCTGGCAGACTACAGATGGTTATACAATGAAAGATAACTACGAATTATCAGCCGGTGACAGAACACTGATTGCTGCTTTGTATCCAAAAGGTAAAAAAGTATCGGACCTGGAAGTGCCCAAAGTTGATATCAGCAATTTCGGAAAGATGAATGTAGCAAGTGATGCTAACCGCAGGGGACTGGTAATAACACCTTCCTTTGATCTGAAGTCAAATTCGAAAACAGGCGAAGTATATTTTGTAGCAAGGCTGGCAACAGAAGACGGGTATTATATTCAAACTACCAGCCCTTATTATAACTGGGGCGGATCTGCAGCCGTTTATCAAAAGATAAATGTACTTCCTAATTCAAAAGTGAGTTATAATAAAGCAGGTAAGAAAAACCTGGAATTCTTTATTCCTTACAACCAGATACCAGATACCTATGGCAAGAAAGTAATTGTGGTATTTGCTGTTTACCTGGATGATGTAAAGAACAAACAGATGGAAAAACTGATGTATTTCTCTACAACAACTCCGATGAGTTTACCAAGATAGTTTGATTAATGTTTAACTGAAGCCGGTAACACAGAGCCTGTTGCCGGCTTTTTTATTCATTAAAGAAAAAAACAGCTCTGTTAAGGCAGAACCCGTTATATTTGCACTCCATTTTAAAAATGGAAAGGCTCGGGAGGTAGTTCAGCCCGGTAGAATACCTGGTTTGGGACCAGGGGGTCGCAGGTTCGAATCCTGTCCTCCCGACACAAAAGAATCCTGCGATAAGCAGGATTCTTTGTTTAAAAAGACTTCAATGCATATTGTTGTTACAGGCGGCGCTGGTTTTATCGGTAGTAATCTGGTAAAGAAGCTTTATGCTTTTTATCCAGGCATTAAGATCACCTGTATCGACAATTTTGATTCTTTCTATTCAACAGCCATCAAGCAGCACAATATCAATCACTTTAAGCAAACGCCGGGCTTCAGGTTAATTCACACAGATATAGCTATTACTTCTGCAAAGGAATTTCTTAGTATGATACCAGAACCTGTTGACGTAATTGTACATATGGCTGCAAAAGCAGGTGTAAGGCCCAGCATTGAGAACCCAATGGCTTATCAGCAGGTAAATATTCTCGGATTACAAAACATGCTGGAATTTGCCAGGCAGGGAGGCATAAAACAATTCGTATTTGCTTCAAGCAGCAGTGTGTATGGGATTAATGATCATTTTCCCTGGAAAGAAGATGAACAGTTATTGCCCATAAGTCCCTATGCGATGACCAAGCTGGCAGGGGAAATGATGGGACATGTCTATAGTAAATTATTCGGTATCCGGTTTATTGCACTCCGGTTTTTTACCGTTTATGGCCCGGGGCAGCGGCCAGACCTGGCTATTCACAAGTTCACCAAGGCCATTCTCAAAGGGGAGCCTATCACTATGTATGGTGATGGCAGTACCAGCAGGGATTATACTTATGTAGATGATATTGTACAAGGAGTTGTAAAAGCAATTGAATATTCGCAAAGTGATTTTGAGATAATAAACCTTGGTAATAATTACTCTATTTCATTAAAAGAACTGGTTCATGCAATAGAAGAAGTGACCGGTCAAAAAGCATTAATTCAGCAATTGCCGGAACAGCCTGGCGATGTTCCTAAGACGTTTGCTGATATTACCAAAGCTAAAAGATTGCTGAGTTATAATCCTTCAACACAACTAAAAGAGGGGCTTGTGAAATTTTATGACTGGTTCAGGGAAAATGAGAAAATACTATTGAACTGATTACATTGCTGCATCCGGGTGTTGGTTTATTTCCCTTGTTGCGTGGTATATTTTTCTGACTGTGTAGGTTTTTTTGTTTTGTGATTCAAAATAGGTCCTAACGTTTATATCGGCGACAATACCAATAGTTATAAACTGAATACCCCCAAGCAGCAGTATAAGCCCGAGGATCAGCAGAGGTTTTCCGCCTATATCGTTTCCCATCAATTTTAATATAAGCAGGTAAATATTGATGGCCACACCAATTCCAAAACTTACAAAGCCGATAGGCCCAAAAAGGTGCATGGGTTTTTGCATGTATTTACGCATAAATACCATCAGCACAAGATCACTCATTACTTTAAAAGTCCTGTTCAATCCGTATTTACTCTTGCCATGTATACGGGGATGATGTTTTACATCCACCTGGGTTATCCTGGCTCCTTGTAATTTGGCTAAAACCGGGATAAACCGGTGCAGTTCGCCATATAAACCCAATTCTTCTGCTATTTCCCTTCTGAAAACTTTTAAAGTACATCCATAATCTTTGATATAAACGCCTGTCATTTTTCGGATCAAAGCGTTGGCAATCTTACTGGGTATTTTGCGCAGAATGAAACCGTCTTTCCTGTTTTTGCGATTACCCGCCACCACATCCCAGTCTTCTTTTTTCAGTAATTCCAGCATGGCCGGAATATCTGTAGGGTCATTTTGCAAATCGCCATCTAACAGCGCTACATACTTGCCATGTGAATGATCGATACCTGCTGTCATGGCAGTACTTTGCCCGTAATTCTTTCTCAGTTCTACCAGTACAGTCCTCTCATCGGCATATTCCAGTATTTGCAGTTTGGTTTTATCAGTTGATCCGTCATCCACTAATATTATTTCATAGTCAATTGCAGATAATGCCGAACGCACAGCTTCTAAAAGAGGCTTAATATTGTCTTCCTCATTCATTACCGTGATAACTACCGACAATTCTTTCATAATAACTGAGTAAGTCGCAAAGGTACGGTATCAAATAAAAAGAGGGATTGCAAACTCATCCCTCTTTTTTTTAACGGGTACTAAAAACTTAAAGTAGTCCAGCTAATTGAAGACTTTTCTTTTTTAGCTTTCTGATCTCAATGTCCTCAATAACGGGATCAGCTGCTACAATGAGTGACGTGCTGTTCTGCCTCCACCAGTCATTTTCTTTCAATTCAGTAAAGGAAATAACTCCTACGAGGTATTTTCTTTCTTCCTGTGCATGCCATTCTTCAATCCATTCAAATTTCTCACGGGGAACCAGTTTAATATCGTCAAAGCTTACATATACCCTGAGAAATAGTTCATAACTCAAATTATGTGGCTGATGATGATATAATTTCTTATACTCGTATTTGTATTGGTAACGAAGGGCTGAAATGTCGCTTAATACAGCAGAGGCAGTAGGAAAACTTCCTGCCCCTTTCCCATAAAAAAACTGTTTATCTGCAAAGCCACTTTCAATCACTACTCCGTTATACTCATTCTTTACAAAGGCGAGATGATCATCCTGTTTTATAAACTGTGGCAAAACGAACGCTGCTACCTGTCCATTTTTCAATTTCTGTGTCTGGGCAACCAGTTTTATTACCTGTTTTTTTGCTTTTGCCACTTCAGCATCCGCAGCATGAATATTTTGAATACCATTGAACAGGATATTTTCAGGGTTTTCAATGATGCCATAGGCATGAGTGAGTAAAAATGTCCACTTATTTACCGCATCATATCCTTCTACATCCAGGACAGGATTACTTTCTGCGAATCCCAACTGTTGAGCAAGAACCAGGGCCTGTCTGAAATCAAGTCCTTCTTCAAACATCTTGGTCAGAATGAAATTGGTGGAGCCATTAACAATTGCTTTGATAGAGTGCAACAGGTCATTATCATAGTATTCTTCCAGGTTGCGGATCACAGGTATTGATGCGCAGGCAGCTGCTTCATAAAGTAATGACTGACCGGTTTGCTGCTGAAGTCTCAGTAAAGCAGGCAGGTTTTCTGCAATCATTTTCTTACTGGCACTTACCACATCCTTTCCGTTCAGAAGAGCGGTACTTACGATATGGAAAGCGGCTTTGGCATCATCAATAACTTCGACAATCACATTAATATCCCTGTCATTCAGCAGCTCATTTTTATCATTTGTGAAAAGTGATGCAGGGGCATTTCTTTTCTTTCCAGGATCTTTTATGCATACCTTTTTAATTGATGCATTAAGTGACGGTGTTTTTTGCAGGACTTTATACAATCCTTCACCCACCACACCAAATCCAAAGAGACCTATTGTTAACTGTTTATATGTTTCCATTCTTTTGTTTCTTGATTTTCAGATTCGGCAAATAATGACTTACCCAGAAATTCAGATAATGCATAATCGATTTGTTCAAATTCCAATAGGAAGCCATCATGCCCGTAATTGGAATGAATGGCTTTGTACTCAGCACCCGGAATATTAGCTGCTAAGAACTCCTGTTCAGCCGGAGGAAAGAGCAGATCGCTGCTGATACTGATTACAAGGGTTCTTGCTTTTATTTTATTAAGGGCGGCAGTAACACTTTGCCTGTTTCGTCCAACATTGTGCGCATCCATACTTTTGCTGAGAAAATAATAACTGAAAGCATTGAATCGTTTTGCCAGTTTTTCACCCTGGTATCGCTGGTATGATTCACTTTTAAACTCATCTACTTTGTCGCAGGTTTCTTCTGACTGACTCCATTGATAAGTTTGGTAGTTACGATAGGATAGAAGCGCTATACTGCGGGCTGTTTGCATTCCCTGCATTCCTGCTGACGTATTGCTATTATTCCATGTATTGTCAGTCTCAATAGCCAATCTTTGTGATGCATTGAATGCAATTCCCCAGGGAGAATGAAACGCATTTGTGGCAATTGGGATAATATTTTCAAATATTTCTGGTTCTTCGATGGCCCACTCCAGTAATTGTTGTCCACCCATCGAACCCCCAATCCCGACTTTGATTCTTTTAATATCTAAATGCTCTTTCAGCAACTGGTAAGAGCGGATCATATCCCTTGTGGTAAACAAAGGAAAGTTATGGTAGTAAGGTTCCCTGGTTTCAGGGTCAGTATCAAGCGGTCCGATACTACCATAACAACTTCCCGGCATATTAACACAAATAATGAAATAACGATCAGGACTGAAAAACATATTCTTACCAACAAGCCCCGGCCACCATTCTTCAGGATCGCTATTGGCGGTTAAAGCATGAAAGATCCATACCACATTATCTTTTTTTGCATTCAAACGGCCATGTGTGGTATACGCCAAATGAAAGCCGGGTAATGACAGACCAGACTCCAGTTGGAATTGATTACTATAAATGAATATTTCAGGCATTTTAACCCACTAATTGTTTTGCCAATACTTGTTCAAAGGCCTGTTCAAAATCTGCTTTGATGTCATCAATATGTTCAATACCCACACTGATGCGAACCTGGTTAGGCAACACTCCGGATGCTATCTGTTCTTCTGCGCTTAATTGCTCATGAGTAGTTGAAGCTGGGTGTATCGCCAGTGTTTTGGCATCACCTACATTGGCCAAATGGCTAACCAGTTTCAGTGCATCAATAAATTTGCTGGCATTTTCTTTGGTTCCTTTTATCCCAAAATTGAGAACACCTCCAAAACCATTTTTGAGATATTTTTTGGCCAGTTCATGGTAGGGGCTGCTTTTCAACCCGGGATATTGTACGAACTCAACCGCAGGGTGTTGTTCCAGCCATTGCGCCAGTGCCAATGCATTATCCACATGACGTTGTACACGAAGACTTAATGTTTCCAGCCCTTGTAGTAAAAGGAATGCGTTGAAAGGACTTTGTGAAGTGCCAAAATCCCGGAGGCCTTCTACTCTTGCCCTGATGGCATAGGCGATATTTGGCAGTCCGAGAGGATTGCCTTCTCCAAACACATCCCAGAATTTTAATCCATGATAACCTTCAGATGGCTCGGTGAACTGTGGAAATTTGCCATTGCCCCAATTATAATTTCCACCATCTATTATTACACCACCAATAGTGGTGCCATGACCACCGATCCATTTGGTGGCCGATTCGACCACCACGTTTGCACCATGTTCGAGCGGACGGAATAAATACCCACCTGCACCAAATGTATTATCAACAACCAGGGGTAAGTCATATTCTCTTGCCAGCTCAGCAAATTTTTGGAAATCCGGAATGTTTAGTCTTGGGTTGCCAATAGTTTCAAGATAAAATGCTTTGGTATTCTTGTCAATAAGCTTTACAAAGCTTTCCGCATCATCACCGTCAGCAAAACGGGCCTCAATGCCCAGGCGTTTAAACGCTACTTTAAACTGGTTGTATGTTCCTCCGTACAGGTAAGAGGTGGTGATAAAATTATCACCAGCTTGCAAAATGTTGTTTAATGCCAGGAATTGTGCTGCCTGCCCGGAACTGGTTGCCAAAGCAGCAACCCCACCTTCCAATGCAGCAATACGCTGCTCAAATACGTCGGTAGTAGGGTTCATAATCCGGGTATAGATATTGCCAAACTCTCTTAGACCAAAAAGATTAGCAGCATGTTCGGCATTATTAAAACCGTACGATGTTGTTTGATAAATAGGCACAGCTCTTGATTTTGTTGTTGGATCAATTTGCTGTCCGGCATGTAGTTGCAGTGTTTCAAAATGGAGATTACTACTCATAGAAATAGTTTTTAAGTTTTACGATTTAATTGTTCAGATGGCAGGCAATAAGAGAGGGCAACAGGCCCGTCGGGTAGAGTATTGGTATGCCTTACGGCATACAACAGCAAATACAACTTTGCAGTATAGTAAATAAGATAATATTTGTCATTGATGCTTTCATTTTATACTCTACCAAAATAATAGACTTTATTTTTATCCGCCAAATTAAATTTGTCTGAGTTATGTAATTAAATGTTAATCGCTTTTTTGTTTACTAACATTTGTTTTGTTTCCACTTTTTCAAAAGCCTGCTGCAGATCGTTAATCAGGTCGTTTGCATCTTCAAGACCAACAGATAACCTGATCAGGCTATCTGCTACGCCAGCTGCTTTTCTTTTTTCTGCAGGTATGGATTTATGTGTCATTTGTGCCGGATGGCATAAAAGACTTTTAACACCGCCGAGGCTTTCTGCTAATTTGAAATAACGGGTTGATGTTACAAACCGGGTGGCTGCATTTTCCGTATCGTCTTTTAAGATGAATGACACGATGCCACCAAAACCTTTTCCTTGTTTTGCAGCCACTGTATGATTGGGATGACTTTTCAAGCCGGGATAAAATACCCTTTTAACAAAGGGACTTGTTTCCAGGTACTCTGCTACAGCTTGAGCATTTTCACAATGTTGTTTAATCCGAAGGGGTAATGTCTCAATACCACGAATCACCAGCCAGCTGTCAAAGGGAGAAAGGATTGCGCCACTGGCATTTTGAATGAATTTGATTTTTTGGCCTAATTCTTTGTCTTTTGTAACTACTAAACCTGCAATCAGGTCGCTATGACCACCCAGGTATTTTGTGGCGGAGTGTACTACAATATCAGCTCCCAGCGAAAGAGGTTGTTGCAAGACAGGCGATGCAAAAGTATTATCCACACAGAGTAAGCAACTACTTGCTTTTGCAATTTTTCCTATTGCATCAATATCTGAAATTTTTAAAGTGGGATTTGTAGGTGTTTCAATCCAGATAAGTTTTGTTTGAGGGGTGACTGCATTGAAGACATTTTCGGCATTAGTAGTGTCAACATAATTGACCCTGATTCCGAACTTTTCATAAATATGCGTAAAGAGCCTGAATGCACCCCCATAGATATCATCTACAGCAAGAATTTCATCACCAGCTTTCAGGAGTTTTAATACAGCATCAATAGCTGCAAGTCCGCTTCCAAAAGCAACGCCGGTAATTCCGTTTTCCAATCTGGCAATAATTTCTTCCAACGCCGCTCTTGTAGGATTACCTGTCCGGGCATAATCAAATCCTTTGTTTACACCGGGTGCTTCCTGGATAAAAGTTGAAGTCTGGTAAATAGGTACTGAAATAGCACCAGTCAGTTCGTCCGACGGAATGCTGTGAATAAGTTGTGTTGCGATGTTGCTCATCTTTTTTGGTTTTAAACATGATGAAAGTTTGTTGATACATGTAGCGATTACCAAAAAAGACTATCGGGGGCAATAAAAAAGCTCACCCGATAAATCAGATGAGCTTTTAATATGTTGTGAAAGTATATTTCCAAGCTGTTAATCTGACTTATCTGTCCCGTCATTATTATCGGGATGGATTTGGCACCTTTCCTCACTTTGTCATTTAACTAAGCGAAGGAGGTTGTCAAGGCTTCATCGGGCCATTACCCTCAGCCTTTCTTGATAAGTTGCTGTAAAGAACTGATGCAAATATATGAGTGAATTTTTTATACTTCCAAATTGAAATAAAGAAATGAGAACAAACAAGTGTTTGCAAAAATGCTGAAATCCTTTCTGGTAAAGGATTCTGGCTGATCAATGTTTTTTTAATTTCCCGGGGCTATAAGCATTCATTAACAACTGATCTATATCCTTCCAAAACCGGTGATGATGCTGTAATCTTTGTATAAACCGGATTTCTGGCCAATTTCCTTTTGCTTTAATAAGCTGAACAAATCTTTCTTTTTGCCTGGTTGTCCATTTGTCTGTATTCAGCAAGGCTTGTGAAACCAGGCTCCATTCTTTTAAGGCTTTTCGTTCGTATTCATTCCAGCCGTTAAGCGATTTAATTCCTAATTCTTTCTTTGTTTTTCTTATACAAGCGGAAGATGCAAGATTTCTTTTTCCATTAAACTGTTCATTTATGAAGTTGGTGATACTGGTACTTAGTGATGATGCATCATAAAGTGGAAATGCATTTTGGGTAAATTGCACTTCCAGGTTTGAAACAGTAAATTTTTTGAGCAAGGCAATAGAAGTTCTGTATAGCCTGTTTTTACCGATTTTTTCCCATTCTTGTGATGCTAGCTGTCTCAACATTTCTTCTTCGGGCCTGAAGCCAGCCCTGTAGTAAAACCAGAAAGCACCCGATTCAAGAGCTTCTTTATTATTCTTTCCAAATTGATATGGTTTTACCACAAACCTATTAACACCAAACCGCTGTTTATAAACTCTGAGCAATTGATAAAAAAGCAGCGCAGATTCGCCACCACGAAATGCAGGCAAAATATTGATACCAAACTGGCATCGTTGACCAAAGATCCACCCGCCACCATAAGCTACCGGAATTCCGTTTTTAAATGCCAGGTAACCGATATAGGACTCAATGGATAATCGCCTTTCTTTCGACATCCCATATAATACGACAGTCAAGCCTCTGTCTAATTCAAAGCAGGTTATTTCTGCCGGATCTGCATAGGTAAAAGGCTCTGTTTCCCGGTGCAAAAAGACTAGTGTTGATCTTGCTGCGCTGATTAGCTGATATTTTTTCCTTTCAGTGAGCCTGCTTGCTGCGGGTAGCTTACTATTAATTAGTTTATTAATGTCAGCTTTTTTCTTAATCTCTTTGTGATAAAAAATTCTATTTACATCAGTTCGGAGCATTGTGCGGTTAAAAACGGTATTGGTGAGTCTCCAGCTGATAAAAATCTGCAGATTATGGAAAATGGATTCTTTATCTCTGTCCGGAATTGGTAAATCGTCTATGTGCTGAATTAGCCAATTCAGTAATGTACCCGGGCTATTGCCTTTAATCCTTTGGGTTCTTTTAACCAGGTTCAGTTCACCAGTAAAAATATTTTCGTACTCTGTTCTTGGTAAAATTTCCCTGAAAAACAGGCGAACAGATTCGGCGTCAGCCAGGCTGCTTTCCATTTCCACATCACCAGGGAACTCTTGTACAAGCCATTTTGTAATTTCAAAACTGAATGAGCCGGTAATAGTTGAATAGCTTACACCTGAGCCAGCGAGGGCATATTGCTGGCGATAGTTATTTCCGTTACTGATTTTTGTAAGTAAAAGATTCAGGCTTTCAAGTGCCTCGCAGGTAGTTTGATAAATTTCACGGCTTGTCGGGTAGGCCCTCATAGCAAGCAGGCAGTCGTGATAAACTAATATTTCATTCGGTTTACGGGGAGGCTTTCCAATTAATTGCCGGAGTAAAGCCACTTTTTGAAACTCAATTTCCCTGCCTGTTTGAAGGGAGATGGCTTTTAGTTGATTCACGGAGTCTTTTATGGATAATTTTTGGCCAGGCATATGTATCCTAAAAGAACTTAAACTTTCAGCCGGTCTGTATGATTTTTAGAATTTATTTTCCTGATTTGCATCAGCCCTTCTTACAACTTTGCGGCTTGTTCTTTGTTCTTACCTTCGTCATCCAGCAATGAAAACGAATACTGAAATAGCAACACCCCCGGAATTGATTGAAGTTTCCGGAGCCCGGGTACATAACCTCAAGAATATTGATATTTCCATCCCAAAAAATAAGCTGGTGGTAATCACCGGCATCAGTGGCAGCGGAAAATCTTCTTTAGCGTTTGATACTATTTATGCAGAAGGCCAGCGCCGTTACATGGAAACTTTCGGTGCTTATGCCCGCCAGTTCATTGGTGATATGGAACGACCTGATGTGGACAAGATCACTGGTCTATCCCCGGTAATTTCTATTGAACAAAAGACAACAAATAAAAACCCCCGGTCAACTGTGGGTACAGTAACAGAGATATATGATTTTCTCCGGCTGCTGTATGCGAGAATAGGTGAGGCTTATTCTTACAATACAAGAAAAAGAATGGTGAAGTGGAGCGAGGAAGAAATAGTTGAGAATATTTTTAAAAAATACAAAGGGAAAAAAATAGCCCTGCTGGCTCCATTGGTGAGAGGGAGAAAAGGTCATTACCGGGAGTTGTTCGAGGAAATGCGAAAAAAAGGTTACCTGAAAGTAAGAGTTGACGGTGAAATAAAAGACCTGATACCCAAAATGCAGGTGGACCGGTATGTTATCCACGATATCGAGCTGGTGGTGGACCGATTGCAGGTTACCGAGGACCTTAAAGCAAGGTTAAGCCAGAGTGTACAACAAACATTGAAGCTGGGAAAGGACCTGTTATTTTTACTGGTGGATGATTCAACGTTTGTGCAGTATTCTAAACTATTGATGTGTGAGGATACCGGCATTAGTTATGAAGAGCCATCGCCCAATGCTTTTTCTTTTAACTCTCCATATGGTGCATGCCCGGTTTGTAAGGGTTTGGGTAATGTGTATACCATCAATATGGATCTTGTATTACCAGATAAAGATTTGTCGGTAAGAGAAGGTGGTATTGCACCGTTGGGTGAAGAGAGAGAGGCCAGTGTTTTTCAGCAGGTGATTGCTTTTGCAAGGAAAAATAAAATCAATCTGGATAAACCGGTAAAGGAGTTGCCCAAAAATCATCTTGATCTTTTACTTTTCGGTGATAAGGGAATTAGTCCTTCCTTAACCGTAGATGACGCTGAATCAATTCCACTGGAATACACCGGCAGTTATGAGGGAATCATACCGATGCTGAAAAGATGGTTCATTTCTCCCGGCAGCACCGATTTTCTAAGGGAGTGGGTGGAAAAGTATATGGAACTGGCCGTTTGCCACAGTTGCCAGGGAGCCCGGTTGAAAAAGGAAAGTCTTTGGTTCAGGGTGAATGGAAGAAATATTTCCGAGTTAAGTAATATGAACCTTGATAACCTGGCTGCCTGGTTCGATGGAATAGAATTAATGCTGGATAATAAGCAAAAAGCTATTGCCAAAGATGTTTTGAAAGAGATCAGGGAACGGTTGCAGTTTTTACTGGATGTGGGGCTGACTTATCTTACACTTAACCGGCCCTCTAAAACTTTGAGCGGAGGTGAGTCACAACGGATACGATTAGCTACACAAATAGGGTCACAACTGCAAGGGATAACTTATATACTTGATGAGCCCTCCATTGGATTACACCAGCGGGACAATCACCGGCTTATAGAGGCGTTGAAAAACCTGAGAGATATTGGCAATAGTGTGCTGGTGGTGGAGCATGATAAGGACATCATGCTGGCTGCTGATCATTTAATTGATATTGGTCCCAAAGCAGGTTTTCATGGCGGAAAGATCGTGGCGGAAGGTGAACCACAACAGATTCTAAAACTGGATACACTGACTGCCGGTTATCTCAAAGGGCATCACCGTATTGCTATTCCCGCTGAGCGGAGAAAGGGTAATGGAAAACTCCTTGAGCTAAAAGGGGCGAAGGGTAACAATCTTCAACAGGTAGATGTAAAGTTTCCTTTAGGAAAATTTATTTGTGTTACAGGGGTAAGTGGCAGCGGCAAATCTACCCTGATTAATGAAACGCTTTACCCTATTTTATCCAAACATGCTTATGGCTCCAAAGCGGCGCCGATGCCCTATAAATCCATCAAGGGGCTGGAGCATATTGATAAAGTGATTGAAATCGATCAGTCGCCTATTGGAAGAACACCGAGGAGCAACCCGGCTACGTATTGCGGCTTCTTTACAGAAATTAGAACTTTGTTTGCTTCCATTCCTGAAGCCAAGATAAGGGGATATAATGCCGGTCGTTTTTCTTTTAATGTGAAAAGCGGCCGTTGTGATGTGTGTGAAGGAGGCGGGATGAGAGTTATTGAAATGAATTTTTTACCTGATGTGTATGTGCATTGTGAAAAATGCAATGGAAAAAGATATAACCGGGAAACACTGGAGATACGATACAAAGGCAAATCCATTGCAGATGTATTGGAAATGACAGTGGAGGAAGCTGTTGAGTTTTTCCAGAATGTGCCCTATATCTACCGTAAGATAAAAGTGCTGGAAGAAGTGGGGCTGGGCTATATCACTCTTGGTCAGTCAGCCGTAACACTGAGTGGTGGTGAAGCGCAACGGGTAAAATTATCTACAGAGCTTTCCAAAAGAGATACCGGAAAAACTTTCTATATACTGGATGAACCAACTACCGGATTGCATTTTGAGGATATTCAGCATTTGCTGGATGTGCTGAATAAACTGGTGGACAGGGGCAATACCGTGTTGGTGATTGAGCATAATATGGATGTGATCAAAGTGGCGGATCATATTATTGATATTGGTCCAGAAGGAGGCGATGGGGGAGGAAGGGTTTTATTTGAAGGAACGCCTGAAGAACTAATTAAGAATAAGGAAAGCCACACGGCCAGGTTCTTAAAAGAGGAATTAAAATAAAGAGACCGCCATATGGCGGTCTCTTTATTTATACTTAGGCAGCGAGATTAATTAATTTTAATATCACTGGCTGAAATTGGGTTCTTACCAATGAGTATTGCTGCTAATATTAATCCTATTACAAAGTATGCAACGATCATTGCAACTAGACTTACTACGAAATAGCTTGTTGTTTGTTCCTGTGGAGTTTTCTTCATTTTGGGCAATCCAATATAAAGCAAATAAAGGCCATACAGACCAACAAGTGAGCCAATAATAGCCAGTGAGGGAAGAATATTAAAAACAGCACCTACCCAGCCTGCAGTGGAAGAATAAGCAGCTAATTGGAATGATTTGCCGAAATTCTTTTCAGATTTAAAAGTGGGAGCTAATGCATCTATAACCGCAGCGAGGAGGTAGCAACCTGCAATACCACCTACCAGGGCAATAATGGCATATTTAATACCAAGTGAAACTCCGGAAACCTTTATACTGCCAAATCCGTAGCTGTAGCTTTTGCCAATAAATCCCCATCCTATGAAGGATGCGATAGCACCAATGGCGACCAGCGGAATTACATACGTAGTGAGGATGCTTTGTACATTAGGCGTTTCATTATCAATTTTGTCCCATTCTGTTTTGGGAGTCATGAGAATGTTCTTTGCCCTTTCAATTAGATTCATAGCTTGGTTGATTTTGGTTGGGCCTACTCGTTTGGCTTTTCGGCATTCGCCCCTGACCATGTAAATCAGGTCTTCTGGTTTTGATGAACCTAATATAAGACAGTTTTTTAAAAACAGGCCGGCAATGTGTCTTTTTTTTTGAACCCGTTGATAACAATAATAAGAAAGGGAAGAAATAAGGGGAGAGAAGCTCAGGAAACCCGTAAGTAATGGCAGAAAGTGATTGCAAAAATATTTTCTCGGGTCCAGGGACGCTGGTTTTTCATCCGGATATTGATTTAAACAATTTTCCTGCCAGTACGGGTTTTTCTTAGTTATGACAATTAAAAGAGCTCAGGGTTTGTTTAGCCGGTTGGCGTCTATGTTACTTACTACCCGCAAGCGGGGCAGAGAGTGTTTAATAAAATTTTTATACAAATGAGAGTACCAATAGAGAACGGATTAGGTTTTTTCAACCAGGTATCAGATTTTATTAAGCTCTCTGCGGCTTACAGGTTTTTTCTTTTGATTTATCGTATTTCAAATTTTCCGGTGGCGGTTTCTTCATCGCCGCTAAAAACCCTGTACACATAAGTGCCTCTAGAAAGCCCGGTTAGCCGGTAGTGGTCTTTAGCTTTCATTTTGTAATTCTGCACCAGTGTGCCTTGAAGGTCAAATACGAAGAAATCAATTTCTTTACCATCATTCTCTTTAGCTACCACATGCATGTCTCTTTTTACTGCATCGGGGTAGATCTTTACAGCACTGTTGTTCAGTGATGCAAAGGAAGTCTTAGCCTTCATTTTATTTTTTTTGACAGGTTCTTCTTCTGCCGGTGCCGTTATAGAGATTTTCTTTACTGGCCTTCCGGAGGCTGAGGCTTGCTGCACAAGTACCAGGCCGGATGCCATTGTAAACATACATGCTACTGCCAGATGTCGGTAGTAAGGGTGTAGTTTCATAGTGGTTCGGTTTTTAAGGTGATATTTCGGATTAATAGTATACAGGACATTTAAGCTGCCGCTTGGCCCTGCCGTTAGGCGTATTCATTCCGTTTAATCTCCATCCAAAACGCAGGATGCCGGAAAAGAAGGCATCATTTTCTTTTGGATCTCCTCTTTGTTCATTTGTGTACACACGGCTAACAGAAGGGTTGTATATATTTTCCCTGAACATTAATTGCCTTGCTACCGGTATTTCTTCGGGAGCCAGGTAATTATTAAACAATGCAGGGTCAATATAGGTGGTGCTTACATCATCAATATAGTCAGTAAATGTTTTCCGGTGCAGGATCTCAAATCCTACATACATGCCATCAGTAAGGTAGTATTTGAATCCGCCACCCATTACAATTTCAAGCTGGGTAAGTGAGTATTCTTTACGATCGGGGTACTCATTCATTCCCTGTCCTTCAAGACGGAGTGGTTTTAGTTCTACCATTCTCTTGTTGCCATTCGATTCGATGAACTCTCCTTTCGGGTTGAAGTGAAAAACCCCAACACCACCAACGCCATAAGGACGAATTTTGCCTGCAAGACCGTCATATTGTTCCAGGAAAACAGTGGGATATAGCTCGAATGCCGCATAGGCTTCAGTGATCTTAGATTCAAATTTCAGGTTTCTCTTTCTGCGAAACCTCTCTGCACCTCCTTTATCAGGAGCCTGTGCATCATCTCCCTGAACATAACCCAGGTTACCGGCCAAGCGGAAACCCAGCCATTCTGTTGGATATAGATTAAGGTAAATTCCTTTGCTTATTTTGGTCATTGGCAGGTCAACATCTTTGATAAATGTTTTACCTACACCTTCGCTTCCGCCGAGGTCACCCAGGAAGATCATTGGGCCAACGCCAATACCTACTTCAATTTTTCCATTGGGAGTACTTAACGATTGTGCTGTGGAAAGTAGCGAGGTACAAAAAAATGTGCTGACAAGCACGGATAATCGTACAGTGTGTACAAAGGTTCTCATTGGTATCAGATTTCTGGTTTTTCGACTATTGGATTCTCGCAACTAAGGTAGAAAGGGATAGGAGAATAAGACAAACGTTTTGTTATCTTTTTTTGATTCTCATCACTTTAAAAGTTGTTCTACTTAGTGATTCTACGAAAAACGGATTATGGTTTTACCATTTCGATATGTTCAATGCCATCTTCGAGGTAAATGCCGCCGGTAGGTTCGAAGCCAAGGGAGGAATAAAATTTCTTCAGGTATAATTGTGCGCCGATACGGATGGGTTGTTTTCCGAATAGCTTGTATATATTATTAATTGATTCTTCCATCAATTGTCTTCCGGCACCGGTTCCCCTTGCAGAAGGAGAAGTTACCACTCTTCCGATAGATGGTTCAGTATAGGCAGTTCCCGCCGGAATCAACCGGGTATAAGCAATCAGTTTATTTTCTTTCCATCCCATCAGGTGAAAAGAGAACTTATCTTTATTATCGGCATCCTGGTACACACAATTTTGCTCCACTACGAAAACCTCATTACGTAATTGCAGTATTGCATAAAGCTCATGCGGTGTCAACTTGTCAAATTTTTTCAGTGACCAGTTCATTGGATGCAAATATAAATAAGCAATGACCAGTTAGAGCAACAGAACAAATCACTAATTTTAAAGAAATCTGTTTTATGCCGGTTAAAGATCTGAGTACGGTTCATCAGCTTGCAGGTAACTTATTCAATTGGCCTTCTTCCAAAGAGGAGTGGGATAGTTACAAGTTGAATGAGGAGCAACTGGCATTCTTCAGGGAGAATGGGTATCTGGCCGGAGTAAAAATGCTGGATAAAGATCAGATTGCAGCGATCCGTAAAGAACTGGCTGAGATTGCTGACCCTTCGCATCCGGGACATTCTTTATTTTATGAATTTCATTCCAACGAGTCAACAGATCCATCTACCATTCTTTTTCATGCATTAGGGGCCTGGCGTATTACACCGGGTTTGCATGATGTGTTGTGGAATCCACGATTTCTTGTAGCAGCCAGTCAACTATTGGGTAATGTTCCTGTTCGTTTCTGGCATGATCAATTGTTCTGGAAACCGGCAAAGCAAGGCGGCGTAGTGGCCTGGCACCAGGATTATTCCTATTGGACAAGAACAAAGCCTATTGCTCACCTTACCTGTTGGTGTGGATTGGATGATGCAACAAAAGAAAATGGATGCCTGCAATACATTCCCGGAAGTCATCAATGGGGTTTACTGCCTAAGCCAGTCATTGCCGGCGAGCTGGAAGGAATCAGGGACTATTTGAATGAGGAACAGAAAAAGCAATTTGAAAATCCCCAACTGGCAGAAGTTAAAGAAGGGGAGGCTGTATTTCATCATTCCCTGACATTGCATGGCTCAGGTGCCAACACATCACCAAGGCCAAGAAGGGCATTTGTGATAAATGTTTTTGCAGATGGGGTAAAATCAGATGCTGATGAACCAATGCTGGAAGGTGTGCCGGTAGTACCGAAAGGAGAAAAGATGCAAGGCCGGTTTTTCCCTTTGTTATTTGATCCGGCTGTTATGGGTCAATAATTGTACTTGTCTTTCCACAGGTTTTTAAGAAACTTTCTCAGTTCCTCTTCTCTGGCATTCTTACCGGGATCATAAAATTTTGTTCCGGCTATTTCTTTGGGTAAATATTCCTGCGGAGAAAAATTGTTTTCATAACTATGGGAGTATTCATAATTTTTTCCATAGTCTAAATTTTTCATCAAAGCAGTAGGTGCATTACGGATATGCAACGGCACAGAAAGGTCTCCTCTTTTTCTTACTTCTGCCAGCGCTGCATCTATCGCTGCATAGGAAGCATTGCTTTTTGGTGAAGAAGCCAGGTAAATGGCACATTGTGATAAAATAATCCTTGATTCGGGGTTACCAATTTTGTTTACGGCATCAAATGTGGCATTGGCCATCACTAATGCAGTTGGGTTGGCATTACCAATATCCTCACTGGCCAGTATCACCATTCTACGGGCAATGAATTTTACATCTTCACCTCCTTCTATCATGCGGGCCAGCCAGTACACTGCTGCATTTGGATCGCTGCCCCTGATGGATTTTATGAAAGCAGAGATAATATCATAATGCTGTTCGCCGGATTTATCATATAAGGCAATTCTTCGTTGAGCTACCTCCATTACATATTTATCAGTAATCACAACTTTATCACCAGAGGCATCACAGACTATTTCCAGCAGGTTTAAGAGTTTTCTGCCATCACCTCCGGAGATATTTATAAGAGCAGCTGCTTCTTTTAATTCAATTTTTTTCTTTTGGAGAAACTCATCTTTTTCAATTGCGGCCTGCATTAGTTTCACCAGGTCTGCTTCTTCCAGGGGCTTTAATACATACACCTGGCAACGACTGAGTAAGGCAGAATTGACTTCGAAAGAAGGGTTTTCTGTAGTAGCGCCTATCAACGTAATAGTTCCTTTTTCTACGGCACCCAGCAACGCATCCTGCTGACTTTTATTGAACCGGTGAATTTCATCGATAAATAAAACAGCTCCCGGTTGCGCCTTCGTATTTTCAATCACTTCCCTGATGTCTTTTACACCAGAACTAATAGCACTTAGCTGGAAGAATGGAGCTTTAAGTGTATGGGCAATAATATTGGCAATAGTTGTTTTGCCGGTGCCCGGAGGCCCCCAGAATATCATGGAGGGTATCTTGCCGTTTTCGATAGCTGTTCGCAGGATGCTCCCTTTTCCAACAAGGTGTTCCTGCCCCAGTAATTCATCCAATATGGCCGGTCTTACCCGTTCTGCCAGAGGTACATTTGTATTCACAGCTCAAAGTAACAAAAAAGCATTCCCTGATTGGGAATGCTTTCAATAATTATTTGAACAGGTCAGTTTACATTGGTTGTAATAAAGGCTTGTATCTTATCAAACGAATCACCCAGGTTAGGGCCGGTCCAGCCGTGGTTTTCAGTTGGGTAAAAAACATACTGATGAACCACTCCTGATGTTTGTAACTGGTTTTTCAACAACACTGACTGTGATGGGGCAACCACAATATCAACCCCGCCATGCAGTATAATAGTAGGAGGACTTTGAGCTGTGACGAAATTCAACGGGCTTGACTGCTGATACATGCTGGCATGGGTAGATGGATTGCCACCAGTCACCTGCAGCAGCAGTAATGGTATCAGCGGGTTAGGCGGATTATTATACATATTCACCAGATCAGTAGGACCGAAAAAGTCAACTACTGCTTTTATTTTAACCGGTGTGGTGTACTTATAAGCTTGCAGCAACGCCAGGTGTCCGCCTGCACTGGCCCCCAGCAAAACATATTTATCGCTGATACCATATTCATTTCTATTGCTATAAATGAAATCCAGCGCAGCCTTTACATCATTTTCCTGGGTGGGAAAGAAATTTGCAGAACCTGTGGCCAGCCGGTAATTGATATTGAAAATGGCATAACCGGGCAATCTCCTTTTTAGTGTATCTACATAAGCGGTAAACTCTGATTTATCTCCCTGTGTCCAACCGCCACCATGGATCATGATCATGACCTTGGTGGTGGAAGTGTTTCTGCCCTGTGGGAGGTATACATCCATTTTTTGAGCCGGATCAGCGCCATATGCAACATTGAGCTCCGTTTTTTCAGGTAATGGCGGATCAGCTATCGGGCCGTTATCTTTTTGACAGGAGGCAAGTATTAAAGCACCTAAAGCAATCAATGGCCAATGCTTCATACAATGAATTTTTAGTAAGTTAAAGAAAAGCTTGTGCTTTTACAGCAGGAAACATAATCAAAATATCCCGGCTATGATGTGTCAATTTTGACAGTAGTTGCTTTGGAGGAAGGATTATTTGACGAAAAATACCTTTTGGCCACAAGCTGAAGTAAGCAGGAAGGGGCTAAATTCGGGTTATGAAAAGGCTTTTTGTCCTGGTTGCTGCGTTCTTTATTGTGTTGCAGATGAGTGCACAGGATAAATATGCTGTATTAGTTTCCAGGCCGATTAGAACAAATGATACACAAAGAGATAATTACAATAGCCAGGTAAGCCGGAATAATATCAAAGCAATCAGGAATGGGCTTTCAATACAACGATTTAATTCGTCTAATATCATTATAGATTCGACAGGCAGTATCCGCCAAAACATATTAAAGGTCGTTACAGATCTTACGAATAAAATAAGGAAGGGGGATTTTGTTTTTTTATACTTTGATGTTCCGGTATTGCTCAATAATGTTTCTGCTGAAACCGGGTTCGGATATTCTGCTGAAGATTTCATTTCGTTTAATGAGTTGAATCAGCTTTTTAAAAATGTTTCCTTAAAACTAAATGACAACTCCTTATTCATGGTTTTGGTGGATGCAGATATTCCACGAGAAGCCAAAATAAGCAGTCAGTTACAAGCTCCTTATATTTTCGCAAGCCTTCCCGGACAAAATGGTGCCTTGAGTGACAATAACAGTGTTTTTTCACTGGCTGTTGAGAAATCACTGAAATCAGTATCTGTTTTAAATGCTTCTTATGATGGTTTTTTCAGCAGTGTAAAGTCTAACTTGTTGTTATTTACTACGAAACAAACACCACTGTTTCTTTCGCCGGATACTCCTGGTATTTTTTTCAATAACCAGTCTGTAAAATTTCCAAGGTATTACGAGGTTATTGAAAAAAAGAATGACACCACAGTGGTTATTAATGCCGGTAGCAGGATGAATATTGCAACTGGTTTCAAGGTTAATTTTTTTCGGCCATATTCCGATACAACCAGGGAAAAGCCGTTGGTAACCGGTACTGTGGTAAGTACCGCTTCTGCCACCGCCGTAATAAAACTAAGCCGTCCTGTTAAAGAAATTACAGACCGTTACTGGTCATTCATTGCTGGTTATGATCTTTCAATGCTTACCCCTGTTATCAGGTTCAATAAAAAAGCCAGGGGTCTTGATGACAAGTCGAAAGAAATATTTCAGCAATTACTGGCTGAATTCAGCAAGGGCAATAACAACTCATATATCAAACTAACAGATCTGGGTGGCGACGCCGGAGTTGGCAGTATCATCAGTCTGCCCGGAAAGAAATTTGAAATAACATTATTAAATCCGCATACGAGCCAGTTGCTCACCACAATGGTAATAAATGGAGCGGAGGAACTGTATAAAGTATCAGGCTTCTGCAAAAAACTGGCACAATATGAGTATATATCAAACCTTACTAATTATATACCTGAACTAGCCGTGGATTTTCAGATGACAGATATGCAGGGAAACCCACTGGTGGCAAAAGAAAATGGCTATGATATTCTATATGAAGGCGATGAAGTAATAATTAAAATCCGAAACACAAATCCGCATAAACTTTATTACAGCCTGGTGGACCTTACACAGGATAAAAATTTTACCGTTATATCAGGTAGGGACATGGCTGACCACTTTATTAAGCCGGAATCCGAAATAAAACTGCCTGTAACTATAAGTGCCCCATTTGGAAAAGAGAGAATTAAACTGTTTACCAGTAATGTACCATTTGACCTTGGAGATTTTCAAAATTCATATAGTCGCTCAGCAAAAGGCGATGTTGGATTTACCAATATTAACATACAGGATTACGATTTTGAATCAAGAAGTTCTTTATATGCAAGAAATGTAAAACGTAATAATGAGCTGGTATCTATAATGGTTAAGGATTCACCAAAAGTAAATGGCAGGAGAATAGCTATAAGGAATCCAAGTTCAGAAAGGGTATATTTTAATGTATACCGGCAGAAAGAGGATGGAGGTTATACAACGATCTTTCCTGGTAAAGGATTAAAGGATAAAGATTGTTATGTAGATTTTGGAGTTACCAGGGAGTTTTCATTTGATGAACCATTGAAAGCTTTCGACCAACTTATTGCTGTATATGCTGACCGGCCTTTTAATCTGGATGAATTAGTTTCCGGTGAAAAAAAACTGAATAGCCTTTTTGCAGATATTGCCAAAAACGGCCGTATTCCCGGAACGGCTTTAAATAAGATTGGATTGGCGCAGGCATTGTTTCAGCCAGGAACAATCACAACAATGAGGGATGGGGAAAGTATATTCATAAAGCTGATAACGCCTAAAGTCTCCAACGAAAGAGGTATAACCATACCGGCACCTTCTCAGCAGTACGACATTAACGGGTTTGCGATGTCAGTCGACAATAAACCGGTAAAATCTTTAAAAATCAATAATGAGCCGGTTAATTATGATGCTAATCTCAAGTTTTTTGAACATACCATCAATCTTTCCTACGGGGTGAACAAGGTGATAATTGAGGCAACCGACGAAAAAGGATTTACGGCGGTCCGCACACTTGAGTTTGAGCTAAAGAACAACAATACTGTATTGGCCGGGGGTAAGGGCAAGAGCTATTTTCTTGGAATTGGCATTGATAATTATAAAACATGGCCAATACTCAACAATGCCAAGAACGATGTGGTCAGGTTTGCTGAATTGCTGAAAACAAAATATGGTTTTGACAGCAGCTTCTTGTTACTGGATGAACAAGCCACCCGGAAGAATATCATTAATAAAATCAGGGAGTTTCTGAAAAAAACTGGACCTAACGATAATGTGGTGATTTATTTATCCGGTCATGGAAATGAAGATCAGTTAGCGGATGGGGATTATTATTTCATTCCGCAGGAGGCCGAGGCAGATGATGTAACCGGAGCGGTGAAATCAACCGATATAGTGGATAACTTCAAAAAGATCAGGGCGAAGCGTTGCCTGTTGATTGTGGATGCCTGTTATTCCGGCATGATAACTAATAGTGTTAATCCTACTGGTCAGCCCCTTACTTCCGGGACGGATGTGGAGTCAGCCGAAAATGCCCCCTGTAAATGGATTGTGACATCGGGCAGGGCTACCAAGGTTTCTGATGGTGAAAAGGGTAAAAACAGCCCTTTTGCGACAGTATTGATAAACTACCTGCGGGAACATGAAGATGACGCCAGCCTGAAAATGCCGAGGCTGATAGATTTTCTCAAGGAAAAGGTGAAAGAACTGAGTAAACAGCAGGAGCCATTTGGTATGCCCATTGAGGGCCGGGGGGAGTGGATATTCAGGATGCCGGGTAAGTAATCTTTGCTATAGAATGAGGCTTAAAAAAATACCCGGTTAACGGTACACAAACGGTTAAACACTGTAGTACCTTAGTACAACTAAACGATCAGTAACTACTGTCAGAATAAAAATATAGTGCTGATTTATTTTAAAATCCATGCATCCATAATTGAAACTTTTGTATCATTGAATTCTAAAACAAAAACATTAAAACTCACACATTATGAAAAAGCATCTCCTTCTTTTAGCCACTTTATTCGTTGTTGGCTTTGGAATTACTGCCAACGCCCAGGTAAGAGGTAAGTACAAAAAGGAAACAATTGTTTCCAATGCCATTTCTAGCCCCGATCCTAAGGTTGACGGACTGCAAAAAGCAGTTAATCAGAAAAACAACCCTGTACAAGAAGACAAATCAAGGGGTAATGTTTACGGCCCCGATTACAGCGATGTGGTGGTTGATAACTGGACTGGTTATTACATTGACATCTATGTAAACGGTAATTACCGTGGTACTGTTTCTCCCTGGGATAAAAGAGTAACCTGGGCTATTCCCGGAACTAACACCCTTTATGCAAAAGCAGTTTTCGATGACGGAAGCTACCTGTATTGGGGTCCCAAAGTGACTTATACCGGTTACCAGTATACCTGGAAACTGAATCCGTAATTCTCTTATTCAATAAGTAAATCTTTAGAGGCCGCATATTATGCGGCCTTTTTATTGTGTATGCCAGGCAAAAAATCAGGAATTGCAATATGCTGGCTTCACATTATAAAAGAGTTTTTGAACCGGGTAAATGCCGAATTAACTCCAAACTTCCAACCAAATGAATCATACCAGGGGTAGCAAAAAATTTTGCAATGAAATCAATATGATGAACAAACAAAGATCACCAATGCGAATAATACGTATAGATTTTTTGGCGCCGGTACATTGCATGAACCAGGGTTTATTTCGGATTACTAGCTTACATTGTAGAAGCCAGTAAAAAGCCGCAATAGTTACATCACTATTGCGGCTTTTTAAAATAACATAATAGCTTTAATCGGTAAGACTATAGGTTTCTTTTAAGTAAGATTTATATTCTGCAGGAATGAATGGGTGTTTATAAGCTTTTATAGCGGCTTCTTTGGTCTTTACCTCGTTTTCTGCCTGGGCAGCACACAGCATTTGCATCAGGTATAGCCAGTATTCTTTGTCTTTGTCAATGGCTTTGAATTTGTATAGCTCAAGTTCCTTGCCCATAGTTTGAAAGTTCTCTCCCTCGAGCCGGCTGGCATAGTTGACAAACCAGTTGCCGATGGCTTCTATACTAACGGGTTTTTGATTGTCTTTCAGGTAACCGATCAGCAGGCCGGTGGCTTTTGCCGGATCTTTATCAACATACAAGGCCAGTTTAAAATCGAGGTCCTTTAGGGCATAGTTTTCATTTGAAGGGTCAAATTTCCTGATTACTGCAGTAAAGGAATCTTTGTTATTATTCGTTCTGTCATAGGCATTCACTGCTTTGGTAAATAACAGGCTATAAAGTGTATTATTTGTTTTGGCATCATCCCACTCCAACAGCTGTTTGATTTTTGTTTTATTCGCATACAAATAACTCAGTTGTTTTTCAGTAAGGTTGCTTGTATGTAATATAGCCGTGGTAGCAATGTCTTTGTTGGCAAGAATGTCTGTTTTTTTAGCATAGTAATTATTTAATATATCCTCACTATCCTCATCCTCAAGGTCGGAAGCAAGGGATGCCCAGGTAGTAAAATCAGCATCTGATAATAATCCTTTTTTTGCTTTGTCTTTCAGTGTAAAATACTGTTTGGTTGGATCTTTGGCATCTTTTCCAAGCTGTACAAACTCATCTACTTCCATTCCGCCTACATATTTGTGTACCAGCTTTCCATCCGGTGAGAAAAACAGAAATGTTGGGTAAGCTGAAATATTGAATTCCTCAGATAAAGTAATGCCTTCCCCTGCTTCCATATCCATTTTGACATTAATGTAGTTTGCATTGTAGTAGTCGCCGGCGGCTTTCTGCGTATAAACAGAATTATCCATGTATTTGCAGGGGCCGCACCAGGTGGCGTAGGCATCAAAAAAGATCATTTTCTTTTCTTTCAGCGCTTTTGCTTTGACCTGGGCCCATGTCATGCCTTTTACAAATTGAATTTCATCAGCTGCTCGGGCTGAAATGGTAAGCAAAAATGCCAGGAAGATTGTGGTGATGTGTCGCATAAGTTGTTTTTTGAGTTTATCCTGAGATGACGCAATCAGGAGCTATAATCCATTCGTTTATTTGTTAAAATGGTTACAATCAAACAGAAACCAATAACGCAAAAAAAAGAGGCTTGTTGCCAAGCCTCTGCATTTTTTGTGGTAGACTGCGTTTAGCAGTAGCAGCGCCAGTAATAGTAGCAATATCCACTATAAGTACAGTAGTAGTACCAGTAGCAGCAGGCACCTCTTGAGTCACCGGCAACTTTACCTTTAGCTTTTTTCTTACCCTTATTGTTCTTTTCGAAATTTTCCAGGGCTGTTTTCAGGTTGTTTACATCATCTGCAGAAAGTGTTTGACCCTCTGTATAGGTTTTACCGTTGATGGTAACAGTGAGTTTTTCACCCTGACCGCGGGAAGCACTGACAGTGGTGTTGTTAACAATGTTCAGGAATTCCAGGTCAGTAGTGGTTAGTACTGTGCCGGGCTCCATTTTGGAAACATTTTTAGTTGTTTGGCCAAATGCAAAAGAGCAGATTGCCAGGGCAAAGGCGGTGGTTAAAATTTTGATTTTTTTCATACTTGTTTTGTTTAATGTTAAGGTAATAAAATTCTGGTTTATAAAAGAAATTGCAAAATATTAATGTGTTGTTTTTACGGCGAGTCTCAGCAGGTTCCAGTTGGTGGGGGTAGCTGTGTTAAGCCCCCTTGCTTTTGACTCGTTACCCATATCCAGCAATGCAGACAGAGGACTTTTATTTCCTTTGGCTGCCCCTCTCACACCATCCTGGTTAAATAACCTGCCAGGTTCTTGTATAGGTTCTTTGGAAGCAATCAGGAAATAATTGTCAGTACCCACAGGTATAGATGCCGTAGCAGGGCTATTGAAAAAGTTCATTTTCTTTCTCGGTAGTCCTTCTTCCGTATTTAATGGGAATTTATTTTGTACACTGCCTTCTGCTACATTAGGATAAATCAGCTGCATCTTCCCATTGATATCAATGGTGAAAACATAGATATACTTTTTTTCAATCGGTCTGTCAAGATAGTCTTCGGTGGCTTCAATGGACAGATCTAATTTGTCGCCAATCTTTACACCATTGCTGTCTACTTCTTTTTTGGTAGTAGCATTTCGCATTACCAGCCTGTAGGGGAAGAACCCTGCCTCCTGCGGAGGGGTTAGTGTAAGCCAGCCTCTGATTTTAGATAGTTTTAGGGAAACATCAAAAAGGCTGTCAATAATTGCTTTGTAGGCAGCATCCGTGTTGCCGGTAAGCGGGAAAGCCCTTGTATTTATCGGCATAGATTCCAGGCTATCCTTTAAAGAAATATTTGCTTTTACCAGCCCGTATGCGATCTTATTATCATCATTGATAGTGCCGTACAAAATGTACTGTGCTTCAGCAGGAGTTGATACAAGTTGTATTGTTTTATACTCAGTGAATTTTGTTTTTATTGCATCGGTTAGCTTCTTAGGCGCAGAAAGGTTTACAAAAAGGTTTTTATTTCCGGCAAACTTCTGTACTTCGTTTATGCTGAATTCTTTCAGTGAAGTGTTCAGGTTGGGTGTAACAAAGTCATTACCTATCACTTTCCCGCTAGAGAAATTGATCGTAACATCAGGTTCGTGAGCTTTGAAATCATTGAACCATTTTATACCGGAGGTTTTTCTTAATTCACTATTGACAGACGCCTGTTTCACCACATCTTCATAAGTAAAAGTACCTTCTGGTACATATATCTTCAACAGAGGAACCTGTGAACTAACCCAGTTGGTCACTTCAAAGGGTCCGGCTTTTTTTACATTGGCAATATCACCACTGATAACTATTGCCTCACTTTGCGCCAGGCCACTTACTTTGGTTATTTTGAGCTTTACCGTAGTATCATTCTTACCGGTAAGTTCATTATCGGGATTTATGCCTGCTGCATATCCTGCCTGCAAGAATACTTTAGTGCCCTGAACATCTAAAACAGGAAAATATATTTTATCAGATAAAAGCCCCTTTTCAATACCTAATAATGTTTCATTAAAACGGGCGGGGTCGCCGGCCAGAACAGGCTCTTGAGTCTTACCAAAGGCTTTGATCATGGCCCTTACGCTGTTAAAAAGATTCTGTACCGATGTTTTGGCAGATTGCTGTTTTAAAACTTCCATTAATGCAAGGGTAAAAGCACCATGGGCCGGTTGTTTATTATCTAGCCGGTGTTCTTTGGCGGGTTCATTATCCTGTGCGGCAGAAATGATCAGGTATTTTGAATTGGGCCGTATTTCAGGTGGAGTTACTTTGGATGAATCTTTCACATCATAATTATTGCCAGCGATAAATCTTGATTTGCCGGGGTCAGGTAAAATGCCTCTTGCTATTGAACCGCTGTGACAGCAATCGAAAATGGCTGTAAGCTTGATGTTCTTATCAACAAAACGGTTGAACATGCGGGCTATTTCTTTGTCGCGGATATCGGGAACACCTTCCTTCCATGTATCTGCAGGGACCATAGATTCATCATAGCCATCACCTTCTGCACTTAAGGAATTGGTAATAAAACTTCCGTGACCTGCATAATAGATCAATGCAATGCCATTCTCAGGGGTATTTGCCAGCAAGTCTTCCATGCCTTTAAGGATTGCAGCCCTGGTAGCTTTTGCATCGTATAGTTCAGAAATGTCCTTTGAATTAAAGCCAAACTTTGTGGTAATAATATCTTTCATAGCCAGGGCATCGTTCTTACAGCCACTCAGGTCTGGCCACTCCAGACGGCCTGATGAATTAGAAACCTTGACGCCTTTAGGGGGATTATAAGTGTCGATACCAATCAGTAAAGCTTTTTTTACCGGTTCCTGTGCGGGCTGCGCAATAAGTAAGATGAAATTGGTGAGCAGCGCTGTCATTAAGGTGAAAATCTTCTTCATAACTGGTTTTTTGTCTTTGGGTTGATTGGGATGTTCAAACTGACATCCGGCTATCATTATTAGTTGCAAATGGTCATCTATATTACTTATTTTTTTTTAGTTGGCCTTTTTTACTTTTCTCATATGCTGATCGTCTTCTGGCTAAGGATACGTAAAAATAGTACAGGAAACTACTGAAATGCTACCCTGAAATGGGTATATTTCCCGCATTTGCAAATGCGGGAAATAGGAGGGATTTATTTACACCTAAATACCGCCATAACGGTATAGCCGGCTTTTACATTAGCTTTATCTTTTCTAAAATATTGCTATGACAAGTTATATTAAACTTTCAATTGCAGCAGTACTACTGCTTTTGTCAATAAAAGCGAATTCCAGTCCCGGCGGTATTTCCCAGGAACAAACTCTTGTTCTGGCTGCTAACCAGGTTCCTCAACAAATAAAAAAACATAGGCCTGACCAGGTATATGTGCTCTTTGAAGGCACCCCATTATTGAAAAAATATGAAGGGTTATTCCTGAAAAAGGACACTATCACTAATTTGAAAAAATTTACTGATTCGCTTGGTTATGGTATAAACGGTTATCGTATTCTCTTTAGTAATAAAGGCAGTGTTGACAGTGTGTGGCAATTCAACCCGGATTTTAAATTAACGGATAAGGCCGTAAACCTGGGCTTGAACAAGCTACAGTTATTCACTTATAATGACAGAACCGAGATTACTGATCAGTTTACACTTGATTATAGCGATAAACTAAAAGGAAAAACCGGGGACCTGTGGGCCTTATTCAGGCAGTATTATGTTTACACATATGCAGACAAGGAAAAATTTAGCCTCAGAAATGTTTGGATATTATCTATTGGTATTGATAAATATGGTAACGATTTTGCGCCTTTGCGTTTTTGTGAATCAGACGCAAAAGCATATGATGCCTTTTTTACCGCTCAATTTAGAAAATACAGTAATTATTTCCGCGATGCGCAGATCAGGAATTATCTTTTGCTCGGCCAGCATGCTAAAAAAGATTCCATTCTTTCAGTTTTGAAGGCTATTTCTTCACAGGCCTCAGTTAACGACTATTTTATATTCAATTTCAGTGGAATGTCTTTAATGATTGATGAGGGTCTCAGTGCTTCTGGTGTGATTAAAGACTCCTCCAGGTTGGCTACCTATTTTTGCCCTGCAGATGTTTTATATAAGCGAAATCAGACTAACCGTAACAGTACTTTTGACCTTTCTGATTTTAAAAACCTTATTTCCCTTAAAACGCTGCAAGAGTACATCCAACTTATACCCTGCGTTAACCAGTTGTTTATTTCAGAAGCTGGTCCGTCTGAAAAATTCAAAACAGAATTTGTCAGGACAATGATGCAAAATTCACCAGAATTGGCGGCATTGCTGGATATTAACAGGATAATCATTGTCCCGAACAAGTATGGAATTGATGAATTGAGGGGTACTGATATGAGTGGGGGACCGATTGCTTATTATATAACACATCTTGATTCCACCCGTAATATTTATGACATATTTAGTAATGATCATAAAAGCACTGAAATCGCATATTTATTGAAGTCACAGGAGTATAAAAATCCACCTTCATTTTATAAAGATTATTTCTCCATATTTTTCGAAAGAACTTTTTTGCAGCAATACCGGGAAATCTTCGGTGACAAAAAAATTAAAAAAAGAGGACTTGATCTTGGCGGCACAGATGTTAAAACCATTAAAGCTTTTTCGGGAAATCGTCACGCATTGATAATTGGCACTGATCATTATAGGGCTAAAGATTGGGAAAAACTGGAAAACCCAATTTATGATGCTTCTGAAATAGCCGATGTGCTGAAAGCATATTATAATTATGATGTTACCCTCCTAAAAGACCCTCCAATGGATTCGATTTACCAGTACCTGAGTTACTACTATAAGAATCTGGGAGAAGATGATCAGTTTATCATATACATAGCAGGCCATGGAGATTTTGATGAAGGGTTACTGGATGATGGATTTATAGTTTGCACTGATTCTAAGTCGCCTGAAGTTGATCCCCTTCGAAATACTTATATACAGCACACGAAACTGAAAAAGATGATTAATAAAATACCGGCAAAACAGGTGTTGGTTTTGCTGGATATCTGCCATGGCGGAGTGTTTGACGAGAATGTGCTGGGAAAGACAAGGGACAACCCGGCCACCAATATTACCAACAGAAATGTGCTGGAGCTGTTGAAAGATAAGTCTCAGTATGTTACCCGTAAAGTGCTGAGTTCGGTTGGAAAAGAATCAGCGTTTGACGGCAGGGCGGGAAAACATTCGCCCTTTGCAGCTTATTTGCTTAAGATACTGAATGCAAGGGGTGGGGCTGAAGGAATTGTAACATTATCTGATATCTATGCCCTGCTGCAAAAGGCCAGTCTCAACGAAACAGAAACATTGAAGATATCACCGCATCTCGCTGGTTTTGGACAGAATGATCCCCAAAGTGAGTTCATTCTGATACCAGTGGAAAAGAAGTGACGTTTATTTTTTGTTTTTTATTTCCTCCGGAAAATATTTTTCCACCAATGCAATGAATTCCGGTGTTTGCCTGATAAAATCAAGGTCTTTATCGCCAATAAGCTGGTAGTAGCTTCCAAAGCCAAGTTTTAGCGATTTATCCAGACTCTCTATAGCACCTGTCTTGTCTTTTTTCATGGCTTTATAACAGGCATGATGAAACCAGGTAGTGGCTTCATATTGCTTGTAAGTATAGAGCTGTTCAAACATGTAATCAACAACTGTTGTACTGTCTATCAGCCCGGGTACACGGATATAAGCATAGAGAATTGACAGGTAGGAGAAATAGGCCATGTTAAAAATATAGGTCCGCCTGCTGAATTCATTGAATGCTTTCCTGTTGCTGGTATCATATGATTTCCCCAGGTACAGGTGAAGTTTTGTGATAAAACCTTCGGTTGAACCCGAAGCGTTTACAATAGTAGAGTAGAAGCTTTTAATAGCTGCTGACGGGTTGTCCTCCCTGTCTTCAATAACACCCAAATTGAAATGTGCAAAAGGATAGGTGCTGTCCTTTGCCAGTACCTGCTGAAAATATTTTCTGGCTGAATCGGTTTGGTTATTTACGAAATAAATATGCCCGATATTATTGTCGCAAATGGAACAATAACCATTAAAATATTTTTTTGATTCATTATAAAAGTAAATGGCACTGTCCATGTTATCCTTACGGGAATAATAAATGCCTTTTAAAAAATGTCCTATTAATTTGTCTGAAGGATCTTGTAACATTTTATCGGTCAACTCCATAAACTGCACATCTTTTTCCGTATTCATCAAAATATCAGCCAGTTGAATCCGAAAATCAGAATATTGGGGATATTTCGTTGCCAACTCTTCAAATATCCTTGCAGCTTTATCATATTGTTTCATTTTGGAGTAAACAAGCCCCAGCGAGTATTTTGCATATATATCATATGGTCTCAGTTCCAGGAATTTTTCAAAAGCTTTATTAGCCTTTTCATATTCATATAAGAAGGTATATTGAATGCCAAGTGCCATTATTGTGTAAGAAGCATTGGGTTCCAGTTCTGCAGATGCTTCAAGCAGTTTGGTTGATTTTTCCACTACAGGCCGCCAGGTGAAATTGTACTCGTTATCATTCAATGCCCATGTATAGGACATGGCTTCCATATATAGTTTTCTTGCTTTTAAGTTTTGATACATGTAGTGTTGTTCACCTAACAATTGCATGCAACTGTCCAGTTCCATAGAAGCATAATAACACATATCTCGGGTAGAGTAGCTGGTTTCACCTCTTAGTAGTGGAGAGACAATGGAGTCGAACCGTTGATTAAGTGCAGCAGCAAGGTTACGGCGCATCAGCGGCGTCAATGGGCTGTCGTAATATTTTTTTGCAAAAATTCTGTAATCTTTCAAAGCATTAGTATCAAGAGGCCAGATTAGTTTTCTGTCGGCGAGGTTCTTTTTATAAGAGGCATATAATTTTTTACCGGCCGGGTCAAGTGAGTCAACATATTTTTCTTCCACACCTTTTGGATTGACCTGTGCCAGTGCAGGACGTTCTTTGGCTTTTTGAATCTTTAAGGCTGCCAGTACTGCAGGACTAACATTCACAAACGGTTTACTAAGATCACCAACAATTAGTGGTATTTGTTTGTCTTCACTAAATGTTTCGACTTTATCCCGGATATAGCGGTCTAATTCTGAAAAACTGACACGGCCATCATTATTCCTGTCTGCCAGACCTTTCATTCCTTCTTCAAGGTGAAGTGAAAATAAACCCCGGCCACCGCCCCATTCTTCGCTTTCAAGCGAAAGCTGGTTAGGTTGACAGGAGAGAATTTTATATTCCTTGCCCCAGGAAGCGGCCAGTGCTGACGCAGTTTTTTCAATACCTTTTATACCACCATTCAGGTTACCGGAATGACAGGCATCTACAATAAAGATCATTTCAATACCTCTCTCAGCCAGCGGCGACAAGTATCTTTTCAGGTCCAATATTTCCAGTACATCATCTTTCATACCGAAATAATTTCCGTTTGGGCTGTTATAAAGCAGCAACAGGCCATTTTCTATTTGGGTAAGATCTTCCATGTCGCCATGGCCGGCAAAGAAGAAATAAAGCCGGTCCCCGGGTTTTGCCTTACGGGCCATTATGGAAATAGCATCAGCCACGTTATTACGGGTAGCATTTTCATTCAGGAAAGTTTCTATGTTGGAACGGGGCACTTTTCCGCCAGCTTCACTCAGCAGAAAATCTTCAAATGCCTGTGCATCTTTATGCGCAAATTGAAGGGAAGGAACTTCTTTGTACTTGCTTATTCCAATAATGATAGCATAGGTGGTGCCTGTGGGTTTTGTTGTATCTCCAGGCAATTCGATACCCCTTTGGGCCTGCATTATCAAGCTTAGAACGACCGCAATACAAAAAAATAGGCTTCTTAGTTTCATACTATGATAGTACACAATGAAGTTACAAAATTACTATATAACCTACCCGGTGATATCCGTACTGGCGGGCATTCTGAGCCAAGGACGGCATCTTTAAAAGGAAGGTTGGCAGCTTGTCCCGGGTACCTTCTTCAGGGTATTGTAAACTTCTTGATCCTTCGTAAATTTCATATTTCAAGTTGTATGAGAAAGAGGTCACTTTTTATACTGGTTGTTTTAGTTTCATCCATTGCTGTAACTAATGGGCAAAATGAAAAAAAACTTGACAGCCTGGTCAGTTTGGCCGATTCTTTTTATAAAATCAAAGATTACAGTGCGGCTTTGCAAAATAACCTTGCTGCTGTTGACATTATAAGGAATGACCAGGAGAATAGATATTTCCAGGTTTTATCATCCCTTGTAATGCTAAATACCGGGAAATGTTACAAAGAACTAAATAATCTGAAGGATGCTCACAGGTTTTTAAGTTATTCGTTGCGTATGGCCAGGGCAAACCGAATGCATGTTGATATGGAAGCTGCTTTTATAGAATTAAACTTCTTGCATAAGTATATTAGCTCAAATGATCTTTCATTTGATTACCCGGAGATTGCTGCAACAGAAGAAGCTGTAATGTTTTTTATTATTGACAAAGTCGTGAAAATTCCTGGTGATTCTATTCGTATTGTCATAAGAGGTGGAAAATATGACGGGATCATTGACTCTGTAAAAAAAGGTGGCATCATTTCCAGATACGATAAAGCAGAGAAGGAGAGACCTTTTGGACTGGTGAACTGTTATATAAAGGAAATAGGTAATAACTATTGTATCGCCCATGCCAGGTATGATTCTGCACTGTATGTAAAAGAAGGCGATTTGGTTGAGCTAAAAGCCAATATCCCTTTATCATGGCGAAAGCTGGATATAGGTCAAACCCTTATCAGGGCAATCAGCTTTAGCGATAATTACAGGCAAACAATTTTTCATCCCCGCTACTTGTATTACTATGCGGATTCTCTTACTAACAGGGATTTGGCAGCTATTTTCAAAAACCAGGTTGATGATATTGTTTCTTTACTGGCTGAGGATACTGCAAAAGGTGATTTTGTGGATGTGAAAGGTGACAAAGGAATTTTTGCAGGAGATAATGTGATGCGAGCTATGTCTCAAAGCAAGCCTGAGCATTTACGTCTCTTTCTCTCTTATGTAAATGCTTATCCGAGAACATATTTAGGCACAGCCCCCAAATTTGCCGAGTTTTATGCTACATGGGTCATTAATAATACACCGCTTGCTGCACCAGATGTAATGCCATGGCTGGTAAATATTCGTAACAGGAAGTCAAGGCAAAATATGGCTGCCAATCTTGCAACTACTATACGGGATAATAATCTTATTGAACAGTGGTTTAATGATGGAATGCTGATGGCCAACTCGGACAATATTGATTCATCTTTCTATATGGCCGAGCTATTGCAGGACGTAACGGTTGCGCTGAACGAAAAGACATCTGAAGGTTGGGGTGAATATTTGTATGGGTACACATACAAAAAATTAGGAGAGAAGGGCAAGTCCTTAGATCATTTTAATTCAGCTCTTTCCATGTTTAAGCAATCAAATAATAAGGAAGGTATTACATGGGCTGAAAATGCCCTAAGAAATTTGCAACAGGCAGATAAAATAACTGTAAATGTGCAAACGGGAAACGTTTTTCAATACCTGATGGCGTTTTCTCCCAATTCAAAATACATTGTAACAGCAGGTAGCTATGACCGGATTGTAAAAGTGTGGGACCTCGCTTCCGCTAGAACCATTACTTCATTTACTGCCCACCAATTAGAAATCAATTCTGTTCAATACAGTCCTAACGGCAGGTATATTGCCACCTCCTCTGAAGATAGTACTATTAAGGTTTGGAATGCATACGACTTTTCTCTGTTATACACTATCCGGAGGCCTAAGCCTGAACTAAAAGTAATTTTTTCACCAGACAGTAAGCAATTAGTAGCAGGCGGAAGAGATTCATTAATTAAGTTTATTGATATTCACACCGGTAGAGTGAATAAGTCACTAAAAAAACATAAAGGATCGGTAACATCTTTATGTTTTATGCCTTCTAATAGCGACTATCTCTTTTCAGGAGGTGCAGATAGTATCGTGTATAAATGGGACTTAAATACAAATGACTGGGATCATTGGTATGGTGCCAGGGGAAGGGTAATGGATGTGTCTGTTTCCGGCAATGGTAAATACCTAAGCTTTGTTTCATCTGATACACTTATCAGGGTATGGAAACTGGAGAACAACAAATTTTACTTCAATATAAAACCCAACTATTCTAATACTACCCAGGCAGATATTGCTTTTCCGGCTTTTACACCAGACAGCAGGTATATGGCACTGGCGCTAAAGAATGACACATTAGATATTATTGAATTGTCAACGTTAAAAGAACAGGTATATGGTTTTAAAATGGAAAAATTCCAGGGTTTATATGATATGGTTTTCAGTCCGGATGGTAATTCGTTGGCCTGTCGCCTAAGTCTTGGAGGGCCATTACGGGTATATAATTTTTCGGGTTGGGATTTTCATACCAATGCTACGGTAAATTCAAAAGACCTTCAGAACTATGCTAACCTGCCATTGTCTGTTCAGTTCACAAGAGATGATAATGAACTGGTGATCGTACATGATGCCGTTTCAAAAATTGATCTGAGGAATGGCGCAACCTCTCATCTTTATAATGAGTCCTTATATTTTTTAAATAATAATATCCTGTTGAATGATGGTAAGACCGGTTTATATAATGACCTGTTTCGGCCGGGTTTGAAATTCTATGATATAGCTTCAAAACAGGTAAAACTTTCACTTAACCTGGCTGACAAGACTGAAGAGTTACGAAGGTTTGAATTATCAGCTGATAACAGCCGGATTTTTATTGGTGGCATCAACAATGGTATTGCAGGTTTTTCTTTGCCGGGCGGAGAGCAATTATTTTCTGGTAAATATAACCTGGGGGACCGTGAAGGGTTGATTTTTTTACGTTACGACAGTATCAGGAACCGGTTATATGCCATTGGAAAGAATCAGGAGGTACTTGTCATTCATCCAGATACAGGGGACTCTTTAGCAATTATTAAAGCTGATTTTCCTCAGACAATTGAGGTTACGCCAAAATATCTTTTTGTTACTTGTGATTCCAGTATGGTATACAAGTATGATGCAAACAATCTTCGCCTGTTAAAGAAAATACCTGTTCATAAGAGTAAAAGCTATTGTTATGGCTCAATTATGTCCTGGGATTATAAATACCTCGTTGTGCAAGTAGCAGATAAGTTTGTAACGCTTGATGTAAAAACTGATAAAGTACTTTACGAAAAGTTTGATCATGAATATGAAAACGGTATTATGAGTATCAGTCATGATAACAAAATACTGGCAACTGGTGGTTTTGACAGTAAAGTGAATTTGTATAACCTGCCAACCGGCAAACTGATCAGCAGCATATATACACCCCGGGGTAAAGACTTTATGCTGGTTAATGCAGATGGCTATTACCTGGCTCCAAAAAATACGTTGGAAGCGGTATCTTTTACCTATAACAACAGCACATTTGGATTTGAACAGTTTGATGTGCGGTATAACCGCCCCGATATTGTATTAAAAGACCTGGGTAAAGCTGACACCGGGCTGATAAATTTATTTAACCAGGCCTGGAGAAAACGATTGAAGAAGTTAAACCTGAATGAGTCGGAAATTGGTAACGAACTGCATTTGCCTGTAGTAAGAATGAAAGATAAGTTCGCCGTAAAACCGGGTACATCTCTCCGGGAGTTTACATTAACGATAGAATGCTATGATGCAAAATATCCGCTGCAATCGTTGCAGGTACTGGTGAATAATAATTCGATTTTTGGCTCAGCAGGTAAATTAATTCCCGGCAATGTAAGCAAGACAGAAATTGAAGTCAAAATACCTTTATCCCCGGGAAATAACAGGCTTAAGATTTACTGTACCAATGTAAAGGGTGCCATGTCACTGGCAGAAAATATGGTTATAAACAGTACTTATAAGCTGGCAGAGAAGATGAAAACATATTTCATCGGCATTGCCGTTTCCAATTATAAGGACAGCACAATGAATCTTCGTTTTGCAGCCAAGGATGTAAGGGATCTTGCCACTTCTTTCTCTTCTTTATTTAAAAATATTGAAATAGACACCCTTATTGACAGCAAGGCAACAAGGGAGAATATTGCAGAATTGAGAAAAAAGTTACTGGGTACAACGATAAATGACCGGGTGATTATTTCAGTGAACGGACATGGATTATTAAGTGATAGCCTCGATTTTTACTTAGCCACACATGATGTCGATTTCAATAAACCACAGCTTCGTGGCTTGAAGTACGAAGAACTGGAAGCACTATTGGATGGAATTCCTGCGAGAAAAAAATTGCTGCTTATAGATGCCTGTCATTCCGGTGCTTTGGATAAGGAAGAGATATTGGCCCGGCAGAAGGATAACCAGGTAATGTTTAAAGATACTTCTGCTGATAAAGGAATGATAACTGGTGTGGCTTCACGGGGTATTATACTTGAAAAGCAGCAGTCTGCTTTAGATGCAAATAGTTCATATGAGGTAATGCAGAATCTATTTGCTGATATTTCTTCCGGTAATGGTGCGGTGATCATTTCTGCGGCAGGGGGAATGGAGTATGCATTTGAATCAGATAAATGGAATAATGGTGTATTTACCTATTGTATCAGGAAGGGAATTGAAGAAGACCTTGCCGATAAAGAAGGTGGTAATAATGACAAGGTGGTAAGTGTGTCCGAACTTAAAAACTATGTCAGTCGTAAGGTCAGCGAACTTACCGGTGGCCTGCAAAAGCCTGTTTCGAGAAAGGAGAATATTGAGTTTGACTGGATTGTATGGTAACCGTTGGTTTTTCTATAGGAAACATCCTTTGCTTTTGAATCGAATACTGGTTAACTTTAATGGAACCATAAAACCAGTGTTATGAGATACATCACTTTTTTAACAGCGCTGCTTTTTTTTACAAGTTCATTATTGGCCCAACGCACTTTAATAGCACCTGCCAAACAAGAAAAAATATTCCCGCAATGGGTTGGTGGTGACAGAGATTTTTGGGGACATGGTCCAAAAGTAACCGGTACAGTAAGGGTTGAGGTTACAGAAGGGAAGGGGCAGCTTATTGCATTTATAAATTTAAGGCTGGAAGAAACGGAAGGTGATGGAAGTGCTGCAGAAATAAATGAAACAAGACTAATTTATAATGCACCCACCGGAAAGCAAATCCGTTCAATTATAACTCCGGGTCCGTTGGCAAGTGAGTTTAATACAAAACTTGCAAAAGGAGGATTAAGCAGGGTGGGACCTGTTTCCCGGATCGGACCGACAAGCCATTTAATTGTAAATGGTGATGGTGAAAGTAAAGACATTGGCAACAATACAAATGATGATAGCTGGATCAGTATTTTTTTTAACGGATTTGTTGTTGAACTTGAACCACTGCCTTCAGGAGTTAGAGAGTATAATCTTGCCAAATCATTACTCTCAGCAATTGTAGCAGCCAAGCTAAATGGAACAAAGGGCAGGTTGAATACCTATGGACCGAGAGTAGGCGACTCCTGGTTTAAGCCCAATGATTCGTGGTTAAAATTTCCGGATGAAATAAGAAGAGATACCATGTTTTTTACAGACATGCAGGAAGTTTTGATTTCTCCGAGAAGATATAATTACAACGATATTAATCTAAGGAGTATCAGGGGCGATGTTAACCTGCAGTATCTCCGCTTAAGTGTTAATTGGGAGAGTGACGGTCCCGAGTTCAGGGGAGAATGTGTGAATGATGTTGGCTGTATGTTTGGTTCGCCTTCCGTACAGCTTGATAACTTCAGTATCAAGATTAACGTCAGACCATTTGTAAAAGAGAATAGGTTGTTGTATGATCCATGGGATATTCAGGTTGATTTTGGTTATAATTACAGCGCTGATTGCGGTGTTCTTTCGGCTTTATGTACTGAAATTTTTAAAGACCCGGTACAAAATGCATTTTTCAATGCCCGGTTCATGCTGGCATCTGTATTAAGAGAAGCCACTACACTTGATCAGATTTCAGTTGCACTTACAGACGGGATAATGACTTTTTTAAGATTGCCCAGCAGATTCCCCGGAGTTACTCAGATTGTTGAAGTATTAGACAGGGGTAATGATATTTCGATAAGGTGTCGGTAATTAAAAGTACTTAAACTAAAAAGCCGGATTTGTTATCCGGCTTTTTAGTTTGAAAAGTTTATCCCATATTATGAAACACTTTCTGCACATCATCATCCTGCTCCAGTTTTTCAATCAGTTTACTTACATCTTCTGCCTGTGCATCCGTTAAGGGTACTGTAGTTGAAGGTATCCATTCTACTTCAGCGCTGATAGGAGTGAGGCCTTTGTCTTCCAGGGCTTTTTGCATATTCCCGAAGTCGGTGAAGCCGCAGCGTAACACAACTACATCTTCGCCGTTTTCACCAAGGCTTTCACCCATTTCTTCAAGGCCATTGTCAATTAATTCCAGTTCCAGTTCTTCTATGTTCAGTCCTTCCGGTTTTAATTTAAATACTCCCATTTTTTTAAACTGAAAAGAAACACTGCCACTGTTCCCTAAAGCACCACCACCTTTATTAAAATGTGATTTTACATTGGCAACCGTCCTCACATGGTTATCGGTTGCAGTTTCTACCAAAATAGCAACACCATGAGGGCCATAACCTTCGTAGAGAATTTCATCGTAATTGTCCATCTCTTTACCCATGGCCCGTTTAATGGCAGCCTCTACCCGGTCCTTTGGCATGTTCACACTTTTGGCATTCTGAAAGCAACGGCGAAGGGCGGCATTTGTAGATGGGTCTGGTCCGCCGGCTTTAACAGCGATAGCAATCTCCTTACCTATTCGGGTAAACTGTTTAGCCATCCTGTCCCAGCGGGCAAACATTGAGGCTTTTCGTACTTCAAATATTCTTCCCATGATTCAATTCACTTTTGAGGCTGCAAATCTACGGGAATGAGGGTAAAAGAAAAACCGCCCCGGCGGCCGGGACGGTTTAACCAGTTATTTGCAAATAAATTAGCTCTTGTCTTCTGCTCTTCCAAGTTTGCTGGCATATAGCCCTGCATGAAAAACAGCAAAGGCAACAGAGATATAAAATAATGTTCTGTCAGTATCAAATCCAACAGAATTTTGATGTAAAAACCCTACAATAGCTAAGAGTACAGCCAGAACAATACCTGTGTAGCGGGCCAGCCTCATTCCTTTCCTGCTGCTTGTTCCGTTTCCAAGATGACTGTTTTTAGCTCCATATACAAGGTAAATATCCAAACCAATCAGCATCCATACCAATAAACGGATCCATGTATCCATCGGCAGGAATATCATCATAAATAAACAGGTAGCTACTCCTAATATGGGAACAAGTGGTACCATGGGTGTTTTAAATGCTCTTGGCACTTCTGGCATCTTTTTACGCATTACCCACACACCAATACAAACCAGGATAAAGGCAAATAAAGTCCCGATACTTGTCATCTCACCCACCACATCAGCTGGTACAAATGCTGCAAATGCACTTACAAAGAGCATGAACAGGAAATTATTTTTGGCAGGCGTCTGAGTCTTGGGATTTACTGCGGAGAAAATTTTAGGGATCAATCCGTCTTTACTCATACTGAAGAATACACGGCTTTGTCCCATCAGCATCACTAATATTACTGATGCATATCCAAAAAGGATGGCTACAACAATGGCACGGTTTAACCAGGGATAATCAGCATGATAGACACCTGCTGCATCAGGAGTTCCCATATGCTCAATTGCTACGGCAACCGGCGCAATACCATCTTGCCCTTTGAAAGTTGTATAACTGGTAACGCCTGTCATCACATGGGCAAATAGGATATATAATATAGTACAGATAAGCAGTGATCCTAAAATACCTATTGGCATATCTTTTTTAGGGTTCTTGGCTTCCTGTGCCGCTGTACTCACTGCATCAAAACCGATATAGGCAAAAAATACGATGGCAGCAGCCCGTATGATTCCACTAAAACCAAAATCACCAAACTTGCCGGTATTGTCAGGAATATAAGGAGTGTAATTATCGTTATTAATATACTGCCATCCCAGAATAATGAAAATAAGTACTACTGCAATTTTTACAATTACAATGATGCTGTTTACAAATGCACTTTCTTTTGTTCCCCTTATCAGCAGTAAACTCATTAATACTATAATGAATACAGCCGGAAGATTAATGATGCCCCCACTCCAGGGACCTGCTGTTAGCTCCGTTGGTAATGCGATGCCAAACCCATCTAAGAATTTGACAAGATACCGGCTCCAGCTAATTCCTACTGTGGCTGCACCTACCGCATATTCAAGCACCAGGTCCCAGCCAATGATCCAGGCCATGAATTCTCCCATTGTGGCATAAGAATAAGTATAAGCGCTGCCGGCAACCGGAATCATGGAAGCAAACTCAGCATAACACAAACCTGCAAATAAACAACCCAGGCCTGCCACTACAAATGAAATAGTGATAGCCGGCCCGGCATGATTGGCCGCAGCCATACCGGTAATAGAAAATAAACCAGCACCAATGATAGCACCGATTCCAAGTGCAATCAAACCTTTTGCTCCTAATGTTTTTTTAAGCGTATGTGTACCGGTTTCGGCAGCTTCGTTCATCAAAGCATCCATCGGTTTTCTGACAAATAAACTCATGCGTTAGTTTTTATTAAGTGACTAAGATAAGTATTGAAACCAAAATTCTAGGATTGTTTTTTATTGGCGGAAATAGCCAGGTAGTACAAGGGAACTCCCAATAACACAATGATAAGGCCCGGCCAGGTAAACTGTGGCTTATATATAATAAGAAGCAGACAGAACGCTGCCCCCATTACGATGTAAATTATTGGTAAAAAGGGATAGCCAAATGCTTTATAAGGTCTTTCAGCATCCGGCCTTTTTTTACGCAGGATAAAAATACCGGCGATGGTAAGCATGTAAAACAATACAACCACAAAAGAAATCATATCAAGCAATTGACCATATTTACCACTCAGGCTCCAGATGCTTGCTACTATGCATTGTATCCACAATGCCAGTTGAGGAACAGCATTTTTATTTAACTCTCTAACATTTTTGAAGAACAACCCGTCTTTTGCCATGGTATAATATACCCGGGCTCCGGCCAGTATAAGTCCGTTGTTACATCCAAATGTTGAAACCATGATCAGCAACGCAATAAGGATGGTGCCAAAAGAAGGAAATATCTTATTGGCTGCCGCCACTGCCACCCGGTCATCTTTGGCAAAGGCAAGTTCATCCAGTGGCAGCACATTCAGGTACATCAGGTTTACAGAAACATAGATAATAGTGACGATCAAAGTGCCCAGAAAAAGACTTAACCCAATATTCCTTTTTGGATTCTTCATTTCACCGGCAATAAATGTTACATTATTCCATGCATCGCTGCTGAAAATGGAACCAACCATTGCAGCTGCAATGGCACCCATCAGCACACTCCCGGAAATACCAGTCCAGGAAGTTGGCTGCAGCTGTCCGGTGGCGTCTTTCTGCCCAAAGTCTTGCAAGGCAGAGAAACCTGTTTTCCAGTTATCAGCCCAAAAGCTTTCTTTCACCAGTATAAATCCAAAAAGGATTAACCCAAACAATGCTAAAAGCTTGGCCGATGTAAATAAAGTCTGTATAAATTTACCTTCTTTAACTCCTTTTGAATTAATATAAGTAAGCAGGCAAATAATGAATATAGCTACTAATTGCCCTGAATAAATTTTAGTGATACCCGCATCAAAAAGGAAATAGCTATTGCCCAATTCAGGAACCAGGTAAGCTAAAAATTTTGAGAAGGCAACACCCACAGCTGCGATGGTGGCAGTTTGGATCACTGCAAAAAAACTCCAACCGTATAAGAAACCCATTAGCGGATTATATGCTTCCTTCAAATAAACATATTGTCCCCCAGCTTTTGGAAACATACCACTAAGTTCCCCGTAACTGAGTGCCGCTGTAAGTGTCATAAACCCAGTAATTAGCCACACGGCAATAAGCCAGCCGGCACTACCGGTATTACGGGCAATATCAGCACTAACGATAAAAATACCAGATCCAATCATAGAGCCGGCAACGATCATGGTACCATCAAATAAGCCAAGAGTAGGTTTAAAAGAATTGTGCTGGTCGGACATTTTACTTGTTGGTTTTGGGTTGATTTTTATTCTACGAAGAAGGGAAAATACATATTTCCGTTAAAAGCAAGGCAAAAGAATTACCGGTGGTTATTTCAAGGGATTTTCCCAATTGACCGTAAACCTTTAGTTTTGAAACTTCACAGTTTAAACTATGAACAGACGCCGGTCCGGGCAGCTTGCCTTACTGATATTCACTATCGTTTCTATACTGCATGTAATATATTGGTACAATATTGCTGCTGTTCCGGAAACAGCACTTTCTGCCAGTCGTTGGTTATTTATTGGGGCTTTGTGTGTTTATGCGTGGTATAAAAAATCACTTACCGCATGGATCATGGTGTCAATGGTGCTTGGGGTTCTTATTGGTTATGAATACCCGGCTTTTTCCCAGGACCTAAAATTTTTACGTCAGATTTTCCTTAACCTGGTGAAAGCGATTGTGGCACCATTATTATTCTCCACACTGGTTGTTGGTATTGCCGGACATTCCAACCTTAAACAAGTTGGCAGATTGGGATGGAAGTCACTGCTCTATTTTGAGGTAGTAACAACCGTTGCACTTATCATTGGCCTGGTTGCCATAAATATATCACAGGCTGGCACAGGAATTATACAACCGGAGGTGCTGGAGAAGTTACCTGAGACCAAACCTTTAAGCTGGGACGAACATATAGTTGATATTTTCCCTTCCAACTTTATAAAGGCCATCTATGACGGCAAGGTTTTACAGATTGTTGTTTTTTCTGTTTTGTTTGCAATAGGTCTTGCCATGTTAAAAGAGGAAAAGAAAAGACCGATGCTAAGGGCCTGTGAGAGTTTGTCTGAGGCCATGTTCAAGTTTACCAACATCATCATGTACTTTGCGCCCATTGGTATTGGTGCTGCCATGGCATTCACCGTTGGACACCTTGGAATCGACATACTTAAAAACCTGTTTCAGCTGGTGCTTACTTTGTATGCAGCACTGATCGTTTTCCTCTTTGTTGTGTTGTTGCCGATAGCGCTGATGATAAAACTCCCAATTAAAAAATTTGTTCAGGCAATCAGAGAGCCGGTTTCTATAGCTTTTGCAACAACCAGTTCCGATTCTGCACTTCCCAAGGCTATGGAGAATATGGAGAAATTTGGAGTGCCCAGAAAAATTGTGTCTTTCGTAATTCCAACCGGCTATACATTTAACCTGGATGGTACCACATTATACCTTTCGCTGGCTTCTGTATTTGTAGCACAGGCTGCAAATATGCATATGAGTATAGGCACTCAAATTACAATGTGCTTAATACTGATGTTAACGAGTAAAGGTGTGGCAGCTGTTCCAAGAGCTTCGTTAGTAATATTAATTGCAACAGCTGACCAGTTTCAGCTCCCATTGTGGCCAATTGCTGCCATTTTTGGAATTGATGAATTAATGGATATGGCCCGCACCTCTGTGAATGTGATTGGCAATACTTTGGCCAGTTGCGTTATTGCCAGGTGGGAAGGTGAATTTGATGATGAAAAGGCTCTGGCATTTAATGAAAGAGATGCCGATGCCATCAGGGATTAATAAAATAGCATAAAAGAGGAAAAATGGATTTGATATTATTGGATGCGTTTCATTGGACAAATTTATTGCAACCGCAATGGTATGTGGAGAATGGGGGATTATGGTTACTGCTTTTCGTAGTTTTTGCGGAGACAGGGTTGTTCGTGGGATTCTTTTTGCCTGGCGATTCACTGTTATTTGTTGCAGGTATATATGCACATGAAATAAAGACAAAGGCAGGCGAGCTAAAGCCAGGGCTTGGTAACCAGGTGCTGGAATGGTTTGGATTACACTATCCCAATTACTCATACTGGCTTGATTTATTAATTCTTGTTGGATTAATCTCCGCTTGTGGTATACTCGGTAATGCAGTTGGGTACTGGACAGGAAGGAAAGTGGGTCCTGCCATGTATCATTGGCGTGACAGGTTGCTTTTCAAAAAAAGATACCTTCACCAGGCGCATGATTTTTATGAAAAACACGGTGGTCTTGCTGTAATCGGAGCCAGGTTTTTACCCTTTATAAGAACCTTCGCACCGATAGTAGCCGGAATTGTGGAAATGGACAGGAAGAAGTTTCATTTTTTCAATATAGTGGGTTGTTTTGCCTGGGTGGTCACTATGGTGTTGGGTGGTTTTTTTCTACAAAAATGGATATTGCAGCAATTTGGATTTGACCTGAAAGAACATCTCGAAATAATTGTGTTAGGAATTGTAGTAGTAACAACGGCTCCGGTTATTATAAAAATGGTTTCAGGCAAAAAGAAATCTACGCCACCTCCACCCGGTAATTCAAACGCTTAAAAAGCATGAATCAACAAAAGACTTACGGCATACTCTCCATTCCGGTGATTGTAGCAGCGCTGGGATATTTTGTTGATATCTATGACTTGTTGCTTTTTAGCATCACCCGGATTGAAAGCCTTCGTTCGTTCAATTTAACCCCGGAACAAATCACTTCAGAAGGAGAGGGTATTATCATGTGGCAAATGGCGGGTTTGCTTATTGGAGGTATTGTCTGGGGTATAATGGGTGATAAGAAAGGGAGATTGAGTGTGTTGTTTGGTTCAATTGTACTTTATTCACTGGCAAATATTGCCAATGGTTTTGTAGAAAATACAATTCAGTTCCGCATCGTAAGATTTATTGCCGGTCTGGGTCTTGCAGGTGAACTGGGGGCCGGCATCACCCTTGTATCAGAACTTATTCCTAAAAACAGAAGAGGGATCGCCACATCGTTTGTAGCAGGAATCGGATTGACAGGCGCAGTTGTTGCTTTTATAATGAAACAAAATTTTGACTGGCGAACCTGCTATTTTATCGGAGGGGGTATGGGGCTTGGGCTTTTGTTATTACGAATTTCCGTTTTTGAGTCCGGGATGTTTCATGAGGTAAAGAAAATGGATATACAACGGGGTAATTTGTTAATGCTCTTTAATAACCGTGACAGGTTTAAAAGATATTTCCTCGGTATACTCATTGGTTTGCCAACCTGGTTTGTTATTGGAGTACTGGTTTCATTTTCTAAAGAATTTGGAAAACAATTTGGTATTCAGGAAGAGATTGATCCCGGCAGAGCTATCATGTATGCATATGCTGCCATTTCTGTCGGAGATATCTTGATAGGGTTTGTCAGCCAGTGGTTTCAAAGCCGTAAGAAAGCTCTGTATCTTTTTTATTGTATTACTGCAGTTTTTATGGTTTTGTTTTTTACGGTACTATGGAATGGTAGCGCATCAATGATGTATTGGATCTGTGCGGGACTCGGTTTTGGTACTGGTTTCTGGGCGATTTTCGTTACCATGGGTGCAGAACAATTCGGTACCAACCTCCGGGCTACTGCCGCTACCACCATTCCTAATATGGTGAGAGGTATGCTTACTATATTTATTCTTCCGCTCTTCCAGGGGCTACGTACGGTTACAGATTATGTTACTGCCGGATGGATTGCTGCCATTATCATTATGGTCATAACAGTAATTGCAGCACTTTATACCCGGGAAACTTTCAATAAGGATATGAACTTTCTTGAACTGGAAGAAATGACACCATAACAGCTTACAGTGCCTAAATTTCTGATCATACGTTTTTCTTCTATCGGGGATATTGTACTCACCACCCCGGTTATACGTTGCCTGAAAAAGCAAGTTCCGGATGCTGAGGTCCATTTTTTGACTAAATCTTCCTTTCTCCCTGTTGTTCAACACAATCCTTATATAGATAAAATACATCTGCTGTCACACAGCTGGGAGCTGATGATCGAAGAGTTAAAAGCAGAGGAATATGATTACATCATCGACTTGCATCATAATACCAAAACTTTAAGAGTTAAATCAGCTTTAAAGAAAAAGTCTTTTTCTTTTTATAAACTGAATATTGAAAAGTATATCTATACCAGCATTAAGCTGAATGTTTTGCCAAAGACTCATATAGTAGATCGTTACCTTAAAACAGTGGAATCATTTGGGGTAGAAAATGACGGGGCCGGGTTGGATTATTTTATTTCCAAAGAAGAAGAAACAAAAAGAGAAGATATACCTGCTTCTCATTCTGCCGGGTTTGTTGCTTGTGTGATCGGAGCCGCATTAGGAACCAAGCAGTGGCCGGTGCATAAGTGGAAAGAATTCTGCCAACAACTAGAACATCCTGTCATTCTACTGGGCGGTCCAGAAGATGTTGCAGCCGGAAATGAAATTGCAGCTATCGATGATGTCAAAGTGTATAATGCATGTGGTAAATTTAAACTGAATGAAAGCGCCGACCTGGTGCGAAAGGCAAAACTGGTAATTACAAATGATACGGGCCTGATGCATATTGCCGCAGCCTATAAAAAGCCTGTCATTTCACTTTGGGGTAATACAGTTCCATCTTTTGGTATGACACCTTATTATGGCGCAAGTATGGTGCCCAATACCATTATTCAGGTAAATAAACTATGGTGCCGTCCCTGCAGCAAGATTGGATACAAAAAATGCCCCCTTGGCCACTTCAAATGCATGGAGAAAATTGAAGTAGCGCAGGTATTGCAAATCGTAAAGCAGAGTTTGTAATCTGCTGGTTTTAGAAGAAGAACAATGTTACCAAACCAAACATGATCACAAAACCTGCAATCACCAGCCTGGCCTGCACATCTTCACTTTCTAACATGAGTCGAATTTTTTTCATAACCTGATTTTAGTTTTCAAAATAGATTTGAGTAATCAGGTTTTTCCGGAGTGGATAAAACGGGTATTCCCAAAGGATAGCAGAGGAATAAATAGCTGTTGCAAAAATAGAATACAGTAAAATAATTTGCAACTAAACCGTTATAGGAAAACTACGATGGAGGACAAAAAGTATAATTATCTTTAATAATGCGGTCAATCCTTTGCTTTACTCTATTCTTTTCGTTTGCTGCGGCAGGGCAAAAGGGTAAAAGCGTAATTGATTCTTTCCGGGTTCATGGTGATGTGAAAATAACCATTGATAAGCCTGCCGATTTTTCTTCCCCCAGAAAAACTATCGTTGTATTCTATGCGCTGCCAAATGGAAATACTACCGATCAGACAATGGGTAAAAAGATGCAACCCGGCGATGACTGGCACTTTGATATCCAGCATATAAAAGCTCAAACAGGATTTATCAGGAGGCAATTAGGCAAAATCAATTTCGTAGTTATCTACCTGGAAAATGGTTTTAAGAGCTGGCCTTTGTGGAAACAGAAACATTCAGAATTTAAAAGTTTGATTCCGCACCTGGTGGATTCTATTTCTTATTTATTTGGTGCTGGCAGAAAAGTATACCTTAATGGCCACAGCGGCGGAGGCAGTTTTATTTTCGGATACCTGGCTGGGGTATCCAAAGTACCCGGGTATATAAAACGAATTAGTTTTTTAGATAGTAACTATGGGTATGACATCACTTACTATCCGAAAATAAAAGATTGGTTGCTTTCTGTAAAAGGAGCTTCGCTCAATGTATTTGCTTATAATGATAGTGTAGCTGTATATAATGGCAAACTACTTGTGTCTGCAACTGGTGGAACATGGCACAGGTCTCACCTGATGCTGAGAGATCTTGCCAGAAACTTTAACCTGATGAGCATTATATCCGACAGTATGGAAATAATTAAGAGTGCTGATAAAAGGATTCAGTTCTATTTGAAATATAATTTAGACAAGGGTATATATCATACGCAGCAGGTAGAGCTTAATGGTTTCATTCATTCCATCCTTTGCGGCACAAAATATGACTCCCGTCGCTATAGTTATTATGGAAGCCGGGCTTACGTTCAGTTTATTGAATGAGGTTACAGGTCATAGGTAAAGCCCGTTAGGAAATTATAAGTCGTTTTAGGAGCAGTGCCTGCCGGAAACCTGTCATGCAAGTAATTCCATTTTATTGCAAGGGAAAAATGTGGGGTAGCTTTTATTTTAAATGCAAGTTGATTTAATATACGGTAATCACTGAATTTTTTGAAAAGCGGCTGAAAATAGGAGGTGCTTATCAATTCAAGATAATCACGGGGAAGCCAGGTAAAAGAAATATAACTGCTGCTCCTGAGGTCACTGTGCCGTATGACAGGTTCTGTAGCTTCTTTTTCCCTCTCGTACATAAACAGGCTCGCTACATACATTTTGAATGTTTTGGCTTTTGCCAGCTTGAAACGGGGCCCGGTTCCAAAAAGCAAGCGGGAATCTATCTGTGTTACTTCATTATTTTGGAATTGTCCAAAAAATTCCCAGCGCAGCCATTCATTAATTTTTTTGTTATACCGCAGATGTAATAACCCGTCTGAAAGAAAACGGCTTTTTTCAACTTTTAAGAAGTTGATATTTCCTAGCATCATCCATATCCCCTGGTCATTGCTTGTTTTATACTGCAAGTGAGCATCTGCAGAGGCTCCAAAGATTCTGACTTTATTTTCAGTCATACTGAAAGAGCTGCCGAAACTACCCATCCAGCCAGTTGTATCAGATTGCATTCTGGCACTTTCTACATTTACGATCTGTGCAAAATTTTTTTCTGCATTTAAGATTGGCAAGACAGTAAACAACAGGTAAACGGATAAGGTTTTTATTTTCATATTTATCTGATTGAGATGATCTGCTTATTCTATTTCACTCAACTCCAGCCAACGCAGTTCTTTTTCGTCAAGGAGACGGGTAATCTCGCCAATTCTGAGAGACAATTGCTTCAATTCGTCAAAGGCTGTAGTTCCGCTGTTAAGTTTTTCTGTTACTGCTGCTTTTTCCTTCGACAATTCGCTTATTTCTTTTTCCAGCATTTCAAACTCTCTTTTTTCCTTGAAAGTTAATTGGCGCCTATTTTTTTCTTTGGCTGGTTGCTCTGTTTGTTTTTCCTCTGGCTTTCTAATTGTTACTTCTTCTTTGGATTGCTGTAACCTGTATTGGCTGTAATTGCCCGGAAAATCCCTGACAACTCCATCACCTTCAAATACAAACAAATGATCAACCAACCTGTCCATAAAATAGCGATCATGCGAGACGATCAGAAGGCATCCGGGAAATTCACTTAAAAAGTTTTCCAATACACCGAGGGTGGGTAAATCAAGGTCGTTGGTAGGTTCATCGAGAATCAGAAAGTTTGGGTTTCGGAATAAAATAGAAAGAAGGTGCAACCTTCTTTTTTCGCCACCGCTTAATTTACTTATATAGGTATATTGCTTATCAGGATCAAAAAGAAATAATTGTAAGAACTGGGCTGCTGATAAAGAACCGCCGCCGGCCAATGGAAAACTTTCTGCCATGGATTTTACAAACTCGATGACCCGCATATCCTCTTTAAGCACCAAGCCCTGTTGAGAATAATTGCCGAATATCACAGTGTCGCCAACGTTGATTTTGCCACTGTCTGCTTTTTCAATTCCCTGCAGCATATTGATAAAGGTGGACTTGCCCACACCATTTTTTCCCACCACGCCTATTCTTTCTCCCTTTTTGAAAGTGTAATCAAATCCTTTTAAGATTACCTTTTCTCCATAGCTTTTATACACTTTCTTCAGCTCTATTACTTTACCGCCAAGCCTGTTCATTTTCATGTCGAGCTGCATTTGCTCATCAACAATCTGTTGTTTTGCTTTCTTCTCTACTTCGTAGAAATTATCCTGGCGGCTCTTGCTCTTTGTTGTTCTTGCTTTTGGCTGCTTACGCATCCACTCCAGTTCTTTTCGGTATAAATTCCGGGCTTTATCAATGCTGGCAGTGTCGCTTTCAATTCTCGCAGCTTTTTTTTCAAGGTAGTTTGCATAATCACCTTTGTAAACAAAGAGGTCGCTTCCGTCAAGTTCCCAGATTTCTTCACAAACAGCATCGAGGAAATACCGGTCGTGGGTTACCAGCAGGAGGGTAACATTTTCTTTGTCGAGGTAATGCTCCAGCCATTCTACCATTTCCACATCCAGGTGGTTGGTAGGTTCATCCATAATTAATAATACATGCTTATGCTCAAAACCAATATCAATGAGGGTTTTTGCCAGGGCTACTCTTTTCCGCTGGCCACCGCTTAATGTATTTACGGGTTGAGTAAGGTGATGGATATTCAGCTTGCCCAATACCTGTTTCACTTTAGCATCAAAATCCCAGGCCCCCAATTCATCCATCTTAATGATAGCAGCGCTGAGTTTTTCAGCATCGTTAGCTTCGCTTACGGCTTCATATTCTTTGATCGCATTTATGACCGGATGGTTATGAAAAAAAATATTGTCGAGAACAGAAAACTCTTCTTCAAATGACGGGTCTTGCTCAAAAAGCACTACATCCACATCTTTATTGATCCATACTTTGCCCTCATCAGCTGTTTCCTTGCCGGCTAATATCCTGAGCAATGTTGATTTTCCGGTACCGTTCCTGGCTACAAGGGCAATTTTATCTCCTTCTTCGATGTGAAATGAGATGGCAGAAAAAAGTGGCTGTATTCCGTAACTCTTGGTAAGGCCTTCAACAGATACATAATGCATGCCGCAAATATAAACCTAACGGCTCATTAGCCATATTAGTGTACAAAGCAATAGCGTCAGCAATGCAATGACCCAGGGTTTATATTTTTCAATGGTATCTCTTTGCTTATGACCGCTGAGATAATCCTGCATTTGCTTTTTAGTTTGTTCGCTTACACCGGAAATTTTTTGCAATTGATGAATCACCGGTTCGGCCATACCGGCGGGCAGGGGTTGTAAGGTTTTCAGTAATACAGAAATGATGCTTTTATTGGTTGCGGCTTCCTGAAACTTGTTGATCTTATCAATGGTATCATCGCTTAATAATTCCAGCAGGTAATTTTGGAGCTGTACTTTATCCATGCGGAATACATCCAGTTTTGATACATATTTCTCCAGTTCCAATGATTGTTTCAGAAGCGAAACCGGTGTTACAATTTCCTGGGTTTTCCGGTATCCCATGCTTTGATTGTACCAACGTTGCTGGAGGTAGTAGTCTTTTTTGGCAGGGTCTGTCAATACCTCATAAGCTTCTTTAATCTCGGCAAATTGTGCTGCTGAGTATGTATCGTTATTATTTTTATCAGGGTGATATTGTAGTGCCAGCCGGCGGTAGGCCTTTTTTATTTCAGCAATACTGGCTGAAGGTTCAACCTGTAATATGGCATAATAATTTTTGATTGAAAACATGAATGCGAAGTTATGTGACCTTCAAATACCGGGTTATTTCATTTCTTACAGTTCTATAACACAATTCAACAGCCATGTGTTGGAATAAGATTTACCTTTAATTATCTATTCAATAAAAATCTGATTTATGGAAAAGAATATAAAAAACCGGAGGGAGTTTCTGAAAGCAACCGGTTTGGCAGGAGTTTCAGCAATAGTATTGCCTTCATGGGCCTGCGCAACAGGCAAAACGGCCATGACCGGGTTTTTGGCAGAAGAAATTCCTTTTAGTCAGCAACCGTTGCCCTATGCGTACAATGCGCTGGAGTCAGTCATTGATACTATGACAATGGAGATACATTACTCAAAACATGCAGCAGCTTATGCCAAAAATCTTTCCGAAGCAACCGGGGTAGAATCGGTGGATACGAAAACAGAGAAACTAACTTCCTTATTAGGCAAAATATCCAAATACTCAGCCAAAATGCGGAACAATGGAGGCGGGCATTATAATCATGAGTTTTTCTGGAAGAGTATGAGAAGTCCTGTAGAATCTAATGCTCCTCAATCGGCTATAATGAAAGCATTCATAAAAGATTTTGGGTCATTTGATGCGTTTAAAAACCAGTTTACTGATGCAGGCAAAAACAGGTTTGGAAGTGGCTGGGCCTGGCTGGTAAAAACTGCGGATAAAAAACTGGTGGTAGGGTCTACTCCCAACCAGGATAATCCCCTGATGGATATAAGTGAATTGAAAGGCACTCCTTTATTAGGTCTTGATGTCTGGGAACATGCCTATTATCTCAAATACCAGAACCGACGGCCTGATTACATTAATGCCTGGTGGAATGTGGTAGATTGGACTGTGGTGCAGAAGCGTTTTGATGCTGCCTGATCTAATCAAGGTGTTTTTTAAAGAAATCAATTGTCCGCTGCCAGGCTAATTTGGCAGCGGATTCATTATAGCGGGTAGGGGCTGTGTCATTATGAAAAGCATGCTGTGCCCCTTCGTACATGTATAATTCATAAGTGATCTTATTTGCTTTTAATGCTTCCTCGTAAGCAGCTATTCCTTTGTTTACCCCCTCGTCCATTTCACCATAATGCAATTGTACAGCCGCTTTGATTTTTGCCACATCTGCAGCAGCAGGCTGGCGGCCATAAAAAGCAATGGCTGCTTTTAGTGAAGTAACATTCACAGCCAAATTATTACTCATAGCGCCACCCCAGCAAAATCCAACACAACCGAATTTTCCGTTACAGTCTTTACGGGATGGCAAATAGTCAAATACTTTGATGAAATTCTGAAGGTTATCCTCTGCTTTTAGTTGCTGAAATTTAGCTCTTGCTTCATCAGCGTTTTCAGGTGTACCGCCCAATGATGACAAGGCATTTGGCGCAATAGCCAAGAAGCCGGCTTTGGCTGCTCTTCTGGTAACATCTTCTATATGCGCATTTAAACCCCGGTTTTCATGTATAACCACCACAGCAGGATATTTCTTATCCTTTTTTGGTCTTGCCACATAAGCCTGCATATCTCCGTTAATCCCCGGGTAGGTAATTCTTTCGGTGAAAAGATCGTCTTCTGGTGTAAGGGCTGCATGGGCATAGTTTACTTCCAGCAAAGGTAACAGCGACATGGCAGCTGCTGTTCCCCCGGCAAGCAGACTTAGCCTGCGTAAAAATTCCTGTCGTGTCAAAGGTTTGTGGGTGTATTCATCGTAGAGGTTTATGATGTTCTGATCCATGGTTTTTATTATTTGTTTTAAAGGTATACAGAATAGGGATTTTCGAATAATAAATTCAGGACAACTTTTGGTAATGAAATAATTGTCTTCGGTTGCAAAAAAGCTGAGTATATTTATAGATATATTTTGTGATACAACCAGCATTTATGAAAGCTATAAACATCCTCTTCCGTTTTAAGACGATTTTTTTTGTCGCCCTTACTGTTACATATCTTACCTCCTGCCAGCGGGAAATTGATGATCCCGGTGGGGGAACACCTGTTACTCCGGGTGTAAACGATAATGAAATGGTCACTGGTGGCGTTACGGGTATTGTTGTAGATGAAAATGACAGACCCGTTTCAGGAGCCATGGTTGTCAGTGGTACAAACTCTACCACAACGGATCGTTACGGTTCTTTCCGTTTCAGGAATATCAGTTTGTCGAAAGCAAACGGAACGGTAAAAGTTATTTATAATGGCTATTTTAATGCTTACCGTTCTTTCGTCTCGGTGGCCGGAACAATAAATAATGTACGGATCAAGTTAATTCCTAAAACAAATTCAGGTTCTTTTTCTGCATCAACAGGCGGAACGGTCAATATTGCCGGCGGTGCAAAAATTGTGATGCCGGCTAATGCGGTAACTGATGCAGGAGGTGCGGCATATGCAGGAACAGTGAATGTAGCAATGGCATGGATAGATCCTTCTTCACCTGACCTTCCCAATATATTGATGGGCGATCTCAGAGGTATCACCACCAATAACCAGGAAAGAGGGCTTTCCACATACGGCATGATCGGTGTGGAACTTACCGGAACAGGTGGCCAGCCTTTGAAAGTGGCTGCGGGAAAAACTGCTGAGCTCACATTTCCCATTCCTGCTTCATTACAGGGTTCTGCACCTGCCACGATCGATTTGTGGCATTTTGATGAGGCCACTGCAAGATGGAAGCAGGAAGGTACAGCTGTAAAGACAGGTGCAAACTATATTGCACAGGTCAGCCATTTTTCATTCTGGAACTGTGACGCACCATTTCCTCTTGTTGATCTTTGTATGTCGTTCAAAGATGGAAACGGTCAGCCGCTCATTAATGCACAGGTTCGTATTAAAAGAACCGTAAATAATACGTATGGTTACGGAAGAACAGATTCAGCTGGTAATCTTTGCGGAAAAGTGCCTAAAGATGAATCACTGGTGCTGGAAGTTCTTGATCAGTGCAATGTTGTTGCTTTTACCCAGAATATAGGACCATTTAGTTCGGCCACTACATTACCTGTCATTACTGTAAATATCCCTCCTGCCAACAGCCTTACTATAACTGGTACCATAACCAATTGCAGTAATGCTAATGTAACAAATGGAGCCGCTGTCATTTATATGGCAGGAGGATATTATTATTCGGTTCCTGTTAATAACGGTACATTCAGCCTTACAATTCTGCGATGCAGCAGCGGCACATTAAATTTTACTGTGCTGGGGGTGGATTATGTTACAATTCAGCAAAGTGTTCCCATTAGCGGAAGCGGAACTACCGGAACAGTTAATGTCGGAACACTTCAGGCATGTGGTACTTCTTCTGCACAGTTTATTGAGTTTATCATTGATGGCACACCTAATAATTTTGTTTCTCCTCCTGATAATTTTAATTATTCTGACACAACCATTGCGGGTACGTACACTAACAAAACCTGGATATCAGCTTTCCGGCAAAACGCCGGAACAACAACTTACAGTTCTTTTTCTTTTGACAACAACGCAACTGCCGGGACCGGATTGCCCCTAAACAATTTGTCAGTTTTCATTAGTCCGGCATTGAATTCTCAGACTATTACCACAACTACTCCAGTGGTCAATGTTACTGGCTTTGGGCCAGTGGGAACAGGTTTTGTTGAGGGCAATTTTAATGTGCAAATGGACTTTGCCGGCACTGTCAGGAATGTGGTATGCAATTTCCGGGTAAGAAGATTATGACATTAATCAGATTATTGTAAAAAAGGAGTGTACGGGCAGTGCACCCCTTTTTATATTGTTAAGAGCAATACAATGTTTTGCTAAAACAATATTATCAGGTTTTTAATACAACCATCATGGCATAGTTATAGCGTCATATGGATGTAATAAAGAAGAAAACCACTTAACAATTTTCCGTATGCATCAATTTATTACAAAAAAAGTATGTCCATGAAACGCATCTTTAACATGACTGCATTGGTACTGGTTATAGTACTGGGCAGTTCTTTTCGACAAACCGCTTCTGCCCAGTATTATGATGACAGGGGAGATGTGACTTACCAGACTTTTTATGACGAATTAAGCCCCCACGGCCGATGGATTGAATACCCCGAATATGGATATGTCTGGGTTCCCGATGCCGGGCCTGATTTCCGTCCTTACAGTACCAATGGCCATTGGGTGTGGACGGATGATTATGAATGGATGTGGGTGTCTGATTATGACTGGGGATGGGCTCCATTCCATTACGGCCGGTGGTTTGAAGATGATTATTACGGCTGGGTATGGGTACCTGGTTATGAATGGTCTCCGGCATGGGTAGCCTGGAGGGATGGTGGTGATTATTATGGCTGGGCACCATTGCGTCCGGGAATCAATATCTCGATAAACTTCAACATCGGCAGCTATGCACCGCCTTATAGTTACTGGAATTTTGCCCCAAGACGTTATTTAGCATACAGAAATATAGGATCTTACTGTATAGACTGGAGGCGAAATGTAACGATCATCAACCAAACAGTTATTATCAATAATTACAATTATAGTCGTAACGTTTTCCGTACAGGTCCCCGCAGGTATGATGCTGAAAGGTATATCGGCAGGATAAACCCTGTCAGGTTCCGCGACAGTTATTCTCCAGGCAGAACATTTTACAGGAATAATGAAGTGAGTGTATATCGTCCGAATGTGCGTCGTGATGATAACAGAAGTTTCACTCCAAGACAGTTTGATCGCTATGACAGAAGGGACGGTGATAACAGGAATGACAGGTCTGATAATGGTTTTCGCAGGAATGACAATGGTAGCAGGAACGACATTGCAGAAAGGAGAAACAACAATCTGCCTCAGCGTCGTGAATTTGAAAGAAGGGATGATAACAATGTGCGTCAACCGCAGGATAATAACGACCGAAGAAGGTTTGACCGGAATGATAATAATACCCGTACACCTGATCCAAATGACAGAGTTGATAACAGGAGAATAAACAGGCCTGTTGAGAGGCAGGACAGGAATGTCTATCAAAATCCTGGTAATAACGGCAATGACAGAAGGTTTGAACGACCCAATACTGACAACAGGGGTACAAATCAACCCTCAAGGGAGCCAAGGGTCAGAGAGAATAATAATGGAAACTATCAGCGTCCGGCACCACAACAACAGGAACGAAGACAAGAAATGAGACAACAGCCACAACAACAACCAAGCCGCCAGTTTGAACGAAGAGATAATAGCAACAGGGGTGGAGGCCAGCCTAATGGAGGAAATAGCGGAAATAATGGAGGTGGAAGAGGCAGGTCAAGATTTTAATTAGAAAATCATTGCTGTATAAAAAAAGGCCGTTTAGAATTAAACGGCCTTTTCATTTATTATGCGATCTATACTTTATGCCTCGGCTTCCATATAGGCTTCTACCGGCTCGCAGGTACAAATCAGGTTTCTGTCGCCATGTGTATTGTTTACTCTTGCCACAGATGGCCAGAATTTATTTTGGGTTACATAGTAAAGAGGGAATGCCGCTGTTTGTCTTGTATAACTGTGTTTCCAATCATCTGCCGTAACTACCAATTGTGTATGAGGCGAATTCTTCAATGCATTATCTTTTTTGTCTGCTTTTCCTTCTTCAATTTCCCGTATTTCCTCCCTGATAGATAGAAGCGCATCACAGAATCTGTCGAGTTCTGCCTTGTCTTCACTTTCTGTTGGTTCTATCATAATAGTTCCAGGAACGGGGAAGCTCATGGTAGGTGCATGAAAGCCATAGTCTATTAGTCGTTTTGCCACATCTTCCGCCTCCACTTCAGCTGTTTTTTTGAATGGGCGGAGGTCAACAATAAATTCATGAGCACAGGTACCATTAGTGCCCAGGTAAAGAATATCGTAAGCCCCTTGCAGCCTTGCCCGCATATAATTTGCGTTAAGGATAGCATACTCCGTGGCCGCTTTTAATCCATCAGGACCTAACATCCGGATATACCCATAGCTGATAAGCAATATAGATGCAGAACCATAAGGTGCTGCAGATACTGCATGGTTTGTTCCTCCTGCCACATGGCCCGGTAAATGTTTTGCCAGGTGTGCTTTTACACAAATAGGACCCATGCCGGGACCGCCGCCACCGTGTGGAATTGCAAAAGTTTTGTGGAGATTCAGGTGACACACATCAGCACCAATCAGTCCTGGAGCAGTTAATCCCACCTGGGCATTCATATTGGCTCCATCCATGTATACCTGGCCGCCATGCTGATGAATGATGTCAGTAATCTCTTTTACGGTTTCTTCATAAACGCCATATGTGCTTGGATAAGTAATCATTATGCCAGCCAGTTCATTGCTGTATTGAGAAGCTTTAGCTTTGAGATCATCAACATCAATATATCCGTTATCTAATGCTTTTACAACTACCACTTTCATTCCTGCCATTACAGCAGAGGCAGGGTTGGTGCCGTGAGCAGAAATCGGGATCAGCATCACTTTGCGGTGATGATCACCATTGGCTTCATGGTAATTACGAATAGTTAACAGGCCGGCATATTCTCCCTGTGCGCCGCTATTGGGCTGCAGACTGCAGGCATCGAAGGCTGTGATTTCGCAGAGATATTTACTTAATTCGTCAATGATGAATTTGTATCCTTCTGCCTGGTCGGCAGGTGCAAAAGGATGAATCCTGAACCAATGGTTCCAGCTTAGAGGCATCATTTCAGTTGCCGCATTCAGTTTCATGGTACAGCTTCCCAGTGAAATCATCGAAGTGTTCAACGATAGGTCTTTGTTTTCAAGGTGCTTAATATATCTCATCATCTGGCTTTCGCTGTGATAAGTATTGAAAACAGGATGGGCTAGAAAAGAAGAGGTTCTTACAAGGTTTTCAGGTAACCTGTTCAGTTCTGCATCTTGTGGTATGTCAAACGCTACAGGATCAGTGTCGTTTTCAAAGCAGTTGATGAGGTCAAACAGGTCCGCCACTTCTGTTGTTTCATCCAGTGAAATGCCGATCAGCTCATTACTGATATATCGAAGATTGATATGTTGCTTTTCAGCTTTTTGGCGAATGATATCAGGGTTAGAAACCTTAACAGTGATGGTATCAAAGAAATTTTCTGCACATAATTCAAATCCTCTTTCTTCGATAGCATCTGCTACAGTTTGTGTCAGCAACGCAATTCTTTTCGCAATATTTTTCAAGCCGGCAGGACCATGATAAACAGCATACATAGCAGCCATATTTGCCAGCAATGCCTGTGCTGTGCAAATATTAGAAGTGGCTTTTTCTCTTTTGATATGTTGTTCCCTGGTTTGCAGGGCCATTCTTAATGCCTTGTTTCCTTGCGCATCAATACTTATTCCTATAATTCTGCCGGGCATACTTCTTTTGAAATCATCTTTGGCAGCAAAAAATGCTGCATGCGGACCACCATAACCAAGCGGCACACCAAATCGCTGGGCAGAACCAACAGCAACATCTGCCCCCAGTTCACCGGGAGGAGTTAATAATGTCAGAGCAAGCAAATCAGTAGCCATTACCACAAATCCGCCAGCACCATGTACTGTGCTTACAAAGTCACGGTAATCTTCAATAGAGCCTTTTTCATTTGGATATTGTACTATTGCTCCAAAAAAATTATCATTAATAGTTGCTGTTTTATAATCTCCTTCTTCTATCTCTATTCCAACCGGTAAAGCCCTTGTCAGCAACACATCCTTTGTTTGAGGAAAAATTTCTTTGTCAACAAAAAACTTAGGTCTTTCTATGTGGTCTTGCTTGTTTAATGTATTAAAAAACATGGTCATTGCCTCAGCGGCTGCGGTGGCTTCATCGAGTAATGATGCATTGGCAATAGGCAGTCCGGTCAGGTCACTGACCATTGTCTGAAAATTCAACAGGCTCTCCAGCCGTCCCTGGGATATTTCTGCCTGGTATGGAGTGTACTGGGTATACCAACCCGGGTTCTCAAATATGTTACGCAGTATAACGGATGGTGTAATAGTATCATAGTATCCTTGCCCGATGTAGTTGGTGTAAACTTTATTTTTCAGGGATACTTCTTTTATGTGTTTCAGGTATTCGTTTTCAGTCAGCGCAGCCGGCACATTCAATGTCTTTTGCATGCGGATAGAAGCAGGTACGGTTTTTTCAATAAGCTCATCCATGCTTTTAACACCAATTGCCCGGAGCATCTGGCGGGTAAAATGTTCATTAGGTCCGATGTGGCGGGTGCCAAACTCGTTAGCTTGTTGTTCAAAGAGAGTCATATAAGGTAGTGTTTTTTATAGGGTTGATGGCGCAGTAGCTTTTTGGCAATCATGGCCGATCAACAAATCTTCTTTTGCGCAGCAAAGTTACGGGGTGGTATTCAGAAAACAGGTGAGTTGTGGAGAGCGGTGGATAATAAATTGCAGTTTTGGCTAACAGTCTAATTATTCCGGAGTAACGAAACTGTAAATTGCAGTATGCAAAAGGATATACTTACAAATTGGCAAAAAAAGTCAGGGGAGAGGCAAAAATTATACAAGCAATTTTTACAAAGGGCTAAAAAGAACGAAGTATTGAATAAGTTGCCTGATCTGCATGAAGAGGCCATTTCTAAAATTGATTGCCTTCAGTGTGCCAATTGCTGTAAAAATTATTCACCAAGGTTTAAAACACCGGATATAAAGCGTATCAGCAGACACCTTGGTATGCGGGAGAGTGAGTTTATTGATGTTTACCTGAAAGTGGACGAAGAGGGAGATTTTGTTGCCAAATCGCTGCCCTGTCCTTTTCTTGGGACAAACAACTATTGCTCTATTTACGACCAACGACCATCTGATTGCCAGCGGTTTCCCTACACAGATGAAGATGTTATTATCAAACGACCATTATTGACTTCAAAGAACTCCACTTTTTGCCCTATTACCTATTATGTGCTGGAGGGATTATTGGCTGGGAAAAAATAATGCGACAAAATGGATTTTATTTTTACAAAATGTCATACATTTGGAGAAAGAGAATAGGATGAAAAGATCCGGTACAATAAAAAAGGCCAGGGAATACACTATAAAAGAAGAAGTTAGTTCCTTAGCAGAAGAGCCAGCCGTTAAGTACAAATCATTGAATGTAATCCTTGGCGGTAAGCAATCAATTAACCAACCTGTTTCCGGAGATTTTGACCTGATTGCTCTTACCCGGGAAGGCATCAAGAAGTCATCATTAAAATCATTGTCTGCTCATTTAGGTGTTACTATGGAAGTGATGAGCCGTTTGTTGCACAGTTCCCACCGAAATATGCAACGCAAAGATGAGGATGAATTGCTCGACACATTAAAAACTGAGAAAGTATTGGAACTAGCTGCCTTTGCCCAGCGGGGCATAGATGTTATCGGTTCAAAAGAAGCATTCATTGAATGGCTGCATACACCCCTTGTTTCTCTGAACAATAAAAGCCCCTTAGAATTTCTTGACACATCTTTTGGTATTCAATTACTCCAAAAATTACTGGGCAGACTAGAGCAGGGAGTTTATTCTTAAAAAGTGCAGGATTATTTACAGCAGTTATGGAATTATACAGGATAGCACAGGAAAAATATGCTGAAGACCTGTCAGGTAATGGTGCCCGGTTGTTTGGAGGTCGTTGGAACAGCGAAGGGCAGTTTGCCCTTTATACATCTTTTACCCGTTCGCTTGCCCTACTGGAAACGCTGGCGCATACACCTGCAAAACTTTTGCAGGCAAAGACTTACCTACTGATTACACTTTTTATACCAGATACAACAGTGATACAGTCAATAGAGGCTAAGAAACTGCCTCATGGATGGAATGATGTTGAAATAAGTCCTTTTACTCAAAAAACCGGTGATCAGTTTTTAATTGCAAAAAAAAACATGGCGTTAGCTGTACCAAGTGTATTAATCCCGGAAGAACTGAATTATGTTTTGAATCCCCTGCATGCTGATTTTAAGAAAGTAAAAATCGTTAACAAAAGAAGGATCCGATTTGATAATCGGGTTCAGGGTAATTTGTGACATTACTTTGTTGTCAGTTCTTCCCAGGCAGCCGTCAAAGGCCGTTGTATTCCATCTCCTTTCCATTGATCAGCCCCGGGTATTGCAGTGGCTTTTAATATTTCTTCTTTTGTTTTACCTGTTTTAATTTCTCCTTCCACGAATTTCAAAACATTACCGAGATAATCTCTGAAAGCCTTTAAATCATCTGCGTTGCCTGTAACTTCATAACCTGCGGCCGCATGCCCGTAAATAAATGTTGTTTTGCTGTCAAATTTGTTCAAAGCTTCATCCAAAACGTTTATCCAGCTTTTTATATTGGCCCCTGCGGTCCTGTCAACGTAGGGATGACGGCGATTGAAAACCAGGTCTCCGCAGTGAGCAATATTTGCCTGTTCGAAGTGAATAAAGCTGTCTCCGTTGGTATGGCCGGGGCCAAAATAATGTAACCGGACTTTCTCCTTTCCAAATTTCCGGGCCCATGTATAATTATAGGTAAGATCGGGATATAATTGTTTGTCCTCCGATTTATTTTGTTTAGCTGTATTTTCCTGGTTTAGCCGGCTATTGGTATGAGCCAGTACATTCTCCGCTAATCCTTTAAAGGCAATATTTCCCCCGCTATGATCACCATGGTGATGTGTATTGATCAGGAGCCTGACAGGCTTATCGCTTCTCTTTTTTAGTTCGTCAATCAGGTGTTTGCTCTGATCGGGAAACTGGGAATCCACGACTACAATACCTTCATCTGATAACAAAAAGGCAATCGTTCCTCCTCTTTCGGTAAAAATGCCAATATTATCAGTCAGCATTTTAATTTTCCATGGGTCTTCAAAAAATGCTTTTAAGATTTGCTGGTCAGCTAGAGCCAGTGATCCAAATGCAAAAGCACTATTATGTATAAACTGTCGGCGATGCATAACATTAAATTGAAAGGGTTGAAAAGGGAGTAGTCAATCAATACTCGAATTTACGTAATCCCGGCGCTTTAAACCAGGTAACTATAACAACAAGCAAAGTCATGCATCCGCCAAAAATAACTGATGGAACCATGCCCATGGCGGTGGCAGCCACTCCGCTTTCGAACTGCCCCAGTTCGTTGGAAGAATTAATAAAGATGGAATTGACAGATGAAACTCGGCCCCGCATTTCATCGGGTACAAATAGCTGAACAATGGTGCCCCTTATAATTACACTTACACCATCAAAAAGGCCGCTTGCAAATAAAGCAGCAAAACTTAGCCAAAAATTCCTGGAAATAGCGAATACCAGTATACAAAGCCCAAATCCGGCAACTACATACAACAAAGCTTTCCCTTGTCTGCCTTTCAATGGATGGGACGTCAGCCAGGCAATAGCAATGAAATTACCCATATAAGTTGCAGCTACCAGCCAGCCTAAACCTTGAGGACCCACATGCAATATATCATTGGCAAATGCTGGCAATAAAGCAACTGCTCCGCCAAATAGCACAGCGAACATATCAAGACTCATAGCACCCAACAGGGCCTTTTGACGAAAAACAAATTGCAGCCCTTCCTTTACACCGTCCCATGTCTTACTGCTTCCCTGCCAGCTGACTGGTTTAGGTTTTATTTTTTGAAAAATAAAGAAAGCAATGCCTACCAGTATACATACCGGGATGAAGGCTATTGTTATGTTTGTATAACCCATCAGAATACCAGCTATAGCAGGCCCTGCAACTGCAGCTATAAGCCATACCATACTGTTAACAGAAACAGCTCTTACCAACGATTCAGAAGGGACTAATTGTGCTAAAAAGGCATTAAAGGCAGAACCAGTAAATGCTCTTACCGCACCGGTTCCGGCAACAAGCAGGTAGATGGACCATTCAATCACAGTTCTTGAATAATTTTCCTGCATCCACTGAGAAGTTACTAACAACAGGCCAGCCATGATAAAAAAGTACAACGCAATACATATGCTAATCAGCCGGTGCTTGTTACTCTTATCCACTTTTACACCGGCAGGTAATGCCAGTAATATTGCCGGGATTACTTCAGAAAGACCCAAAACACCGAGGGCTAATTTACTGCCTGTGATTTCATACAATCGCCAGCCCAACAGCACAGGTGTCATTCTCAATCCTGCGATGAATAGTATCCGGGCAGTTATGAACCAGGTAAATTCCTTGTTAATGATAATCTGGAAATATTTTTTTATTTGTAACTGGTCACTCATGGCAACGTAATGTAATGCTGACCATCAGGGTATTCTTTTTCCAACGCATCATAGATTGACTGCAGGTGTTTTTCGTTGCCGAGAAAATCAGCATTGCTGGCATCAACAAATAATGTTTTTACATTGTGCTGTTTGATGTAGTGTGTATAAGTTTCCTGCAGGTTAAACAGGTAATCGTCAGGGATATTCTGTTCATAAGACCTGTTCCGTTTTTTGATATTAGCCTGAAGTTTGGATACAGGAGCATGCAAGTAAATCAAAATGTCAGGCTGTATCAGCTGCTGATGAATGATATCAAACAATCGCTGGTAAAGCCTGAACTCATCATCAGGCAAAGTGACCTTGGAGAAAAGAAGGCATTTGGTAAACAGATAGTCGGATATTGTTACACTCTGAAACATATCCTTTTGTTGTATCAGTTCTTTCAGCTGTTTGTATCGTTCTGCCATGAAGAATAGTTCTACCGGAAATGCATATTGCTGAGGATTCTCATAAAATTTTGGCAGAAATGGATTATCAGCAAACTCTTCAAGGATCAACCGGGCATTATAATGCTTGCTCAGTAAATGTGCAAGGGTGGTTTTGCCGGCGCCAATATTTCCTTCTATGGTGATGAAATGATAGTTCATGGGCAGGGGCGCAAAATACTTTAAATGCAAAGGTGTATGGCTTTAGCCTGAAAGATTGTGGAAAAAATCAGGAATACTTTTTTACCGTCAACTCATCTTTGCACTCTTTTAGCAATTCGGTAATAGTTTTTTTGAAAACAGGGTGCAGGGTATTTGGCGCTATTTCAGCCAGCGGCAGCAAAGCAAACCTGCGGTTTTGCATTTCCGGGTGGGGTAGCTGCAACAGGCGGTAATGATGTATTTCGTCATTGAAAAGCAGGATGTCAATATCAATCAGCCTCGGTCCATATTTTTCTTCCCTTATCCTGCCCATTTGTTTTTCTATTTTCAACAATTTACGGATCAGCTGGCGGGCATTTAGCCCGGTATGGAGTTCAACAGCCTGGTTTAAAAATGGAGGCTGGTCTGTTTTGCCCCAGGCCGCCGTTTCATACAATGCAGAAGTGCCCGCAACTGAGCCACATTGCTCCTTGATCAGCTCAATGGCAGTCATAAGATTTTCTTCCCTGTTACCCAGGTTGCCCCCGGTAAGTAAATAGGCCTTATTCATAAAAGGTCTCAAATATCTTTATTTTAGGATTGAAACAGTAATTAAATACATTTGCCCTCCGCATGAAAGATACAAGGCAACCTTACAGCCAGTCAAAAGCATTATGGGCCATTACCCGGGCAAGCTTCAAGGCAATATTTGCTAACCCCAGTGCCATTATATTCAGTATTCTTTTTCCTATCATCTTTACTTTGATATTCGGTGCATTTGGAAGCGGCGGCGGCGTTACATACCGCATTGCTTTGACTGCAGACAGCGATACCACCAGCGAATTCTACCAGGGGCTGAAGCAAACACCGGTCATTCGTATTGTCAGCTATCCTGATTCTGTGTCTTTGAACAAGGACTTGATTAAAGGCAAGCTTACTGCTATCCTGTCCATTCATACCACAAAAGATTCGCTGGATAATCCTCATACTGCTGTACAGGTGAGATCTACTACGGCCAGTGCCAACACCCTTGGCTCATTTGTGCCGGTTTTAGATTACCTCAAACTACGGATAGAAACAGCTTTGGCTGGCTCTAAGGAAGACATTATTAAAATTGAAGAGCCGGAAGTAAAAGAAGTCAGAAAATACCGTGCAATAGATTTTATACTTCCCGGTCAGCTGGGATTTTCTATTCTTTTCTCTACCTTATTTGGTGTGGCATTTACATTTTTTGGCATGAGGGAACAACTGGTACTAAAGCGGTTTTATGCTTCTCCGGTAAACCGTATCAATATATTATTGGGGATTGGAGCCAGTCGTTTATTTTTTCAACTGCTCAGTGTGATAGTACTTATCCTGTTTGGTTACTTTGCAATGAACTTCACCCTTGTAAATGGCGTATTTACTTTTTTAGAGATCATTTTAATGACCATCATTATGCTGTTCCTGTTGATGGGGGTGGGGCTAATATTCAGCAGTATTGCCAAAACAGATAACTCAATTCCGCTGCTGATTAACCTATTTGGCTTTCCGCAAATGATGCTGTCCGGCACTTTCTTTCCCATAGACGTTTTCCCAAAGTGGCTACAGGAAATATGCTACATTTTGCCACTTACACAATTCAATGATTCTATCCGCAAGATTTCCTTTGAAGGTCAGAGTATTTTTGAATGCTGGAAAGAGATTGGCATTTTGGGTATCTGGATGGTAATCATTTATGCCGTAGCAGTGAAAGTGCTTAAGTGGGAATAATAAAGCTATTAAAATGAAGATCGTAAAGCTGGGTATAATCAGTCTTGTGGTGTTTGCATTAATGATCACAGGCATCTCCTTGTTCTTTCCTTCACGGGTCAGGATTTCAAAAGCGATAGATATTAATGCTGCCAGGGATTCGGTGATGAAGCAAGTTGCCGATCCGGTCAACTGGAAAAAATGGTATCCTGGTACGGACACATCTGACTATCTGTTCATTGAAGGAAAAATCCGCGGATTTACTACTGGAAACATGCAGGGGCTCATGATTAAAACAGTGACCGATACATCTGTCATTGCAGCCAATGTAGGTAAAGATTCCAAAAAGGGGGAACAAGGCTGGATTATATATAACTCCTCAGTCCCCAACACTGTAACCGTACAATGGTATATGGATATTCACCTGAAATGGTATCCATGGGAAAAATTTTCCAGTCTCTTGCTGGAAAAAAGATATGGTCCCACCCTTGAAAAAGGACTTGAAAACCTAAAGAAGCAACTGGAAAAATAACCCGGTTGGCTTTTTGGTATTCTTGTTAACTTTAATCTTCACCTCATTAAATACTTTCAGCTATGAAAAGATTATTATTGTTTGCTGCAATTTTTGCTTCTGTTACAGCCTTTGCCCAACCTGGTAAAAAAAGCCCTCATGATACAGTGACTTATGCCAACGGGAAAGTGACTTATGGCAGACCATTTAAAAACAACCGTGAAATTTTTGGAGGCCTGGAAAAATATGGTAAAGTATGGCGTTTGGGAGCCGATGAAGCTACTACTATCAGTTTTAACACAGATACAAAATTTGCCGGGGCAGGAGTGAATGCGGGTACTTATACCATGTTTGCCATCCCCAATGAATCAGAGTGGACAATCATCCTTAACAGTCAGTTAGGCCAATGGGGTGCATTTGGCTATGAAAGAAATAAGGATAAAAATGTGGCGGAGGTGACGGTGCCCGTTACAAAACTTGATAATGTGGTAGAACAACTTACAATCCGCTTTGATGAGCAAAATAATATGATCATTGAGTGGGATAAGACACAGGTGAAAGTTCCATTAAGTTTTTGATAGCTCTTTTATGAAAAAAATTTTATTGCTGTTTTTTGTAGTATCCCGGTTAACTGCATTCGCACAAGAACCGGCCGATTCGGCTGTAGTTCCTGAAACAGATCCTACTATCCTTTTCTTTCAACAGGGAGAGAAAGTAAATGATCCGGCTACGACACTGTTGGTAACAAAAGCGAGAAAGACAGTTTCATTAAAAAAGTTTACCGAAACAGAGCTTTCGGATTATGCTGATCATGTGCTGGCCGACCTGGATAATGACGGCAAAAAGGAATTGTTGCTTTATGACTTCACCGGTGGTGCCCATTGCTGTGATGAAGTATATATTTTCAAAAATACTGCACCGGGAAAATACCAGCATGTGGCTAAATTATTTGCAGGTAATACCATTATTAGTTCTGAAAAACAATTTGTCTTTAATTTCTACGAACACTTTGGTTACTTCTTCACTTGTTTTGCCTGTGCTTATACTGATACTACCGATGAAGCTCCGTTAGAAGTAAGAAGCATTCAGTTGAAATATGGACAGGGTAGGCTATCGGTAGTAAAGGGTGACCAGGAGCTTCGCAGCACCATCAACGACAACCTGGGCAAACTGGGTGAGCAACCCTATGAATTACTGGAAGATGAAATATCTTTTGATAATGGCCTGCGCAAAGAAGTGGCCCTGAACCTCGCTGTATTTTATTATTCATTTGGCAAAAGCCTGCCCGCTACCAAACAATTATTCGATAAGTATTATAAATTTCCTGATGCCCGTAAAGTATGGACTTCTTTTGTAAAGAACCTGCAGGAAGTAAGAGCTAATAATGATTTTTAGGAGGTGCTGAGAAATTTCAGGTTGCGTTGAATGCCGCTGAATTTTGCTCTTTTGATCGGCGAATCTCTAAATAACTTTTTAAAACTTTCTTCTGTCATTTCATTCCACTCTCTCGTGGAAAGATTCATTATTGCAGGAAGAGGAGCAAAATTTTCTTCTGTTGTTGGATTGCCAAACCTGTTCCAGGGGCATACATCCTGGCAGGTGTCACAGCCAAATAGCCAGTTGTCAAACTTACCTTTCATTTCACCGGGTATCAGCATTTCCTTCAGCTCAATGGTAAAATAGGAGATGCATTTACTCCCGGCAATCACTTTTTCGGGTAGTATGGCATCTGTCGGGCATGCATCAATGCATCGGGTGCAGGTGCCACAGTAATCTTTAGCAAATAGATCATCATACTCCAGTTCAAGATCAGTGATCAAAGTGGCGATAAAGAAGAATGAACCACTTTGTTTGGTGATCAGGTTGCCGTTTTTCCCTATCCATCCAAGGCCGCTGCGTTGTGCCCAGCTTCTTTCCAAGACAGGTGCTGAATCAACAAAGCCTCTTCCCTGTATATCACCAACTTTATTTTTAATCAGAAACAAAAAATCATTGAGTTGTTTTTTGATCACTTCATGGTAATCTTTTCCATAAGCGTATTTTGAAATTTTAGGACCGTCTGTTTGATGTTCTTTTTCGGGAAAATAATTCTTCAGTAAGGTAATAACCGATTTTGCGCCGGGTACCAGCTTCGTTGGATCAATACGCAGGTCGAAATACTTTTCCATGTAATGCATGCTGCCATGCATACCCTTTTGAAGCCATCGTTCCAGTTTTTTTGCATCTTCATCCAGTTTGACAGCCCTGGCTATTCCACAATGATCAAAGCCCAGCTGAACAGCTGTTTGTTTGATAAATGCAGTATTTACTTTCAGGTGCTGCAATAGTTTTTAGTGTTAGCCCAGCAGCAAATTCAGAATTTTTATGTAAAATTGATTGATTATTTTTTTCGGACTCACACACCTGCTATGAAAAGAAATTTATTTCTTGCCTTAATCCTATTATTTACAACAGTAGTGGTTTACACCCAGGATCCGCCAAAAATCAAGTTTGGTAACGTTACAGTTGCAGACCTGCAGCGGACTGTCTATTCTGTAGATAGCAGTGCTGATGCAGTGGTAATAGCTGATATAGGACACACCAATTTTGTTGGAAACATGAAGGGAACTTTTTCCCTTGAGTTTAAAAAATTTAAGAGGGCCCATATTCTGAATAAGAATGGTTATGATATAGCTGATGTTTCTATCAGTTTGTATACTAACGGCCAGATGGAAGAGGACCTGGAGAACCTGAAGGCAGTTACTTATAACCTGGAGAACGGAAAAGTGGTAGAAACAAAACTCGATATTAAGAACGCTGTATTTAAAGACAAGATCAACAAAAACTGGGTAGTTAGAAAATTCACTTTCCCGAATATCAAAGCCGGCTCTATAATTGAATATGAATACAAGGTAAAGTCTGACTTTATTTTCAACCTGCAGCCATGGGAGTTCCAGGGTGCTTATCCCCGCTTGTGGAGTGAGTATAATGTACGGATGCCGGAATTTTATACCTATGTAACACTGACTCAGGGTTACCAGAAATATTACATCAACGACCGAAAAGACAGCCGTGATAATTTTTACATGGCTGAAAGCCGTGGAGTGGGTGCTACTGAACGGGCTTCTTTTAATGCAGGGGTTACTGATTTTCGCTGGGTCATGAAAGATGTTCCGGCTTTAAAGGAAGAAAGCTTTACCTCTACACTCGATAACCATATTTCAAAGATCGAGTTCCAGTTCAAGTCGATCAATCATCCGTTTGAATACAAGAATTTCATGGATTCATGGCCCGTCGTTTCAAAACAATTACTGAACGATGAAGACTTTGGCCTTCAGTTGCGAAAAGATAACGGCTGGCTGAATGAGGTAATGAAAGCAGCTACCGGTGGTGCCACCAGCGAAGCCGATAAAGCCCGGAATATTTATAACTGGGTGAGAGATAATTTTACCTGCACCAATTACAACCGCAAATACCTGGAACAGCCGCTGAAAAATTTGCTTAAATCCAAAAACGGAAATGAAGCAGAGATCAACCTGCTGTTAACAGCTATGCTTTTAAAGGCTGACCTGAAAGCCGATCCTGTCATGCTAAGTACCCGTTCACATGGTTATGCCCATGCAGTCTATCCGCTGATGGAACGCTATAACCATGTTATCGCAAAAGTAAAAGTTGACGGAAAGGATGTATTCCTCGATGCCAGTCATCCTGAACTGGGTTTTGGCCGTTTGAACTACGATTGTTACAACGGGCAGGCCAGAGTAATCGATAATGACGCATCCGTTGTTGAAATGGACGCAGCCTCTTTGAAAGAAAAATCAGTTATTTCTTTATTTATCATCAATGATGAAAAGGGTAATTCAGTTGGCAGCCTGCAAAAAGCTCCCGGTTATTATGAGTCAATACGCATACGCAGTAAGATAAAGGAGAAAGGGAAGGAGAATTATTTTGCCGAGCTGAAGAAAAGCTTTGGCGTAGAAATAAAAATGAGTAATGAAAGGATCGACTCTCTATCTAAGCAGGATGATCCGGTGGGTGTTTTTTTCGATTTTGATTTTACCGGTGAAAAAGAAGATATCATTTATTTTAATCCCATGCTAATCGAAGGGTACAAGGAAAATCCTTTTAAATCAGCGAAACGCTATTACCCGGTGGAAATGCCTTTTGGCATTGATGAAACCTATAATATGCAGATGGAGATACCGGCCGGCTATGTGGTGGACGAGCTGCCCAAGCAAATGGTGATGAAGATGAATGAGGAAGGTGATGGTACGTTTGAATACAGGGTGTCTGTATCAGGCAATAATATCTCGTTCCGGTCACGACTTATTATTAACCGTACTTTTTACATGCCGGAAGAATATGAAATGCTGCGGGAATTCTTCAATATGGTGGTGAAAAAGCACAACGAGCAAATTGTTTTCAAAAAGAAATAAGTGATGCTGAGGAAGCTGTTCTCTTTTTTTATAATAGTAATGCAAATGCTTTTCCTGCATGCAGGGGAAGGGGAGTATGCTGTTTCAAAGATTAACCCGCTGTTGCTGAAAAATGCCAATGCAGTTTTACGGCTGGAAGAATTGAAGTTTGAAGTTTCTGGAACGGGAAAGGCTACTTACAAAAATCATTATGTGATTACCATACTCAACGAGAACGGGGATCATTGGGCCGAATGTTATGAGTATTACGATAAATACAGGAGAATTGAATCCGTGGAAGGTTTTTTATATGATGCTGGTGGTAACCAGCTGAAGAAAATGAAGCTGAAAGATATGGAAGACCTCAGCGGTGTTTCCTCCATCAGCCTGATGGAAGACGACCGGGTGAAGCGCCATAACTTCTATCACAAAGTATATCCCTATACCATTGAGTACAATATGGTGATTGACTACAACAGTACTTTCTTTTTTCCGCCCTGGGTTCCTGCATCCAGAAGTAATCTGGCTGTTGAATCCAGCAGCATGAGTATGGTTTGTAAGGATGGTTACCAGTTTCGTTACAAAGCCTATAATTACTCCGGCGAACCGGTTGTTACAACAGAAAAAGATACAAAGACCACAACCTGGACAGTCAAAAACATTCCGGCTATTGTGAAAGAACCCTTTGCTCCTATGTGGCATGAGCTGACCACGATGGTCATCTTTGGTCCTACCGATTTCCAGGTGGACAGCTACAAGGGCAATATGCGCAGCTGGCAGGATTTTGGAAAATTTCAGTATTCACTGTTGCAGGGAAGAGATCAGCTGCCGGATAATGTAAAACAGCAGGTACACAAACTGATTGACGGCATAACTGATATGAAAGAGAAGATCGCTTTGCTGTATGATTACCTGCAAAAAAATACACGGTACATCAGTATCCAATTAGGTATTGGTGGCTGGCAGCCATTTGAAGCAAAGTTTGTGGCATCAAAAGCCTATGGTGATTGCAAGGCGCTGACCAATTTCATGGCCAGCCTTTTAAAAGAAGCCGGTATCAAATCATATTACTCATTGATCCGAGCAGGGGAAAATGCCGGTTATATTACCGATGATTTTCCTTCGCAGCAGTTCAACCATGTCATTCTTTGTGCCGTACCACAACCCAAAGACACCGTATGGCTGGAATGTACCAGCCAGACACTGCCCTGCGGTTACCTTAGCGATTTCACTGCAGATCGCTTCGCCCTGCTGGTGGATGAAAAAGGCGGTCAACTGGTTCGAACACCTGTTTACGGTGTGAATGAGAATACGGCTATCCGTAAAATTTCTGCTATGCTGGATGAGCAGGCCACACTAAGCATAAAGGCTACTACCATATATGGCGGAAGCCAGCAGGATGATATCCATGGTATGATCAATAATTTGTCGAAAGATAAAGTGAAGGAATACCTGCACGAAGAACTGGACTTTGCCACCTATGAAGTAACTGCTTTTGATTATAAAGAGAGCAAATCTTCCAATCCATTGATTGAAGAGAAACTGGACATACAGGTGAGCAACTATGCCACCATCAGCGGCCGGCGACTATTCATCCTACCCAATGTAATGACAAGGAGTCACCAGAAAATGGTGGCGGATGAGAACAGGAAGTTTCCTGTTGTACTTAATTATGCATACACTGATATTGACACCGTTGAAATAAATATCCCTGCTGGTTACACTACCGAAAACATGCCGCAGGAAGTATCTCTTAATACCAGGTTTGGCAAATACCATTCAAAAGTGAAGCTGGAGGGAGAGAAGCTGATCTACTACCGCAGTATGCAGGCTTTCAGTGGCCGCTTTGAACCTGCCGCTTATAATGAGCTGGTAAAGTTTTACGAAACGATTTACAAAGCCGACCGCAGCCGGGTGGTGCTGGTGAAGAATGAACAGACAAAAGGTTTTTGATCTTTCATTCTTCAATATGCAATCGGTGGGCTATCCGGTGAACGACCGGTGCCAAAATGATTCCCACATTGGTTATAAAAACAACACCGCTGAAAAGGGCATAAGCCGAAGAAAAGAGTTTGCCTGCCGTATTATCAATTTCTATCACAGGGCCCATACCGCTCAGAATCATGGAAGCATTGTGCAGCGAATCTATCCAGGATGCATGGGCTATAAAATGATAACCGGCAATTCCTATTACTAATGCAACACTGAGAATCACCAGGGTAAACAGCAGGTTTCTGAATACCCGCTGGTAGTAAACCGTTTTACTGGCAAGGGGTTGTTTACGGTGTTCGTACATAAAACAGGTTATTTACAGTTGTTGCTGATTTGGGCATCAATAACTTTCTTCAGCTGTAAGTGTGCTTCCGCCCTTTCTTCTCCCAGCAGGTTTTTTACAAACACAATATAAGCATAGCCACGGCAGTAATCAATCATGGGCCAGGTGCCAAATAACCCGGGACTGGCAATTGCCGTAGCTTTTCCTTTAGCTTTCAGCGAATGTAATTGCGGCGCTTCTTCTATCACCCATGCACCCAATGCATAACGAAATCCTTCGGCAGATTTGGGTGCATATTTCACCTGGTCTAAACGGTTTTGTGGCTGCAGCATTGCATCCACTGCATTTTCACTAAGGATTTGCACAGCATTGTGTTTTCCTTTGTTCAGCAGCATGACGAGGAATTTCATATAATCATCAGAGGTGGACTTTGCACCACCCGATGGATTGACCGGTGCACCGTTCAGGGAGGCAAATGTTGTCTTTGTCATTCCCAGCGGGATAAAAAGTTTTGTCCTTATCAGTACATCAAATTTTTTCTTGCTGATAACCTCCAGCACCCGGCCGGCAATATTCAACCCGATATTGCCATACCAGAAATCGGTTCCGGTATTAGCCCTGATATCACGGGCAGCAAATCCGTTCACTTCTTCTTCCAGTGAAGCAAACTTTCTGCGTTCCAGCAATCGCTTAATCAGTTTGCCATCATCTTCAATTCCCGTCATATGGCTCAGGCAATGCCGGATAGTAATATAACCTTTGAAATATTTATCAAACTCCGGAATATATTTCGCCACCTTATCATCCAGTGATAATTTACCCTCATCCACAAACTGCATCACCAGTGCTGCGGTCAGCCATTTGCTGCAGCTGGCTATAGGTGCCTGTGTCTTGCTGTTAAAGCTGCCCATTTCTTTTTTATACACCAGTGAATCTCCTTTCCAGATCATCGCCACCAGGTCCTGGCCCAGCAGTTTTTGTTTGGCCTCCAGTTCCTTATTCAGTTCCGACCAGTCGTACTGAGAAAAGACAGGCTGAAAGAATAGCAGGAAACCCACTATGGATATGACTTTCATGCAGATAGAATTAACTTTATATGACATTGTAACGGGATTTATGGGGTTGGATAAGTATTTGATTACTGTCCACTGTCAACGGTCCACCGACCACTGTTGTTCACTTGTATTGCCGTGGACTTCGTTTGTGGACTGTCGGCTTTAAAATTAATCAATATGAACTTAGGAAATTTTACCATAAAAGCTGCCGAGGCCTTCCAGCAGGCTCAGCAAATTGCTTTCAATGCGCAAAGCCCGAATATTGAGACCGAGCATATCTTAAAAGCGTTGCTCGACCAACAGGATTCGCCGGTGGAGTATTTACTGAAGAAAAACAATGTGACCATCAACCTGGTGGAAAACAAACTCGATGAACTCATCAGCAAGTTGCCCAAAGCTTCAGGTGATGCGGCCCAGCAGATAAGCCGTGATGCCAACAATGTGGTGCTGCGGGCAGGTGCCGCACTCAAACAGTTCGGTGATGAATTTGTAACACCGGAGCATATCCTCTTAGCGATTGTACAGGGCAATGATGCAGCAGCCAAATTGCTGAAGAATGCAGGACTTTCGGAGAACGGTCTTGTTACCGCCATCAAAGAATTACGCAAAGGCGAAAAGATCACTTCACAAACACAGTCGCAGGAATTCAATGCGCTGAATAAATATGCCAAGAACCTGAATGAACTGGCAAGACAGGGCAAACTCGATCCCGTTATCGGCCGTGATGAAGAGATCAGAAGAACACTGCATATACTTTCCCGCCGTACAAAGAACAACCCGATACTCGTAGGTGAACCCGGTGTGGGTAAAACCGCCATTGCCGAGGGCATTGCACACCGTATTGTAAATGGCGATGTACCCGAGAATTTAAAAAGCAAGATCATCTATGCCCTCGACATGGGACTACTCATTGCCGGTGCAAAATATAAAGGTGAGTTTGAAGAACGTTTGAAAGCCGTGGTGAAAGAAGTAAGCACCAGCGATGGCGAAATCATTTTGTTCATTGATGAGATACATACCCTGGTGGGTGCAGGTGGTGGTGAGGGTGCCATGGATGCGGCCAATATTCTGAAACCTGCACTGGCCAAAGGTGACCTCCGTGCCGTGGGTGCCACCACACTGAACGAATACCAGAAATTTTTTGAAAAGGATAAAGCCTTAGAAAGACGTTTCCAGAAAGTGATGATTGATGAACCATCGGTGGAAGATGCCATTTCTATTTTGCGGGGATTGAAAGACCGCTACGAAACACACCACCATGTCCGGATCAAGGATGAAGCCATTATTGCAGCGGTGGAATTATCCAGCCGTTACATTACCGATCGTTTCCTGCCGGATAAAGCGATTGACCTTATTGATGAAAGTGCTGCCAAACTTCGCCTGGAAATGAACTCCATGCCCGAAGAACTGGATACACTGGAAAGACAGATCCGTCAATTGGAAATAGAAAGAGAAGCCATCAAAAGAGAGAATGATGAAGTGAAACTGAAAGAACTGAATACCGAGATCGCCAACCTGGCGGTGACAAGAGATACACTGAAGGCAAAATGGAAAGAAGAAAAAGAAGTTGTTGAGAAAATACAGGAGGCTAAGGCTGAGGTTGAGAATCTGAAACAACAAGCCGAACGTTTTGAACGGGAAGGTGATTATGGCAAAGTAGCCGAAATACGCTACGGAAAAATAAAAGAACAGGAAACTCTTATCAACTCCTTAACCACTCAACTTCTCAACTCAACCGAGAAGCGGTTGCTGAAAGAAGAAGTGGATGCCGAAGACATTGCTGAAAGCATTGCAAAGGCTACAGGTATTCCTGTGCAAAAAATGCTGCAGAGTGACAGGGAGAAACTCCTGCACCTCGAAGAGCATTTGCATGAAAGGGTGGTGGGACAGGAAGAAGCCATCACCGCCGTGGCCGATGCCATACGGAGAAGCCGTGCCGGTTTACAGGATCCGAAAAAACCCATTGGTTCTTTCATCTTCCTCGGCACCACCGGTGTGGGTAAAACAGAACTGGCCAAGGCCCTTGCCGAATATTTGTTTGATGACGAGAGCATGATGACCCGTATTGACATGAGTGAGTACCAGGAAAAACATACCGTCTCAAGATTAGTGGGTGCACCTCCCGGTTATGTGGGCTATGATGAGGGCGGACAGTTAACAGAAGCCGTTCGCCGTAAACCTTACAGTGTGGTTTTGCTGGATGAAATTGAAAAAGCACATCCCGATGTATGGAATGTACTCCTGCAGGTACTGGATGATGGAAGATTAACCGATAACAAGGGCCGGGTGGTGAACTTCAAAAACACCATCATCATCATGACCAGCAATATCGGCAGCCACCTCATCATGGATGCGTTTGAGAAGGTAACAGAAAAGAATATTGAAGCCGCTACCGAAAAAGCAAAGCTGGAAGTAATGAACCTGCTGCGGCAGACTATACGACCCGAGTTTCTAAACCGGGTGGATGAGATCATCATGTTCCAGCCATTGCTGAAAAAAGAAATAGCCGGCATCGTGAAAATACAATTGAACAACCTGAAAAAACTGGTGGCCGACAGCGGCATACAGTTACAGTTCAGTGATTATGCACTGGAGTTTCTCGCCGAGCAGGGCTTTGACCCGCAGTTTGGCGCAAGGCCACTGAAGCGGCTGATACAAAAGGAAATCGTAAACCAGTTGTCGAAACGAATACTGGCAGGTGATATAGATAAGAGTAAACCGGTTTTAGTCGATGTGTTCGACGGAGTAGTTGTATTCCGGAATGAGATGCCGGAGAAAGTGAAGTAAGCAGACCCGTCAGCGGTGGAAGTTGAAGAGAAATGCCGAGTCGGCTTTGTCAGACTCGGTTACGAAGAAGGCGCCAAATCGAAGTCAAGTAAAGTTCAATAGCCTACACTATTGTTTTTGCTGCTTTCTATAATGCAGTTAAGCTATATGTGACTAGCAAATGAGGAGAACTACTGGTTTCCGTAATTATTTTGGCTTCACAATAACCGAATCAATTTGAATAGTGGGAAGTTTCAAATTATTAAATTGTTCCTGCAATTTTTTTTGATTGGTTTGATTTTTCCATGATAAGTTGTAGTTAAGTCCAGAGAATACAAGAGTCAAAATAGAAAGGATTATTGTAATTATAAGAGCTTTACGCTGTAGCAAACTTGTTTTCTTGGTTATTTCTGATAACTCATAATTGGGGTTAAAGTAAATATTCCAATCTTTAGAAAAGTGCTCATTTCTTTCTTTGATGTATTTGCCAGATTTAGTTACTAATCCAGCTATTTTATCGTGAACATGGTTTTGCTGCGGCTTGCCTATAATTTGTTCAGCTGCCCATCCAACTCTACAACTTCCGTTTTCTTCCGTATGTTCAATTACTAATTTGACAATAGCCTCTCTTACTTCTTTTTTGAGAAAAGGGTCAGCAACTTCGGCTATTAGTTTTTGAAGTGCAATTTTCTTTTCTAATTCTTTGTCAGCCATTGATTTTTTGTTTTCGAATATAAATAACTATATCGGCCAACAGAAATTTTTCTACGCCGTTGTTAGTGCTCATCTATCAACCTAATTGTAGTTTAAAGCATCCATTCCAACAATATCTCTCAAACACCTTATTAGGTTCCGCTAATCATTCACCTGCTCAATTGTATTTTATAAGAAAACTGCTGATCAAATGGAGCAGTCGTCTTTTCCGGTTTTTCTACCAGGAACCGGTTACGAACAGCCTGCTCCCGTATTGCTCCCGTCAGTCGTTCATCATCATCAAATAAAAATTCATTCACAAAATCACGGTATCCATCCGCCCATACATGTACATGAATATGTGCAGGCAGGTCGCTGCGGGGATAGCCGCTGGGTTTAATGGTTTGCAGTTCAAATTTTCCTGCATCATTTGTTCTTACATAGCCAAATAGCCTGGCATGCCGCATATCACCTTCGTTGCCACCTACATGCGGCGCATCAGCCGAGTACCAGCCCCGGGCATCGGTCTGGTACAGGTACACCAGTGCATTGGCTACCGGTTTGTTTTCACTGTCGGTTACAGTCCCCAGCACCTTTATCTTTTTACCGGGTTCATCTGCTGTGGTTATCATTAACACCTCTGTATTACTGCCGGCTTTTATTATATCACGAAAAGCAGTGAGGGTATGAAGCGGCAGGTATTTTTTATCGGTAAGGATTTCAGAAACAGTGGCGGTCTTTTCCTGCAGTTTTTTTGTGGCTTCAGTCAGTAAGGCGGTATTATCTGTTTGTGCGGTTGACTGGCAGCCAAGGCAAACGAACAGGCAGCAATATAAAATCTGTTTCATGGCTAATAATTTTTTAAAAGGTTAGAAGTAAGTTAGAAACCTTCTGCAGATGCTTGCTGTCATCTTTGATGAATGGATGCAGAAACTTGATTACTGGTATATTTTCCTTCCGGGTCGGCTAGTGCGAAGCCAACTTTGACTGCATTTAAAATTTCTCCTTACATTGTTATACCAAAAGCCAACCGATATGCCAGCCTTCAACCGCAGAAATTTTCTTAAAGCATCCGGCATTGCCGTATTACCTGCTTTTCTTCCCGCAACAGTAAGAGCTGCCGGAAATAATTCGCCCTACGCAGATGAACCCGTCATCAAGTTCTTTTATGATGGTGAAGATTTCAATCCTGCACAGTACATCGCTGAACTGCAAAAGATCAACAGCAGAGAAGCCATCAAAAGAGATTTCTACCTGGAGGGTGGGGCAGTAGCAGCTATGGAAAAGAAATTTGAAGAAATAACCGGAAAGGAAAAAGCCCTCTGCCTGCCCACAGGCACCATGGCCAATCAACTGGCCATTGCCGTACTCAGCGGTAATAACACCAAAGTATTTGTGCAGGATAACAGTCATGTGCACCGGGATGAAGCAGATGCGGCACAATCAGTTTTTCAAAAAAGACTGATGCCCCTGGCCATGGGAAAAACTTATTTCACTGCAGAAGAATTAAAGAATGCCATAGCGGGGTTGAAAGAGCAGGAAGTATTTTCCAGCGGCATCGGCGCTGTGTCAATTGAAAACCCGGTACGCAGAACAGAAGGAAGAATGGTTCCCATTGAAGAGATCAGGAAGATCAGTGAGTATTGCCGCAGCAATAATATTCCCCTTCACCTTGATGGCGCAAGGATCTATATGGCCGCTGCCTGGTCCGGTGTCAGTGTAAAGGAGTATGCTTCTTATTTCGACACAGTGTACATCTCTCTCTACAAATACCTGGGCGGTGCCAATGGCGCTGTGCTCTGCGGCAGCAAAGCGGTGATGGATAAAATACCGCATTTGATCAAGATACATGGCGGCACTGTTTTCAGTAACTGGTTCACTGCAGCCATGGTACTCAGCCGGCTGGAGGGAATTGAAAACAGGCTGAAGCAGGCCATCAAACAATCAGAAGAAGTTTTTTCCGGGCTTAATAAGATTCCCGGTTTAAAAGTCTCAGCACTCGATGGCGGCACAAACATTTATGCACTGGAGTTGGATAAAACAATTGATGGTAACAAACTGCAGCAGCGATTGAATAAAGAGTTTAATATCCGCATCATACCACCGGGCGACAGAAAGAGAATAACACTGACAGTGAATGAAACGATTTTGTATAAAGAGGCAGCTTATATCATCAACGCATTTAAAACTTGTGCAGGCTAATATCCGGCAGTAATAGCAATGTTATCTTCCGGTATTGTACAAAGCAACTACTTCACATAGACTTTTATCACATGGTCAGTTGTTCCGGCAGCCGGGTACTCGGGATAGATAAAAACACCCTCCGGCACTTTGCGCCATCTTAGTTTTTTGTTGTTTTCCATTATTTCCACGGCAGCAATCTCTTCTGCGAAGCCGGGCAGTAATATGAATTCGTTTTGCGGTGCCTGCAGCAGGTGCAAAAAAACCTGTTTGCCATTGCGGGTGGCCACACCCCATTGCTGCGGTGGCATGATCTTGCCCCGGGTATTGTAAACAGAAGGGCCGAATTGTTGCAACCATTTTCCTGCAGCCACTAATGTGTCGGTGAATTCTTTCTGTATTTCACCATTTGGCATTGGCCCCACATTCAATAATAAATTAGCATTACGGCCTGCGGTGTTCACCAGCAGGTGAATTACCTGTTTCACTGTTTTATAATTCCGGTCGGTCACATTATATCCCCAGGAATCATTCATGGTCTCACAGGTTTCCAGTGGCATGGCATCGGAAGGTTGTTGAAAGCTCAGGCCTGATTTGTTTTCGCCGGGCAGGTCTTTTTCAAACATCTGGAAATCTTCACCGGCAATTGGATCGAGGTGGTGGTTATTGCCAATCATACAGGCGGGCTGCAGTTGGTGAATCAATCCATAAAGCTCATCATATTTCCAGTCAATACGGGATGTTCTGTCGCTATGTCCTTCCGGGTTGGTCTGATCCCAATGACCATCCAGCCAGATGCTCATGATGGGTCCATAGTTGCTGAGTAATTCTGTCAACTGGTTTTTCATGAATTGCAGGTAGCTGGAATAATCACTTTTTTCAGTGCGGCCACTGTACTGTCCGGTGCGGCCGGTTTCGTAGGGATAATCACTGCGGAACCAGTCAAGGGTGGAATAATAAAGTCCCAGCTTGATACCATGTTTTTCACAGGCTTCGGCTAACTGTTTCAGCACATCTTTCCCATACGGTGTATTGGTAATTTTCCAGTCGCTGTACTTGGTGTCCCAGTTCGAAAATCCATCATGATGTCTTGTGATGAAGACAATATATTTCATACCGGCGTTCTTAGCCGTAAGCACCCATTTCTCCGCATCAAAATCAACGGGATTAAATACCCGCAGGTATCGCTTATAATCTTCCGCTTTTATCCGCCGGTTATTCATCACCCATTCACCACTGCCCAGCACACTGCTTAGCCCCCAGTGAATAAAAAGGCCATACTTATTGTCCTGGAAAATTTTACGGGCAGCCAGGTTATTTTCCGAAGGCAGGTAAGTGGACTGGGTGAATGTTTCTTTATTCAGCCAAAGCAGTAACAGAAGAAGGACAAATCTTTTCATGCAAAGGATTTTTTTGAAGATACAAAATCAGGAAAAGTATTTATTGAAATTTACCAGTATGAGTGGCTTTCGATGAAATCTTTATTGGCTGACTCTCTTCAGTGTTCCGCTTTGTTTAAAATAGCCAGCAGCTTTTAACCGCAGCAGTTCCGCCGTGGTCCACTGGCAGTCAAAGTAGAAATAAGCAGATTTCCCAGAGCGGTTATAAAACATACAATCCAGTTCGTCCGATTTATCTGTGGGTTCCCATTCCACCAGTTTATGATCTGCAGTTATTTCAAGCAGTATCAGCATCCACCAGTCCTTGTCTGATTCACCAAGAATGCCTTTTTTGATATTGAAAGCATAGAGGCTGTCCGTCAATTTTCGTAAAAAGGCATATCGTCCCAGGTCAATATAAATGGTATCTTTTTTCAGCATCACAATGGTATCTTTTTCCTCGTAATAGGGATAGCCGGCTTCCAGCAGCCGGTCTGGTGTTTTATCAAAAATCCTGTTGCCATAAAGTATATAGTTATTCACAGTATCCACCGGCCTCTTCAGCGAGTCGTAATTGATTTCCTGCAGGTAGTGGCGATACCCGGGATATTCATAAGGGTACAGAAACTCATTGCCATTCACCAACCGGGGCCAGGCACCTTTTACAATCCTTTCTTCAGATGAAGTGGAAAAAGAAACAAATTGTTTTGTTACAGTATAGAAGCCCTCTTCTTCATCAGTTAACTTTTCCCCAGTCAGCATATTGCTGATGTATTTATCGCCCCCATTATTACCAACAGGTACAGTAAAATCTATATCACTGGTATAGGGTTCTTCTTTCCATTTGCCGAGAATTGCATCCGGAAATACATAAATGTTCTCACGGTCTGCCGGCTGAGGGGTGGAGAAATTATACACATCACAGGAGGTCATTAGTATAATCAGGACAACTGCGGATAATAACAGCCTCAGAACAGCAAGAAAGTTTTTCCTTTTCATCGTATGCTGTTTTTTTCAAGGTACAACCCTGTAACAGCCTTATGTACTGACTGCCGTCATGTTTGGTGCTAAATCAAGTTTTTCTTTTAATAAAAAACTAAGGTCTTATATATCTTTAAGCCTTCAATCAGTTGCGGTATGCACCAGAAAATTGTTTCCTTTTTCGCAGGCTTTCTGTTATTATTTTTCATTTACCACTTTCCTGAATTCTTTTCTGCATTCTGGATCATGGCAGTTTTTAAAATTGGTTTTCTGCTGGTAGCATTTTTAATAGGTCGCCTGCAGGGCTGGAAAGGACTGGAAGGTTTTGGGCTGGGCTTGCGGATGGGCTGGTGGCAGCAATTACTAAAAGGGTTGTTGCTCGGTTTATTATTCTTCGGTTTGGCAGAGGGTTTGGCAATTGCATTCGGTTATGAAAAATTCAACGGAATAGCTGCCGCAGAAGTAATTATGAAGCAGTTGCCACTGATTTTGCTGATGACTTTTTTTCCTTCCATTGCAGAAGATATCTTGACAAGGGGCTACCTGTACGGACACCTGTTTTCAAAAATGAAACCGTGGCACTGGATGCTTTTATCTGCTGTGGTATATGTGCTTAATCATATCTGGCGGCTTACCGAAAATCCTGCAGTGCTTGTTTATCTTTTTATGCTAGGGCTGGTATTAGCATTCACGGTCTGGAAAACAAAAGCATTATGGCTGGCATTAGGAATTCATTGGGGTGCCAATATTGCGTTTGAGAGTACTCATTCACTGGTACAAACAGAGTCAGTAGTGACACATTATGGCAGCACATGGATACTGGCAGCAGTTTGGCTGTTGTTATTCGTAATGCTGCTGCTGAGCAAAACAGGTGCGCCGGCTTTGCGAAAATTATAGGATCCTGTTTCTGCGAAACTTCCGGTAATTCTTTTAATAAGCAAAAAAGCAACCTGCACAGGCAGGCTGCTTTTTATTAACCAAAACCACACAACTATGGAAGCAGTACACGGTCAATTACCTGTACCACTCCATTCACTGCAAGAATATTTGAAGGCGTAATTTTTGAAAAATTAGTATTTGTATTTCCTTTTACCCAACCCATATTCAGGCCAAGGATCCCCCTGATTTTATTATTGGGGCCGGGAGCAATGGTAGTTATCTGGCTCAGTAAACCAAGATCCCATGTGAAATAGCGGCTGTCAGTAACATGGTATTTCAGGATATTTGCCAATGCATTGATCTGGGCCGGGTCGCTGATGGCATTGATATTTGCTGCATTATTAAAGGGCGCAGGCAGGCTGGCAAAAGCAGCATCGGTTGGTGCATATACGGTAAAATTACCCGTACCGGTGAATGCTCCCACAAGATTTGTTTTTACAAGCGCAGCTACCAGTGTTGAGAATGCAGGATTTCCGGTGGCAATGCCAGCAATAGTTTGCGTAGGAGGTAACAGTACATCATCAATTACATGAATGATACCGTTGGTGGCATCCACATTAGCCAGCAGCACCAATGAGTTGCCATTTATCAGCAATAGGCCAAGACTGTTTGAAAAATAAATTTTATTGTCGTTAGTGATAACTTCTGGTTTTAATGTGGCAGCTGAACTTCTACCGCCGGGAACCTGGTTACGTCTTACTTCACTGCCAAGCACATGATAGAGCAGGATATTTCTCAGTGCATCGATCTGTGCAGGATCGGTGATATTGTTGATGTTTGTTTGATTGTTGAAAGGGGCAGGCAGTTTGGCAAAAGCCGCATCAGTGGGTGCAAACACAGTGGCGTTAAGGGAAGCGGAAGACAATGTACCTGCAAGACCGGTTTTTACTACTGCAGCCACCAGCGATTTAAAGATGGGCAGGCTTTGTGCAATCTGAACAATATTCTGGCCTGATTCAGTGGCATTGTCACGGTACTGGGCATACTCTTTTTCAAAATCAGCAACTTCTGATTGTCTTGCACTAACCGCATTTTGTGCATCAGCTTTAAGTTGTTCTTCTTCATTTTGCGGTACAGCTATACCGGTACTTACCTCTTTTTTACACGAAGCAAACAAAATAGCACAGGTGGCAACCAATAAGGCGCTCCTGGTAAAAATCTTTTTCATAACGTAATGTGTTTTAGTTATTGTGATAGGTTGATTGATTCATTTCCACACAAATACTAATCGGAAAGAAAACCGGGTAGAGTGAATTGCAGGATTAGCGTAGTAAGTTGTTCAATTTCGGGGGTAAATCAAAAGGACGGTCAGGCAAAGAATGTAAAGTGCTGCAGCGCAGCTCAGGCCGGAATTTCGCTCATTACTTGTATTTAATTTTTTGCATCGCTCCTCCCAAAAAATACCGGATGGATAAGAATATTCGTAAAAAATGATGCAATCAACCGGGAGGCATAAGTTAACCATTCCCTGGTGAGATAATTCTTTGGCGAAATAATGATTGTGCAGAAGATGGCAGTGTTTCACTTTCATTTTAACCGATGTAAAAATAAAAACCCGGACACAGTGGAATATGTCCGGGTAAATCAGGTTAGAAATACCTGGGTTAATATCTTTTGGTACCGGCAGTCTTTTCCTTTGCTACCGAAACAGAAAGGAGTCTGCCTTCAATATCTTTTCCGTTTAATCCTTTGATGGCGCCGTTGGCTTCATCAGCGGAGTCCATTTCCACAAATCCAAAACCACGGCTGCGCCCGGTTAACCTGTCGGTGATTACCTTAACAGATGATACGCTGCCAAATTGGCCAAAAAGGGTTTTCAGGTCTTCATCCACGGTGTGGAAACTCAGGTTTGATACAAACATGTTCATGCTAAAAAATTTAAAAATTAAAATTGATGTGATAAAAGACCGGCAGCAAATAGCAGAGAGAAGGTAAACTGTTACTGAAACGAAGAGTAAGAATTGAACTGATCTGCACTGAATGTTGGAGAACTAATCATCACTTAGTGAAGATAGGGTATTAAAACAGTAATGCCGTTTTTATTTTCAGCGTTTCACTTAATATAACAAAACAGTATCATTGCAGTTTAATCAATATGCTTCCTTATATAATCTTCAAAGCTCTGGATAAACTGCGAATTGTTCTTTCCTGATTCATACAGGTAATCAATATTGGTTGTTTGAAACTTACCATTGGTAAATAGCCCTGTTAATTCGGGATTATCGGTGAGCCATTCGTTTTTGAGTGAGTGGTTCTTTAAGAAGCAAAGAATAATTTGCTCTTTATTCTTGATAGGGGCCGGTGCCAATGCTTTGAAAATGGGCTCCAGTTCATCCCTTACTTTGGGAAAAAGGGTGGGATCAAACCTGTCTGTTTCTTTAATGTTGTACTGACTGTACCGGTTCATATTTTTCTTTTTAGATTAACGAATGCGTTGTTTATAATAAAGCCACCCTGCTTTTCCGGGTGGCTTTATTATAAAGGATTTAATGGTTAATGATGCTGCCAGGGCTTAATTAGCCGTTATAACTGTATCAAGAGAATGTACCACGCCATTGGAAGCCTCATGGTCACGGCCCAGTATTGCTGCACCATTCAAAGTAACAGTTCCGTTTACTATTTTAACATCCAGTTCTTTTCCTCCCAGGGTTTTCAGCTTTTCGCCATCTGCAAAATCTTTAAAGCTCTTTTTCCCTTCTACCACATGGTTCTTTAAAATGGAGGTAAGCTTTAGTTTGTTTTCAGGCTTCAGCAGTTCAGCCAGTTCGCCTCTTTCTAATTTCCCGAATGCCATTTCAGAAGGGGCAAATACGGTGTAAGGTCCGGGCTTACTAAGTTCTGTTTCCAGGCCAGCGGCTTTTACACCTTTCAGCAAAGTGGTCATGTTCTTGTCGGCTACCACTACATCTACAATGTTTGTCATGTTCTCAAATTTATTTGCAGATAGAATAACCTGCATTACATGTAATGTAGTTCTATTAATCGGGGATCACTTTTTTATTTTGAATAATGAGTCATGCTAATGTCACTTGTGTATAAGTATAACCGGTATTAGAATAAAATACACTGCAGGGCAGCTAATAAGAACTACCTTGCAGGTATTACGTTAAACCTTATCGGCTAGTCATTTGACACTAATTAATCCTGTTCTTCTGCTTCTATCCTTTATTTTTCCTTTACGTAATGATTTTAATGAGCAAGTTTGTAAATGATACCGGGTTGATCCCCGTTGATAATTTAATTCCTGAAACATTGCCTGCAGAAATAGTGACAGAAATTTTGCTGGTACAAGAAGATAAATTGGTAATTGCAGATAAACGATTTGGTTCAACAGATCTTTGGAAGATACAGCTGGGTAAGCGGTATGCCAACGTATATCCCCGCCGGGTATAACTGGTGATGCAATAAATAAGCGGTTATTATATGGGCAGTTCTGCCATCGCTTTCAGCGGTTGCTTACGGATTTGAATGATCTTTAAACGGTTCAGCAGCCGGATGATATGATAAGTCAGATCCGGTTCATACCAGCGAAAACCAAAATTCACCCCCGACGGGTTCTTGTGATGGTTATTATGATAAGCTTCACCCATCATCAGCTCATTTAAAACTTTTGCAGGTTTAACTGTTTATTTCAAAAAGGGACGGTGAGTGTTATGGCTTTCACGGTTTGTTTTTAATTTCATTTTATGTCAAAGTCCCAAAAATAGTGCATGGATAAAACGGCCTTCAAAGTGCAGCCTTTGGAAGAGGCCGATGATGCTATGCGGGATTATTCCAATTATTCTATTCAGGAACGGTTAAGAATTTATTAGTATCTCACCAGTATCGCTTACAAATTTGATCTGAATAACCCTCCCCGGATGGACAAAACAGTTTTTCGAGTAAAAAAACATGAAGACTATGCCTGTTTTTTTCCAGTACGGCTTTTGGGACCTCTCAAAAGCATCGGAATCATATAAGACATTGATGGAAAGCCCGTTGTACCCTTCGGGAACGGTTTTGTCAGCCTCGGGACGGCTGTTGTAAACGTCCGGAAGCGTTTTGAAACTGCCGGGATGACAAAAGAAACTGCCGGGATGTCAATTGTCGGAGCCCGGAAGCACATTGTCAATATTGGGACGGCCATTGTCAACGTCCGGAACGGTTTTGTAACTGTCAGGATTACAATTGTTACTGCCGGGATGGCAAGTGTCAGCGTCCGGAAGCCCATCTCCAACGCCGGGATGAATGATAATGGAGTACGTAAAGATGCAAACGCTGTTACAAGAAATAATCTCTGCTTCCTTTTTAAAAGATTACCTTCAATGCTCTACGTTCATAAAAAAACAGGTAATGCATGGCTGATTCATGGAATAAAAAAGAAAGAGAAAAGAAAAAGCAACAGGAAAAAAAAGAGAAAGAGCAACGCAAAAAAGACAGGAAAGAACAGTCAGGTTCAGGCAAAGGCCTTGATGAGATGATGGCCTATGTGGATGAAAACGGCAATATCTCCGCCACACCACCGGATCCCTCCAAAAGAAAAGAAATCAAACTGGAAGACATCGAAATTGGTGTTCCGGAGTATGTGCATTCAGAAGAAGAGCAGTATCATACAGGCCGCATCAGTTTCTTCAACCATGAAAAAGGATTTGGCTTCATCAAAGACATTAATACACAGGAAAGTTTTTTTGTGCATATCAATAATCTTCCCGGTCCTGTAAAGGAGAATGACAAAGTGATCTTCGAAGTGGGTCATGGGCCCAAAGGCCCCGTTGCAGTCAATGTAAAGATGGCCTGATTAGTTTTTAATAACGGTAACAAACCGCATTTACATTCATACCGGCTCCCACAGAGGCAAAGAGAATTACATCTCCCGGTTCCAGGGCATGTTCATCTACTTTGTTTTTAACCACCAGGTCATACAAGGTGGGTATAGTTGCCACTGAGCTGTTACCCAGCCAGTGAATGCTCATCGGCATTATGTCTTTGGGTGGTTCACTGATGCCATAGAGCTGGTACAGCCTTTTGATCATGCCTTCATCCATTTTTTCATTTGCCTGGTGAATGAAAACTTTTTTCAGCTGGTGAATATCCACACCGCTTTGATCAAGGCATTGCTTCATGGCAGCCGGTACATACTTCATGGCATATTCATACACTTTCCGGCCTTTCATCTTTATGTACCGTACACCGGGATCACTACCCGGGTAGTACGACATGCCCATGTTGATATAGTCCACTTCCTCTACCGTGTGGCTTTGCACAGCAGCACCGATTATACCGGGGCCATTTTCTTCAACTTCTTTGTATTCGAGAATGGCTGCTCCGGCACCATCACTGAAGATCATACTGTCTCGGTCATACATATCTATCACTCTCGACAATGTTTCTGTTCCGATGATCAGTGCTTTTTTGGCTATACCTGCTTTGAAAAAAGCATCTGCCTGAATAAGGCCCTGCACCCAGCCGGGGCAGCCAAACAAAATATCGTAGGGAATGCAATTAGGATTCCTGATACCTAAAGTATGTTTGATGCGGCTTGCCAAAGAGGGTACTGCGTCAGTCTGAATTGTATTTTTAAAAACGTTACCAAAATTATGCGCTACAATCAGCTGGTCTATTTCTTCAGGATCAACACCGCTGTCTTTAATAGCTGCTGCAGCGGCCTGGCTCCCTATATCAGATGTGTTGAGTTCATCATTCGTATAGCGCCGCTCATCTATCCCCGTAATCTGTTTGAATTTTTCCACCACTACTGTTGGCGGCGTATCAATAGGTTCCTGCTTTTCCGTATAAAAAAGGTGGGCAGCAAAATCCTTGTTGGTCATCACTACGGGTGGGATATAACAGCCGCTTCCGGTTATTATGGAACGCATCATAATTCAAAATGATTTGTAATTAGAATCCCTGCAATGAAGTTAAACAGGCAGACAGTTTAATGTTATGATTTATCTCATCTATGATTCCTCAGACAGGCGGGTAAAAGATATTCCGTTAAATATACGGCTGAGATTCATGTCCTTATTTTCCTTCCATTGCGAATATTTTGTTTCTGTAACTATACGCCACAGGTTCTTCGATTTTAATTCAGCATAATCATTGCCTACAATAAATACACCCTCTACCGTTTCCCTGTCCTTGAAATGAATAAAAACAGGAGAATATTTTCGCCTGGCTAGTTCAATATATTTTTCAATTTGTTCTGATGTCATCTGTATATAGGTTTATATGGAGCTGTTTGACAGTCCCTGTTAAAAGTGATGAAAAAAAATTAGAATTGCTTTCTTGGCCTGGCCTCGTTTACAATCATTGTCCTGCCTTCATGTGCTGTTCCGTTAAGATCTGCAATGGCTTTTTGGCCTTCAGTTTCAACCGGCATTTCAACAAACCCAAATCCCCTGCTGCGATTGGTAAATTTATCGGTCATTACTTTAGCGGATGATACTTCGCCAAAGCCTGTAAAAATTTTTTTCAATTGTTCATCGCTGACGGTGAAGTCAAGATTAGATACATAGATTGTCATGTGAAGAAATTTTGAGATAAAACAAGTTGAGATGAAGTGCAGGTGTAGAAGAAAGAAATAAAAGGAATCTCTTACAAGAGCAATAAAACTCAAATATCGGCTGAAAGATAAGCTAATTTGGCTGAGTGGGGCTTTCTTTTTGTTACTATTCTCACAATTCGGTATTTATTTTACCATTTATACCCTTACTCCGGTATAGCAATCTGTTTGCTGTATATTAGCTTTATCAGAAACTGTAAAATGGCACCCATGAAGATGATAAGGCTGACAGGAATTTCATTTTCTTTTTTTCTTTTTTTGCTTCTGTTCACTTTACCGGTTATAGCCCAGCCACGTTCCGGCGATGCCCAGTTGCAGATCAACCCCGGCGGTCATTTGTCACAGATATCTGAAGCGGTGACCACCGCGGATGGAAAATTTATCATCACCACCAGTACAGATAAGACCATTTGCATCTGGGATGTTGAACAAAAAAGAATCATAGAACAAATAAGGGGTCCTAAATCGGTTTTTAACCAGGGTAAATTATATTCTGTTGCAATTTCACCTGATAACAGGCTGCTGGCTGTGGGAGGTTTTCTTGCAATAGGTACCGAAACCGACGGTGACCTGGCAGGGCAAATCCGTATTTATGATTTTGCAAACAGGAAACAGGTGCTTCGCTTTATGGCCCATAGTAATGTGGTGACATCGCTCCGGTTTTCTGCCGATGGAAAATATCTTATATCCGGCGCCAACGACAGTACCATTGCTTCATGGAAAATTTCGGGTACCATTGAGAAGCCTTTGTTTGCACTGGTCAAAAAAGTGACAAGAGAAGATTTTTTTGTGGAAGATATCCAGGTTTCAGGCAATGCAGTATTTGTTACTGACAGGAAGGGTGTAAGCAAATACCGCTTACCCTCACTTGAACTTGTTTCATCAACTCCGCAGTATAACAGCGAAACGTATTGTATTGCTATTAACAGGAGAACTAATACCCTGGCAATGGTGAGTTTTGAGCAAATGGTAATTTTAGACACAGCCCTGAAAGAGAGACAGGTTATTGAGTTGGATAATTATTCAAACAGGGTTGCTATTTCACCGGGTGGCAGCTACATTATTACTGAAGGTGAAAATAGCACTGTGCAGTTGTATAGCAATGAGTCCGGACAGTTTGTAAAAACTGCTTCAGCAGATTTTAAGGGAGGCAATACCATGCTTGGTATGGGCTTTTTAAACAATTCTTCCTTTTTTGTTGCAGGAGGCAGGGCCAATATCATGCAGTTTTATCATATTGAAACCACTTATAATTCAACTTCCATAACAATAGATTCAGCACTGGCGGGAAGCGGAAGGGCTTTTAATGCCATATCTGTGCATGAAAAGAAACTGGCATTACGCAGCCTGGAAAAAACTGATGGATGGTATGATTATTCACTTTTGCCTGAGGCAGGCAGGTTAATTGCCTTTCAAATTTCTGATTCTGATAATTATCCTGTTAAACGTTTTGAAAAAGGAAGCTTAAGTGTAAACGTAAGCCGCAATGGCAAGGAAATGTATATTTATTCCGGCGTTAACTTAACGGGTACTGTGACAAGAGACGGAGGAAGCGGTTATGGTCATAATGCTGTTACGATCACAAAAAACAACTGGATAATTTCTGCAGGCAGTGCCGGGTTTCTTACACTATACGATTCTTTGGGCACGGCCAGGGCTTCATTCGTGGGTCATGAGGGTGATGTACTGGATATAATCGAGTCAGAAGATGGGAATTTTCTATATTCTACCGGTGCCGACCAGACTACAAGGATGTGGGATCTCAGGGAAGTAAAAGGTGAATTGGTGTTTAAATCTTATGATCAACTTGAGCTAACCTGGAAGAATTTTATCAGGGACTATTTTCCTGAATATGATTTTACGAAGCCCGGTGAAATGAAGAAATTGTATGAAAGGTTGATAAGCATGGGAAGCAAAGAAAATGCAGATTTTCTCTTGATTCCACAACAATTGGAACCCCGGCTCAATATTTTCATCGCAAAGAATAATGACTGGGTCATTTGGAATAATAAAGGCTATTTTAAAGCATCACCCAACGGTGCTTCATATATTGGATGGTATGTCTACAGGGGAGAGGATCAGAATGCAGAGTTTTATACAGCAGATAAATTATTTGACAACTATTATAAGCCAGAGATTATTAATGAGCTGGCTTTATCAAATGAAAGTACTGTTGCTATTCTTGGAAAAGCAGGAGATATGGCAAAGACCAGTATTGCCCAGCAGGTAAGTAATATGCCGGTACTGAAACTGGCTGCACCGTCATTGAGTGAAAAAGCGGCACAAAAAAACATCAGCCTGGTTATTGATGCAGAGAATAAAGATTTTATCAGTGAACTATTGTTGTTCCAGAATGGCAAGCGGATAACTGTCAGTCCTGATGTTTTCAGGGGTATTTCTCTTCCTTCAATAATTATACCTGTAGACCTGGTCACCGGTGAGAATACTTTCATAGTATCAGCGCTTAACAAAAGCCGGGTGGAAACTACACCGCTTAAATTCAGTATAGAATTTGGCGGTGCAAAAGCTACCAGTTCCTTGTATATAATGGCAGTGGGAATTGACAAGTATAAAAACAGCCGTTATAATCTAAATTATGCCAGGGAAGATGCAAGGGGTATTGCTGCACAATTAGCCTCTTCTTCTGCAAAGATCTTCAAGGATATAATAGTTGATTCCCTGTTTGACGAAAATGCAACAGCGGAGAATATTGCAGCGCAGGTAAGCAGGTTAAAAAATAAGATCAAGCCGGAAGATGTTTTCTTATTTTATTATGCGGGGCATGGTATTATGAATGATCCGGCAGATGGATCGAAAGCAGATTTTTACCTGGTATTACATAAAGTAACACAGATGCAGGGGAACGAAGAGGGGTTAAAAGCAAATGGTTTATCCGCCAGTCGCCTGCGAGATTTATTGTTGGATGTGCCGGCACAAAAGCAACTGATTCTTTTTGACGCCTGCAATTCCGGGGGAGCTCTTACCACTTTTACAAGAGGTGCAGCTGAGGAGGCAGCAATTTTCCAATTGGCACGAAGTACAGGATTTACAGTTCTTGCTTCTACAAACCAGGAGCAGCTGGCAGCTGAATTAAAGGATTTAAAACATGGTATTTTTACCTATGCGATAATTAATGGGTTGAAAGGAGAGGCCGATCTGAAGAAAGATGGAAAGATCACCGTAAAGGAAATTGAACTGTATCTCAACGAAATAATTCCTGTATTGTCAGAGAAATACAAAGGCGTGCAACAATATCCTCAGTCTTTTTCAAGAGGAATGGATTTTCCACTAACAATCAGTTTGAATTAACGACTACGCTGATACTGCACAAGGCCTATCTTTGTCATCCAACAAAAAGTATCATTTATGAAAAAAATCTTCTTTGTATTTGCCTCTGCAGCTTTTATTGCTGCCTGTGGTGGTGGTGATAAAAAAGAATCTTCTGAAAACAAAACAGAACCTGTAAAGAACGAAACCGCTGCGCCGGATAAATCACAGGATCCCGATTACCAGAAAGGCCTGGCTATCGTGGCAGAACCTAAAAATCTTTGCCTGACCTGTCATAAGATCGATGAGAAATTGGTGGGACCTGCATACAGAGATGTAGCAAACAAATATGAACTTAACGATGAAAATATAAATAAGCTTGCAGAAAAGGTTGTAAAAGGCGGATCGGGTGTTTGGGGTGAGGTAGCCATGCCGGCTAATACGGTAATTTCTCCGGAAGATGCAAAAGCAGCAGTTCGCTATGTATTGATGCTGAGAAATAAATAAGCCAGACTTATCTCTTTGAATAGCCGGATCCAGGGGTCCGGCTTTTTTATTGCTGACGAAACTCAGTATTCTTCCTGAGTAGGTTCATCAGACCCCGGGGTGACAGGTAATAATTTCGCCGGCAACTGTTTCTGACCTAAATCCCCGCATCATGAAAACAGTCTTAATTGCATTTTCTTTTTTATTGATACTCCTGAATGGAACAGGCTGCCGTCCTCTTCAACCGGAAGCCGCCTTTGATAATCCAGTGAAGCAATTGCTGGATGGTAATAATCGCTTTGCCAACATGCATGCATTGCATCCGCATGAAAATGCGGCAAGGCTAAGGGAAATTGCAGAAGGTCAGCATCCCTTTGCGGCAGTGGTTTGTTGTTCCGATTCAAGGGTGCCTCCAGAAGTAGTATTTGACCAGGGACTTGGCGACCTTTTTGTTGTTCGCACAGCAGGCAACCTGATGGGAGGTCTTGAAATTGGCAGTATTGAATATGCAGTTGAACACCTGGGTGTAAAACAAGTAGTGGTAATGGGGCATAAAGAATGTGGAGCTATCAAAGCATTTGCAGAAGGTGGTGAGGTGCCCGGTCATATCAGGGATATCGTTGACAGCATTAAAGCAGAGAAAGAAATACAACAAATCCCGGGTAATGATCAGCATCTATTGGACGATTGTATCCGGGCAAATATTTTGCACGGTATTCATCAGTTGAAGCAACAATCACCCATTATCGCTGAAAAGATCAGAAAAGGTGAATTACAAATATGTGGCGCCTGCTACGATATTCGCCGCGGTATTGTTGAACTGGTAAAAGAATAAGCCTGATATTATTTGGGGAATAAATAATCTCATAACCTGTCGTTTATTCTGACTTACGCTGCATAAAATCATACTATGGGCTGATATTAATCTTAGCTCCCATTTCAGTAATTTCGGTACTTCGCATCATAAATAATCTTACGAAAATGATCCATCCGTTTAGCTACGTTTCCCTCGAAGATGCTGTAAATGTTATTCAGCCCGGTCACCGTGTGTTTGTTCATGGAAGTGCCTGTACACCATTGCCTGTCCTGCATGAAATGGCCCGGCAACATGAACGCCTCAGGAGTGTTGAAGTAGTGTCCATTACCTTTCGGGGTGATATAATGATTGACAGGCCCGAGTATTATGATTCTTTCAAGATCAACTCACTTTTTGTATCCGCTTCTGTTCGCAAAGCAGTAAACGAAGGAAGGGCTGATTTTATACCGGTATTTTTGAGTGATATCCCTGATCTTTTTAAAAGAAAGTTACTGGAACTGGATGTCGCTATTGTCCAGGTTTCTCCTCCTGATGTGCATGGCTATTGTTCTCTGAGCCTTTCCATTGATATTGCCCGTTCAGCGGTTGACAGTGCAAAGTATATCATTGCCCTTGTAAATCCCCGGCTTCCCCGTACACATGGCGATGGTATGATACACACTGACCGGTTTACCAAAATGGTATTTCATGAGTCAGAACCACCTGAAGAAAATTATGGTGATAAAACCGGTGATGCTGAGTTGACCATCGGTCAGAATATAGCAGGCCTGATTGATGATGGAAGTACATTACAAATGGGTATCGGTACAATTCCGGATGCCGTTTTGAAATGCCTCGGCAATCATAAAAACCTGGGTGTGCATACAGAAATGCTGAGTGATGGCATCATTGAACTGGTAGAGAAAGATGTGATTAATAATAAAATGAAAAGGGTACACCCCAATAAGTCTGTTACTTCATTTGCAGTGGGAACCCGTAAATTGTATAATTATATCGATGACAACCCTTCCTTTGCCTTTTTGGATATAGATTATGTAAATGACCCGCATGTAATTCGCCGTAATCCGAAGGTAATTGGTATCAACAGCGCCATTGAAGTGGACATAACCGGGCAGGTTTGTTCAGACAGTATTGGTGAGTTTCAGTACAGTGGAATCGGCGGGCAAATGGACTTTATGCGTGGTGCTGCTTTAAGTGAAGGTGGAAAACCGATAATTGCATTGACCAGCCGTACTGCAAAAGGTATTCCCCGTATTGTTCCGACATTAAAGCAAGGCGCCGGCGTAGTAACCACCAGGGGGCATGTACATTATGTTGCTACTGAATATGGTATTGCCTTCCTTTTCGGTAAAAACTTCCGCCAGCGGGCAAAAGCGCTGATCAGCATTGCGCATCCTGATGACAGGGAAAACCTGGAGAGATACTGCCACGAAAGATTCAAAATATTCAGCCTTTGATTAAGTAGTAGTAAAATATAAAGCGATGTTGTAAACTACTTTACAACATCGCTTTTTTGTAATAATTACTTCGAAACTGTAGCAAGGGCTATAGCACCTGTACGAGTAAAACGGTTTACCTCATATTGTACTTTCTTACCTGTTTTATTGCTGATAATTTCGAATGTCAGTGTTTCATCACCGATTTCTTCAGTGTTTAGCAGGAACTTCTTACTAAAGTTTTCAGCTTTGATGTTTTCGCGGTAAAGCCTGTTGCCCCATTCATCACTGATAGTGATGGTAAAATCATCATTCTCTTTGTTTCCATAAAAACTCAATTGGAAAAGTGGCTGTTCTTGTATGTTGCCTGCATAGCTCAGCGAAACAGGAACATCTTTTTCAGGTTCACCGGTTTTGGGTACTGCAAAGGCAGTTGCCGAGAAAACTGTCATAAATGCGATTGCAATGATACGGTTGTTACGGAAGATCTTTTTCATGGTTATATTATTTTAATTTAAAAAACAATTCATTGTTTCTTATGTGCAGGCAATCTCGCAAGCAATAAAAGTTGGGCAAACAATAGGGCAAGTGTAGTTATCGGATCATAGCCAGGTTTGGCAAAAGCAATTAAACATTGCTTTGATGATGTAAAAGTAGAGTCTCTTACAATTACGCAAAAACCAGTTTTTTATGTGTCGTAGGATTTCCAACGGAATCCACCCTTTCTTAAAGACTTTAAAATCAGCCTATTTTGACAACAAGTGAGCATACGGCCAACTGATATTCAGGTATGCTTGTAAAACAAAATCCTCATTTTCCAGTGACCGGGTTTACATAGTATGTCATCTTAGCATTTGACAGAAAAGCACTTTAGAATCAATGTCTAAACATTTGATAATCAGTCTATATATTTCTTTTTGGTAAATTATTTAACAGTGGATTTGGCCAGGTACAAAAAAATATTATCTTCAAGCGTTTAGGATATATGTCTGAATGGCATAACCGCTTTTGTTTCAACGAAATGGCGGGAAATTTGTTAAGCATTACACAGGTCCACGGCTAGAAAAGCAATGGATTAAAAAAGGAGCACTAAAATGGCATTTAAAAAGGATGATGTAATTATTATTGAACCCAGAGAAGTTTTTGTTGGTAAAAAAGACGCCCCTGTCACTTTAATCGAATTTGGAGAGTACGAAAGCGAGGAATGCGCAAAGGCCAACGAGATAGTAAAGCAATTACTGGAAGATTATGAAGGAAAGATCAGGTTTCAGTTCCGTCATTTCCCGCTTACCCTTATTCACCAGCGCAGTCTGAAGGCCAGTGAGTCAGCTGTTGCTGCTGCACAGGAAGGTAAATTTTGGGAAATGCATAATGTATTATTCCATAACCGCCGCAATCTTGGTACTACAAGCCTGAAATTATATAGTAAAGAAGCTGGTGTCAAGAATAAGAAATTCCTGGATGACCTGGTGAATGGAATGTATGGCTGGCAGGTACAGGACGATATCAAGGAAGGGCATAACCGGGGAATTAAAGAAATACCTGCTTTTTTTGTCAATGATGTGATGGTAACAGGTAAGCCTACTTATGCCAATATAAGTGCTGCTATAGATGCTGCTCTGAAAAAAAGTAAATCCAAAGCAGCTCCTGCCAAAAAAGCTGCTGCCAAACAAAAGCAAAGAGCTTAAAATTTTATTATTGCAATAAATAAAAAACCGGTTCAATTGAACCGGTTTTTTATTGATCATTGGTTATTTATTACCAGCGATTGTTGTTCGAGTAAGAAGGTCTTGAAGACCTTGCAGGCCTTTCTTCCCTTGGTTTTGCAACACTTACTTTGATAGAGCGACCGTCAACAGTAGCGCCATCCAGTTCAGCGATTGCCTTTTGGGCAGCTGCATCATCACTCATTTCCACGAAACCGAAGCCCTTGCTGCGGTTAGTGAATTTGTCCATAATAACTTTTGCAGAAGTAACTTCTCCGTATTCGGCAAAATAACTTCTCAGGTCTTCGTCTACAACAGCGAAGCTCAGGTTTGAAACATAAATGTTCATGTAAAAAAATTGACTTTTAAAAATACTTGAGAATAATGCAAGGGTAAAGAAGACTAACTATTAGCAGATCCTTCGAAAAAACGCAGGATTAAAAGCGTAGCAGAAAAAATCGTTCACTTACAAAATGCTCTATAACTCAAATTAACAGGGCAAAGATAGGGGGATAAATCCAGACGCACTGTTTTAATTTGTTATTCTTGTTTAACACATTGATTAGTTGGATACAGGAGGCTCCCCGTTAAACATATTATTGATTTCTTCCTTCTTTTTTATTCCGAAATTGTAGCGGATATTGATTCCCCATCTCCGGGTATCTGCAAGTCTCGTACCGCTGGCTTCCACAGAACCCTGCCTGATACTGAAATCATTTTTGTTGGTATAAAACATGTCATTGATGCTGGCTGTTAGTATCAGCTTGTCTTTCAGAAATTTCCTGTTGATACTGGCATTTAGTGCGCCGAATTCAGAAAGTTCATAAAACTGCTGTTGTCCTTTTAAGCGGTAAAAGCCATTCAGTGTTATCACTGATCTCTTATCAATTTTAAACGTCTGGTAAGTAAAGAATGTCCAGGTGCCTCTTTTGAACGACAAAGGTTTTCCTTCATAAACACCCTGGTAGAAATTATGATTGTACTGTGCACCGATTACAAAGAAATAACGGCCCCCGGGGGGAATAGCGCCAAGCCCCCTCAGGTACCACTCTTTATTGCTGCCGAGGTTGTCGTATGTACGGTATGCCTGGCTGCGACTGCTGTCTGCCTGGTAAATTACATTAGTGAAAATATCTTTTGTTTGATTAATACCGGCAGCCAGTATTGGTCTTTCATCAACACTGATGTTTGCTTCATAGTTATTGGTAAACTGTGGACGTAACGACGGATTACCAACTTCAGAAAGAAATTCATCAATATACCGTGAGAAAGGATTTAGTTGGTCATAATAAGGCCTGCGGATGGAACGGCGATAAATAAGATAAGCTCTAAGGTCAAAACCTGCAATCTTCATCAGGTTTTTACTCAGGTACACATAAGGGAAAAGGTCAGTGCGGTGAATGGTGTAAGAAGTATCAGAAGGTACCAACTGCCTTCCTTTTAAATTTGTATTCTCTAATCGGGTGCCAAATTTTGCCACAAAATCTTTCCCTATCGTTTTAGAACCCTGCAGGTAGAGTGCATTAATGTTTTCATTAGAACGAAAGGAATTGGTCCGGCTTTTGTCATCTGTTCTGGTCCCATTTGCTTCACGGAAATAATTAGACCTGTTGTAAAAGTTATTGATATATGATTGCAAACCGGCTTCAAACGTAAACTTATTCTTCATTTTAAGCTTCAGATCTGAGCGGAAGTTGAAATAATCCCTGTCGCTGTTGGCTATCCCGTCTCCGCCAAATAACAGAGGGATGGGGCTGTCATATCTTGTGGAAAATACCTGGTTGGATTTATTGATTGTATGATTGTACCAGGTATCAGTTGTCCATTCTGATCCAAGTGAATCGATTTTATATTTTGTTTCAAAACCTGTACCTATTGAAAAATTACTTCCATCATTATTTACTTTATTAAGACTATTGCTGAAAACTTCACCGGTACTTATTTTGAACAGGTTATTTATATTCTCCGAATTATTATCGAACTGGTTATAACTGGCGGTAGCATCGTAAGTCAATTCCCATTTTTTTGTAAGGTCGTAGGTAATACCAAACGATCCATAAAGGTTGCTTCCGGGATATTTTGTATAAGCGTCCTGACCAAGCATGGAATCACTGGCAAAAATCCTGTCCGTGATGATCTGTTCAAAACTGTTTCGGCGACTGTAGTTGAAATTAAGATTTGAATTTTTCCTGCCATCATTATTATTAATATTAAAACCTATGAACTGGTTGCCATAGGTGCCTTGTTGCATACCCGCATTTACACTGCCTGTCATACCAATACGAACTCCTTTCTTTAAAACCACATTCACCACGCCGCCACTGGCTGATGCATCATACTTTGCTGAAGGGGTTCTTACTATTTCAATCCTGGAAATGGAGCCTGGCGGAAGACTTTTCAGTAATGTGGCAATATCAGCGGCACTCATCCGCATATTACGGCCATTAATTTGTACAGAAGCAGGAGTCAAACTGCTGATGTATATGTTACCATCCTGGTCTACAAACAGGCCCGGGGTTTTTTCTATTACCTCAAAACCGCTGGTGGAAGCAGCAACGAGGTTTTCCGGGTCAACAATGGTTTTATCATCTTCCTGCCGCATAAGTGGTTTCTGCGAAGTGATGACAACGTTATCCAGCGTTTTCCCGGTTTGCTCTAAAGTGTAAACGAAATTAGTTTGATTGCCGGTCAGCGTAACTCTTTTCTCCAGCTGCTGATAATTGATGGCTGATATAAAAAAAGTATACTGACCTGATTTATTCAGATTGAAACGGGCATTCCCGGAGCTATCTGCTGATTTTTTGAATTGCTGAGCAGTATCAAGCCTGTTTGTGATGATGATGGTAGCAAAACCAACAGGCTCTTTCTTTGTGTTGATAACTTTGATTGAAACCGGTATATCCTGGCTTTGTGCAAAAAAGAACAACAGTAGAAAAGGAATAGTAAAAGTAATTTTTGAAAGGTAAAGGTATAAAGCTCGGATCATTGGGATTGATGGTAATGGTAATCGTCAAAAATATTGAATTATTAAAGCTGAGCAGGGTAAGTTTTGACGAATGGTTATTTTTAGTTTCCTTTTAACCTTTTCAAAAATGCCGGTTTTTAGTAAGTTTATTTTATGAAGCCGGTAAAATTTACTGTTACCATTCACAAATTTGATAAACAAGGCGAGAAGACCGGATGGACTTATTTTGAAATTCCCGCAGATATTGCACAACAATTAAAGCCTGGAAACAAGAAGGAGTTTAAGGTAAAAGGAAAACTGGATAACTATGCTATTAGCCGGGTATCTCTTTTGCCAATGGGCAGAGGAAAATTCATCATGCCACTTAATGCAGCAATGAGAAGAGCAACGGGTAAAAAGGCAGGAGCAATGGTGAATGTACAATTGGAGGCAGATAACAGCGAATTTGTTTTCAATACAGATTTTATGGATTGCCTCGCAGATGATCCGGCAGCTATACAGTTTTTTCAATCTTTACCCGGTTCTCATCAACGCTACTTCAGTAAATGGATAGACAGTGCAAAAACAGAACCTACCAAAACAAAGCGAATTGCCATGGCAATTAATGCGCTGGCTAAAAAATGGGGTTATGCTGAAATGATCAGGGCTTCACAGGGTAAGCCTATTTGAATGGATTAGAATATTTCACTTCAGTTGCTACTGTATTATCTGTAAGTGTTTTTAAAAATGCCACTAATGCAGTCTTGTCTTCGTTAGACAGGTTTGCCTGCCTTGGTAATCCATTTGGCAACCTGAGTTGAGGTGAAAGATTCGGATGATTCTTTACGCCGCTGCTGTAATGTTCCACTACTTGTTCAAGTGTATTGAAACGACCATCATGCATGTAAGGCGGAGTAAGCTCAACATTTCGAAGTGTAGTTACTTTGAAGGTGGCATCAAGAGCTGTATTGTTAACTACTGCTCCAAATCCACGGTCGGTTGTTGCCATATCCAATCCATTATTCTTCTCCTGTGGTGCCGTGAAGGCCTCTGAGCCATGACATGGGGCACAACCACCAATCGGTGAAAGGAATATTTCCTTACCCCTGTTTTCCTGTGCAGAAAAGTTGGGAAATGGTGCATTGGGCGGCGGTGCTGGTGCTGCTGGTAATGCAGCCCTTCCTGCATCATATTTTGAACGGTAAGAAACAATTGATCGTACAAATTGAGATATGGCTTTTGCAATTTTATCACTGGTAATCTCTGAAGTGCCAAATGCCTTTTGAAACAGCGGCGGATAATATGCCAGGTTCCTGAGTTTTGTTTCAAGAGCAGGTAAGGTCATACCCATTTCCACCAGGTCTTGTATAGGCATCAGGCTTTGTTCTTCCAGTGTGGCTGCCCGTTGGTCCCAAAAGAACCTTCCATTGGGATAGTAAGCAGCATATATCAACGACATGGAGTTTCTCCCAGTCAATCCGCCATTGAAACCGGCACTTTTTGCCACCGGGTCCGAAAAAGCGTTCTGTTGTTTATGACAGGAAGCGCAGGAAATAGTATTATTAACTGAAAGATTTTTATCGTAGAAAAGTACTCTTCCTAAGGTTGCACCATTGTCAGTGATGGGGTTATTTGCCGGAGTATTCAACTGCCCTTGTATAGGCGGTGATGCTAGGTAAGCCGGCAATGCCTGGTTAGCATAATTAAATGGTGTTGATGGCAGATTTAATACTTCTGCTACCGGATCTGTGGGGGTGGGGTTTGGAGTGTCTTCGCTGTTTTTTTTACAGGAAAACAATAGTAATAAAGATAATCCTGAAAAAGTAATAGTTCTTAGGTGGCGCATCATCGGGGCTTTAGTTCCGGCCTGTGACCGGGTTTTCAAATTTTGGTTTAAAATAGGCTAAAATTTCTTTTTAAGGGAAAGGAATCTTACCCGGGTTTAGCCGGCAAGAATTATTTCTTTTATTTGCATCATGATCAACTCAATAGAGGATTTTCAACGGCCCTTTTTCATAGGTATCGCCGGAAGCGGTATGAGTGCTATAGCCCAGTATTTAAAGGGTATTGGAAAAGACGTCTCCGGCAGCGATCGTTTTTTTGCCCCGGGTGTTTACAACGAAGTACAGGAGAAACTGGAAGATGAAGGAATACACTGCTTTGTACAAAATGGAGAAGGTATCACCGATAAAACGGACCTAATTGTAGTTTCAACAGCTATTGAAGACACAGTTGTTGAAGTTCAAAAAGCAAAGCAATTGGGTATACCAATTCTGAAGCGTTCTGAATTACTGGCCTTGATAGCTGCCAGTAAAAAGACAATAGCTGTGGGGGGAACCAGTGGCAAAAGTACCACCAGTGCCATGTTGTTTGATATTCTTGAACATGCTGGTTTTCAACCTAGCATAATCAGCGGGGCCGGGCTTATCAATATTATTAAGCAGGGTAAAATAGGAAATGCAAAAGTGGGAAAAGGTGAGTGGCTGGTGATAGAAGCGGATGAGAGTGACGGATCAATTGTACAATATAAACCGGAGATCGGTCTTTTGCTGAATATTGACAAAGACCACCAGGAGATAGATGAACTGATACGGATTTTTGAGATATTCAAACTGAACAGTAAAAAATTTATCGTCAACCAATCCCAGGTACTGGCACAAAAACTTTCACAAAATCCAGAACAGGACTTTTCAGCCAATCCTGGTATTAAAGCTGGTTATGTAGCTGCAGATTTCCGGCAGGATGGGATGGATATCAGCTTCCATATAAATGATATCCCGTTTTTACTGCATTTAGCAGGTAAGCACAACATGGAAAATGCATTGGCAGCAACAGCTGTTGCCAACCAGTTAGGAGTTGAGTTGAATGTTTGTGCAGAAGCTTTGAAATCCTATGAAGGTATTTATCGCCGCCACCAGGTATTGGGGAAAAAGCATGGGGTATGGCTCATTGATGATTATGCACATAATCCTGTGAAATGTGCCGCTGCTATGGAAGCCTGTCAGCCGATTACGCCAAAATTGATTGCCTGGTTTCAGCCACACGGTTATAAGCCAACCAAATTTCTAAGAGAAGATTTTGTGAAAGAAATTGCCAGGGTATTAAGACCACAGGATGAAATTTGGATGAGTGAGATTTTTTATGCTGGTGGCACTGCCGTTAAAGATATTTCTGCTGCTGACCTTATTAATGATCTCAAAGCATCAGGTAAACAGGCTTTTTTTGTTGAGGACAGGAATAATTTCCTTGAATCCGTTCGCTCTCATTTTACAGAGAACTGTGTTTTGTTATTGATGGGAGCAAGGGATCCCTCCTTAGAACAGTTTGCAAAAGATAACTGGGAAAAATTGTAATTATCAGATGGCGAACTCTGGTACATTTTCCTTTGTAACAGGGAGAAACATGTACCAGCACAACGCCATCAATAATCCGGGGTGCGGTGCAGTTTTAATACTGCTGTCTTTGGTGAAATGAACTGCAGTATCACCATCTTTGGTACTTAATCCGCAAACTACTGAAGGTTTATCCTTGGCATCTTTATAAAGAACCAGTTCTGCCAGGGGATTATTGTGAATGGTATAATAAAAACGTTCATCATTGATATCGATGAAATTTTCGCGGTTCTCCAAGCCTAGTTCACCAATTTTTATCCCATACTCATTACGAAGTACTGTCTTGTTTTTTAGAAAACCTTCTTTACGTATGATAAAAACTCTTTTTTCTTTATTACACTCTACCCTTGCTGAGTTAGAGAATTTGTTAACTGTCAGGCTTAAAATTTTTTTGTCGTCTTTATACAGGTGATAAACTTCGTGTTGATTTGAACTATCGGCAGCTTCCCATCTCATATATTTAAGTGTTGGTTTGTATCCTAAAAATTACATCCCTTTTTAGCTATTACAGGCAGGTAATAAAAAATTAATATTAATTTCATATTAGAATAATTTTTAGTGAACAATCTGTGGAAAATAGCTCCTTTATTCACAATTTTATAGGCTTATCACCCGATATTAGTATATGCTGCAATCTGAAAGAGATAATAAATTTCTGCAAAAAGCTGTAGAACTGGCCAAGCAGGGAATGCTATCGGGTAAAGGTGGGCCATTTGGTTGCGTAGTGGTACATGGAGAGGAGATAATTGGTGAGGGCTCGAACATGGTGCTGTCCACTAATGATCCGACAGCCCATGCCGAAGTTGTTGCCATCAGGCAGGCTTGCGAGAAATTAGGAACTTACCAGTTAAATGAATGCGAGATATTTACCAGTTGTGAACCATGTCCGATGTGCCTTGGCGCCATTTACTGGGCAAGACCTAAGCGAGTTATATATGCTAATACAAGAGAAGAGGCTGCCAGTATCGAATTTGATGATGAATTTATTTATAAGGAGATCAATGCTAAAATGGAGGAAAGAAAAATCCCATTTATTCATCATCCACACCAGGGGGCTAAGGAACTGTTTGACTTTTGGAAATCATGGCCGGGAAAGACCATGTATTAAGGCTGCAGCATTTTTTTGATCACCAGGTAAGAAATAACAATCAGGATAAACAGGATTATTATTGAAATATACAGCCAGGGCTGATCCTTAATCTTCATTTTTTCCCGCCGTTTCTTTTTCTTCTCTGTTCTTTTTTTAAGGTCACGGTTCAGCATTTCCACCATGTACTGCAATTGTTCCTTGTCTTTGAATTCCTGTAACCCGTCCATGGCATCCTCATCAAAATCATTATTGAGTAATTGTTTTTCTACTTCATGCTTTTTATCATCAGAAAGTTTACCCTGCAGGTATAACAAAAGTGTTTCCTGGTCAATGTCGGTAGATAAATTTGATAATATGTCTTTATAATTTTCCTGCATATTATTTTCCTGTTTGCCGGAATTCTTTTTCACTCAGTTTTTTTTCAATCATTATTTTGAGGTTCCTTTTGCCGTTCTGTATATAACTTTTTACCTGCAATAAGCTATAGCCTGTTTCATCACTCACTTCCTGGTAGCTCTTTTTTTCAAGGTAAAACAAAGTTACACACTGGCGTTGCTCCGGGTTCAGCTCTTTTAGCGCCTCTTCCATCATGTCCAGGGTCTTGTCATTATTAAGCAAAAGCTGCCTGTCTGTTTCTTCTTGCGGATGTGCCGTCAGTTTATCATTTATTTCAGCTGTTATTTTCCCTTGCTTCTCCCTCAGCCTCATAAGGCAATGATTTTTTGCCACCATGTAAAGCCAAGATTTAAAATACTCTACTTTGTATTTGTGCAGTTCCTGTATCACTTTCAGAAATACCTGTTGCACACTGTCTTTTGCCTCATCCTCATTTTTCAGGTACTTCATGCATACACCCAATAATAGGAGGGTGTAACGCTGCAGCAAGATACCGAGCCATTCATTGTCATGATCGGCATAAAACTGTTCAAGCAGTTCCTGGTCCGTTAATTCTTTATAATCATCTGCCTTCACAAGCGGAAAATAACTATTTGTTTTCGATAAGATGCAGGATTTGGCAATTTCTGCAAAATTTTGCTAGCGGATATTGTTTTATTTTACACCAAATATATTAAATGGAATACGCTGTTGTTAATGTTCCGGCTGCCCCAGTTCGAAGAAAGCCCAGCCACCGTAAAGAGATGGTAAACCAGTTACTGTTTGGTGAATCAGTCAGGATACTTAAAAAATCCGGCGAGCTGTGGGTAAAGGTCAGAAGTCTGCATGATGGCTATGAAGGATGGATGACACATACGTTGTTAATGGATGCAGATAAGAGATTCGCTAATACAAGAAGTGCCTGCATTACAACTGATATGTTGAGTAGTATAGTCATCGGCGAAAAAAGGATCAATGTTCCTGTCGGTTCTTCTTTACCCTTTTTTACAGATGGTAAAGGCAAACTGGGCAATATCGAATACAGTTTTTCAGGACATTATTTTCAAAGAGATCAACAGCAACCCGGAGAAGAGTTAATAAGGCAATTGAGCACTGCCTGGCTAAATGCCCCGTACCTGTGGGGTGGCCGTACTCCACTGGGAGTTGATTGCAGTGGATTTGTGCAGGTGATTTATAAACTGATGGGTATTGACCTGCCGAGAGATGCCTGGCAACAAGCTCAGGAAGGTGAGCCAGTAAAAAAGTTAAGTGAAGCAAGAACTGGCGACCTGGCATTTTTTGATAATAAAGAAGACATCGTTCATGTGGGCATCATACTGGAAAAAGATCAATTGATACATGCATCAGGAAAAGTGAGGATTGATGAACTTACAAAAAAAGGTATTCATTCAGAGTACCCGCTACCATCGGGTAGCCGGCTAAGGGCTATCCGCCGGTATTGGTAAGTAGGCAGTATTATTAATGTTGAGAAAACGGAGGGTAATGGCAATCAGGTAGTCTGTTGATTCTTGTAAAGAAGCCCATGCCAGTGTAATGGGAAGAAAAGCCATTTTCTTGTAGGAGTAATTTATAATGTTGCCTGCTACCCCGGTATTTCTTTTAAGCTCCCGTTTTTCTTCCGGAGTGAGGATACGACTGAATTTTTTATTTAATTTTTCGAACTCTTGCTTAATATCTTTTAGCCCTTCATCTTTATTGTTTATATAACCTAGAAGCTGGTATTCATAATAAAAAAAAGGTGTTTGAGTGCTGTCATCAGTACGATCTTCTTTTTCAGCCAAAATGATTTTACAGTAATTAACGGGTATAAAAAAGGGGCTGTAGGATTTGTAAACCCCTTCAAAATAAAACAAAGCAGAATCTGATCTTTTTGTGATCTTTTTTTCAGTAATATCAGGATCATTAATCAGTTGACTGATGAAATTGCTAAAAGAAATTTTGAAAGGATCGGTTCTGAAATAATCTTTTGAGATAGAATAGACCGATTGACTGTATGAAGCAGTTGCGATCAGCAGAAATGATATAAGAAAGGCGGTTTTCATCTTAAGATGCTGACTAAGCAACTAGCCTGCGAGGCTTCTGATCCATTTTATGAGTGCTGTATCCCAGTTCAGCATTTTAATCGCTGTGTAAAAAAGTATGATTGCAAATATTTTCTTTAAGGTGTCAGTATGAATTTGCAAAGCAATCTTACTTCCGAAATAAGCCCCAACAACAAAGCCGATGGCCAATAACCCAACTATTCTAAGATCTATAGGAGTTCCCAGTTTTTGGCATTGAGTATAGTAATAAAAGGAAGCCAGAATAACTACGGGCAGTGTCAGAACTGCCAAAGATGTTCCCTGGGCCTGGTGCTGGTTATAATGCAGGAAGAAAACTAATGCCGGGACCATTATTATTCCACCGCCTATTCCTACTAATCCGCTCAAAACACCAGCGCCAAGTCCTATCAGCAGGGCGGTGATAATTAATTGTGTTGCCATATGGTTTTTTTGAGGAGTAATCATTGACCCTTAAATGTTTCTTTATAGAAATTAATTGAGTCTTTGATGATCTTATAAGCTATCAGCTGATCCTGGAAAGTGTCGATTTCCACTTTTTTATTTTCCAGCACTTTGTATTGCTCAAAAAAGTTCCTGAGTTCCAGCAAAAAATGCTGGGGCAGTTCTTCCATCCGGGTAATATGATTTACCGAAGGATCTTTGGCAGCCACTGCAATGATCTTATCATCTTCCTGCCCGCTGTCAATCATTTGCATATTGCCAATAACATTTGCTTCAACCAGGCAAAGCGACTGAATAGATTGGGAACAGATAACCAGGATATCCAGCGGGTCATTATCCAGCCCCAGGGTCTGAGGAATGAAACCATAATTGATGGGGTACTGGAACGAAGAGTAAATTACTCTATCCAGTTTCAGCAGGCCTGTGGCTTTGTCCACTTCATATTTTGAACGGGAGCCCTGTGGTATTTCAATCAGGGCATTTACAGTGGCGGGAGCTTTCTCTCCGTAATGAACACCGTGCCAGGGATGTAGAACTGTTGTCATTATTATTAACGGGTTAATTTCATACCTAATAAAGTAAGTGCAAGGCCCACAACGACACTGGAGGCTACATAAATAAAAAATAGCCCGATTTTTTCCTCTCTTATCAAGCCAATACCTTCTAGTGTAAAGGCAGAGAAAGTAGTAAAGCCGCCGCAAATACCAGTCATTAAGAATAGCTTCCAGTGTTCGTTACTGTCAAATGTTTTGAAAGTAAGTCCCCAAAAAACGCCTATAAGAAAACAACCAGTAATGTTAACAGCAAATGTACCCCATGGAAAAGAATGGGAGTAAACTTCTGCAAACCAACGCTGACAAAGGTAGCGAAGTATGCTGCCAGCGCCACCTCCTAATCCTACCAGAAGAATATTCTTTATCACTTTATCGTATCGTTAATGACTGGTTTTTTATTGAGAGTGTCTCTGTCATGTTCAAACAGGTACTTTAGATCTACCAACCACTGCCCGTTTACTTTAATAACTTTTAGTGTATCGTGGTCATTTTTAAAGGAATTGGAGTAGATGATAATAGCAGTTGAATCATTTACCGGGGTTACTTCATGCATATTGATGGAGGAAGCCCTGTACCCGTCTTTTGTATCCTGGTCAGCCTTTAAGTAATTTCTTTCTGCAATATCCATCCAGTTAAGATTTACAGAATCCTGCAGCAAATAGTCTTTGGCTTCGCGGTACTTTCCATCCAGAGCCGACCTGATAAAATTTCGGGCTGCATCAATGCTGTTAGATGATTTTGCATCAGCTTTTTTATCATCTGTTTTGCAGGCTGCAAAAAAAAGCAGGAACAAAAAGAATAAATTATCTCTCTTCATTCCTGCAAAGTAATGAATCTTTTACAGCAAACTTATTCCGGTTTGTCCTTCTTTATGATAGGAGGAGCTTCCCTGTGTTGAGGATTTTCTCTTTCATGTTCATGGTTATAAGCCCTCAGGATATGCTTCACCAGGCGGTGGCGGACAACATCTTCCTCGTCCAGCTCTATATGGGCGATGCCATCTATGTTTTTTAATATTCTGACAGCTGTAGCTAAACCACTTTTTTGATTCCTGGGAAGGTCGACCTGTGTCATATCACCTGTAATGATGGCCTTTGCATTAGCACCGATACGGGTCAGGAACATTTTTAGCTGAAGGTCGGTGGAGTTTTGAGCCTCATCCAGGATTATAAATGCATTGTCCAGTGTACGGCCTCTCATGTATGCCAACGGGGCAATTTCAATAGTCCGGGTGGTCATATAATAACCCAACTTGTCAGCAGGGATCATATCATCCAATGCATCGTACAATGGCCGCAGGTATGGATCAATCTTTTCTTTCAGGTCACCGGGCAGAAAACCAAGGCTTTCACCAGCCTCCACAGCAGGCCTGGTCAATATGATTTTTTTAACCTGTTTATTTTTTAATGCCCTTACAGCAAGCGCCACAGCAGTATAGGTTTTGCCAGTACCGGCTGGGCCGATGGCAAAAACGATATCATTCTTTTCAGCAACCTGAACCAGCCTTTTCTGGTTGGCAGTTCTGGCCCTTACAGATTTTCCGTTGGGGCCAAATACCAGCACTTCGTTCGGGTTTTTTTCCTGGAAATGATCGATCACTTCCGCATCATCACCACCCAGTACCTGTTCAAAATAATTCTGGCTCATATGGCCATTTCTTTCGAGGTAGGAAATGATGAGAGAGATCTTTTCCCTTGCGGATTCTATCTGTTCCGGCGCACCACTCAGTTTTAACTGGGTGCCGCGGGAAAGGATCTTTAATAGGGGAAATTTCTTTTTAAGAATGTCGAGCTTACCGTTATTGACTCCGAAAAATTCGATAGGGTTAACGGTTTCAAGGTTGATGATAGTGTCTGTCAATGCACTTCTATTTTAGTTTGGTTCCTGTTCCCATTCGTGGTGACCGGGCTGAACCATGTTTCACCATGCCGGCGAAAGGCGGTACCGGATTTCTGTTGCGTCTGCTGGTCTTTGCCAGCAGCTGGCCCTTCTTTATCAATATTACTCACCAATATTGTTATCACCTAAAGTTAATTATTCACAGATGTGAATACAAATAAAGCCTTACAAATTATAGTTAAGGATATTTTATGTATACAAATTATAGTGGTAAGCTCTTAGAAAAGGACATATCAAAAGTATATCTGTTCATTCTGATGAAATCAACAGTACTGACACAGCTTCCAAAAAAATGTAACTTTAAAATATGAAAGACGAACTAAAGCCCATCAAACGCAGCAAACAATTGGCCCCACTCAGCCGGGAACACCACGATGGTTTATTGTTTGCATGGAAAATAAAACAGGGGATAGAGAATAATGCCCCGGTAGAAACCATGCGTAAATATTCACTTTGGTACTGGCAACAACATATTAAACCACATTTTTACCAGGAAGAGAAAATATTGTTGCCGCATCTGCCTGCAGATAACCCGATGCGGCACCGGTTAAAAGAAGAACATGATCATATCAGGGAGCTAATCATTGGGCTGGATGATGAATCGGGATCAGATAAAAGGCACCTTACCATTCTCAGCGACCTGCTGAACAAGCATATCCGTTTTGAGGAAAGAGAGTTATTCCCTTTTATGGAGCAGTTACTGACGGCGGAGCAGTTGGACCAGGTATTCAAAGAACTGGAAGAACATCCGCTTAGTTGTGAAGAATGGAAAGACGAGTTCTGGATTAAAAAGAAAGACTGATTTTCACGATATCTTGGTTATATAAGTGTTTGTTAACTTCTTGCCTGTCGGCTACTTGTTAAATTCTTGGAAAAGATGATGAGCCGGCTAAGCTGATTGAAATTGTTGCGCAAATTTTGCAGACTGATTGGCCAATCAAGATTAATGAAGACGAACTATATTCTTTTCTCTCTTTTTTTACTGTTTTCCCTGGCATCTTCTGCCCAATTATACAAGGTTTCAGGAATCATCCTTGATAATAAACGGGAAAGGCTTCCATTGGCCAGTGTGGAGATCAAAGAGCTTAAAAAAGGAACGGTAAGTAAAGACGACGGCTCCTATGCTTTCTACCTGGAAAGGGGGCAATATGACCTGGTGGTAAGTATGATCGGTTATAAAACCAGGGTTGTTACATTCTTTATTACGAACCAGGATGTTATTGAAAACATTGAATTGGAGCCTGAATCAGCCAGCATGTCTGAAGTAGTGGTTAAGGCTAAGTACCGTGACCGGGCGGAAGAACTCATCAAAAATGTAATAAAGAATAAAGATGTGGTCCTCGATGCAATAGGTGCTTATTCCTGCAACGCATATATAAAGGCCTTTCAGTTGGATTCCAGTTCCGTTAAAAAGAAGGAAGAGGGAGATACCCTGGCGGCTGATGATTTCAGCAAAATGTCAATGACGGAAATACTCTTGCACATTGACCGCAATACAGCCGGACAAATAAAGGAGCAGCGTCATGGTGTAAATAAGCGGGGAAGTACTGAAAGTTTATTTTACCTGTCTGTACTGGATGGCGATTTCTTTATTTATGATAACCTGATCAAAGCCCCGCCTGTTTCTAAGATTCCTTTTGTGTCACCTATCAGCTACAGCGGCCTGATGGCTTACCGCTTCAAGACATTAAAAATTGACAGAACAATTAAACCAAAGGTCTACACTATTGCCATACGACCAAGGCAGCTGAGTAATGCAACGATAGAAGGTGAGATACAAATACAGGACAGTACATGGAATGTGTTGAGTGTTTCATTTCGGATTCCACCGGCGCATATGCCTGAGTATGATTACATGGAAGTAAAACAGGAATATGATAAAATTGGCGACAGCGCCAGAGTAATAACCCGTCAGCAATTTATTTATTACACCAAAACCAAAAAGGGCAAGATCTACGGAGAAACAGTTGTCCGGTTTTCGGATTACCAGTTAAGAAAGAATTTTCCCAGGGGACATTTTGGCCTTGAAGTAAGTTCCACTTCCCAGGAAGCCTATGAAAAAGATTCTACTTTCTGGAATGCAGTACGAACAGAGCCATTGTCCAAACAACAGGAACTTTATACCCGTTACCAGGACAGCATTTACCGGTACATGAAGAGCGAAGTTTATCTCGACTCAATGGACAGGGTACTGAACAAAATAACCTGGAAAAAAGCATTGATCTTCGGACAAATCTTCAATGATCATCGCAAAGAGAGAATGTGGATACTGCCCCCCGTTACTACATTGATACAACCAGTGGCATTTGGCGGTGCAAGATTGAAACTGGCAGCTGGTTACCGTAAAACTTATCCCAACCGCACCACACTTAACTGGGATGCTGATCTGAGTTATGGTTTTCGCAACAGTGATATTAATGGTACTATAGGCGTTCAACGTAAATACAATCCTTTTAATAAAGGAATGTTTGGCATTAAAGCAGGCAGAAACTTTGAATTTATTTATGCCGGTGATGCCTGGGTGAATGTGCTCAAGCGAAGCAATATCTTTTTGAACAACTCACTGGAACTGAATCATGAGATAGAATTGTTCAATGGTGTTACCATCATGAACACTTTTGAAGTGGCTTTGCGCCGCTCCGTTGCAGATTATAAAGTGGGCAATAACGCAGATAGTCTTTTTGGTATTGCTAATGATCCGCCAGTAGAATTTGATCCTTACAATGCCACTTACAACCAGGTGAAATTATATTTTACTCCCCGGATGCGGTACATCAGGGAACCTAAAGAAAAAATCCATTTGGGTTCCCGCTGGCCTACCTTTTATGTTATTTGGAAGAAGGGTATAAAGGGTTTACTGAAAAGTGAAATTGATTTTGATTACCTCGAATTTGGCGTAGAACAGAATATCAACTTCGGTGTGATGGGTAATACCAGTTATAATGCAAAGACAGGTGATTTTCTAAACACCAATGACCTGCGGGTAATTGATTATAAATTCATGCGGCAGGGCGATCCGCTTTTTTTTAATAATCCCAAATATGCATTCCAGGCACTGGATTCCACTTTTCCTGTATTTGACAGGTATTTCCAGGGAAACCTGGTGCATGAGTTTAATGGTGCATTAGTAAACAAGATACCATTCTTCAAAAAGCTAAAGATTCAGGAGGTGGCCGGTGGCGGCATGTTGATAACGAAGGAAAGAAGTTTACGCTATGCTGAATTCTTTGCCGGCCTGGAAAGAGTATTTAAATGGCCATTTAATCCATTGACAAGATTAAAGCTGGGTGTTTATGTAGTAACTTCTGTGGCGAATAAATTCAATAACCCTGTTCAATTTAAGATTGGACTAACGACATGGGACAGGTTCAGGAACCGATGGAGATAAAGTATTTAATTTCCCTTACCTGATCCTGAATTCATAAGCCAGTCTTATTGCAGCAAATGCTCTTGTACGATCCGTGACCCAGGCTTCGTGGCGAATGCTCAAATCAAGACTATTTTTATTCTTTTTATTAGTAATTATTTCATCTCCAATGAAGAACGAATAAGCAAATCCATTATTAGATTCAAATCCTGATTGGTTCAGGTAGCCTGCATCGCCACCGAAATAAAAATTTCCCAGATAATATCTTAAACCAGCTTTGACTGGTATACCCCAAACCCTTCTGGCATCAGGATTGAGCAAACTTGTTTTACCTGATAATGTATAGGTGCCGGCAGATACAATGAGGCTGGTATGCTTATCATAAAGATATTCGGCTTTTACAGTGCCTCCATAGCCCCAGCTATGTGTTTTTCTAAAGGTGTTTTCAGGGTAAATAACATCGGCCCCAACACTAAGATTCCATGTTTTGCGGTTATTTACCTGGGGGTGAGCAGAAAGGGAAGATGTCAGAAGGCTTAAAAGAAATAGCCCTACTATAGAAAAGTATTTCATTGTCGGCTTTTCTTAATAACACCGGTGTTTTATGATTGTTTAGGGTTTGGTAAATAATAAAAGGCTGGTCGAAATATCTGGTAATCACCACCTCGCCACAATTTTAAAATTGATCAGCCTTGGTGTCAGCCGGTTGGGCAACAGGTAAACCGTATTGGAGAAATCTTTGATGAATAAGTAAGAGATAGTATTGGGTCTGTCAATCACATTAAAAATTTCCAGGCTGGCCCAGATATTATCAAAATTCCGGAAAGGAGAGTGGCTTCTTCTTTTACTGCGGTCATCATCCATCAATAAAGCACTGAAACCAATATCTGCACGGATATAAGGCTCGATAACAGCAGCATTCCTGTAACGCACTGCTCCGGGTATATTATAAGGAAGGTTACTGCCGTACAGTAAATTCAAAAACATTTTAAAATTCTTATTCGTTGGCAGGTAGTCCTGGAAATACATACCAAAAGTGATGCGACGGTCGGTAGGCCGGCGCAGCCAGCCAACATCAAACCTGCTACTGTCTGCAATTACCTGGTCAGTGCTTTGTGCGGTAATAAATTCGCCTGCTGCATTTTTGTAGCGGTAATAATGGTCGCCATTAATATCTTCCTTTGTTTTCATGAAACCAATACTGATCCAGCTTTCTGCATCAGGAACCAGTTCACCATGCAATCTCATTTCTACACCGGCTGCATAGGCTTTTGCATTGTTTTCTCCGAAATAGCGGATGCGAACATTGTCAATATCGTAAGGCACGACATCTGTCATGCTTTTATAATAAGCTTCCGTGGTCCAGCGCATCGGCCTTCCGCCAATACCTATGAAATTGTAATCGAAACCGGCAACACCCTGCCAGCTTTTCTGCGATTTCAGTGCGGTGTTAATGGTTCCGTTATTTCTTCTGAGTTCCCTGTAAAAAGGTGGCTGGTTATATGCTCCTGCTGAAATACGGAAAATGATATCGCTTTTCCATTTTGGTTTCCAACTGGCACCAATTCTTGGGGAAACCAAAAACTCCTGGTTAAGAGAGTTGTAATTGAATCGTACACCAACGGAAAGTGTAGCGGAATGAGTAGAATCGCTTCCCAGTAAAATATTATCCTGTAAATAACCTGAGAACTTATTGATGTCAAGGTCTGCTGCTGATTTCAGCACTTTGTTCAGTTGTAGAATATTTGGCTGGTAAGGCAACGCATAACCGGCAGAATCCTGGAATTCCCATTCATTTAGTTTATCAGTGATGATCGATTTGTCGTAACCTAATCCCCACAGAAAAGCATGTTTGCCTTTGTCATAGCTTCCTTTATGCGATATATTCCAGTTTTCAACGGTCAGCTCATTTCTGGCCCAATTCTGGTAAACACCGGCACCCAGTGGGTTTACAATTAATCCATAAGTGGGATTTCTTTTATCAAAATCCCTCTCACCAAAAAGATAGGCGCCAATAATGTCAATGTTTTCCGATTCATCATTTTCAAAACGGGAGAGCATCCATTTTAGTTTCAGCTTTTTATTTACCTGGTTGGTTAACGCAAACCCGAGCATATTGGTTTGATAACGGTCTTTTTCTCTTCCTTCAAAATTGATATCAACACCAATAGTAGCGCTGAACACAGGAGAGAATACAGAGGTGGTAAGCTGGCTTGTTTGCGGAATAAGTGTAAATTTTGTCTGCGAAATATTGCTCAGCAGTTCCGCTTGCCATTTCGAGTTAAGCTGATAACTCAGCAATGCCTGGAAATCTGCAGAAGATGGCACATAGTTACCTTTCGTATCCTGCCTGCTCAGCAGGTTTCGGTTGCTGCGGTTACGGATGCCCAGCAAGTAACTGAATTTACTGTTCTTGTTAGTGCCTTCGAATTGCAATCCCTGTTCCAAAATTCCAACATAAGCAGAACCACCAAATCGCTTTGGTTTTTTGTATTGGATATCTAACACACTGCTCATTTTATCTCCATACTTTGCCTGGAATCCCCCGTTGTAAAAACTGATGCTTCTTACCATTTCCGGGTTGATAAAACTTAATCCTTCCTGTTGTCCGCTTCTTATTAAGTATGGACGGAATACTTCAAAATCGTTTACATAAATGAGGTTCTCGTCATAACTCCCACCTCGGACCGAATACTGAGAGGTTAATTCATTATTGGAACCAACAAATATTTTGATCAGGCTTTCCACACCGCTGACAGGTGCTGGCAGATTAAGGATGGTTTTAGGGTTGGGTTTAATTAAACCGGCTTCTCTTCTGTCCCGCTGATCGGTGACCACCACTTCCTGCAGTACTTTTTCGCCTCTTTCCATCCGGATGGTGATGGTTTCTTCTTCTCCCTCATTCAACAGGAAATTCTTTTGCTCAGCTTTGAAACCTGTATAAGTAAAAATTAAAGCGAAGGCTTTATCAGCAGCTACTTTAATACGGAAATAACCAGAATCGTTGGTTACAATTCCTTTTGTCTGACCCAGTATTACTATGGAAACTTTGGCAAGAGGATTTTCATTTTCATCCACCACTTTGCCGGATACGAAAGCAGATTTCTTTTGTGTAAAAGAAACGAAGGAGATAAGGCAACAGGTCAGTAAAAGAAAATAACGCAGCCGGTTCATCGCAATAAAAATAATTCATTTTTGATGAAGGGCTGCGCTTTTGTTGGTCACACTTGCTATTTTACGATTAACGATATGCTGTTGCAGGTATTAGCCGTTACATATTTGGTGTCTTGCCAGTTGTATTGTTCATCAGAAGCTTTCCATCGGTAGCTTCCTTCTGTTATAGTAAGGGTGATACCGGCACCATCGCCGCAGGAAGGGGTGTAGCTGTTATTGTTTACAAATTTTGTGATCTTGCCGGTATAATTATCCGCCAGCCAGAAATTGATATCACCTGATGATCCATAACGGGAATAAATTGTCAGCCTTCCCTGGTTTTTCAGTTCATAGGTATTAACAATATCACTGTGGTTATAGGATGACTTTGTATAATTAGACAGGTTGAGCCCGGTAAAGCAGAAGGCTGTTTCGGCACAATCGCTTTCCTGCAGATCAAAATTGCTTAGGTTGGCCGGCAGGTTAGAAAAAGTAACGGTGAACCGGGTACTCTCTCCGTCAAAAACAGCCTTGGGTGCATCGGCGCCCGGCAAATTAATATTGCTTGCATTGTAGTATTTCTGTGTGTTGCGGTCAAACAGTTTGTAGTTGTCCATCCAGATCGTCATCATGGAATTATTTCTACTGTTATTGGTATAAGTGAAACAAAATACTGTTTCGTTACCGTTTCTGGTGATATAATCCAGCGTAAGAGAATTCAGGTTGTCTGATTTTTTTGCTACCAGGTAGGAACCGCTGCCTTTTATCGAAGGGCCTGTGATTTTAGGCGCAGGTGGTGGTGTGGTGGTATAGGGCTTTGTAATTTCCTTTTTCTTTGTCTTCAGCGTATTCAGGTATTTGTAAGGGATAGCGAAATTCAGGTTTTGTCCTTCCTTGAATTGCATCACACAAACACCGATCACTTCACCTTCTTTATTAAAAACAGGGCCACCGCTGCTGCCGGGTGATATCGGTGCCGTGATTTGAATAAGGTCACGACCCTCATCAGTACGCAGACCGCTTACAATACCATCTGATATGGTTGCCTGTAAACCCTTTGGTGTACCTATTACAAATATCTTTTCGCCGGGAACGATCTGCTCATCAGATATAGACAGCGGTTTTTTTGAGATGCCATTTACCCGTAATAAAGCGAGATCATTAGCGGCATCTACAGCCACAATGCTAACATTATATTTGGATCCGGAGTTGTTAAAGCCCACATTTACGTTATTCGCATTTTCTATAACATGGTAGTTGGTAGCAATAACATCCTGTTCGATGAAAAAACCGGAACCAAACCCGTTGCTGGTGTATACGGTAACGGTGGAACCGACTGAATTCTGATAAATAAGAGAAGCGTCCTGGGCATTTACACTGCTGCTCAGCAGGGCCAGGAAAGCGGTGGTTGCAAGTGTGTTTGCTTTCATAACCTGTGATTTTAGTAACCTAAAGCTACTAGCCGGCACAGGGGGCAAACATCCGTACTGCCACTGATTTGAAAATCATTAACAGATTTGTAAAGAAATTATTAAGTGCTGAAAAGACTATACCTGCTAAGCTCTTGTTTTTCCGGTGATATGGTATTGTAACAGTTCGCCCAGCCTCCGGGCATTTATTTCAAATTGAAATGACCCGATTAACAGGGGGGCTTTATCAAAGGACTTGACCAATAGCCTGTTTTCTGTTGGTGAAAAAATAGAATACTTGCTGTACTGAACTTCGAAGTGTGAGATATCTGCAAATGGAAGCGTTACAGTCTTTCCGGCGATTTTCCTGATTCTGGTTACAATCCATAATTTATTATGAAGCGAAATCTCTTTGTAATTAAAATCTATAGTTATCTTATCAAGCAGCGAGTAATAATTATAGATAATTGACAAAACCGATATTGCCAGGAGAATAGCGATAAAAATTACCGGTGGGTTAATAACGAAAATAAAACCAAGAATACCGGTAATGCCAATCAGTAGTGCCAGTTTTTGGAGAAATAATATTTTTGGCTTTATTTCAATAGTATTGAAACCAAAGTCTATCAGCTGTATATCAGAAAATGTAGTGTTAAATTCCTTTTCAATTTCACCAGCTATATTAATCGCCATACTACATAGCTTTTAATAATTGTATAGTGCCGGCAGGGTCATCAGATTTAAATACAGTGTTACCTGCTACCAGCACATCTGCTCCTGCCGCTATAATGGAGGGAGCATTTTCAAGGGTGACACCACCATCAATCTCAATCTGTACTTTCAGACCTCTTTCATTGATCATTGTACGCAACTGCTTTATTTTTTCCAGTGTGTAAGGAATGAATTTTTGTCCGCCGAAACCGGGGTTTACACTCATCAGGCAAACAAGGTCAATATCATGAAGAATATCACTTAAAGAAGAAACCGGTGTATGAGGATTTACAGCCACACCGGCTTTCATACCGAGTGATTTTATCTGCTGGATATTCCGGTGAAGGTGGCGGCAGGCTTCAATGTGCACAGAAAGTATATCAGCTCCTGCATTTTTGAATTGCTCGGCGTATTTCTCCGGTTCTTCGATCATCAGGTGTACATCACAAATCTTCGTTGTAGCTTTCCTGAAAAACTCAATAATCATAGGTCCAAAGCTGATATTGGGTACAAAACGACCATCCATTACATCCAGATGATACCAGTCTGCCTGACTTTCATTCAGCATTTTACAATCAGCATCAAGGTTCAGGAAATTAGCAGATAACAGGGAAGGGGCAATGATCGGCATTGTAATGTATTTGCGCTGCAAGATACGTTTTGTGCGGTATGTTTTTAAAGCCGGGCTGCCGCCTCTTTTGCCTCAGTAAAGGTATTGTCCAGCCCATAAGCCCTTTGGTAATTTAGTTTTGCTTCTTCTTTTTGTCCTATTGCTTCCTGGCTACGTCCCATCCAGTAATAGGCATCAGGAAAAGTGGCAGAAATGGTATTGGCCAGCTCAAACACTTTTAAGGCCTCAGTATATTTTTTTTGGTCAAAATAAATCCGTCCTTTTTCAATATAGGCGTTCAGGTAGTAGTAGTCATGCTGAATAGCTTCATTAAACTGGTTCAATGCTTCAGTTTTATTACCGGTATTGGAGTAATAAATGCCTTTGTAGTAATAAGGTTCCGCATGAATCTTCAAAGAATCCTTTTGAATCAGCGAATCGCAAAGGCTCAGTACTTTCGGATTTTTTATTTCGGCATATTTATAAGCCAGTTCGTAGTTCAGTTCGGCATCATATGGTGTGATAGCATAGGCTTTTTCCAGGATGCTGATCGCTTCGCTGCCATTACCTTTTTTATCAAGCAAGGAGGCTTTCATTTTCAGCACATCCACCTGCTGAGGATTTTTTTCCAGGATACTGTTACAAATAGCAAGTGCTTCCTCATTTTTATTTTGTGATTCGCAGGCCCTGGCTAATGTTAATTGTAAAAGATTACTGGCGGGCAGTTCCTTTAAAGCCTCCCTGAGAAAGAGTATAGCAGAGTCAGGTTTCCGGTCAAGCAGCAGGTTACTTATTCCTAAAGCGTAACGTTCATCTTTTTTAATGCTCCATGCTTTTTTGAAATCTTCCAAAGAAGGTTCGGGCAGTTCGTTGGTATTTAATAATACTGCCCTTTTAAAATATAATTCATCATTATCAGGTTCTTGCTTAATACTGTCCGTCAGGCTGGTGTAAGGTTGTTTTGATAATAAATCTCCATAAGGGGAGGCCGGGTTTTTATCAGTACAACCGCTGATGAAGATCAGTAAAATGGCTATTGGCGCTGCTATTTTTGCAAACTTGTTCATGACTCAAAACTAACGGTTTTTTTCGCCGAGGTATGACAATTAGCTGACAAACCGGCCTGCTGTTGAAAATACCTTTGCACTCTTAAAAATGATGCTGATAAAACGAATGAAAATGAAAAAACTTGTATTCTCCTTAGTGGTTGTTTCAGTTGTATTACTGGCCTGTTCAGGTGGTTCTAAAACAACAGGAAGTATTGTCGATGCAGATACCCTGCGTTATCCTGAAGAAACACACCTGAAGAATATACAGCAACTAACCTTTGGCGGAGATAATGCGGAAGCGTATTGGAGCTATGACGGAAAATATCTGGTTTTTCAACGCACCAATCCCAAAGAGGGTATCAACTGCGACCAGATTTTTGTAGGGAAAGTACCTACAAAGAAAGGAGAGAAGTTTACTTATAAGATGGTAAGCACTGGTAAAGGAAGAACTACCTGTGCCTATTTTACCAAAGATGGCAAGCACATTATTTATGCTTCCACACATTTGGGAAGTGCTGATTGTCCACCGGTTCCCGACAGGTCAAAATATGGTAATAAGTATATATGGCCTTTGTACAGCAGTTACGACATTTTCATGGCTGACCTTGATGGTAAAATTGTAAAACAACTGACCAATTCAAAATATTATGATGCGGAAGCTACGTTGTCTCCGGATGGTAAAAAGATGATCTATACCAGTACCAAAGACGGGGATATTGAATTATACATCATGGACCTGGAAACAGGTACTGAAAAACGTATCACCAATACACTTGGATATGATGGAGGTGCCTGGTTTAGTCCGGATGGAAAAAAATTAATCTGGAGAGCTTCAAGACCTAAGACAGAGGCTGAGATTAAAGAATACAAAGATCTGCTGGCAGATAACATGGTGGCACCAACCAATATGGAAGTTTGGGTGGCTAACGCTGATGGAAGTAATGCAAAACAAGTAACTTCCTATGGCCAGGCAAACTGGGCTCCCACATACATGCCGGACAGCAAAAGGATCATCTTTGCCTCTAATCATGAGTACAAAAGAGGATTCCCTTTTAACCTTTATACAATCAACGAAGACGGCACTAACCTGCAGAAGGTGAGCCGTGATAAAGGTTTTGATGCATTCCCTATGTTTTCGCCCAACGGTAAGAAGATTGTTTTCTCCAGTAACCGTAATAACGGCGGTACAAGGGATACCAATGTTTTCATAGCCGACTGGGAGGAATAAACAGTTTTTCATATTTCAGCCCGAAGCCTTTAGTTTTGTTGCAAACAGTTTGCTTATGTATTCCGGAATGCTTCATTTACATAATTTTCTTCGTTGGATTATTCTTATCCTGTTATTGGTTGCTGTCTATAAACACTTTGTAGATAGGCATAAGCCATTTACTGCAGGGCACAAAAAGATTGATCTTTTCCTGCTCATCAGTTGTGATATTATGTTGTTGCTGGGCATTTACCAGTGGGTTGCAGGAAGTGCTGGTCTGAAAGCAATACAGACTTACGGGATGGGAGATGTTATGAAAACCCCGGGCCTGCGCTTCTTTGCCGTTGAGCATTTTACAGCCATGCTGCTGGCGATTATTTTGGTGCATTTGGGATATTCTTATGGTAAAAAAGCTGTGCCGGATGCACAAAAGCACAAGAGAATATTATGGTTTTTTGGAGTGGCTTTACTGCTGATATTAATTTCAATTCCCTGGCCATTCAGGGAGAATATCGGAAGACCGCTTTTCCCGGGTATGTAAATTTTTTAGTTAAGAAGGCTGACAGTAACAAGTCAGCCTTTTTTATCTTTTTCCCAGTTCAATTACTTCACAATTTTTTATCTCCTTTCCGTCAATTACAAACCGGATGATTGTTCTCACTTTATGCCAGCCCTGTTTTCCCGCAGCGCCGGGGTTCATGTACAAACAATTGATCTGACTATCATACATGATTTTTAAGATGTGTGAGTGACCACATACCAATAACTGCGGCTGATGAACAGCCAGTTGTTTTTTAGTTTCAGGGTTATACCTGGGAGGCGAGCCGGCAATATGCCGGATCATTACTTTCACCCCTTCGCACATAAAAACCAGTTGTTCCGGAAAAGCTGAACGTATCTGCTGATTATCTATATTCCCGAAAACTCCTTTAATGGGTTTTGTCATCCTGAGCTTGTCGAAGGATGCATTATTGAATACTCCGTCTCCGAAATCACCGGCATGCCAGATTTCATCACATTCGACAAAGTGCTTGAAGATCGCTTCATCCAGGAAGCTATGTGTATCTGATATGAGTCCTATTCGTGTCACAGAAGATTTGTAAGTTTGATGTACCAATCTAAAATCAAAAATCTGAAATATAAAATCTGGTTATGCCCTTTCACCGGAATTTTACATATTATATAGACAAAAGAAAGTGGAAGTATGTTTTTCTGCTTGCTACTTTAGAACTATCAATAAGATAATTTTCTTACCGAAATTGCCCGGCAGCATTCAGAAAGGTGAAATGTGCCCTTCGTTGCCTAAGGGTAAACTTGCAACAGCAGGTGATAGCAGTACTTCAGCCGGTAATAAAATATTCAATTCACAATCTTTAATAATAAATAATTATGCCTCATTATTATAAACTCGGAACGATCCCGCATAAACGTCATACTCAGTTCCGCAAACCAGATGGAAGCTTGTATAGCGAACAACTTTTTTCAACGGAAGGCTTTAGCGATGATTACGCCTTGTTATATCACTGCCATCCTCCAACCCAGATCATCAAAACAGAACCGCAGGTAGATGTAAGTCCGCAGGTGGCAGAGGAAAAAATGCTCAGCCACCGTTGTTTTGAAGGTTTTAATATAAAGCCCGGCGGAGAATTTTTGCAAAGCAGAATTCCAGTTCTGGTCAACAGCGACTGCCACATAGTGCTGGCAGCCCCGCAAAGTGGCACAAAGGATTATTTCTATAAGAACACCGATGCCGATGAAATGATCTTTGTGCATGAGGGAAGTGGTGTGGTAAAAACCCAGTACGGGCAATTGCCTTTCAGTTATGGTGATTATATCGTCTTGCCAAGAGGAACCATTTACCAGATAGAATTCAAGGATGATAAAAACAGGTTGTTTATTGTAGAATCATTCTCGCCGCTGCGTTTTCCCAAAAGATACATGAGTAAATATGGGCAGCTGATGGAACATTCGCCTTATTGTGAAAGAGATATCCGCCCGCCCCAGGATCTGCAGACTTTTGATGAGAAAGGGGACTACCTTATAAAAGCTAAAAAGAAAGGCGTCTTGTACGGCCTGCATTACGGTACGCATCCATTCGATGTGATAGGCTGGGATGGCTGCTGTTATCCTTATATCTTTTCCATCCATGACTTTGAACCTATTACAGGAAGGGTGCATATGCCACCACCTATACACCAGACATTTGAAACGAACTCATTTGTAGTGTGTTCGTTTGTGCCAAGGCTATATGATTATCACCCCAATGCCATACCAGCTCCTTATAATCACAGTAATATTGACAGTGATGAGGTATTGTATTATGTGGATGGAGATTTTATGAGCCGCAAACATGTTACCCGTGGTATGATCACCCTTCACCCGGCCGGCATTCCGCATGGGCCACATCCAGGTGCCGTCGAGAAGAGTATCGGTGCCAAAGAAACGAAAGAACTGGCGGTAATGGTGGATACCTTCCGTCCGCTGATGCTGACGAAGCAGGCGCTGGAAATTGAGAATAGTGATTATGTAATGAGCTGGGCGGAATAATTGTGACACTAAAATTGTCGAAGGGGTAATGAGCTGAGCGGAATAATTGTACGATAATTACACAAAACTTATTATCATAATAATGCAGGATTAGTCCCGGTATTACTACACAGCTAATCCTTTTTTCATAGCTATAACTGCCAGGCCTGTGCGGCTGGTGACATCAAATCGTTCAAAAAGTACATGCCGCATATACTCTAAATGCCTGTCAGACATATTAAGCTGCAGGGCCATTTCTTTATATGTTTTTTCTGTGCATATCAGTTTGAGAAAATGAATTTCAGCATCACTAAGGTCATTATCAAGAATAAGATTTTCTCTTTGTATGGCTTTCTTAACCATTTTGGCAGCGGTGTGGTCGCTGAAAAAATAGCCGGTTAACATCATTTCCCGGATGGCCTTTTTAAAACGGCTAAGCTCATCACCTTTATTTATAAAGCCCTGGGCGCCTGATTTAATAATGCGGCAAACCAGTTCTTCACTGTGATGTTGTGAAATAACCAGCAGCCTGATGAACGGGTATTTTTCTTTAATAGCTTTTAATGTTTCATACCCGTTCATTTCGGGCATTTCCAGGTCTATCATGGCAAGGTCAGGCAGGTTTTTGGTTTGCAGTTTTTCAAGCAATTGCCTTCCGTTGGCAGCCTGTATTATTACCTTACAGTTTTCCCATTGATCAATCTGGCTGCAAATGGCCTCTCTGAAAAGGTGGTGATCATCGGCAACGGCTATTTTAATAAGGGTATCGTCATGCCATTGCATAATCTGAAAGTTTTGAGGCCTGGTAAATAAATAACAAAGCTGGCTGTTTCAAAAAATTGTTGGGGGGGGGGATATATCATAGAAAAGGTATTTGGTTTATACTACCAAAATAGAAACCTTTTGTGAAAATTCACATACCACTTTGTGGTATTTCTGGTTATAAATTGTGAAAATTCACAATTTTATTCCACCCATTTCATTAAATTTTGTAACAAACAGGATTCTTTGACAGGTGACAGCGGCTGCCGGGGCAGCTATATATACTATGCGGAAAAAGGCTGATAAAATTCACAGTCGGTATTGAGAAAAAAAGCAGCACTGATTGTGAATATACACTTGCTTCAGGCTTAAGGGGTACGGTACATTCGGCGCATCATTGGGTTACCAGGCCGGCGGTAGTTCAGTGCTACGGGAAAGCCGAAAACCGGGTTTTGAAAAGAGTAGGCGGAAAAAGTATAGCCATGAAATCTTTTAAACTTGGATTGTTATCCATTTTCAGCATGATGAGTTCTTTTCTTTGTTTAGCGCAGGCTCCAGCAGCAGGTAGTAACGTAATGGATTTTTCTTCTGTTGCGTCATACGAATCTTATACAGAAGATGAAAGTACCTGGGGTAATTTAAGACTTATCGCAAATCAGAGCAATACGCTAACAACAATTGCCGAGTATGAGCAAATGACAGATATAACTGATACGCTATGTCCGGAATTTTTGAAGGAAGTCCTAAATACGGATTATATTTTTAAAATTGGAAATTACTTGATAAAGATTGATTTCATAAATGACAGGGGATTGGTTATTGCTGCCGGAAATCCCAATGCCTATGCTGATTTGGTTGCAAATAATTTATCGGCTTCTGGTATGATGGAATTGGATGGAGAAGAAGAATTTGGTTTAGAGTTATTAGAAGGCCTCGAGAGTAATACCGTGGTACCTGCTGGATACAAAGAGTTTTTAGCGGACAGGAGTTGTCCGGGAGCAAAGCGAAAAAAACAGGCAAGAATAGAAGAATGGCTAACAACAAGTGAGCCTTGCGATATTGGCAGTAGCGGAACACTTGGTAAAACCTATGGGATGGATAATAAAGTCGTTTATCAAAAAGCTATTTTTTACTTTTCGCTTCAGTCTAAGATCAAAAGCCTGGCAAGGTGTACCTATGGTGGAAGCTGGACATTGGTGGATATATATGTTTATGTTGATGAAAAATTGACAGGTACAGTGAAATATCGTAAAAGGTGTGGAACTGAAGTAAATGAGAGTGTGGAGTTATTTGAAAATTATTTTGGAGGTGGGGATGGTGTAATACATTGGCGGCCTTTTAGCGGTGGCAGGTCATTATCACACTACGATTTTCATGTTGATTTTGGAATAAGACCGGCGCAGGACAGAAACCCCAATCCTCCGCCATATGTTCCTTCTCAACATTATAATATAAAATCTGGGTATTAGTTAAATATGCCGGTATAACTTTTTATTTATAGTTATACCGGTTCTTTTCAAATTATGAGACGTCTTTTTTTTATTATTTATTTTGTTTTTTTCGGGAATAATGTTATTTCCCAAAAATTGTACACTGTTGTAAATTTTACTGCGCCATTTTCTGGTATATCCTATACAAACGGGCACAATCGCCAGGAGTTTAAGCCGAGTGTTGCCAGGATAAATTTAAGTTGGGGAGTGGATATTTTGTATAGAAGAAAAAAGGTTAATCACAAATTTTCTGTAGAACAGGTGCCTTTCGAAAAGTACTTTAAACTGGTGAACAAATTTATATTACCACCTAATGCTGAACAACTTTTAGGACATGTATATGAAAAATATGCAACAGCTATTGATCATTTCATTTTTAGCTACGCTTTGCAAAAGGAGGGGAAAAAAGATAAAGGATTCCTCTTTCGCTCTAAAATAAGATTTAATTATTCAGCTGGCATTGGTATAAGCCTTAACCGAAGCAAGAGTTTTTACAACAATGTATATCCAAGTTCTTCAGACGGTAGTTCAAACCCATATACATATATGGCGTATGATGCAGTACATTATCGGGATGGTTTCGGATTATTTTTAAGAGGAACGGCCGGTTTTCACTTTGTTGATAAAAATGGCAGACGAAAACTTGCATTAAATGTATTTTATAACCATGGATTAAAAGACATGGCGCATTTTGATATACACTATCGCTATGGCTATTGGAATGATCTTGCAAAGCAGGTAGATGTGCCAAATCAGGTTTTGCGCAGCAGGGGAACTGTATTTGGATTTAGTCTTGGTATTCCAATCGTATTAATAAAATGAAAGTCTATGAAACTACAAAATGTATTTGTGATTCTTATGTTTTTATCCATAAGTAATGGCTATTCTCAAAAAGGTACAGTAACTATTGGCGCCGGACCTTCTACAGGTGTTGCGGCATTTAATGATAATTTTACCTATTACTATAAAACAGGGTTTGGTGGTAATGTACAGGGTAATTTCGGTATTACCCGGTTAGGTTCAGTTACTACTGAAATTTCTTATTTGTCTTTTGGGGCTAAAAATCTGCCCATAACCAAAGCAATATCCTCAACATTGGTAAAAGTGGGATACCAGACCTATTTTAATAAGTCAATGATCTTTACAGGAGCAGACGCAGGTTTTTCGTTTTATGGTTCGGGAATTTTCAGTGGCCGTACAAGGTTTGTAGCGGGGGTTAAAGTTGGCTATAGCTTTAAACTGTCCGGAAGTCATTATATTGATATTATTCCTTCATATAACCAGGTTTTCAGTACTCCTAACAATAACCGTTGGTTTATGCTTCATGCCAATGTAAGGTTTAAGCTTAACAAAAAGTAGTGTTCGATACAGAACAGAGCTTTATTTATTGAAGATATCCAAGAAATTTTAATGAAAGCATGTTTAATCTATGCTATGAGGCTTTTGTTGTCCATATTAATCAGTCTGGTTACTTTTTCTGCCTTCACACAGACAAAGGATACCATTAGAAGGCAACTAAGCCAACCAGTTCCTGCAAATCAAAGGGACTACAAACCCGAGATATTCACTTCTGGCTTTATTGACATTGTAAACAACGGCCAAGTAAATGCCAGCGCCAGGTTTATCCGTTTGTACATTGGAGAACCGGGCAAATTTGCTATACCGGTTTCTTTTTATGGAGGTGTTAGTAATAATACTTTTCAAAATAATACACCCGGCACCGTGTTTTCTAAAAGTAACAGCCACCTGGTAAACCAATACATTAATCCGCTTAGCGGCCTTATCAATATTAGTATTGAAGGGGTGTGTTTCTTCAGTAAAAAAGAAAAACTTACAAAAACAGGTTTATTGTACCAAGTAGGGGAAAGGGTATTAAGTGGCATCCGTGCAGGAGAGATCAACAACCCACTTACCGGTAAGCCGGTAAATTTTCTCAACAGTTTTGCAGCAACAGGTTTTTATTTTCAAACCGGGGCATGGGAGCGAACGAATACTAAAAATGTGGGCGTCTTTTGGTTAGCACTGCGTTATCATGCCTGCAAAAGCAATGCAAAGCAGGTAAAAGAGTTCCTGCCTGCCATTGAAACCAATGCTTTTTATCACGGCTGGTCCGGTGGGTTTGGGATTGAGATCAATAAACTTGTAAACATCAAAGCTATTTATTACAAATACAGCAAGGCGCCTGAAATAGAATACGGTATGCCTATTTACCAGTTTTCTTTTCAGTATTCCATGAGATAGGTTTGTTTTTCTCATTCATATTTTACCCCTCTAAAAATTAATTTTTGCTGATTCAACATTGCTTTTTACTTTTGTTAACCATTTGGTTAAAACATATGGTTAATAAAAAGAAAGATCATTCAACAGAGCAACAGATACTCGATGCCGCCAAAAAGGTATTTGTACAAAAAGGTATGGCCGGTGCCCGTATGCAGGATATTGCTGATCAGGCAGGAATTAACAAGGCATTGCTCCACTATTATTTCCGGAATAAAGAAAAACTCTTTGAGGTGATCTTCATGGAGGCTGCTGAAAAACTATTTCCACGAATCAATGCCATTTTTGAAGCAGATCAACCTTTGTTTGAAAAGATTGAAAACTTCTGTGATGAATATATTGCCATTGTAATGGAGAATCCATACCTGCCATTATTTGTCCTCAATGAAATCAACCAGGATCCCGATTATTTCCTTAAAAAAGTGTGGACAGGTAAGTCTAAGCCGAATCCAGTTAAACTGTTGGAGCAGATTGAGAAGGAAGTCAGGAAAGGAACTATCAAAAGGGTAAACCCCATGCACCTGCTAATGAACCTGATTTCCATGACGATATTTCCGTTTGTGGCTAAACCGATGTTTCAAAGGAATTTGGGTATGAGTGATGTTCAATTCAGGATGGCGATGGAGGAGAGAAAAAAAGAAATTCCCCGGTTTATCATTGACTCATTGAAGAAATAAAAGTTTGCCGGCAGATTAATGCCGGTTCATTTAATAAATGATCATGAAAAATAAATTTCTGATAATATTATTGATACCGGGTTGGCTGCTGGCACAGCCCCTGCAAAAACTTTCGCTGCAGGAAGCATATGATTTCTCTCAAAAAAATTATCCGGCGGTAAAACAAAAAGACCTGGTAAAGCAAACTGCTTCGATCAGTATTGATAACCTTCAAAAAGGATTCTTGCCACAATTTTCTGTCAGCGGACAGGCTACCTACCAGTCGGACGTAACTAAAGTGCCTGTTTCTCTTCCTGGTTTTGCTATTGATCCTCCAGCAAAGGACCAGTACAGGCTGGTGGCTGAAGTTAGCCAATTAGTATACGATGGTGGCCTTACAAAGGAGCAAAAAGCGTTGCAGCAATTAAATGCGCAAGTAGAAGATCAAAAAGTAGAGGTGGAATTATATAAGCTGAAGGAGAGAATAAACCAGGTATATCTCGGTATTCTGTTCCTGGAAGAGCAGCTAAGGCAGGTGGAACTGGTAAAAACAGATATACAATCTGGTATTAAAAGAGTGGAAGCACAGGTGCAGAATGGTGTTGCATTCCGGTCAAACCTGAATATGCTGAAAGCTGAACTGCTTAAAGCAGAGCAAAGGGCTATTGAGTTGCGATCTTCCCGCAAAGGACTTGTAGATGTTTTGTCGCTTTTCATCGGGCTGGAGATTACTGAAAATGTTCATTTGGAAAAGCCTGCTTCGATAGTTTCGGATGTTAGTAATGAAATTGTCCGCCCTGAGTTGAAGTTGTACAAGGACCAGGAAAACTTTGTGGAGCAGCAGAAACAGTTAATCACGGCAAAGAATTTACCCCGGGCCAGTGTATTTGCCCAGGGAGGTTATGGCCGTCCGGGATTGAACATGCTCCTGAATGAATTTGATCTTTATTATGTTGGTGGCATCCGTTTCAACTGGTCATTGGGTGGCTTTTACACGAAGAAAAAGGAAAAAGAACAGGCAGCTATTAATAAGAAGATGATTGAAGTACAAAAGGAAACCTTCCTATTAAATACCAACTCACAATTGAAACAGCAAAAGGCTGAAATCGATAAACTCAGGCAATTACTGGATTCAGATAAACAGATTGTGGAACTGAGAAAAACCGTTACTGAAGCAGCTAAGGCACAGCTGGAAAATGGAGTTATAACTGCCAACGACTATCTCAAAGAAATTAATGCGGAAGACCAGGCCAGGCAATTACAGATCACTCACGAAGTGCAGTTATTGCAGGCACAAATAAATTATCAAACCATTTTAGGGAAACAATAAACTATTTGTATGACAAGAGGTAAAATAGTAGCAGCAGGATTTATCGTATTAATGCTGTTATCCTGCGGCAACAGCAATGGCAAGTACGATGCCAGCGGCACATTTGAAGCCAATGAAGTAATTGTTTCTTCTGAATTATCTGGGAAAATTCTCAGTCTTTCAATTGAAGAAGGCCAGGTGTTGGTTAAAGATTCCGTTGTCGGTATTGTGGATGCGGCGAATATAAGTTTGCAGAAAGAACAGGCAGAGGCAAATATCCAGGCGTTAAATGAAAAAACAGCAGATGTATCACCACAGGTGAAACTGCTGGAAAACCAGTTGGCAGTTCAACAATCACAATTGAATAACCTGCTTCATGAACAAACAAGGATTCAAAATTTGCTGAAACAGGATGCTGCCACCGGTAAACAACTGGATGATATAAATGCGCAAATTGATGTAGCCAAAAAAAACCTTGCAGTCACCCAGCAGCAGATCAATGTACAGAAAAGCAATATCGCCACGCAAAACCGCAGCATCCTTAGTGAAGGTAAGCCATTACAAAAAAGAGTGGCACAACTGGAAGACCAGCTGAAGAAGGCGAATATTGTTAACCCGGTCAATGGAACCGTTATTACTAAATATGCGGAAGAAGGAGAGATTACATCAGCCGGTAAAGCTCTCTATAAAGTGGCTGATCTGTCAGTTATGACACTGAGAGCTTATATAAGTGGTTCACAACTTTCCCAGGTAAAATTAGGTCAGCAGGTAAAAGTGCTGGTTGATGATGGCGAAAAGAAATACAAAGAGTTGAGCGGCTCGATAGCATGGATAGCTGACAAAGCCGAGTTTACACCCAAAACAATTCAGACGAAAGATGAAAGGGCCAACCTGGTATATGCGGTTAAGATCAGGGTGAAAAATGACGGCTACCTGAAAATAGGTATGTACGGAGAAGTGAAATTTAATTAATCATGCCTGCGGTTATTGTCAAAAATATTACCAAACGCTATGGCAAGAAAAATGCTGCTGTTACAGCATTACAAGAAATTAGTTTTGAGGTGGACAAGGGTGAATTGTTTGGTATCATAGGTCCTGATGGCGCCGGAAAAACTTCTTTATTCAGGATTTTGACTACCCTGCTTTTGCCGGAAAGCGGAACTGCCAGTGTTGACGGGTTTGATGTGGTGAAAGATTATAAAGCCATCCGGAAACGGGTGGGATATATGCCCGGCAGGTTTTCGCTTTACCAGGACCTTACTGTAAAAGAGAACCTGGATTTCTTTGCTACGATATTTAATACCTCGATAGAAAAAAATTATGAACTGGTAAAAGACATTTATTCCCAGATTGAACCTTTTAAAGACAGGAGAGCCGGAAAATTATCCGGTGGAATGAAGCAGAAACTGGCATTAAGTTGTGCGCTGATTCATCGTCCCTCTGTGCTGTTCCTGGATGAACCAACTACCGGCGTTGATGCAGTTTCCCGAAAGGAGTTTTGGGAGATGCTGCAGCGATTAAAGCAACAGGGTATCACCATTCTCGTCTCTACACCTTATATGGATGAAGCCAGTCTTTGCGACCGTGTAGCATTGGTGCAATCAGGAAAAATTTTATCCATTGATACACCAGAACAAATAGTTGCATCATTTAAGAAACCGTTACTGGCTGTAAAAAGTGAAAACATGCTGCAGTTATTAAGCGTACTTAAACAATGTGAGTGGGTAGAAAATGCTTATGCTTTTGGTGAGTATCATCATGTAGTAATGACTGGAGAGTTTAAGGAAGATCTGTCAATATACCTGTCTGCTAAAACCAGCGCATTTGAATTAATGGACGCAAAACCCGATATCGAAGATTGTTTCATTTCATTAATGAAAGAAACCGATGAGTAACGATAAAGTGATCATAACAGATAAACTGACCAAACGGTTTGGTGATTTTACTGCGGTGGATGCTATATCCTTTGAAGTAAATAAGGGAGAAATATTTGGCTTTTTAGGTGCAAATGGTGCCGGCAAAACAACAGCAATGCGGATGTTATCAGGGCTTGCAATGCCAACTTCAGGTAAAGCCGTAGTCGCAGGATTTGATGTATATAAGGAAAATGAGCAGATAAAACGGAATATCGGCTATATGAGCCAGAAGTTTTCGTTGTATGAGGATCTTACAGTAAAGGAGAATATCCGCTTTTACGCAGGAATATATGGAATGTCAAATCAGTTTATTAAAGAGAAAACAGAAAGGGTTCTAAAGCAACTCCATTTGTCTGCTGAAGCAGACAAACTGGTGAAATCATTACCATTGGGCTGGAAGCAAAAACTGGCTTTTTCAGTCGCCATCTTTCATGAACCGCAGTTGGTTTTCCTGGATGAGCCTACCGGTGGTGTGGATCCGGTAACCAGGAGGGAGTTCTGGCATATGATCTATGAAGCGGCGGCTGAAGGAATTACTGTATTTGTAACTACTCATTATATGGATGAAGCGGAATATTGCAACAGGGTAAGCATCATGGTGGATGGACGTATTGATGCACTGGATACACCATTACAACTTAAAAAAACATTTTCAGCTTCATCTATGGATGAAGTGTTTTTAAAACTGGCAAGAAAAGCTACGAGAGCAGCCGATTAAAATGAAACAATTTATCTCCTTTGTAAAAAAAGAGTTTCATCACATCTTCCGTGACCTGCGGACCATGTTCATATTGCTGGCTATGCCCATAGCCCAGATCATCATTTTCGGATTTGCCCTTACCAATGAGGTCAAAAATTCCAGTATCGTTGTTTGGGACCAGTCAAAAGATGCAGCAACTACTTCACTAATTGAGCAAATAGAAGCCAGCAACTATTTTGAATTGGACAGAGAGATTTATTCGGCTAATGAAATTGAAACGAGTTTTAAGAAGGGCAAGGTAAAACTGGCATTAATTTTTCCTCCGCATTTCAATGAAGACCTGCAGCATTTTAATAAAGCACAGGTACAATTGATAGCAGATGCTTCTGACCCTAATGTAGCCAATACACTGACCAATTATGCAACAGCGATCATTATGGATTACCAGAACAGGATCACCCATGAAAGGAAGCTGCCTTATTCTATCACTACCGAGATGCGGATGTTGTATAATCCTGAGTTGAAAGGGGCCTACAATTTTGTTCCGGGTGTTATGGCAATGGTTTTATTATTGGTGTGTACAATGATGACTGCTATTACGATTGTGAGGGAAAAAGAAATGGGAACGATGGAGGTAATGCTGGTTTCGCCAATGAAGCCATTTCGTATAGTGTTGGCAAAGGCAATTCCCTATTTACTCTTATCAACAATTAATATTACAAGCATTCTTCTGCTGAGTGTGTATGTTTTGGATGTGCCTATTAATGGGAGCCTGGTTTTACTGGTCGCTGAAAGCTTGCTGTTTACACTGGTGTCTCTTTCGCTGGGTTTGTTAATATCATCGAGGGCTGAGTCGCAGCAAACAGCCATGTTTATATCACTGGTAGCTTTGTTTCTTCCTACAGTTATGCTGAGTGGATTTATGTTCCCTATTGAGAATATGCCGCTGCCGCTTCGCACCGTTTCTAATATCGTCCCGGCTAAATGGTACTACAGCATTGTACGATCAGTAATGATAAAAGGAGTAGGGTTGCATGCAGTATGGAAAGAGACACTGATTCTCGCAGGTATGTTTGTCTTTTTCCTGGGACTAGCCATCAAAAATTTTAAAATCAGACTGGCATGAGAACACTTCGGTTTTTACTGCAAAAGGAGTTCCGGCAGATATTCAGGGATCCGTCTATACTTCGGCTGATCTTTGTAATGCCGGCTATTCAACTGATTGTTCTTCCCTGGGCGGCTGATTATGAGATAAGAAATATCAAACTCGCTGTGATCGATCATGATCATTCTTCTTATTCCCGTAACCTGGTGAATAAAGTGACCGCTTCGGGTTATTTTATTTTAACAGATTATACAGGATCTTATCAAGAAGCATTGGGAAGAATTGAACATGATAAGGCCGATATTATACTCGAAATACCTGCTTCATTTGAGAAAAGCCTGGTAAAAGAAAGTGAAGCAACCCTATTCATGGCAGTAAATGCTATTAACGGTGTGAAGGCGGGTTTAGGCAGCTCCTACCTGAGAAGTATTATCCAGGATTATAACAAAGAAGTAAGAACAGAATGGATACAATTTCCAAGGTTCAGTCCGGAAACGAATATTGAGGTTACTTCGTCTAACTGGTTTAATCCGCTGATGAACTACAAAGTATTCATGGTACCCGGTATGCTCGTACTGTTACTAACGATGGTGGGGGCTAACCTGACCGCTATTAACATAGTAAGAGAAAAAGAGATTGGAACGATTGAGCAGATCAATGTGACACCGGTTAAAAAAGTCCATTTCATACTTGGTAAATTAATTCCGTTCTGGATATTAGGTTTGCTGGTGTTTACCATAGGATTCTTAATAGCCCGTTTCTTTTATGGAATAGTGCCGGCTGGCAGCATGTTAACTATTTATGTGTTTGCTGCTGTCTATTTGCTGGCAGTACTCGGGTTAGGTTTGCTGATCTCTACCTATGCCGACAGTCAGCAACAGGCCATGCTGATTTCTTTTTTCCTGATGATGATCTTCGTATTAATGAGTGGGCTATACACTTCTATTGATAGTATGCCGGATTGGGCAAAAGCAGTTACAAAAGCCAATCCGGTGAGCTATTTCATCCAGGTGGTCCGTATGGTGGTATTAAAGGGAAGCGGCCTGGCAGACATAAAATACCAGTTACTGACAATCGGCGGCTTTGCATTGGTGCTTAACACATGGGCAATATTGAACTATCATAAACGGAACTAATAAAAAAGCCGGCAATTTTCGGTTGCCGGCTGATAGATATGTCCTTTTAGCTTATCTGAGGAATAACATTTCCCTGTATTTGGGAAGATACCACTCACGGTCATCAACCAGTAATTCCAGTTTATCTACATGATAGCGGATCTGGTCAAAGAAACTGTCTTTTACTTTTTCTTGGTAAGCGATGGCTTTTTCTCTCACATCCCCGATCTTATTACAGACTTTCCTTGCTTCGATCATCTTTTCTACCAGGTCACTGGCCTTATTGATATGTTCTGAGATCTTTTCTAATATCTGCATTTGATTTGCATAAGCAGATTCTTTCAACCCGGCTTGTTTCAATTGAAGTATGTTATTTGCCAGCAGGTTTTGATAACGTATAGAAGTTGGTAATACATGGCTTGTTGCCATTTCACCCATAATACGGCTTTCAATTTGTACCTTTTTTATGTACTTCTCCAGTTCAATCTCATGCCTTGCTTCTAGTTCCGAGTGGCTGTAGATATTATTTTTTTCAAATAGCTCCTTAGCTTTTTCTGTAATCATTGCATCGAGTGCCAGTGGTGTGGTTTTTACATTGGGCAGGCCTCTTTTGGCAGCTTCTTTTTCCCAGGCCTCACTATAACCATCACCTTCAAATAGTACTTTTTCGCTGGCTACAATGTATTGGCGTATTACATGCATGATGGCAATCTCTTTCTTCTCACCTTTCTCTATCAATGCATCAACTTCTTTCTTAAACTGTTTAAGCGTTTCAGCCATGATCGTATTCAATACGGTCATAGGATTGGCACAGTTGGCAGAAGATCCAACGGCACGGAACTCAAACTTGTTTCCGGTAAAAGCAAAAGGTGATGTGCGGTTACGGTCTGTATTATCCATCAGCAGTTCCGGAATACTCTTATGGATATCGATCTTCAGCATGCTTTCATCCGTTTCATCCATTTTGTCTGAAACCCTTTCTTTAACATCCTGCAGCACTTTGGTAAGGTATTGACCAATGAAAACTGAAATGATAGCTGGGGGAGCTTCGTTGGCGCCCAAACGATGATCATTTGGCGCAGAAGCGATGGATGCCCTTAATATATCAGCATAGTCATGAACTGCTTTGATGGTATTAACAAAGAAAGTCAGGAACATCAGGTTGGTTTTCGGAGTTTTTCCGGGTGCGAGCAGATTTACACCCGTATCGGTTGCCATACTCCAGTTGTTGTGTTTACCACTTCCATTAATGCCGGCAAAAGGTTTTTCATGCAGCAATACTCTCAGGTTATGACGGCGGGCTACTCTGTCCATTATATCCATCAATAGAGAGTTGTGGTCAACTGCCACACCTACTTCTTCAAAAATCGGGGCACATTCGAACTGGGCGGGGGCCACTTCATTATGTCTTGTACGAAGAGGGATCCCCAGCTTGTAAGCTTCATTTTCAAAATCCCTCATATAGGTGTACACCCTTTCAGGAATAGAACCGAAGTAATGATCTTCTAATTGCTGGTTCTTTGCAGAGGAATGACCATAGACTGTTCTGCCAGTCATGATCAGGTCGGGACGGGCATTGAACATTGCTTCATCAATCACAAAATATTCCTGTTCCCAGCCCAATGTTGGGGTAACCTTCGTAACATTTTTATCAAAGTAGTTGCAGACATCTACTGCAGCTTTATTCAATGCGTCTAATGCTTTCAGCAATGGGGCTTTATAGTCCAGTGACTCACCTGTATAAGATACAAAGATGGTAGGTATACATAGTGTTTTACCCTGTCCGATCTCCATTATAAAAGGAGGAGAAGTAGGATCCCAGGCGGTATAGCCTCTTGCTTCGAAAGTGGCTCTCAGTCCACCGCTGGGGAATGATGATGCATCTGGTTCTTGTTGCACCAATGCATCTCCTTCGAATTGTTCAATGGGTGTGCCATCGCTTTTCAGGGTAAAAAAGGAGTCATGTTTTTCTGCAGTTGTGCCAGTCAATGGCTGAAACCAATGTGTAAAATGGGTAACTCCTTTAGCTTCAGCCCATGCTTTAATACCATTTGCAATCTGGTTAGCAACAGCCCTGTCAATTTTGTGACCTGCCTTAATGGAAGCCTGTAGACTTTTATACGCTTCATCACTTAAGTATTCTCTTGCCGTCTTTAAGGTAAAGACATTACTGTTGAAAATGGAAGTGATTTTTGCAGCACTTTCTACGGAAATAGTTGACTTTGCTGTAAGTCCGTCTATTGCTTTAAATCGGAGTGACATTTTATATAATTTTCCGCAAAGCAAATATTTTGAGCTGACTAAGCCAATTTTTTATTATAAATGGGGAAAAAATGTGTTTTTAGTCAACTCGAGATTTTAAAAAATAGGTTTTTCTGGTCAATTATTTAATATTATTTTTATTTTTAATGTTATTGCTGAATGCTAATTCAATTTTTTTCCAGTCAATTCGGGCAACAACAGGAATGATCAACAGAGGTATAATGACACTGCGATAACGTACTATGGCGCCAAGGTTATTGGCTGTGAAACCAATTGCCAACAGTAAGGATATGGAGAAAAATATGCAGAAAAGTTCGAGGTTACTGTGCCTGCTTTCTCTTTTTCGCCATAGCAGGAAGATGATAAATAAAAAGAGCAGCAGGTCAATTTCAATTGCAGCGGCCAATGACAATATGTGATTTACATCTGAAGGGAAAGGTCTCAGCATTGACAGGTTTACTGCCTGCGGAATATTCTTTAAAAAGCCGCCAGCTGTTGGAGAAAGCTCCGTGGTTGGTATAGTTGAATTGCCGGGAGATAATTGAAGGAAAGCTTTTTGCTTATCCACCACTGCCTGCGGAAAATCAAGTCTTGGGTCAATGTAACGGGCAGTGAAAAATAATGCCAGGAAAACCAGGTAAGTGCCGGCAAAAATGATCAATCCATGACGGGGTTTTCTGTTTGCCAGCAACCATGCGATAACAGCCCCTGCTATGATAACAAAAATGAAATTACGCAGTGCCAGCAGAAGCAGTAATCCGGTTACCAGGCTGGCGATCCGTTTTACACTCCATTTTTTTTCTTTTGTGCCAAAATAAATAGCATAAGTAATTAGACTGATACCGGTAAAAATGAGGCCTTCTTTGTGTAATCCGCTTGTCCAGTAAATAAAGGAAGGAATCAGGAAGGTGGAGAGTAATACGGGCAGCTTTCCGGAAGGAAAAACATCTGACATGACCCGGTAAATTGCCAGCGGGCCAAAGAAAGTGATGAATGAATAAAAGATCACATTGATATAATAGTTGCCTGTGCTGAACACATTGAAAATTGAGAGTACCTTAATAAAAAGGTTTCCTTTCAGGTCATTCCAGTAAGAATTATCACTGCCAAAAAAGGTAGCAACCCCTGACGACTCATACGGATCACGAAAAAGATTGGTAAAAAACTCTCCGGGGTCATTAAATAGCAGTTTGTACTCTTCAAGACTGCTAAAATGAAAACTCCAGGTGTCCTGCATTTTTGCAAGGCCGCCATAGTATAGACCTATCCAGCCGTAAAATATGCCTGCCATCACTTTCAGCAGAAAAAAACTAATTAGCTGAGGTTTACTTAATCCAGTTTGGGTAAAGAACTTTACCCGGGTTACTAACCAGGAAAAAAAGACCAGCCAGGCAACAAAAAGAAGGTGTTCCAATCCGATTTCTTTATGGCGCAATAATAGCCATAATTGCGGTGAATGTCAGCACAAAGTTGACAAGTTATGAAGAGGTACTGCTCCGTAACTTGTAAATTTGCGGCTCAATATTCCCCTACATGGAAGTAACCGTAAAGACTGCCCAGCAACTTCGATTGACAGCCGAAGAATTTGAATTAATAAAGCAGAAACTGGGACGAACGCCCAACTTTAATGAACTCTGTGCATTCTCCGGCATGTGGAGTGAACATTGCAGTTATAAAAACTCTATCAAATGGCTGAAAACTTTGCCCCGTGAAGGTGGTCGTATGTTGGTAAAAGCAGGTGAAGAGAATGCCGGGCTGATGGATATCGGTGACGGTTTAGGAATAGTCTTCAAAATAGAATCGCATAATCATCCATCTGCCATTGAACCATTCCAGGGAGCTGCGACTGGTGTAGGAGGCATACATCGTGATATTTTTACCATGGGGGCAAGACCCATTGCAGCGTTGAATTCATTAAGGTTTGGTAACCTCGAAGAAGATAAGACACAACATTTGTTATCCGGTGTTGTACATGGTATCGGGCACTACGGTAATTGTTTTGGAGTTCCAACAGTAGGAGGCGAGATCTATTTCGATGAGTGCTATCATACAAATCCATTGGTAAATGCGATGAGTGTGGGTATTGTAAAAGCAGGTGAAACGGTGTCTGCTACTGCTTTGGGAAAAGGAAATCCTGTGATGTTTGTTGGCAGCGCTACCGGAAAAGATGGGATTGGTGGTGCTTCTTTCGCCTCAGCTGATATAACAGAAGAAAGTGCACAGGACTTACCTGCTGTACAGGTAGGTGATCCTTTCCAGGAAAAAAAATTATTGGAAGCCTGTTTAGAAGTAATTCAAACAGGCGCCGTTGTAGGTATGCAGGATATGGGTGCGGCAGGTATTATTTGCTCAACCGCCGAAATGAGTGCAAAGGGTGCTGTAGGTATGCGAATTGACCTGGATAAAGTGCCAACCCGGCAAAAGAACATGAAGACATGGGAACTATTGCTCAGTGAAAGCCAGGAGAGGATGTTGCTGGTAGCAGAGAAAGGAAAGGAAGAAGAAGTAAAGAGAGTCTTTGATAAATGGGATCTGCCTTGTTCTGTGATTGGCGAAGTGACAGATGATGGTATATTGAATTTTTATATGAATGGAGAACTTGATGCTTCCATCCCGGCACATGAACTGGTATTGGGAGGCGGTGCTCCGCAATATGACCGGGAATATAAGGAGCCGGCTTACTTCGCTGATATAAACAAATTCAATATTGATAATGTTCCGGAACCAGGTAGTTTGAAAGAAGTTGCTGAAAAGATTATCGGGTTACCATCCATCGCCTCAAAACGATGGGTGTACAACCAGTACGACAGTATGGTGGGTACAAATAATACTTCTACGAATGCACCAACTGATGCTGCTGTTGTATTGGTGAAAGGGACAACCAAAGGAATTGCCGTTACTACAGATTGCAACAGCCGTTATGTTTTTGCTGATCCGTATAAAGGAGCAATGATTGCTGTAAGTGAAGCCGCCCGAAACATTGTTTGCAGCGGTGGTCAGCCGTTGGGTGTAACCAATTGCCTGAACTTCGGCAACCCATACGATCCGGAAGTTTATTACCAGTTTGTACATGCCATAAAGGGGATGGGTGATGCCTGCCGCCGGTTTGACACTCCTGTAACAGGGGGTAATGTAAGTTTCTATAACCAAAATCCGGATGGACCAGTATTCCCAACACCTACTATCGGAATGGTGGGTTTGCTGGAAGATGTGACAAGGAAAATGACATTGGATTATAAAAAAGCAGGCGATCACATTTATTTAATTGGTGAATCTGTAAATGATATTGGTTCTTCACAATACCTGGCCAAACTTTGCGTAGTGGAATATTCACCGGCTCCTCATTTTGACCTGGAGAAAGAATATCATCTGCAGCAAGTGATCAAAGGATTGATTGAAAACGGAGATATTCAAAGTGCCCATGATGTTAGTGAAGGCGGACTGATGACCATGTTGTTTGAAAAAGGATTCAACAGGGGATTAGGGTTTGCTGTAAACACAATAAATGAATCATATACAGACGGTAAACCTTTACGTAGCGATGCTTTCTGGTTTGGTGAAGCGCAAAGCCGTGTGGTGGTATCAGTGGCTGAAGAACAGGTGGCTAATTTCCTCCGGCATATGCGCAAAACAGAAACTTCTTTTGCAAAACTGGGAACTGTAACCGATGGGGAAGTGAGTGTAGACGGACAGTCATGGGGAACTATTGAAGTTTGGAAAGAAAAATATGATACATCCATTGAAAACTACCTCGCCAAAGAAGAAGCAGGAGCCGCATTGAGTTCAATATGATTGCTAAAGACAAAATAATATTATTGACCGGCGCTGCAGGATTTATTGGCAGTTATTTGCTTGGTTTTCTGAATAAGCAGGGATATAAAAACATCATCATTGCAGATGAGTTTGATGAAGAGGATAAATGGTTCAATTTTGATTCCAAAGAATTCATGGCAAAAGTGGAACGGGAAAAATTGTTCGGCTGGCTGGAAGAAAATAAACCTGCTATCAGTTTTGTTTTTCATTTGGGTGCAAGGACAGACACTACTGAATTTGATTACAGTATTCATGAAAAACTGAATGTTGCTTATTCAAAAGATATCTGGAACTACTGCGTCTCCAACAATGTTCCCTTAGTATATGCATCTTCTGCAGCCACTTATGGCAGCGGAGAGCTTGGATATAATGATGAACATGACCTGGTGGAAAAATTACATCCATTGAACCCTTATGGAGTTTCCAAAAATGAGTTTGATAAATGGGCATTACAACAAACAGAGCAGCCGCCATTTTGGGCAGGATTGAAGTTTTTCAATGTATATGGCCCCAACGAGTATCATAAAGGAAGGATGGCCAGTGTGATCTTTCATTCGTTTAACCAGATCAGATCAACCGGCACGGTGAAGCTTTTTAAATCACATCGTCCCGATTTCAAAGACGGACAGCAACTCCGTGATTTTATTTATGTGGAAGATGTGGCAAAAGTTTGTCACTGGCTCATGGACAACAATGTGCCTTCCGGCTTATATAATTTAGGAACCGGTAAGGCCCGGTCCTTCGAAGATTTAACTAAAGCTACTTTTACCGCGATGGGCAAAGAGCCGGTTATTGAGTACATAGACATGCCAGAAGACATCCGGGACAAGTACCAATATTTTACCGAGGCCAATATGTCCAAACTGAAGAACTCCGGTTATACGGAGGAATTTTTTTCATTGGAGGAGGGAGTGTCAGATTATGTCAGAAATTATCTTTTACAAAAGAGATATTATTAAAAAGGAGCAACTTTCGTTACTCCCTTTTCTTAAACCCGACATTAAGCACCTTATTTCTTCGGCATCACTACTGCATCAATTACATGAATCACACCATTACTGGCGGTTAAATCAGCGGCAGTTACATTGGCACCGTCAATCATCACTTTACCATCTTTAATGGATACAGTAAGCTCAGCGCCTTGTACCGTTTTAATTTTTTGACCATCCTTCAGATCAGCAGCTTTAACAGCACCTGGTACTACATGATAAGTAAGAATGCTGGTAAGGTCTGCTTTTTTCTCAGGTTTCAGCAAACCGTCTACAGTACCTGCTGGTAATGCATTAAAAGCTGCATTGGTGGGTGCAAATACAGTGAACGGACCAGCACCTTTTAATGTTTCAACGAGACCAGCTGCCTGAACTGCTGTCACCAGTGTGGTGTGATCAGGTGAACCAATAGCAACATCTACCACATCTTTTGGAGCTTCTGCGGGGGGTGCAGCAGGCTCTTCTTTTACTGTAGCAGTGGTGTCTTCTGCCGGTTTCTTTTCGCCGTCATTATTGCAGGCAACAAAAACAACAGTACTAAAACTGAGGATAGTAATCAATGAGAAGAATTTCTTTTGCATATATTTTATTTTGTTGCAGGAAAACATCAATTCAGGTCAAAAGGTTTTAAACCGGGTATAAATATTTCTCACATCATTTCATTTGTTGAAGCTTTTCTTTTCTGTAGACAGGATGATTAAACGTATAAGGATTTTTTTATAGGCTTATCTTTACCCAAACAAATACTATGGCACGGAGAATTGCAGTAATTGGCGGCGGAAACCTGGGAGCTTCTATTGCTGATGGCCTGATGGCAAGCGGTTTCAGCAAACCTGCAGAGCTTACCGTTACCCGCAGAAACCTTGGTGCTTTAAACAGGTTCAGCAGTAAAGGTTGTAAAGTTCACAGCGATAACAAGAAAGCAGTCAAGGAAAGTGAAATTATCATCCTTGCAGTAAAACCCTATAATTATGCCGACATTATCAAGGAAATAAAACCGGTTCTTGATGGCAAAAAACATCTTATTGTATCGGTTATAACGGGGGTATGGATTGAGCAGTTGCAAAAAGCTATAGGCAAACCTGTACCTGTTATCCGGGCTATGCCTAATACTGCCATTGCCATTCAGCAGAGTATGACCTGCCTGGCACATGCAGGTGCTTCAGCAATACAGTTAAACTATATACAGGAATTGTTCAATCAATTAGGCCGTACTGTTTTGATCGATGAAAAACTGATGGATGCTGCTACTGTACTGGGAGCCTGCGGTACGGCGTATGCTATGCGGTATATACGGGCCAATATACAAGGAGGCATAGAGATAGGGTTTGATGCTACCACTGCATCATTAATTGCAGCTCAAACCATCAAAGGGGCAGCAGAATTACTATTAGAAAAAGGGACGCATCCTGAACAGGAGATAGATAAAGTGACGACTCCTAAAGGCTGCACCATTGCCGGTCTGAATGAAATGGAGCACCAGGGCTTTAGTTCGTCGCTGATAAGGGGGCTGGTTGCCAGCTATGATAAGATTGTGAAAGAGTAGGGAGTAGAATCTATCCCAGGCTTTGTTTATATTTAAGTATTAAAACAAAAATCATGAAACAAATTCTGACCTTATTCCTCCTGGCAGCCTTAGTTGGAACTACTGCCTGTAAGAATGAAAAAAAAGAAGATAAACCAGTCGGTACCGAAACAGAAACCAAAGCTCCGGCCCCGCAAAAAGTTGACCCGGGCATGAAAGAATCAACAAGAGGTGAATTTAAAGTGCATTCCTGTACGGAAAACTGCAAGGATGGTCAGCATGTTTTTGTACACGGTGAAGACGGACATACCTGCTCCGAAGAATGTATGAAAACCAACGGGTAGAATTAATTTTCATCGAATTTATTGGCCGGTGCTGAAAAACGCCGGCTTTCTGTTTTTAGAAGTTTTTTTCCACTGACTTCTTTATTTCTGTGGATATGAAATTTTAGCAGCCGGAAAAATTCTTTTAGCTTTGTCCGACCTCCCGGAATTTTTCCTGCACAGGGTTTGAAGTACAGCATTTTCCGCTGGTCATACCATAAGGCTCATTTATCAGATCATTTAACAGGTGTTTTAAATTAATAACCATTTTATATGGCCAAGTATATTTTTGTTACCGGTGGTGTTACTTCTTCATTAGGTAAAGGGATCATTGCTGCTTCGCTTGCCAAACTATTACAGGCAAGGGGGCTAAGGGTTACTATCCAGAAATTTGATCCCTACATTAATGTCGATCCCGGTACAATGAACCCGTATGAACATGGTGAATGTTATGTAACTGAAGACGGAGCGGAAACAGATCTTGATCTTGGTCATTACGAACGATTCCTGAATATATTTACCTCTCAGGCCAATAATGTCACCACAGGCCGTATTTATCAAACCGTTATTAATAAAGAAAGGGAAGGGGCTTACCTGGGTAAGACCGTTCAGGTGGTGCCGCATATTACAGATGAGATAAAAAGAAGGATGCTGCAACTGGGACAGGGTGGCGAGTATGATATTGTAATAACGGAAATTGGCGGAACAGTGGGTGATATCGAGAGTTTGCCTTTTGTAGAAGCCGTCCGTCAGTTACAATGGGAGCTGCCGGAAGAGGATACCCTTGTGGTGCATCTTACCTTGATTCCTTACCTGAAAGCAGCCAAAGAATTAAAAACAAAACCCACACAGCACAGTGTGAAAATGCTGAGCCAGGAAGGTGTGCACCCGGATATTATCGTTTGCCGTACAGAAAAGCAGCTTAATTCGGAGTTAAGAAGAAAGATCGCCTTATTCTGTAATGTGAAGATGGAAGCAGTGATAGAAGCTGCTGACGCACCCACTATTTACGAGGTGCCGTTGCTGATGATGAGAGAGAAACTGGATGTTATCAGTTTGAAGAAATTAAATATTACCAGCTACAATGAACCGGAGTTAGGTAAATGGAAAGAGTTTTTGGATAAACTCAAGTATCCAAAAAGCAAAGTGACGATTGGGCTTATTGGAAAATACATTGAATTGCAGGATGCTTATAAGTCCATTCTCGAATCTTTTATTCATGCCGGTGCGATGAATGAATGCCAGGTGCAGGTGATCAATATACACAGCGAGTTCATCACAGATGATAATGTTGCAGAAAAGCTGACGGGTTTAGACGGGTTATTGGTGGCCCCGGGATTTGGACACCGTGGGGTGGAAGGAAAGATTGTAGCTGTAAAATATGCACGGGAAAATGGCCTGCCGTTCTTCGGAATTTGTCTTGGTATGCAAATGGCTGTAATTGAGTTTGCCCGAAATGTACTAGGGCTTAAAGAGGCCCATTCAACAGAAATGGATCCTGATACCAAAGATCCGGTAATCGACCTGATGGAAGAACAGAAGAAGATTACGGCTAAAGGTGGTACCATGCGTTTAGGAGCTTATCCCTGTGAAATCAAAGACAGCACATTGGCATATACCATTTACAACAGCAATGCTATCAGCGAAAGACATCGCCATCGCTGGGAAATCAATAATAAATACCTGGACCGGTTTGAACAAGCAGGCATGGTTGCCAGCGGCAAAAACCCCGGAACTGACCTGGTGGAAATAGTAGAGATACCCCGTCATCCCTTCTTTATAGGGGTACAGTACCATCCTGAGTTAAAAAGCACGGTAGAAAACCCGCAACCTTTATTTGTACATTTTATCAAAGCAGCGAAGCTGTATGCAGAAAAGAAAACGGAGAATAAAAACCCGTTGCTGCAAAGCGAAATGATATAATCCGCACCAAAAGGAGTGCTGTATAGCGGCGTCAGAAACCATCGACTGGCAACCAGAAACCCGTTATCTTTGCGGTCTTTAAATTTTTACGCAGCATGAAGTTTGAACGTAATACCGTCATCGGTTTTGTAATACTGGCTGGATTATTTTTTGGCTATTTCTACTTCACCAATAAGCAGCAATCTGAATATCGAAAGCAGCAGGCAGAAAAGCAAAAAAGGGAAAAAGCAATTCAGGACTCTATCAACCTGGTGAATAAACCCAAACAGGATTCTTTAAACCGTATTGCTGATTCTGTAACCAAGGTTACCAAAGTGGGCAGTTTCCAGGCGGCCATTATGGACACTACCGAAAAACTTGTAGTAGCAGAAAATGAGCTGATAAAAGTGACTTTTACCAACAAAGGTGGTCAGGTTAAAAAAGTAGAACTCAAAAAATTCAAAGGGCATGATAGCAGTGAGGTGAAACTGGCCGCTTCTTCATTTGATAAGCTGGGATATTCCATTAATACGGGCAACAACACAACAGCGAATACTGCTGAGTTGTATTTTAATGCTGCAGAACCTGTAAAAAATGCAGACGGCTCACAATCTATTGTTTTCACCCTTCAATCTTCCGATAGTACGGCCACCAGCAGTATTACACATAAGTTCACTGTAAAGCCAAATGATTACATGCTTGATTTTACGGCGGAACTTAATGGTGCCGATAAACTGCTGACTCAGGGTAATATGAACCTGACCTGGCAATATGCCGCTGCTCAGCAGGAATCTGACGCAGATTTCGAAAAGCAGAATACCCAGGTAGGCTATGTCAAAGACGGCAGTTTTGATTATCACACTATTGGCAGAAGAAGCGATAAGAATTTTGATAAAGAAGTAAAATGGCTCGGGGTACGACAGCGTTTCTTTTTTACTATTCTGGTTGCAAAAAATAATTTTACCAATGGCAAAATAGAGTGGACTATTCCCGCAGACAGTACCAAAACCATTGTGCAGTCTACTGCCAATATGAAAGTACAATTGCCGGTAGCTACAACTGTTTCTGCTCCTTTCAGTATTTATTATGGACCTTCTGATTACCATATCCTGAAGAAGTATGACATGAAGTTTGAAAAACTGGTGAACCTTGGCCAGGGAATGTATTCTTTTGTTCGTCCATTGAACCGCTTTATCATTTTACCTATTTATGATTTCTTCCGTGGCCTGGTCGGCAATATGGGTATTGCTATTGCCCTGCTTACTTTATTTATCAGGCTGCTGATCTCCCCGCTTACTTATTCAAGCTACCTGAGCGGCGCTAAAATGAAAGCACTTCGGCCTGAGATTGCTGCATTGAAAGATAAGTATGGAGAAGACAGGCAGGCGATGAGTATGGAGCAGATGAAATTATTCAGGGAAGCCGGGGTAAATCCTTTGGGCGGATGTATTCCTGCATTACTGCAAATTCCTATCTTCTTTGCCTTGTTTAGCTTCTTTAACTCAGAAGTATCGTTAAGGGGTGCCGAGTTTCTATGGTCTTCTGACCTGGCTGCTTTTGATGATCCTATCAAGTTTGGGTTCCATATTCCATTACTGGGAAGCCACCTCAGTTTATTTAATATTACTGCTTGTATTACCAGCTTTATGATATCCTGGTACAGTATGAGTATGACACCAGACCAAAGTAACCCGGTGTTGAAGTACATGCCTTATATTTTCCCTGTTTTTCTGCTTTTCTTCTTTAACAGGCTGCCATCCGGTCTTACCTGGTATTACACCGTTTCCAACCTGGTAACACTGATTCTGCAATTCATCATCCAGAACTATATAATCGATCACAATAAGATATTAGCTAAAATCGAGGAGAACCGTAAAAAGCCCAAAACCAAATCCAAGTGGCAGGAGAGAGTGGAACAGATGCAGGAACAGCAAAAGAAGATAAAAGATATGCAGCAAAAGAACAAACGCTGATCTGCGTTAAAGATATCTTAAGAGAAACCGGGCTGGTGTTACCAAGGCCCGGTTTTTCTTTTTACGCAACTTAATGGCTAAATTGGCACGTCTTTTACTATATAAGACATAAGAATACAATGAAAAGAAAATTATACATACTTACTAGTCTTTTGGCTTTGTTGGCAATAACTGAAGTAAATGCACAGCGAAGGCTGACAGAAGCTACTATTTCATATGATATTGTCATCAATACCAGTGACAAAGAACCTAAAGCGGTTGACCTGCTGGATGGAGCTACCAGTGTCATTTATCTTAAGGGTAACTCCAGCCGTTCAGAAATGATCAGTTCACTGGGTGTTCAATCCACCATTATTGATGGTAAAACCGGCCATGTTACAGTATTAAAAGATTATGGCGATCAGAAATACATGATCAAAATGACACCGGATAACTGGAAAGCCTCTAATAAAAAATATGAAGGTATTTCTTTTACTTACACAGAAGAATACAAGACAATAGCCGGGTATAAATGCCAGAAGGCTATCGGTAAAATGGCTGACAGCAGTTCATTCACTGTGTATTTTACCAAAGATCTGATACCGGTAAACAAAGACTTTCAATACATCAATAAAAACCTGCCGGGACTGGCCATGCAGTATGAAGCATCATTGGGAAATATGATTGTAACTTATACAGTTGCCACGATCAATTTCAATCCTGTACAACAGGCAAAGTTTGATCTTCCTAAATCAGGATACAGGGTTATGACCTACGAGGAAAGTATGGGGGGTATAAAAAATGATTAATTCCGCTGAAGGGAGCGATTGCCCAAATCGATCTTAACATTGGCCACCACCACTTTTTTCTTCAGGGGAACGATATAGGTAGTGTTACCTTTTTGCAACTTAACCGTAGCATTCAGGTTTATATACCTTTTCTCCGCTCCGGCATTAATTACCTGGTTACCACGGTAGCTATAGCCGGAACGAAGAGAGAAACTTCCAGAAGTTGAAGTTCGACCGGAAAGCAAGGTGGATTTCTTGGGCAGATCAGTTGATTTTTTTCCATCACCCAAGGTGGCAAAAGCAGCTACAGCCGATACAGCCATCAACATAATGACAGCCAGTTTTCTGCGCAGCATTTTACCCGTAAATATGGTGTTTGGGTGGTTCATCGATTACAAAAATAACGACAAATGAAATTATAAAACAAACCGTTTATCCAGAACTTTAGTACTTCATTAACGCAGAAGAAGGGAATTTGTTACGGCAGGTTGCTTAAAAATTGCCATTATTTTGCACATATGGGGAAAATTAGGGACTTTATTTACCCATTTTTTTATATTAACTTGTTGAGAATAAAACAGTTTCAGGGAGTAAAGGGATTTTGCTGCCTGCTTTGGCTCTTTATCATCCGAAAGTCGGACATTATTCATCAAACCACCGGAACGAATGAAAGATAATCCATACCGGGAAGATCGGGAACAACTAAAAGAACTGCTTTTACAATACGAAAACCTCAAGAACGGACGCCAGCACTCCTTTATTGAAGAAGATTCCTTTGAGAAAATAATTGACTATTTCCACGAGAAAGAAGACCTCGTTAAGGCCATGGAAGCTGCTGAATTTGGCGCCGAACAGTATCCTTATTCTGCCATGCTGCTCATCAAAAAAGCAGATATCCTGCTGGCCACCCGTCGCTACCAGGAGGCGCTGGATATACTGGAGCAGGCTTCTTTGTTTGATAACAACGATATTAATATTTATATCCTGAAAACGGATGCCTACCTGGCATTGGACCAACAGGAAAAGGCAGTACAACTGTTAGAAGAAGCACTTTCTCAATTTGAGGGAGAAGAGAAGCTGGAACTGCTGTTTGAACTGGCCGATGTGTATGATGATTACGAAGACTTTGACAAGGTGTTTGACTGCCTTAAGATGGTTTTGGAAGAAGAGCCCAACAACGAGGAAGCTTTGTATAAGATCTGTTTCTGGACAGATTTTACCGGCCGCAATGAAGAAAGCATACGGCTGCACCAGCAGATCATTGATGAATATCCATACAACGAACTCGCCTGGTTCAATCTTGCAGCCGCCTACCAGGGAATAAAACTGTATGAAAAGGCAATTGATGCTTACCAGTACGCTATTACCATTGATGAAAAGTTTGACTATGCTTACAGAAATATGGGCGATGCTTATATACGGCTGCGCAAATACAAAGAAGCTATAGAAGTTTTGGAAAAAGTGAACGAACTGGCCAAACCCGAAGATGTGATCTTTGAAGCCATTGGTCACTGTTATGACCGGCTGAAGAATTTCGGGCAGGCAAGAATATACTATCGGAAAGCCTCTCACCTGCGGCCGGACGACAGTAAGCTTTATTATAAGATTGCCTGTACTTATTTCAATGAGGGAAACTGGGACAGCAGCCTGAAACAGTTAGAAACGGCGATGAAGATTCACAGGCTTCAGCCTGAGTATAATTTATTGGCCGGTGAATGTAAAATTCAACAGGGCCTTTTTAAAGATGCTATTCAATATTTTACGAATGTAGTGCGGATGCGACCCCGCAATGCTGCCGGATGGGAAGCGTTGATACGCTGCCTGTACAAAGCTGATTTTTTTGATGAGGCACTGGAGCAAACCGATGCAGCGCAACATGCTACACATGGCAAGCCCCTTTTTACCTATTATAAAGCAGCCATACTTTTCTCTGCTGGTAAAAGCAAAGAAGCTTTATTACAGTTGGAGAAAGCACTGGAAGAATCACCAAAGCAACTAAAGAAGTTTGTAGAGCTAAACCCGGCCATACTGCAGAATCAGCAGGTGGTGGATATACTGGCAAAATACAAACGTAAAAAGTCTATCTGATAAGTAGGTTTTAGAAGCATTGTTCTTATCAGCATCTCTCTGCTGTTTCTTCCCTATTTTTGCCGCCGTCTTTAAGATCTTTTCATTTCAAACCGAAAGTATATGAATTTTAACCTGACACAGATCCCCGAGAGAAATAAGAAACCCCGTCAATCAGGAATTACCATGGTAATGGACAAGGGCCTGAGCGTAGATGAGGCAAGGAATTTTTTAAGTGTGGCGCATCCGCATGTAGATATTATCAAATTAGGATTCGGAACTTCTTTTGTTACTCCCAACCTGAAAGAGAAACTGGACGTGTACCGCAGTTTTGATATACCTGTTTATTTCGGCGGTACTTTATTTGAAGCATTTTTGATCCGTAACCAGTTTGAGGATTATGTGAATGTGTGCAAGGAATTTGGTATTTCCTATATGGAGGTAAGTGATGGCTCTATCACTATTCCTCATGCAGAGAAATGTGGCTATATTGAAAAACTGACAAAACATGGCACAGTACTGAGTGAAGTGGGCAGCAAGGATGCCACACATATTATTCCCCCTTATAAGTGGATTGAGCTGATGAAGGCTGAACTGGAGGCCGGATCCAGCTATGTGATTGCGGAAGCAAGGGAAGCAGGTAATGTAGGAATTTACCGCGGCAGTGGTGAAGTAAGGGAAGGACTGGTGCAGGAAATACTGACCCAGATACCCGGCGAAAAGATCATTTGGGAAGCGCCACAAAAAGCACAACAGTTATACTTCATTGAACTGCTGGGCTGCAATGTAAACCTTGGCAATATTGCCCCCACCGAAGTAATTCCGCTGGAAGCAATGCGGATCGGTCTCCGTGGAGATACGTTCAATCTTTATTTGGATAAAAAAGTAACGGCCTGATGCGGTTATTTGGGCTAATCGGTTATCCTTTGTCTCATTCTTTCTCTAAAAAATATTTCACTGAAAAGTTTGAGAAGGAAGGGGTAACCGGTTGCCGCTATGAACTCTTTCCCCTGAAGACAATTGAAGGGCTGAGGTCATTGCTGGAAAAAAATCCGGAACTGGAAGGTCTCAATGTGACTATTCCTTACAAGCAGCAGGTATTGTCTTACCTGGATGAAAAGCGCATACCGGAAGAATTATTGGCCTGTAACTGTATCAACATCATCAACGGAAAACTGGTGGGTTATAATACCGATGTTACTGGTTTTGAAAAGAGCCTTGTCCCGCTGCTGAAATCGTATCATCAGAAAGCATTGATATTAGGCAATGGCGGAGCCACGGCCGCTGTGGTTTTTGTTTTAAAAAAACTGGGGATCAGTTTTGATATTGTAAGCCGGAAGAAGCATGATCATTCCACACTGACATACCAGGATATCAATAAAAAGATCATTTCAGATTGTCTCTTAATCATCAACACCACCCCATTGGGTATGGAGCCGGATACAGGTAGTTGCCCCGCTATACCTTACCTATATCTTACCGATAAACATTTGTTGTACGACCTGGTGTATAACCCGGCTAAAACATTATTTCTGCAGAAAGGAGAGGAGCAGGGCACCACTATTAAGAACGGTGAAGAAATGCTGGTGCTGCAGGCAGAGGAGAGCTGGCGGATATGGAATCAATAATACTGTGTATGGATTAAGTTGCAGTTAACTTTTGTTTCACTTGTTCCGGCACTGTTACAATCTTCTTTCTGTCATAATCAAAACAGATCATCCCGGTTTTGGCCAATGCAACCGTTTTTACGCTGTCGTTTTCCTCTTTTTCTAATTTGTAAACAATATCAAAGCCGATCTTTGAGAGTTCGCTGATTGTTACATGTGCAGTTACTGTATCCCCATAAAACAATTCACTCTTGAATTCAATGGCCACATCGGCCATGATCATACTGACCCCGGCCAGGTTCATTTCAGTATAGCCGAAATACCGCAGGAACTGCATCCTGGCCTCATGAATGAGTGAAAGCACCGTATCATTGCCTACATGACCGCCATAGTTAAGGTCGGTAATGCGTACCGGAATTTTACAACTAAATGCAAATCGGGGAGGCAGTTCAATTTTTACCCTTGCCATGATTCTCTTGTTAGATGTCGGTTATTTAAAGATAAAGTTCATTTCAGAAATTCATTGGCCTCCTTTCGGCAAGCTTAGGATGACAAATGATTACTGCTTATCATTAATGCTTCAATAAAATAAGTGTAAAATAATTATTCTACTGGTTGTTATCTTGCAGGGAGGTTACCAGGTTGAGAATATCTGCAAAATTTCCGGGGGCATGTATAGCAGAGGAGCTGAGAATTTTTTCTCTCCAGCGTTTTAGCTGATCTAAACAGGCTTCATCCATTTCTTCGCCGGAAATACAACATACAAGGTCTTTTAATTTTTTTGACATCCGGATGAAATGACCATCGGGGGTCATTAACACAATATAACGTTTACTGATATCGGTGGTTTTATCAACAGCATTTCCGTCATATTCATCATCCGTTGTCACACCAAAGTTAAAGGCGGAAACATTTTTTATTTTCTTTTGCACAGTATTTACATCCAGCCGGGCATAGGTTTTTTTACTGGCTTCAAGGGCTGCATCATTCCTCGCTTCTTCAATAGCTGCTTCGGCACTGATAGCGGCCACATCTTCTCCCGGAATGGGGGGCTGTGCCGTGATGACTGGTTCAGTGGTATCAGTCTTACTGTTGGGTTGCAGGCCGGCGGTAGTGTCAGTATCATTATTGTTCAGCAAAAAAGAAGCTCCCCAGGCCAGCAGACCTAATATTGCAGCAGCGGCTGCATACCTGAGCAGTGAACGGTTTCTTTTGGGAGTTTGGCTTTGCTCATTATCAAGTTCGGTTTCAATATTATCCCAAACATAAGGGGGAGGCATTATGGCTGCCTGCTGCAGTTTAGCCGCAATAGCTGATGCAGTACTGCTGCTTTCGAGTTCAGCTGCAATTTTTTCCCAGGCATGTGCCGGAGGCGTTATTGCTGCCTCCTGTAATTTTTTAGGGAAAGAATGCTGTATAGCGGAATCATCCAGTTCCCGGGTTATTTTTTCCCAGCAATGATCGGGTGGTGATACTTCGTGGTTAAAAATGATATGTTGAAAACTGCTGTTCATTATTTTGTCTTTGCCCCTCTTTCCTTATCAATAAAATTTCTCACCATATCCTGCAGGATGACCTTTGCCCGGGAGAGCTGCGATTTGCTGGTACCTTCGCTGATGCCGAGCATATCTGCAATTTCTTTGTGGGTGTAGCCTTCCACCACATACATGTTAAAGACAGTTCTGTAACCGGGTGACAGTTCCTGGATAAGCGCCATAATATCTTTGGCACCGAGTTCATCCAGTACAGAAGTGTATTTACCTTCAATGGTATTTTCTTCTTTTTCTGTAACCGGCATCAGGTATCTTTTCCGGCGGAAATGCTCGATGGCGGTATTGACAAATATTCTCCTTATCCATCCTTCAAAAGAGCCATCGCCGCGGAAACTGTCTAATTTTTTAAAGATCTTAATAAATCCTTCCTGCAATATATCTTCCGCTTCTTCGGCATTGCTGGCATAGCGCAGGCAGACTGCATACATCCTGGGGGAAAAGCGACGGTAGAGTTCTTCCTGCATGCGCCGGTTGCCTTGCATGCATCCATTTATAAGGTCGCTTTCAGTGATTATTTGGTTGCGTTCGGGTGTCAAAATCAGTGGTTTGTTGATAACTATTCAAAAATGCTACCAGTTTTTCAGTGGCCCTTTTCCGGTGGCTGTATTGATTCTTTTCGGTTAGGCTCATTTCGGCAAAAGTCCGGTCGCTTCCCTCGGGAATAAACACCGGATCGTATCCAAAGCCTTGTGTGCCCCTTTTTTCCGATATTATTTTGCCGTTACAAATGCCTTCAAACAGCGTTTCGGTACCATCTATTAACAGGGATATAACAGTCCTGAAACGGGCCGAACGATCTCGTTTACCCGACAAATTACTCAAAAGCTTCTCAATATTGGCATCAAAAGCCCTGTCTTCGCCGGCATAGCGGGCACTTTTTACGCCGGGCTCACCATTTAATGCGGCCACTTCCAGGCCGGTGTCCTCACTGAAACAGGCAGTGCCTGTAAGTTCAAAGATAAAGGCTGATTTACCGGATGCATTTGCTTCCAGCGTATCGTGAGGTTCAGGTATATCCACATCAATGCCGGCTTCTTTTAGCGTTATTATTTCCAGGTTTTGGCCAAGCACATTTCTTATCTCATCCACTTTGTGCTGATTGTTGGTGGCAAAAATCAACGTCATGTGTTTATACATTAAAGAGCCTTTTCAGGCTTACCCATAATTTGCTTTTTTCCAGTTTATCTTTTTCTATCTCTTCCAGTGGCGGGGTAAAAAGAAAAGTATTGTTATTAAATGCCTGCAACTGGTAAAATGGGAAATTGATGGGTAATCCCAATGCACCCGGTTCTACTCCTACCAACAATATCATCCTGCTCTTGAAATAATTAATGAGCTCTTTATAGCCAGCTTCCGGGTAATGAAACTTGTTTACGATCGCTACATCGGCAAGGCTGAGTTTGCAGGCGCCAAGCACTCCAGTTAAAAAATTCAAGGTTTGATCCGGTAAATAAACCGCATCGGGATTACTGACTATAATCAAAATCTTTTTTTCATTTGATCCCAGTGATTTCCATTCAGCTGATTTGGCTTCACTACTGATTATCACAGGCTTTTCCGCAGGTACAATAGTTTCCCTCATCCCGGAGGTAAGAGACGGTTCCACCAATACTGATTTATAAAGCTCAGTTATGACTGCTACGGGTAATTTTATATGATTTAAATCCATATCAGGCCTGACAATTATTTACAAATGAGTGTTAGTTTTTTTCGTTTCTTTGACCTGTCAAAAATAAAGTTTTATGGTGGCAGCTATGGATATTTCAATTCGTAAGGCAGAACGCAGTAAACTGCAGGATCTGAACCTGGAAAATCTCCCTTTTGGTAAGTTTTTCTCCGACCACATGCTGGAAGCAGATTATGAAAACGGGGAATGGAAAAATATTGAGATAAAACCTTACCAGCCTTTGTTACTAAGTCCTTCACTGGCTGCCCTCCATTATGGGCAGGCCATTTTTGAGGGCATTAAAGCGTATAAGGATAAAGATGGCGAGGCCTTTATTTTTCGCCCTTATGATAATTTCAAGAGGTTTAATATTTCCGCGGAGAGAATGGCCATGCCATCTGTTCCGGAAGAACTTTTTATGGATGGAATGCTTCAACTGGTAGGGTTGGACAGGAACTGGATACCTACGCAGCAGGATCACTCTATGTACATCAGGCCATTTATGTTCTCTTCTGATGAGATGATTGGTGTTCGTCCTTCTGAGAATTATAAGTTCATGATCATCCTGAGTCCATCAGGACCTTACTACAGTGCGCCAATGCGTATATATGTAGAGGAAAAATATGTGAGGGCAGTTACAGGTGGCGTTGGCTATGCAAAAGCGGCAGGTAATTATGGGGCAGCGATGTATGCCACTGCTGAAGCAAAGAAAAAAGGATATGACCAGGTATTATGGACTGATCCTTTTGAACATAAATATGTACAGGAATGTGGAACGATGAATGTTTTCTTTATCATTGGTAACACTGCTATTACACCCAGTTTGGAACCGGGTACTATTTTACCGGGTGTAACCCGTCTGAGTGCTATTACTTTATTGCAGGAAATGGGCTTCCAGGTAGAAGAAAAAAATATCAGCATTGATGACCTTATCGATGCATACAAAGCAGGCATTTTCTACGAAGCTTTTGGAACTGGTACAGCTGCAACTATTTCTTTTATTAAAGAATTGCGCTACAAAGATTTTGTTATGCAATTTGATGTGGATCACTGGAGAACTGCACCAGCTCTCAAACAGTGGCTTACGGATATTCGTACTGGTCACAAGGAAGACAAATACAACTGGATGCAGAAAGTTTAATAAAAAAAGAACTACTTTTAAAGGGTCGCCAACGGTGACCCTTTTTTGTTTCTACCGCATCCTTATTAAAATTCCCGATTAATTATTGCCTGTCTTTCTGGTACTATTAATATTTAAAGCATGCAGTATGCTCTTAAGGGAAGGCTCTTGTTGTTTTCCCTCTTTTATTTCATTAATGGCTGGTCGCAGTTTACTCCAGTAGCTGTAAACGGTTTTAACCAGGATGTCATTGCTGAAGCAGGACCTTCTTCTCTTGCTACGACAACCATTGCCATGGATGCTGCCGCTTCCAATAAAGTGATGTATACAGAAGCATTCAGGGCTTTTGCCAGCATCGGAGCTGGGGGACTTCCTGATAACGGAACGATTACTGCAACTGGTATGACATTTCAACTGGCCAATTATTCTGGCAATAATGCACTTTCTTTATTCCGGAGCCAATCTGGCAGCCTTGACCTTGTCACTCCGGCATCTTATGCCCGTTTGCGGATACTATGCCTGGCTACCGAAGCAAATGTAGCACCGGCAAATGCACTGGTGAATATGAGCATTACATTTACTGATGGTACCACCGTACCGTATGTAACCAATGCGGGTATTGCAGACTGGTTCAATGGTACTACTAACCAGGTCCTGACTGGTTTTGGAAGATGTAGTAGGGTGGCAGCTGCCCCATGGGGGGATGATGGTTATCCGACGAATCCACGGATGTATTATATTGAAATCACACTTAATTGTACAGATATTGCCAAACAGGTACAACGGATTAATATAAGTAATGTTACCGTAGCCGGTGCCAATGCACCGTTTCCAAATGAAGTTTTCCTGGCGGTTTCCGGTTTGCCTTATAGTATTACAGTTGGGCCAGTAATAACACCCAGTGACTGTAATGGTCCCAATGGCAGTATCGCTCTCACAGTAACTGGTAGTTCTTCTCCTTACAGTTATTCCTGGAACACCAGCCCGGTTCAAACAGGAGCCACCGCTACGGGGCTGGCACCCGGCAATTATACCTGTTCCATCACTGATGCAAATGGCTGTGTTTCGACATACAATGGCACGGTTACTTTGAATAATAATGCTGCTATCACGGCAACAGCCAGCCCGGCAACAATTTGTGCAGGTGCTAATTCTACATTAACAGCTTCATCAACTGTCGGAACAATGAGCAACTGGACATGGACACCGGGTGCTGCCACAGGAACCAGTATCACTGTTTCGCCGGCAAATACAACTACTTATACTTTAAATGCAACGAATACACTCGGCTGTACAGCTTCTGCACAAGTGACAGTTACGGTCAATAATCTTCCAGCGCCAGCTGTTGTTCCTGATGTAGCTGTTTGTCCTGGTAGTAATGCCACTATGATCGTACAGGGCCCGCAGGCCGGTTATACTTATGAATGGTATGCCGCAGCAACGGGGGGAACTGCTTTGGCTACCGGTACCAGCTATACAATACCAAATGTAACTGCTGCTGCTATTTATTATGTGGAGGTTATTAGTAGCCCCGGCTGCAGAAGCAGCAGCAGAACACCGGTGAATATTACACTCAGTCCGATCCCTGCTGCGCCATCAGCTAATCCCGTTAGTGTATGCAGCGGTTACAACGCAGTGTTACAGGTTCAAAATCCGCAGGCTGGTTTTATTTATAACTGGTACACTACAGCAACCGGAGGAACGCCGGCAGGTACAGGTACTTCATTTTCGGTGAGTAACATTACAAGTGCCACTACTGTTTATGTGGATGCGGTCAATAATTCGGGTTGTATCAGTGCAACAAGGACAGCGGTAATTATTTCATTACTGCAACCACTTGCCGTTCCGGTTGCCAGCCTTGTTAATGTCACTTTTACTTCTCTTACATTTTCCTGGAATGCAGTTGCAGGGGCCGCTGGCTATGAAGTTTCCACAAACGGAGGTACTACTTTTTCAATACCGAGTTCCGGCGCTACCGGAACATCACATACTATTACCGGGCTGATGGGAAATATTACAATTGTATTCCAGGTAAGGGCCACAGGTGGCCAGCCCTGCGAAACAAGTGCATGGTCTGTACCTGTTCCCGGAACAACACTGAGCAGTAAAGAGATCTTTGTGCCCAATGTATTTACACCCAATGGGGATGGGAAGAATGATATATTGTTTGTATACGGCAATTATGTTTCATCTATTCAATTCAGGATATTCAACCAATGGGGGCAGCTGATTTTTGCTTCTGATAATATCAGCCGGGGCTGGGATGGAAAATATAACGGGCAGCAGCAGCCGGTGGGGGTATATGCTTATTCTCTGAAAGTAGCATTGCAGGACGGTGCTATTATTAATAAAAAAGGATCTATAAGTTTAATCAGGTAAAAAATGAAAAAGGTTGTAAAAACTATACTACTTTTTTTCTCGCTGAACGGTTCTATATCAGCACAAGTGGATCCGCATTTTTCACAATACTATGCCTATCCTTTATGGCTGAACCCTGGATTAACCGGAGCTATGGATGGAGGTTACCGGTTTACGGCTATTTACCGCAATCAATGGAGCAGTGTGATGACTCCGTTTACTACTATCGGTATATCTGCTGATGTGGCTACTGAGAAGAACCTTAACCTTGGATTAAATTTTTTGAATCAGACTGCAGGCGAAGCCGGTTATCAATACCTGAATGCCTATGCAAGTATTGCCTACAGTGGAGTTAAGTTTGGAAAAGATCAGAGCCAGCAGATTATTGTTGGATTACAGGCCGGATTACTTAGCCGCAGGTTTGATGTCAGCAAATTTCAGTTTGGCGACCAATGGAATCCGGTTACCGGGTTTGACCCGAATTTGGCCACAGCGGATGTATTGACAAGGACCTCAGCATCAATATTAGATGTTGGAGCTGGTATTTCTTACCTGGATGGGAGCAGTGATAAGAAGGCCAATGTATTTGCCGGGGCAGGTCTTTTTCATCTTACCCGACCGCAGGATCCTTTTGTGGCTGTCGGTGTGAAGCAAACGCTTCCGATGAGAATGACAGTTCATGCCGGTTGCCGCATCAATATAACAGATGTGATTAGCCTGACTCCGCATGGGTTATATATGAAGCAAGGTAATGCCAGTGAAAAAATGGCCGGATTGTATGGCAGCTACATGGTTAATGAGCGGACTTCCCTGTTCCTGGGTGCCAATTACCGGGTTGAAGATGCCATTGTGCCACTTTTAGGCATTGAATATAGTAACTGGAGGTTCGGTTTTAGTTACGATCTTACCATTTCAGATCTGGGAAAGGCAGTTCCGGGTACAAACAGCCTTGAGTTTTCACTGACCTATACAGGCAGAAAAAGCGGAAAACCATTGCGTTATCTTTCCTGTCCCCGTTTTTAATTATTTTAAAGCAATTCTTGGGGTTACTCACAAATTATGCAGGTGAAATTTGTAAAAAGAAACTGTAAATTTTGGATATTAGGCCCCGTGCCTTTACCTTTGCCGTCCCAAAAATAAGGGTTAAGAATGCCTACAATTCAACAATTAGTAAGAAAAGGAAGAGAAATCATCAGGGCCAAGAGTAAATCCCGTGCCTTGGATCAGTGCCCTCAGCGCCGTGGCGTATGTACAAGGGTGTATACAACTACTCCAAAGAAGCCGAACTCTGCCCTTCGTAAAGTGGCCAAGGTTCGTCTGACAAATAAAGTGGAAGTGATTGCCTATATCCCCGGTGAAGGTCACAATTTGCAGGAGCACTCTATTGTGCTGATCCGTGGTGGAAGGGTAAAAGATCTTCCGGGTGTTCGTTACCATATTGTCCGTGGTTCATTGGATACTGCCGGTGTAAAGGACAGGAAGAAGAGCCGTTCCAAGTATGGTACGAAGAAAGAAAAGGCTAAAAAATAAAAATAAATACAAGAAATTATAAGTCATGCGTAAAGCACAAGCAAAGAAACTCCCTTTAGCACCGGATCCAAAGTTTAACGATAAACTGGTAACCCGTTTTGTTAATAACCTTATGTGGGAAGGAAAGAAAAGTGGAGCTTTTACCATTTTCTATGATGCACTGGATAAAGTGGCTAAGTTCACTAATGAAGATGGTTATGAAGTGTGGAAAAAGGCTTTGGCCAATGTAACGCCTGCCGTAGAGGTTCGCAGCCGTCGTATCGGTGGTGCTACCTTCCAGATACCTTCTGAGGTACGTCCCGACAGGAAGATATCTCTCAGTATTAAGTGGCTGATCCGCTACAGTCGTGAAAGAAACGGACGCAGCATGGCTGATAAGCTTGCTAACGAGATAGTAGCTGCCAGCAAGGGTGAAGGCGCCGCTTTCAAGAAAAAAGAGGATACACACCGTATGGCTGAAGCTAATAAAGCTTTTGCACACTTCAAGGTGTAATAGATTTCAATACAACTGTAAAAGGCCATTCGTTTTAACGGATGGCCTTTTTGGTTAGGCTATTGAGCTATAAAGTAGATAAATGACCAGAAACCGTAAAACAAAAGTGCGAGACTATAAGTCCCGCAGCTTTTAATTTTTATTCTTTTCATTTACACTATCAGGCCAGTTTCTTTTTCAGGTTTTCATCT